>JAEYRB010000025.1 GCA_023409735.1 Bacillota bacterium | reverse complement strand
AACTGATAAGTATTTGATTATTTCGTCCATTTCTATTCCTCTCCTATTTATTATTAATAAATACAAATATGAAGACGACAAATTTTCAGAAAAGACGCAAGCAAATTGACAAAACCTGATTTAATACATATAATGGTAACATATCAAATAAATTTGATATGAGGTGATGGCTTGTCAAGTGCTTATGAAGAACACGCAAAAGTGTTTAAGGCCTTTTGCGATGAAAAGCGTCTGCGAATACTTGAGCTGCTGCGCAGCGGAGAAAAATGCGCCTGCGTGCTGCTGGAACAGCTCGACCTAGGGCAGTCGGGTCTTTCATACCATATGAAGATTCTTGTTGAGTCAGGTATTGTGGAAAGTCGGCAGGACGGCAAATGGACACACTACAAGATCAGTGATAATGGCAGCACTTATGCCGGTGCTTTGCTGAAGGAGCTAACAACTCCCAACTCAGTTAAAGAAAAGAATCGTTGCTGTGATAAATAAGCCATCTATTGATGGCTTTAAAACAGACATATATATCAAAATTATTTGATATGATTGTTTATTGAAAGTGAGGCTTATGTCCTATGCATATACTAAGAGAAATTTGGGATTTTATACAGAACCAAATACTTGGCATGAAATGGCTGAATGAGCTAATTAACAGCGGTCTGTCAGTAGCAGGTCTTGACACCACCAACCGCTGGATCGGAAGCCTTCAGTTTTTCACCTATGATGTTATTAAGATCACAGTTCTTTTATGTTTTTTAATTTTTATTATAAGCTACATTCAGACCTACTTCCCGCCTGAGCGAAGTAAAAAGATACTAGGGCGTTTTCACGGAATCGGTGCAAACTCGGCAGCCGCACTTTTAGGCACTGTAACACCCTTTTGCTCCTGTTCCTCCATACCGCTCTTTATAGGCTTTACATCTGCAGGACTGCCTTTCGGTGTGACCTTTTCGTTTTTGATATCCTCTCCTATGGTTGACCTTGGGTCCTTGGTCCTCCTGATGAGCTTTTTTGGTGTAAAGGTTGCTGTCATCTATGTTATTGTTGGTCTTATTATCGCAATTGTTGGTGGTGCAATTATTGAGAAGCTGCATATGGAAAAGCATGTTGAGGGCTTTATTATGACCGCAGGAAACGTAGACATAGAATCTCCTGCGCTTAGCAGAAAAGACCGTCTTGTATATGCTAAGGAGCAAATGCTCACAACCTTTAAGAAGGTCTTTCCATATATTCTAGTCGGTGTGGGCATTGGCGCAGTTATCCACAACTGGATACCTGAAGCATGGGTTGTCGCTGTGCTCGGAAGCAATAATCCTTTCGGAGTAGTTCTGGCAACACTTATTGGAGTCCCGATGTATGCAGACATTTTCGGTACGATTCCTATTGCTGAAGCACTTTTGTCTAAAGGAGCACAGCTTGGTACTATCCTGTCTTTCATGATGGCGGTCACAACACTATCCCTGCCCTCAATGATCATGCTCCGAAAGGCTGTCAAACCAAAACTGCTGGCGTTGTTCATATTGATCTGTACAGTTGGCATCATCATTGTAGGCTACTTTTTCAACACAATTCAAACATTTATTCTATAGTTAATAGATAACAAGCACCTAGATATTGAATAATTATAAAAAAGGAGATATTTGTTATGGCACTGTTTGGAAGACAAAGTAAAAACGAAAAAGCAAAGTCATGCTGCTGCGGAGGCAATTGTGATACGAATAGCATGGCAAAGGCTGAAAGAGCAAAAATAGAGGGCGCAAGCGTAAAGGTTTTAGGCAGCGGCTGTGCTAAGTGCAATCAGCTTGAGGCGTCAACAAAAGCCGCATTGGAGCAGCTGGGAATGGACACCACGATAGACCATGTGACCGACTTTTCACAGATCGCCGCATATGGAGTTATGACAACGCCGGCCCTCGTTATTGACGGAAGGGTAGTTTCCTACGGTAAGGTTTTGAAGGTTGAGGAGGTCGTGAAGCTTCTTCAAAAGGTCAGATAGAAGATTTTGTAAAGAAGCTTATGAAATATGAATCCGCTGGTAGAGGAATCCTACGGCAAAGGACTCTGACAATACTCGTAATATTTCGAATCTTGAAAAGAAGAAGCTATTCCTCTTTTACTCAAGCTTCGCCCATTTTCAGTCTGCACACCTTGTCACTATATGTAGTAAAGTATATACTATCCTGATCAAAGCCTTTACCACCGAACGCGATTATGTGGTTCCTGACAAATACATTCATATTTATGAGCGATTGTTTTTCATCATTGTCGATCATTAGAATGTGTCCCATACCATCTATCGAAGTATAGGCGTTACCGCATTGATCAAAAATAATATTCAAGGGCGCTCCAAAGTCACCTGAATTTTTAACTGGCTCACTAGCTATCTTTTTGCCTTCTCCTAATGTGCCATCCGGGTTAAGAGTGTACTTAACAAGTGCTTTTGTAAAAAAATCTGTTAAATATAGATATTTGCCATCAGGACTAAATGCAATAGAAAAGAATGAATTATATTCCTCTGATTCTAAATATAATGTCTTTTGAAGATCAGGCGGATATTTATATACTGCACCTCCATTTAGCACGTACATATTTCCTTCCTTGTCAAGCTCTAAGCCGCTTGCTCCCAGGAAACCATTAAAGTCCTCTCTGATCAGGGTCTTTACAGCGCCGTCAGAAGAAATCTTAAGTATTCTGTCCTGAGCTGCAGCAAGTATATTATTATTACTGTCATACTTCATATCCCATATAAATGGGCTTGGAAAATAATAGTCCTTCCGATCTTCAAGTGAACTGAAATCACAAAAGGCTTCGACAGTACCATCTGGAAATACCTTGTCCAATCCAAATGGCTTTGCAACTATCATAGCGCCATCATTTTCAAACAAGATTCCGCCGCAAACCTTAGTATCAAGAGTGCAATATTCCTTAAAGGCATTTCCTGCCGCCTGTATTGTTTTAATTTCATTCATTTTACAATCCTCCGTTATTTTTATACTATTATAAAATATATTTTTTAGTCTCACCAAGCATTTCTTGCTTTTATAGTCAAAATACATACTAATTTTTCCTTTTTAAATCTCCAGAATGTATTATTCTTATATTAGGTAATTGTATTTAGGAGAAGCTATTATGAATATATACACTGATTTAAAGGAAACTGTAAATTACATTGAGGATAACATATTAGTGCGATTATTATCAGCTTTTCAGCACGAATTCAGCCATATTTTGAGTACTGCTGTCAGGTCCAATGAACACATGAAAAGCACCTGGTTCAACAACAAAATTTCCATCTGCTCCATAAAACTTAAGCATATCTTCATTAATCTCAAAGCTTACTTTTTTGCTCTCACCCGGATACAGCTTTATTTTTTGTATCCCTTTTAATTCTTTAACCGGTCTGATAACACTACCTGCCAAATCTCGTATATAGAGCTGAACAGTCTCTGTTCCTTCCTGCTCTCCTATATTTGTCAAGGTAACCGCTGCATCTATACATTTTCCTCTTTCTAAAACACTGCTATTCAATTCAACATCTGAATAACTAAATTCCGTGTATGTCAAACCAAATCCAAATGGATACAGAGGATCATTTGGAATATCCTGATAGCGTGATACAAAACGTTCATTCGGAAAATCTTTACTTAATGGTCTTCCTGTTGTAAAGTCATTATAGAATACAGGAATCTGACCCACAGAATACGGTATGCTCATTGCAAGCCTTCCTCCAGGCGACTCGCTGCCAAACAAAACATCAGCAATGGCATTCCCACCTTCAGTACCTGGGAACCAAACCATTAAAACACTTTTAACCATCTCACATTCTTTTCTTATATCCATTGGTCTTCCTGAAAACAAAACTAATACAATATTTTCATTTACTTCACGAACTGCAGCAAGTAATCTTTTTTGCTGCGGCGGCAAACTTATGTCTGCATAGCTTGCACCCTCACCGGTTTGATGGGGATGCTCTCCAAGGCACAGCACTACAGTATCAACTGCTTTTGCAATAGCTACGGCCTCATCTAATAGCATCTGTTCCTCTTTTTTTGTCATTTTCTCATGAATAATTGTACCAAAGCCACAAAGCTCACTCTCAGCAGGCAGTACACCACAGCCCCTAGCAAAAACAACTTGCTGCTGTTTATCTTCAACCGCTGATCTTATGCTTTTTGAGTCTTCCTCACGACCAAGCATAGACCAAGCGCCAAATATTCGTTGATTCTCAACATACGGACCTATAAATGCAATGCTTTGTCCATTTTTTGCAAGTGGCAGGCAATGGTCATCATTTTTAAGTAATACAAATGAAGCTCGCGACATCTCTCTTGCAGCTTTTCTATGCTCTTTGCATAGTATAAGTCTTTGTTCATCCTCCACTGAAGCATCCTTATAAGGATTTTCAAATAAACCCAATTGGTTTTTCAGTCTAAGTATTCGTAATACTGCTTCATCAATTAGTCCCTCAGAAATAGTACCCTCTTCGATTAAGTTTTCAAGCTGTCGTACATATATTGATGACATCATATCTATGTCAACACCTGCGCGAATGGCTAATTCAGCCGCTTCACGGGCATCAGAAGCAATTGTATGTGCTATAAGCTCTTTTATTGCATCGTAATCAGATATCAACACTCCATCAAACCCGAACTCATCTCGCAGAATATCTCTCATTAACCAGCTGTTTGCAGTAGCAGGAATACGATTAACAGGATTGAATGATGTCATTACAGTAGCAGCACCTGCTTTGATTGCAGCCTTATAGGCAGGCAGGTAATCTTCTCTCAGAGTACGCTCACATAGTTCGACATTATTATACTCTCTGCCGCCGGTTGGCATTCCATAGGCAGCAAAGTGCTTTACGCAGGCTCCAATTTTACCTTTTTGTTTCAAATTATCACCCTGATACCCCTTTACCATTGCTGTTGAAAGAATGCCATTCAAATACTTGTCTTCTCCTGTTGATTCCATAACTCTGCCCCACCTTGGGTCTCTAACAAGATCCACCATTGGTGAGAAGGTTATATGAAGACCTGCTGCTGCTGACTCTCGAGCAGAAATAGAGGCTGCTGTTTGAACCATATTTTCATCAAAGGTGCAGCCCTGTGCAAGAGGTATAGGAAAAATAGTTCTATAGCCATTAATAATATCAAACATAAACAGCAGCGGTATATGGTGAGGCTGCTTCTCTATTGCTCTCTGCTGAATCTTTTTAACCGATTCTGCGCCATGTATATTTAATACCGAGCCGCAAAGCACTAAATCATCATCCGAAAATCCCATCTGCGATGCAGGCCCTGTTACAGTAGTACCATTATCATAAAAAGAGCCATCCAGCTGCAGAAGCTGACCAATTTTCTCCTTTAACGACATATCCTTTAGCAGCTCTTTCAATCTTTCATCAATCATATATGACCTCCTGTAAACTTGATGTCAAGAAATTTTCTTGCCTATGCCAAAATTTTGTACTGAATCGACATAATTATTGAGGTATTAATAAACAAAACATTCCACAACAGCCTTATTTTATTATCTAATAGATTTAGTCTATCATTTAGCATTAATAAATTCTACTATTCTGCTGTTAACTTTTTTCAAAATTCTGTCGTTTCTTTGTTTTAATAGCATATTTCATTACAAGGATATAAATTCCATGATACACTCAAGCTTGAGTTCTGTCCAAATACCATATATGCAAAAATGATAAGCAAAAGGCATTATATTGTCTGCCAGCAAAATACAATAGTACTTTACTAGATGCTCACTCCCACTCCAACTATTCACACAGGACCACAAAAAAGGGATTCCTGATATCAAAATCTCCGTACGCATTTCTCTACGAAAATTCCAATTCAAGAAACCCTTTATTACTTGACTTTACAAACTAAATCTCTTCAGGCATTTGCTTCCCCATGTTCATTAAATGTACCATCACTTGCATTTCAGCAATATTCTAGGGCATACTGTGTTAATCCGCATTCTTTTCTTCGTCCAACACAACCGTTATTGTAAGATTCTTCCCTTCTCTGTACAATTCAATTTCAACCGAATCCCCGGGCTTATGTTTCTGCTTCTGCGTCTCAAGGTCCTGGAATTCCTTGACCTCTACGCCGTCAAACTTGGTAATTATATCTCCGGCCTTGATTCCTGCCTTGTACGAACAGCTTAGAGGCATGACCTCATATACAAGGAGGCCATTTGGTACCTTATACATTTTGGCAACATCCTCGGTAAATCTTTCGTCTATTGAAATTCCAAGGTATGGTCTGCCCTTTACATAGCTGAATTCCATCAGGCTTTCTGCAATATTGTTAGCTTCATTAATCGGTATTGCAAATCCAATTCCTTCATAGCCTGATGCTGATATTTTGACTGTATTAATGCCTATAACCTGACCCTCTGAGTTTACCAACGCGCCTCCGCTGTTTCCGGGATTTATAGCCGCATCGGTCTGCAATAATTTTAGTGTCTGTCCATTTTCCATCTTAATCGATCTGTTTATTCCGCTGATAATTCCAGATGTAACAGAACCCATATAATCAAGTCCACCAGGATTTCCTATGGCAATTGCAAGCTCACCTGACTTCACCTGGTCTGAATCACCTAACTCCGCTGCAGGCAGCCCTTTAGCATCGATCTTTAACACAGCAATATCCGTTTTACTATCACGCCCGACAACAGTTGCAGTATAATATTTTTCCTTATTGCTTGGCAGTATTACCTCTATCTTGCTGCCTTCATTCAATCTGTTGGAATTTTCAACAAGTGCGCTTGTTACAACGTGGTTGTTTGTTAATATATAGCCGTCCTCGCGAATAATAACGCCCGAGCCCTCTCCAACGCCATCCTGTCCCAGATCAAAGAAGGAAAAGCCCTGTGATTTAACAGTTACCTGAATTCCTACGATAGATGGACTAACCTTCTCAGCAATCGCTTCAGCAGGATTGGTTGACTGAGTGATCTCCACTTTTTTGTGTACCTCACTTTGACTGCCTACGGACGTTGCTTTCGTTTCTATGCCCAGCATATCGTTAATATAGGGCTGGATGATGGGAGTCAAAAATGCGCCTGCCGTAAATACTACTCCGCCTCCTAATAATGCACTAATAATAGCAACGAGTATTAGCTGACCTGCTCCTACCCTTTTATTTTTAGTTTTCTTTATATTTTCGCTATAATAGCTCTGATTGCTCTGCTGTGAAGCTTGGGTAAAATTCTGCTGTGGCGCCTGCCCAAAATTCTGCCGTGGTATTTGACTGAGATTTTGCTGCGGTGCCTGACCAAAAACCTGCTGTGGCGCCTGATTGGAAGTGTTTTGCGTTGCACCACTAGTATATTGATCCGATTGCTGCTGCCTTACAGGATCATCTGCACCTATACCTTGTACTGCGACGGTGGAAATAGTATCTTGCGTGTGTGTAACCGGATCCTCCTGTCCGGGCTGTGCTGCTTGATTTGCCTCTTTTTTGTTTTCTGTATTGCCACCTGTTGGACTTGATACAAGAACAAAACCATTTGATTCATTATCTTTTGCAGTATTTTCTGTAGCACTAAATGTATCGGTATTTTGATTAATATTATCAGTACCTGAGTTTTCATTAATCTTTTGATATTCTACACCATTGTTTAACTCTTCGTTTTTTATTTCATTGACCTTGTCATTTACCTTTTCATTTGCATTTTCATTGTTGTTTATGAACTCATCCATATTGCAGTACCCTCCTTTAAAGCTGTCTGTAACTATTCTAAGTCCAGCCTATATTGCATCGATTCAAAATGCTTCAACTGTATAAGCACCATTTTATTTGCAGCTTCACTTCAATGAAGATAGCTGCTTGCTTGTTTACTGCCTTCTGTCGGTAATCCAAACCTCAACCTGCCATCGAAGTGTGGAATAACCTTCTCTAGGTTATATTTATATTTTAAACCGTCTATTTGAAAAAACTATGAATAATCTGTTAACATTGCTCAATTACATTTTATTCTGCATCTGTTCTTTCATACGCCCTTTCCAAAGTAAATGTGAAGCTGCTTCCTTCACCAGGCTTACTTTCCACCCATATTTTTTGTCCGTGTTCATTTATTATATTTTTTATTATAGCAAGCCCGAGCCCTGTCCCGGTTCTGTCCTTACCTCTTGATTTGTCAGATTTATAAAATCTATCCCAGATCATGTTTATTTCACTTTCATCAATGCCTATTCCATTATCCTTAACCGTAACCTCTACCTTGTTTTTCTGCACACGGGTTTTAATACCGATATTTCCATTCTCCGGTGTAAACTTAATCGCATTATGAAGAAGATTATACAAAACTCTCTCTATGGAATCTGCATCAGCCGACACTAAAAGTGATTCCTCTTCAAAGTCAGCATCCACATTTATCTTTTTGTCAATGAATAATGACTCGAGATTTATAACGCACTTTCTTATCAATTCATTTATATCAACAGGCATTATATTTAGCTTATGCTCGCCGGATTCCATTCTTGCCAGGTCAAGCAAATCGTTTACAAGCCTGTTGAGCCTATTTGTTTCATCTCTTACGATAGTAAGATAATGGCCTTGCTTTTCAGGAGGTATCGTACCATCGAGTATTCCCTCTACAAAGCCTCTAATTGAAGTCATTGGCGTTCTCAGTTCATGTGAGACATTTGCAATGAAGCCCCTTCGCATTTCCTCAAGATTTTGAAGTGCTACGGCCATTTGATTGAAGGTTTGTGCCAGCTCCCCGATCTCATCCTTGGATTTTATATCAAGTCTTTTTTCAAATTCTCCATTGGAAATTTTCGCAGCAGCATTTTTGATTTGCTTAAGCGGTCTTGTGAACTTGATCGAGAAAATATATATCAATACAAAGGATATTACTACAGCAATGCCGACAGACAGTAAAAAGTATCTGAATACCTCATATCTTGTCTGTTTTAGTCCTTTTATCGGAGTATGCAGATAAGCCACAAGCATTACACTATTTCCGTTTGAGTTTTCGTACTCAAATGACTCTCCTACAGTAAGCCATAGTTCACCATTGTCTTTAAACCACTTACTCCTGAAAAATCCGTTGTAGTCGCCTATTTCCGTTACCACAGATTTCTGCTGTATAAGCTTTGCAAACTGCTTATTTTCTTTAGCAGATTGTTGAAATGTGCTCATAGCGGAAGCATCCAGACTGTAGTTTGACAGCAAAATGCTGCCTGAATCATCTACTACAAAAATAATTGAGTTTGTTGAGCTTCCCAAAAAGCTTAATGTATTGTTAAGAAACCATTGCCATGTCACACTGTCACTGGCTGCGTTATCACGATAATACTCTACAGCGTTAATCACCTGAGCACCGGCATCCTTTAGCTGTTCCTCCCTTTCAGTGCTAAAATATTCATTAAGGAAAAAGCTTAGCATTACGCCGGTTACAGAGAAAGCAATAACAATGATCAATATAAATATGGTAACAAGCTTACCGAATATGGTCTTAAACATTATTTTACCTCGAACTTATAACCTACTCCCCACACTGTTTTCAGCTGCCATATCTGCCCTGGTATATCGATTTTTTCTCTTAGCCTTTTAACATGCACATCAACAGTTCTGGAATCTCCATAAAAATCAAAACCCCACACATGCTCAAGCAGCTGTTCTCTTGTGAATACCTTATTGGGATTGGAGGCCAGAAAATACAGTAGCTCCAGTTCCTTTGGCGGCAGCTCCAGCTCCTTGCCGCTAAGCTTAACGACATAGTTTGTGTGATTAATTACAAGGTTTGGAAATACGATTTCCTGTACATCAAAATCCTTTCGTTCATACCTTCTTAGGACTGCCTTGACTCTTGCCACAAGCTCCTTGGGCTCGAAGGGCTTCACCATATAATCATCAGCACCTAATTCAAGGCCGAGCACCTTATCAAAGGTCTCCCCCTTTGCGGTGAGCATTATTATTGGTATATTGCTGGTCTTCCTAATTTCTCGGCAAACCTGCCATCCGTCTATGCCGGGAAGCATTATGTCAAGTATGACAATGCTGGGAGTGAACTCACTAAATGCCGCAATTCCGGTTTTCCCGTTATATACTGCCTTTACCTCATAATCATCCTTCTCAAGATAAAGCCTTATCAGTTCGCAAATATTTACATCGTCGTCAACAATGAGAACCTTTGTTTTTGTCATACCATTCATCATCCTTTTTATTCTTTACTACATAATCATAACATTTCCAACAAACCGCAACAACATCTAAAATATGAACAATTAGCAAACAATTTATTACGATTTCCCGTTGTTGCATTGCACATTTTATTCATATATAATTTAATTTGCTGAAATGAAAGATAAATGCTTAACAGAATATATTTAGGAAGGTTTGATAATAATGAAGCTTGGTATAGTCGGACTTCCCAATGTAGGGAAAAGTACGCTTTTTAATGCAATAACAAAGGCTGGCGCTGAAATAGCCAATTACCCTTTTTGTACAATAGAGCCCAACGTAGGCATAGTTGCCGTACCTGATGAAAGGCTTAATAAGCTGGCTGAGATGTATGATCCTGAGAAAATCACCCCGACAACGGTTGAATTTGTAGATATAGCCGGGCTTGTTAAGGGTGCGAGCAGAGGCGAAGGTCTTGGCAATAAGTTCCTCTCACATATCCGCGAGGTAGATGCTATCATTCATGTAGTGCGTTGTTTTGAGGATTCAAATATTATTCATGTAGATGGTTCAATAGGCCCTGCAAGAGATATTGAAACAATAAACCTTGAGCTTATATTTGCCGACCTTGAAATGCTGGACAAGCGTATAGACAAAACACGCAAGATGCTGAAGTCAGGTGATAAGAAATTCCAGATAGAGCTGGAACTATATGAAAGGATAAAGGCTGAGCTGGAAGCAGGTATGCCTGTAAGAGCTATGAGCTTTACTGCTGAAGAGCAGGAGCTCGTAAGTCAATTATTCCTACTGACCTCAAAGCCTGTAATGTATGCTGCAAACGTTTCTGAGGAAGACCTTCAGGCGGGCGCATCGAACCCTTATCTGGACGAGCTCGAAAAAATAGCAGCAAAGGAAGGTGCAGAGGTACTTGTTATCTGTGCAAAGATCGAAGAAGAGATTGCTCAACTGGAGGATGATGAAAAGAAACTGTTCCTTGAAGAATTAGGCTTGAAGGAATCCGGTCTGGACCGTCTGATCAAGGCCAGCTATAAGCTTCTTGGACTTATAAGCTACCTTACTGCAGGTCAACCGGAGGTAAGAGCCTGGACGATCGTAAAGGGTACAAAGGCACCGCAGGCGGCAGGGAAAATACACAGCGACTTTGAAAGAGGCTTTATCAGAGCTGAGATAGTTGCCTTTAACGATCTTATAAATTGCGGATCCTATAACGCTGCCCGTGAAAAGGGTCTTGTGCGTTCCGAGGGCAAGGAATATGTAATGCAGGATGGCGATGTAACACTTTTCCGTTTCAATGTTTAGCATTACCGGGGCTGTAATCTGTAATATAAAGGATTTCCTATACTGGAAATCCTTTAGCCTGTCCTTTAATACTTAAAATAAATTATGGCTCTGTGTCAATGATATGCTTCCTTCATACCCCCGAGGCTTTTATTCTTTTTAAATATCTGGTAGTCTAAAAAACCTACATTCCTCACGCCACAGAAAATTAGTTTAAAGAGCTTGCTCCTCCATCATTTCATCATGAAGCCCTTCCAACTCATTTTTATCCAGAACAGAGTACAAATCTATTATTGAAATCAGATTTTCACCTTTCTTTGCTATCTTTTTCAGATATGCGCCTGACGTGCTTTTGAGTACATTCGGAGCTTCTTCTATTTCGCTCTCTTCTAATTTTATTATTTCGGTAACATCATTAACAACAAAGCCAAGAAATTTGTTATCTGCTTTCGCAACAATTATTTTAGTTGTCTTTGTGATTTCAGTCTTTCCAACATCAAATCTCCTTGAAAGATCTATTACAGGTAATACAGTATCTCTGTAATTAATCATACCTTCAATGTATACCGGCATTTTGGGAACCTTTACAGGTACCTGGTACTTGATGATCTGATACACCTGAAAAGCTTCTGCGCCATATAACTGATCGTTCAGTCTAAACACAACGACCTGCAGTTCACTCATTTGCATGCCCTCCCCTTATAGTCCTTTTACATGATCGATCTTGCTTTGACCTTACATTAAACTGTAATTAATTCATACTACTTCTTACTTTTCTCACTCCATTATACCATAGAAAATCTATTTTGGCATAATTTGTATTGTTCGTTGACAGAAATCATTTTACCGCCGGTTTGATAAAATATTCTATGCGAGAGGAGTATGCTATTGTAGAAGATAAAACATTTGAACTGCTTAACCTGATGTACAGCGAGTTTTCTGAATTCTAAGAATGAATTCAAAGACTTGGGGAACGATGTTAATGGTTTAAAACGATATTAGTGGCTTAAAAACGATGTTAGTGGTTTAATAAACGATGTTAGTGGTTTAATAAACGATGTTGTTCGTATAGAAAACAAGCTAGATAACAATTCGAAAGCATTGTTCCCTGACAAGCATTTTAAAAGTTAAATCATTATTTTAATTTGCCGATGATTTATTAATCAGTTCATTCAAACCACGCTGCTGCCTGAAAATACCCAGCAGCATCGCTACAAAATATGCTTTGACCGTATTTCCGAGGATTTCCTCAATTACACGCGGTATCCATACAACTATAAACGGAAGAATCTTCCATGCTGTAAAGATTGTTTCGCGTAATACCAGTGTGTTAAGGGTAGTCACAATCAAACCCGATCCAATCATTGCAATCAACAACTGAGGCGTTTGCCCTTTGTGTGTATCATGAAGCAATTTCTTTGATATAAAGTAGTCTGCGATTAACAAAAGGATGCCGAGAGCGGCACTGCCAATAACCCATGCTGTTACAAAGGTGATGTAGGTAGCCAGATTTCCAGAAGGATCTTTTGAGTCAATTGTCCTTGTGATAAGCATCCTGCTGACGAGGTGCATATTGTCTATATTTATATTTTCCTTCTGTACATGAACATAGAATTCGTTATTAATACCATCCACAGACAGAAACGCTACGTTACATATACCTACTATTAGTAGGAGTGCCGAACATACAGCAACTACAATCCTCATTTTCTTACCACTCTTATTTTGAAGAACAGCCCATAAAGCACCCCTGATAAATCCACCGACAGCTACGACCAGCGTCATAAGGGGGATATATGCTCCTGTCGGCTTCAAGAGGTATCCTAGAAAGTCAGAAAGTCCTGAGACAATAGCTCCATAAACCGGCCCAAATAATATGGATGGCATCATTGAGAAAATGCCGGAGATACCGATGCTCATTCCGTTTTGCCCAAACATTGGTATTGAGAAAGAAAATGCCATTTTCAAAACGAGTGAAATACTCAGAAAAACCGCTGATATTGTGATGCGGCGCACATTAAAAAATGACCTTGCCAATTTAACTTCTCCCCTCTTAATAAAACATATTACAGAAGCTTGTCGGTAAATTAGCATACTATGAAACAGTCATTCAAAATCACCTCCTGTAATGCAGCACAGCTACATACAAGAGGCATGATTATTGCACTGCATCTCCTATGTAACAGCGGGATGCGAACCTTGTACCGTAAGCCTGTGAAGGCTTTTCGCCCTTCTGACAACTCCCCGTTCAAAAGGTACTGTAAATCATTGATTTACGCACAATGTTCTACTCTGCTCACGATTAATATTTTACTCTAATGACGTCCACGGCAATGATGAGACAATAAAAAAGCCCACCAATCCAAACATCATGCCCAGACGGTCGACATCCAAAACGCTATACTTCCTGTGGTTAATTCCACTTCCGCCAGTCATATAGCACCTTTATAGTAGCATGGCATTTAGAAATTGTCAATTTAAGTTAAAGATGAATGTCATTTGTTTTATCATTTGTTTTATTTTTCTCATACTGGTCACCGTCATTTTCTAAATATTAACTGGCCTATTTAGGGGATGTACCTGTGCACTCGTCGGTACATACAAAGAGGCAAATGGGAATGCAACTATTACCTTTTAAGTTGCATACCATGATAGGTTCGATATAACAATGGAATAACTAAGCAATGAACATAGCAATAAGTCAATTAAGTACAGTTTTCTATTTCGCAGCATATTATATTTCACATGATTATGCTGTTGTTAAAATATACTTCTTGACATCTGCTAATCTGCATGCTAGTATATGGATAATTTATTTGACAAAAGCGATGACAAGGGAAAGTAAATTAGAAACCAACTCATCAGCGAGCCGGGGATGGTGGAAGCCCGGTAGAGTGTTCCTGTTGAAGTTCCCCTTTGAGCTGCAGGCTGAAGTTATTAAGTAGGCTGTGCCGGGAGTCCGCCGTTACTATGGGAAAGCGTATAGAAGTAATGTACGTTAATAAGCTGGGTTTTTACCAAATTGAGTGGTACCGCGCAGAGGATAACTCTTCGTCTCATATATGACGAAGGGTTTTTTGTATATATTGGAGTAAAAAACCTGCCTATGAAGCTAATAAATTGATTGCACGGATAAATAAATTTACTTGTGCATGGACGTAAATTCATTTATGTAGTGTTGTAATTTAATTCATAGAGAGTTAGTAATTTATTTATTTAGATTAACAAAGCTACTAATATTGAACTCAAAATTAGTTTAAACAGATAATTGGTAATAATTAGGAGGTAATGAAATGATAATTGTAATGCGGCAGAATGCAACAAGAGAAGAAATTGAAAATGTGGAACATAAGCTTAGCGAGCTTGGCTTTAAAACTCACCCGATAATAGGAGAGGTTAAGACGGTCATAGGTGCGATCGGCGATAAAAGGCTCCTGAATACACATGCCATTTCAACAATGCCCGGCATTGAAAGCCTGGTACCTATAATGAAGCCATACAAGCTTGCCGGAAGAGAGCTTAAGCCGGAGCCAACCATCGTAGACGTGGGTGGCGTAAAAATAGGCGGTGATGAAATAGTGGTTATGGCCGGGCCATGCGCTATTGAAAGCCGGGAAAAATTTCTTGAAATAGCCGCTTTAGTTAAAGCTGCCGGTGCAAAAATACTCCGTGGCGGTGCTTTTAAGCCCCGCACCTCCCCCTACTCATTTCAGGGACTTGAGGAGGACGGATTGAAAATAATGGTGGAGGCCCGAGAAATAACCGGGATGAAGATCGTAACAGAAGTAGTTGATACCCGTGACGTAGAAATGGTTGCGTCCTATGTGGATATGATACAAATTGGTGCCAGAAACATGCAGAACTTCCGGCTCCTGCATGAAGTCGGTATGTCATCAAAACCGGTACTTCTGAAGCGCGGCCTTGCAGCCACAATTGAGGAATGGCTTATGGCTGCAGAGTATATCATGGCAGCCGGAAACGACAATATTATATTGTGTGAAAGAGGGATCAGAACATATGAAACCTCCACAAGAAACACTATCGATATGAGTGCTATACCTGTGGTGAAGGAGTTATCACACCTGCCAATTATAGTCGATCCCAGCCATGCGGCCGGGAACTGGAAGTATGTTGGCGCATTATCAAAGGGCGCAATAGCCACAGGCTCAGACGGACTCATCATCGAGGTCCACCAGGACCCACCAAGTGCATTAAGTGACGGTCCTCAATCACTAAGGCCGACAAAATTTGCACAGCTTATGAAGGAATTCAGCCTTATTGCCCAAGCTGTTGGCAGAACTATGGATGTATAACAGTCTCATATGTGGAGCAATATGGTATGTGCTTGGAAACATAATCGGAATAAATGGCGCTGGCGGTCCTACCCTAATAACTACTTTCTCGACACGCTATATACGCTACTTTGCGGAGACTGACAGTGCCGTTTATGGAGATTAGGTTTCCTGCTCCATGGGCATGCTGCTAAGTAGTCAGTTATATAGTAGCGACTGCAATGCCCATGAGACAAGACTTCTCAGCTGGAATATAAATACACTATACTCGAGCACTGTGGCAGGTGCTTGGAAACATGATCGAAATAAATGGCGCTGGCGGTCCTACCCTAATGATTAACATATTGTCAGCACCGCCTTGTCGTAATATATAAAAAAGGATATACTATATTCATACTTGATTATAGTATCTTTA
Organism: Bacillota bacterium; assembly: GCA_023409735.1. Taxonomy (GTDB): domain Bacteria; phylum Bacillota; class Clostridia; order Acetivibrionales; family DTU013; genus JAEYRB01. The sequence continues at coordinate 35,676 of JAEYRB010000025.1, read as the reverse complement.
CAAAGGATTAGTGGACATGAATGTATTGATCATAATACCTGCATACAATGAAGGAAAGAATCTTACAAGGCTTTTTGAAAGGCTTCGGCAGCATTGTCCTCAATATGATATTGTAGTGGTAAATGACTGTTCCAAGGATAATACTCTTGATGTCTGCAACGCGTATGGCGTTAACATAATAGATCTGCCGGTCAACCTCGGCATAGGAGGCGCTGTGCAGGCCGGCTACAAATATGCATTGCGAAATAATTACGACATTGCCGTACAGGTTGATGGTGACGGCCAGCACGATCCTGCATATGTCACTTTACTTATAGAAGGATTGATGAAGGGTGCTGACCTCTGCATAGGTTCCAGATTTTTAGAAGGTGACGGTTACCAGTCAACTATATCTAGGCGCCTAGGTATCAAGTATTTTTGTGAGCTAATATACATTTTTACAGGTAAAAGGATCAAGGATCCCACATCAGGCTTTAGAGCCTGCAACCGTAAAGCTATAGGCCTCTTTGTACAAGATTACCCAAAGGATTACCCCGAGCCCGAATCTATTGTAAGTGCATCCAGGCGTGGTATGAAAATATCAGAAATACCGGTAATTATGAATCCTAGAAAGGAAGGCAGCTCCTCTATCACCAGTTTGAAATCAGTATACTACATGATAAAGGTAAGCCTGGCAATAATTATTGCTTCCTTCTGTCATAAACCGGAGGTGAAACGCATATGAACACAAGGCTGCAAATAATTATGATCTCTGCTTCACTGCTTTTTCTGATCTACATCATTTTGATGCTGAGAAATAAAAAAATTGAGCTGAAATACACTCTGGCATGGCTGCTTGCAGGTCTGAGTCTTCTAATTGTGGCAATATTTCCTTCAGTTCTGAGAACACTGTCAGATCTTCTTAATATAGTTGAACCGGTAAATACTCTGTTTTTATGTATAATATTTTTTATGCTTCTAATAATATTCACGCTTACTATAGCTCTTTCACGAAATGCAAGCCGAGTTAAAACACTAACTCAGGAGATTGGTATATTGAAACTTGAGCTTCGCAAGCTAAATAAGAAGTAGATAAGGTTTCTCAGAATTTGCTTTCTATCATCTCGCGGTTCTTCTTAATTTCATCATAGGACACAACTAGGTTCTTACCAAGTTCTTTTGCACGATAAAGAGCCTGATCAGCCTTCTCTATAACCTCGCGAATATTTTTGGAATGGGTGGGATACTGTGCAACACCACAGCTTACGGTGACCCTGTGACGTTCATCCTCCAGCCCCACATAGATCCTTTGTTTTTCCAACTGATGCCTTATCCTGTCTCCCACGCTTTTTGCAATAACTATATCGAGATCTCTTATTATAATAATAAACTCTTCCCCGCCATAACGCACAGGAATATCAAGCTTTCTTATACATTGCCTTATAATATCTGAGAAAAGCGAAAGAAGCTTATCACCGGATACATGGCCATAGGTATCGTTAAAGCTCTTGAAATTATCCAGATCAAACATCAATATATTAAGAACAGAATTGCTATCGTCTGCGTACTCAACTTCATCCTTAAGCTTTTGGTCAAAATAATGCCTGTTAGCAAGGCCGGTAAGCTTGTCCGTTCTGGCGATCCTGAATTCTCTTTTTCTCATTTCATCATATTTTTTAACCTCACGTTTTACATTTGTGAGGCACAAAGCATTAATAACAAGGAGTATTTCTCTGACAAATACCTTAATGTACAAAATATTCTCAAGGTCAGCATCAGCAGCTAATATACATATAGATGCATATATGATCATTGTAACCGAAATTAGCTTAATGTTATCTGAAGTTTCATTTTTGAGTGTGCTGTAGTTTATAAATATAAAAACTAAAATGTAAAGCTCTGATCTTATGCCCCCTGTCAGATATACTAAAAGCATTAGGAGCAGTACATCCAGATATTTAATGCCTAATAGGCGTTTCTTGCCTTTTCTTAACAGAAACGATATAACTGCATTATAAATTAGAATAACAGCAAACGATTCGAAAATGGCATATTTTTGGGTGAGAAATTCTTCACTTATTATGCACAAGACTACACTGAATACAAAAATTACCCACCTGATAATTATGTCTGATCCGCTTTGGCATTTTGTCACTGCATTCACCTGTTTGGATTCATCAATTACTTCACTTAGGGGCTTCTCCTCTAAAATACTTACCACCTCGATATTCCTTTTATCTTATTTATCTGAGGTATCTTTATAGTAATTTTTCCAAAGTATTCAGTATTTGTCACCTTTTGGCGTGACACAAGTACATATCAAGCATCTACATATAAGTTATCACTTAATTCGACTCTCGTAAAGCCTTTTATATATTTCGTAGCAGTTCTTGACCTTTTTTACATATTTGTCTGTTTCCTTGAAGGGAATTCTTGACAAGCTTTTGCCATCCTGACTAAAATTGGTATCCTTCAGCCATTTTGAGACGTTGCCGCTGCCTCCGTTATAAGCTGCCAGAACTAAATCCGTCGATCCAAATTCATTATACAATACTGACAAATACCAACAGCCTATCTTTATGTTAGTTTCGGGCTCAAATAGCTCATTGCTGCTGTAGTTTGTGAGTTTTAGCTGTTCAGCACCCCAATTTCCTGTCTTTTCTGTTATTTGCATCAATCCTCTAGCATTTTTACTAGAAACCGCATCAGGGATGAAACTGCTTTCTACTTTAATAATTGAGAAAACCAAATATGGATCAAGCTCGTAGAGCTCAGAGTATTTGCTTACCAGATTCTTATATTTCACCGGATAAATAGACATAGCTACATTATCCAGTATGAGAATAATCACAATAAGTATTACAGCTATAAAAAAAACTCTTCTAAACCTTCTTTTAATAGACATTTGTGGTGTAACCTAACCTTAACCCAGCTTTATTTCTGCCATTCTTGCTTTTTTTGAAGAAATAGCTTTACAACAGCCTGTTCCAAAGCTTCCAGGCTATCGTTATTATACAGTATCTCATCAGCTAAATTTAAGTATTCTTCATCCCTTAGCTGTGAATTGATCCTGTCCTCAGCCTCTTCATATGTAAATCCGCTTCTTTCCATTATCCTTTTGATTCTGGTTTCGCGTTCACATGTGACAACCCAGACTTCATCCGCAAGATCAAGAAATCCCTTTTCAAGAGGAATTGCTGCATCGATCACAATGATATCACTTTTTCCTGAATTCTTTATCAATTCAACCGTATCATACAGTTTCTCAGCAATGTATTTATGAGTTATACAGTTTAACGCATGAAGCTTTACCTTATCATTAAATGAAATTGCTGCAAGCTTTTTGCGATCAAGCTCGCCATTGTCACCTATTATCTCATTACCAAAATACTCTACAAGCTCAGCATAAGCCTTTGCCCCTACTGCAGTTACGTTTCTCGAAATTACATCTGCATCCACTACTACAGCTCCAAGATCCCTAAGAGCACCTGAAACCGTACTTTTTCCGCTGCCAATACCACCAGTAATCCCGATGATTTTCATATACTCACACCTTTCGGTTATTATGCACTACTTTGTCTCGTACCAGCTTTTCCCTGTTTTGACCTCAGCAATTAGGGGAACTTCCATTTTAACAGCATCCTGCATACAATCTCTGAGTATTCTCTCGACCTGAGCTTTTTCACTCTCATAGGTCTCAATTATCAATTCATCATGTACTTGTAATATCAGCCTTGATTTCATATTATGTGTACTCAGCTCGTCATATACCTTTATCATGGCAATTTTTATTATATCTGCCGCACTTCCCTGTATTGGCATATTCATTGCGACACGCTCACCAAATGATCTCATATTGAAATTGCTTGACCTCAGCTCAGGCAGATATCTTCTTCTTTTGAACATAGTTTCAACAAATCCGTTCCTTTTGCCGTCTTCAACAGTGTCATGCATATACTGCTTTACACCCGGATACTTTTCTAAATAGTCGTCAATATATCTTCGTGCTTCTTTTCTCATTATTCCAAGATCCTTGGCAAGGCTAAAATCGCCTATTCCATAAACTATGCCGAAATTTACAGCTTTAGCTCTTGAACGCAGCAAAGGCGTTACCTCTTCTACAGGCACATGAAATACTCCCGAAGCAGTAGAGGTGTGAATATCTTCATTATTTATAAAAGCTGATATCATGTTGGCATCACCGGTTATGTGTGCAAGAACTCTTAATTCTATCTGAGAATAATCAGCGTCCGACAACAGGTATTCATCATTTTCCGGAACAAATACCTTTCTGATCTCCCTTCCCATCTCAAGCTTTATAGGAATATTCTGAAGATTAGGTTCGGTACTGCTTATTCTACCCGTTGCAGCAACAGTCTGGTTAAAGCTTGAATGAATGCGACCTGTTGCAGGATTTATAACATTAAGCAATCCCTCAGCATAGGTTGACTTAAGCTTTACCAGCTGGCGATATTCCAGTATTCTTGAAACTGCTTCATATTGGCCTGCAAGCTGTTCAAGCACCTCTGCATCTGTTGAGTAGCCTGTCTTGGTCTTTTTTATCACAGGAAGCCCCAGCTTTTCAAACAGTATTACCCCTAATTGTTTTGGGGAATTAATATTGAATTCTTCGCCGGCCAGTCTATATATGTCATCTGATGCAGAAACAATTTTATCGTCAAGCTTTCGTGAGAACTCCTCAAGCTCACTCTTATTGACTTTGAACCCTCTATACTCCATATCTGCCAATACCTCTATAAGAGGCAGCTCAATTTTATAATAAAGGTCATCCTGACTATTATCAGTTATCATCTTTTTAAATGCATCTGTAAGCTCAATTATTGTTCTGCTATGTCTTACAGCTGCTCTTGACAGTGTCTGTACCGATATACATGATACGTTAATATGGTTTCTGCCCTTGCCTGTCAGCTCGCTCAATGCATCAAATGTATACTCCAGATATTCCTGAGACAGTTCGGAAACCGTGTATGTATCCTTTGAAGCATTTAATATATACGCTGCTATCATTGTATCAAAAGCCTGGCATCTAAAAGCTATACCATTCCATTTAAGATAAACGATAAGACTCTTTAAGTCATGTCCACATACTTTTATTTTGTAATCCTCAAATATTGACCTGAACTGCTGTAGAAAAAGCTCCTTACTAACTCCACACCCTATTTTAATAAAAACGTTATCAGAACCATACGATGCGGCTATTGCAATCAGTTCATTATTAAATGCATCTTTCTTCTCCATTATGTGGTACACAGAAGCAGTGCCGCATCTTTTTATATCAGAGACTATCTGCGCCAGTGTTATTGGATCCTCTACGTTTGTAAATGAAAGCTCAGGAATTAAATTTGTATCTGAAGCAGATCCCGGTTTCAAGCCTAATTTTTCTATAAAACTCTTAAATTCAAGTCTCTTAAATAACTGGTAAAGCTTATCATTGTCACATTCCTTTATCTTCAATTCGCTAAAGATACAAAGCTCGGGCATATTTCTGTCTATTGTTGCAATATGCTTGCTCATAAATGCCAATTCCCTATTGGCTTCCAGCTTTTCCTTTATCCCTTTTTTACTTATCTCATCAATTCTTTCATAAATTTTCTCTATGCTGCCAAAGGTTTTTATAAGCTCAACAGCGGTCTTCTCACCTATCCCCGGGACACCCGGTATATTGTCGGACTGATCGCCCATAAGTCCCTTTACATCAATGAACTGTGTTGGTGTCACACCATAGCGTTCAATAACACCCTTGTCATCATACCTTTCTGTCTCAGTCCTTCCGGCTCTTGTAACCGGTAGTAATATGACCGTGTTTTCGGAGGCGAGCTGAAGCGAATCTCTGTCTCCCGTGACTATAAACGTTTTCATTCCCCTGTCTTCAGCGCACTTGGAAATTGAGCCTATTATATCATCAGCCTCATAGCCCTCAAGCTCAAGTCTGGTTATATTCATAGTATCAAGTACTTCCTTAATGACTGGCATCTGCTCTGCCAGTTCCGGAGGCATACCCTTCCTTTTGGCCTTATATCCTTCAAATTCAAGATGTCTGAAGGTTGGCGCCTTTAGATCGAATGCTACACATAGATAGTCCGGCTTTTCTTCCTCACGAAATTTATTAAGAATATTGAGAAAGCCAAATATCGCATTTGTGTGCAGTCCATCGGCAGTTGACAGCAGTTGTGCGCCCTGAAGACCGTAAAACGCCCTGTTCATTATGCTGTTACCGTCAATTATCATAATTTTTTCATTACTCATGGCAAACCTCCGAATAGTCTGAGGATATTAATTTATGTACTCAAATTCACGCTTATCCTGTCAAAAAATATCATGAATACATAATTAAGCTTTATCACAGACTACTAATAGCCTATCTATTTTACACAAAAAAAGCCAAGCAGTAAAGAGGCGATGGCCATTTTAAGAAAGGTCGAAAGGCACATGGCAAATTATGTCATAAAAACTGATATTTTATTATATAATAGCAACTGCCCCTATTATTATAACAGGAGCAGCTGTAAGAAATTTAATAATTTTGTATTCACTTATTCTTAATGACAATTATCCTTAGTGAAGCAAATTAGTGGCAGCAGGTTTACTGAATGCAGGATCACATAAAATACTCCCTACTCGTTATAAATTAATATGCTTAAGCTTGTAAAATCACTTTCTATAGTAATCTGCTCAATTTGACTCTCAATTTCGTATCTTTCTTTTTCCAACTGAGCTACTTTTGATTTACTGTCTTCATTATCGTTGTTTTCAAGCTGTTCAATCGATATATAAAGTTCATCCAGTTGGGAACGCAGCTTCTCCAGTGTCCCTGTCATGTCCTCGGTCACATATGCACCTACCTGTACGTTTGATTCACCCAAAGTACCTGTTAGCTCTGAAATAAACTTATCATACTTATCAACAGGAATCAGGTAATTTAACTCCTGTCTGTCAGCGCTTTCTTGAGTTGATTGGTCGGATACTGAGGCTATACCTAATGTCAAGCTTTCATCGGCAGGCTTCTCTTTATCCTGCTCTTCCATGGCAGTACTTCCATTCTCTGTTGCTACAGAACTTATTGTTTTTAAGACATACTCGGTATCTTCATTTGTTATAGTAATAGTAGAAGATTTATGGCTTATTATCTCAGCGCTCTGAGCCGCAATGTCCATAGCTCTGTTATTTGAAGAGGTTGATGAACGATCTACCTCATTACTATTCTCTGCTCCGTTAGCCATTCCGAAATCCTTTGGTGCAAGCTCAATGCTGCCATCTTTACTTTCTTTACCTTCCTCTGCTGATTTAGCTTCATGCGCTTCAGACTTTGCAGTGTTGTCCTCTTTTTTACCTTCAAGAGCAGCAGAAGCACTAGATATTTTAAAGCTTTCCGTTTTATCAGCCGATACGCCGCCTACCATTGCTGAAGGTGCTGCCATGGCTGCATCATTTATAGCTTTAGGCGAAAACAAACCCATTTTATAAAAGCTTCCCACAAGGAAAATTAAAAGAATTCCGGCTGCTACGGAGAAAAAAGCTTTTGAGCGGAAGAAAACATTGTGTTTTTTGAAGCTTATTTTCCTAACTGTTTTCACATCTGCGGCAGCAACCAGCTTTTCATGCAGCTCATTGCTGAACCCTTCCGGCAAATCACATTCAGGCAAATCGGCGCAAAGTGCTGCTATCTGTGAAATTTCATCCAGTTCAGCGCTGCAATCATGACAAACAGATAAATGCTGTTCAATTATCTGCCTAATATCCATACTTAATTCATTATCGTAATATGCACTTAGGTTTTCTCTTACATATTTGCAGCTTGTCATCTTCTAACCCTCCTTTCAATTCTATTTGACGTACTCTTCATCAAAAAGTTCCTTTTTTGCAAGCAATACATTTTTCAGAGCCTGCCTGGCTCTGTTAATTCTGGATTTCACAGTGCCCGTAGGGCAATCGAGAATCTTTGCAATCTCTTCATAGCTCATTCCCCGTATATCTCTTAATGTAATAATAATTCTATATTCTTCCTTTAATTGTCTGAGCGAATCATTAATTGCGGCACGCAGCTCCTCTCTTTCCGCGAGCTCGTCCGGCAAAGGATCATCACTCACTATCTGGCGCTGCATTTCTCCATCGTCTGTTTGAATATCTTCATCCAGCGATTGTATATGCTTATTTTTCCTTTTTCTTATTTCATCAAGACATACATTTGTGGTTATTCGATATACCCATGTGGAAAATAATGACTGGCCTTTAAAGCCTGAAATTGATTTAAATATCCTTATAAATGCTTCCTGGGCAAGATCACTGGCATCGTCATAATTGCCGATAATTCGATATGCTAAATTGAACACCTTTTTTTGATAGGCTTCAATAAGCGTTTCAAACGCCGAAACATCACCATTCTTAGACCTTTCTATAAGTATCTGTTCATCATTGCCCATTATAAGCTGCTGACCCCCATATTGCTATTTCTAAATTTCTAAAATTTGTAGAAAAATTCACAATTAATTATACATTATTTATTAATAAGTTTGTACCTAAAAGATAATTTTTCATATAAAAGTAAAATACATAAAATTTTAATTTAATTTATATACAATGAGTAATACACTCACCCGGATAGCTAATAGTCACTTTACCGCACCTGGCCAGCATAGGACCCATAAAAATTATGGAAGAGCGCATCTCAGCCGCTAATTCGACCGGTATGAGCGTTTCGCTTATATTTGACGAGTTTACTGTAATAACATCCCCCTCCATTGTAACGCTGCATCCGATTTTCTTTAATATTTCTATCATGACCTCTACATCTCTAAGCCTTGGACAGTTCTTTATAACACTTTCACCTCTATTAAGCAATGATGCCGCTAATATCGGAAGAACTGCATTTTTGGAGCCTTCAACAATAATTTCTCCTTCGAGCCTGGAGCCTCCTGTAACAACAAATCTGCTCATAAAAACACCTCGCACACATAATATTTTATGCGAGGTTTTGATAATGTGTTCAGAATCTTTCATACTTGGAATACTTCGAAATATTCAGAAGTATTCCGACCTCCACCATGAACAACAGCAGCGATGAACCTCCCGAACTGAAGAATGGCAAAGATACACCTGTTGGTGGAACAGTATTAGTTACAACTGCTATATTGAACAGGCTTTGTACAGCGAACAGAGAGGTTATTCCGGCTGCAATAAGGCTGCCGTATGTATCAGGTGCATTCAAGGCGATCTTTATTCCTCTCCATATGAATATGCCAAATAGTAAAAGTACTGCTATGACACCGACATATCCTAACTCCTCAGACAATATTGAAAAAATATAATCATTATATGGTTCCGGAATATAAAGCTGTTTTTGCATGCTTTGGCCAAGTCCTTTTCCAAAAAGCCCTCCCGAGCCAATAGCATATAGGGACTGTGTTGTCTGCCAGCCCGTTCCCATTGAATCGCTCCATGGATCAAGCCACGAATTGATTCTTTTGGTCATGTAATCCGTAAAATTGATCACCACTACTAAAGCTGCTGCCACAGGCACACCTAAAATAACAAAATGCATTATCTTTGCGCCTGCCACAAAAAGTATAACGACAGATATTGATATTATGATTATTGTTGCGCTCAAATGTGTCTCAAGCATCAATAGTCCGGCAATGATACCTACAACAAACAGATATGGGAAAAGATCTTTAAATAGGCTGTCCAGTGGCTTTTTCCTTTTTGCGAGGAAGTATGAAAGAAATAGTATCAGCGCTAATTTGGCTAGCTCTGAAGGCTGGAACGGTATACCTGCTATATATATCCATCTCCATGAGCCGTTTGCCTGAGTACCAATTCCGGGTATCAGGACCAATATAAGCAGTACTACAGTACCGCCCATTAATGCCAGTATTGTTCTTCTGCCATACTTGTGGTAATCATAATTCGCCACCACGATCATTGCAGCAATACCAAGAAGAGCAAAGACAAGCTGCTTCTTAACTATTTTGTATATATCATTATATTTTGAATATGCTGTCGGTGCGCTGGCGCTAAACACCATTACCAACCCCAATGATAGCAGAATCAATACTGTCAGGAAAAGCCAAAAGTCAAATGGCTTTTTTTCTTTCATATTTTACCCTCCGCTACTCGGACATTTGCGACGTTCCATTTTCAAGCCATGCAGTATAATACTGCAGATACTGCCGACTGTGCGTCGCCATACATCATGTTGCTAAATATTTATGGTGATATCGCAAATGCCTTACTGTATATAGAAAAATCTAAACCTTAGTGATGCAAAGCCCAGGAAACATAGCAGGATCGTAATCGTCCAGAAAACCCTTACTACCTTTGTTTCCTTCCAACCCGAAAGCTCAAAATGATGATGCAGTGGTGCCATTTTGAACACCCGCTTTCCCCTAAGCTTGAAGGAGACCACCTGTATAAATACCGAAAGGCTTTCTACAGCATATATAGCGCCAACCACAAGCAATATCCATGGCATCTTCATAACTACAGCTGCGGCTCCAACGACTCCTCCAAGAGCCAATGAGCCTGTATCTCCCATAAACACCTTTGCAGGGTGTATGTTGAATACAAGAAAGCCCAGGCATCCACCTGCCGTTATGGAGCAAAAAAGCTTGACAAAGTCCCATTCGCCTCTTACCATTGCTACTATTGTAAAGAACACTGTTACAATAAGCGTGACACCTGCTGCTAATCCGTCAACTCCGTCAGTCATGTTTACAGAATTAGTTATTAGGTACATTACAATTATTATAAATGGTATGTACAGCCATATAGGAAGCTCTACCACTGCGTCTATCCCCATAAACGGCAGTATCATTCCTGTACCTAGCAACGGGTTATATGCTACATAAAATGCAAAGGCAGCTGATACAAGAAATAATCCGAAGGATTTCTGCCTTGGCGTGAGCCCATCTTTACTCTTTTTTATGACCTTTATGAGATCATCAATAAGTCCTATTGCACCGAAACCAACTGCAACAAGCAGCATAGGCATTATTAGCGGGTATTGTCTTACAAAAAACAATGAAATTATTATCATAGGTATAATAAATATCAAGCCGCCTATTGTAGGTATACCCATTTTCTTCAAATGCGTTGCCGGCCCGTCATCCCTTACTGTTTGCCCGAAATGAAGCTTTTTCAGCAAGGGTATTATTATCGGCCCCGCCACTAGAGTTAGCAGGAACGTCCCAACAAAGGCCAAGACCTGCGGCGATGTAAAAAAGTTGATCTCCAAATTCATTCCCCCGTGTTATTATTCTCTGAACGCCACAACGGATAATAGGCTGACCAATATGTGAGTCTTCTGTTATAGCATCCTTCATCTTTCATTTGTTAATGCATTCACTATCTGTTCCATCTTCATTCCGCGAGAGCCCTTAACAAGTATTGCATCACCTGGCTTTACCAGCTTACTGAGGTATTCGGCGGCTTTTTCATTATCTCCAAAGGCCGCTGTCCTCCCTGAGTCGAACCCGGCTTCTACAGCACCCTTTGCAATGTCCATTGCACTGCTCCCTACGGTTACAATGTAGTCCAGATCTGCTTTTGCAGCATTTACACCGGTGTCAGTATGAGCTTTTACCGACCATTCACCTAACTCAAGCATATCGCCAAGCACGGCAATCCTTCTGTCCGCATCCATTTCCTGAAGCACATCTAGTGCTGCTTTGACTGATTGCGGACTGGAGTTATATGCATCATTTATAATCTTCATACCATTTGATTTGATTATATTAAGCCTCATCTTGCCCGGATTAAATTGTGAAATACCTGCAGCGATCTCTTCAACAGGTACTCCTAGCTCATTACCGGCGGCTACTGCTGCCAGTGCGTTATAAACATTGTGTATCCCGGGTATCGGCACATGTATGGTATATTCTGCTCCATCCACTGCTACATCAAAATCCACACCGTGTTCGCCATTGGATTTAATATTAAATGCCTGATATTCTACTCCTTCTTCAAGTCCATAGGACACTGTTCTTTCAGCTAGAAGTCCCCTGACGCCGCTAAGTAAAACATCATCTCCATTTAGTATAACCAGTCCTCCGGGCTGGAGTCCTTCAAGGATTTCAAGCTTCGCCTTAAGAATATTCTGCCTTGAACCAAGCTTCTCAATATGAGATATTCCAATATTTGTTATTATACCCACTTTTGGCTTAACAATTTCAGTTAATGCTCTTATTTCTCCAAAACCGCTCATACCCATTTCGATAACTGCGGCCTCATGGCTTTCATTAAGTCTGAAGATTGTCAGTGGCACACCTATTTCATTGTTAAGGTTACCCTCGTTTTTAAGCACATTATACTTTACTCCAAGCGCCGAAGCAACCATTTCCTTTGTACTGGTTTTGCCCACACTTCCTGTTATACCTATGAATGGTATAGAGTACCTGTCTCTATAGTATCCGGCCAGAGCCTGAAGTGCTTTAAGTGTATTATCGACCATAATGATTGCTTTTCCGGGGAAATAAACGTCTTTCCTTTGCGATAAAGCAGCTGAGGCTCCCTGCTTAAATGCAAGCTCTATGTAGTCATGACCGTCAAAATTTTCTCCAATAAGGGGTATAAATAAATCGCCCTTCTGAATTTTTCTCGAATCAGTTGATATTCCGGTGATTATATTGTCGTTTTCTGTATATGAGGTTTTTCCGCGGGTAGCTTTCAAAATTTCGTTCAATTTCAGTTGAAGCATATCTTTCTCCTTCTTTGTATTTCAATATTATCTCTAAATACATTTCTTTTCAAACAATTCCTCAAGCAGTTCCTTTACAACTTCCCTCTCATCAAAGTGAATCGTCCTGTCACTTAAAATCTGATAGGTTTCATGCCCCTTACCTGCCAGCACTACTACATCACCCTGCTGAGCTATACTTATGCTATGCTTTATTGCCTCTCTTCGGTCACCTATGGATATATACTGCCCGCAGGAGCCCTTTATGCCTTCCTCGATCTGCTGAATGATCGCTTCCGGGTCTTCTGTTCTTGGGTTATCTGAGGTTATTACTGTATAATCAGCCAATTTGCCTGATATGGCGCCCATCATGGGTCTTTTTGCCGCATCTCTGTCTCCTCCGCATCCAAACACACAGATCACCCTTCCAGATGAATACTCCTTAATTGTAGACAGTATATTCTCCAGGCTGTCAGGAGTATGTGCATAATCAATAATAACGCTGAAAGGTCTTCCTGTTTCAACCAGTTCAGCCCTTCCCGGTACACGTACTGCTTCAAGTCCCTTCCTTACAGCCTTCTCTGATATCCCAAGCAAACCGCAGGCTCCTATTGCTCCCAGACTATTGTACACACTGAACCTGCCCGGTATACATGTATAAAACCTACCGTTATACCATGGCGATTCCAGATCAAAGGCCACACTTTGCGGTTGTTTAATAATATTTCGTGCTCTGATATCAGCTCTTTTTTCAATCCCAAAGGTAAGGATCTTGCATTCTGCCTCATTCAATACCCTTGAGGCATATTCGCTGTCTGCATTTATAACCCCGTGCCTGCACATTTTAAACAGCATGCACTTTGCCTTCAGATATTCCTCCATGTTTGCATGCTCTTTCCCGCCAATATGATCTCTTGACAGGTTTGTGAAAATTCCGATATCAAAATCGGAAAAATCAACTCTGTGAAGTGCCAGGCCTTGTGAAGACACTTCCATGGCGACTGTTTCCACTCTATCCCCGGACATTTGTTTAAAGAGCCTCTGAAGGTCAGTTGATTCCGGAGTCGTCCTTTCAGAATACACTTTCCTGTTACCTATCTGTGTTCCAAGTGTTCCTATTATCGCCGCCCTGCTTCCCCATGCATCAAATATTGCTTTGAGCATAAAGGTTACTGTGGTCTTTCCCTTTGTTCCCGTTACACCTACTAACTTAAAGCTTTTTGATGGGTGTCCGAAAAACTTGTCAGATAAAAATGCCAGTGCAGTACGGGTGTCCTCTGTTACTGCTATAGTACAAGCTTCAGGCAGTTGAATATTCTTTTGGGTAACAAACGCAGCAGCGCCATTGCCCATTGCCTGCTTTATATAATTATGTCCATCCGTAGTCTTACCATCTATACAAACGAATAAATTACCTTTTTCTACTCTCCTTGAATCATAGTCTATACCTGTTATTTCTATACTGCTGTCGCCACTGATGTAAAGAACCTTCATGTCCTTGATCAGTTCGGCAAATTTCATTTTTTACCTTCCTTCACATGCGGCTGTAACAGCCATAGCTATATGGTATGCCAAGCCGGTCACTCAATATTATCCAGGCTTTTAAAATCGACCTCAACTACCTGGCCTATTTCGAGCATGGTACCAACCGTATACTGCTGTTTCAACGCAACTCCACTGCCATTAACCTTTATATTTAATCCTATACGATTTAGGATACTCTTGGCATCAGCCAGTGTCTTTCCATAAAGCTCAGGCATTTCCACAGTAACCTTCTTATCCGGCTTATAGGTGTAGATTATTACCATGGATTCCTCCGGTATTGAAGTATCACCTGCAGGTGTCTGAACCACAACAGTACTGTTGTCTTCGATATTACCCTCAACCTTATATTTGAACCCTGCTGCTTTAAGCTTTACGATAGCCTCAGATACAGTCAGGCCCTTTACATCAGGCACAACTTTATCTTTAGCCATGTTATCTATATCTTCGTCCGTATATTCTCTCTCTACCTGAAGATAGCTAAGTACATCTTCAATTATTTCTCCTGCCAGCGGCGCTGCAACCTGCCCTCCCATATGGGAGTAGCCCTTGGGGTCAAACAGAACGACAAGGCATATTACCTGTGGATTATCTGCAGGAGCGAAGCCGCAGAACGATGCAATAAAGACATCTTTTTTTGTGGTTTGCGATGTTCCTGTCTTTCCGCCAATCCTGTAGCCCTTGACATATGCGCCATTACCTGTTCCGTTGGGAGTTGCGACAACGCCCTCAAGTATATTCCGCACTGTATCTGATGTCTGCTGGGATATAACTGTCCTTACTACCTCCGTTTCAAAAGTTTGTACCACATTTCCGTCAGAATCCGTAAGCTCCTTGACCAATCTTGGTTTCATAAGCTTACCGCCATTAACGACAGCCGTATATGCAGTTGCAAGCTGCAGCGGTGTGATAGTGAATCTCTGTCCAAAGGAAGCAACTGCCATATCAATTTCTTTTGGATCCGGCTGGAATATTGGTTTGCTTTCTCCCTTTAGTGGTATGCCTGTCTTTTCCGTAAATCCGAATGCCTTAACATAACTATAAAAACGATCTACTCCTAAGCTTAGTGCAACCTTCGCAAATACTGGATTGCAAGAATTATATACTGCTTCCCTGAAGGTCTCAGTGCCATGTACTCTGCCCCTTCTCCAGCAGCTTATCGTCCAGCCGGCAAGCGGAAGAGGATGGTCATCAGTGATGGTATCAGGTGTAACAACACCCTCCTCTAAGCCGGCTGATGTAGTTATTGTCTTAAACGTCGAACCGGGTTCGTATGTATCTGATATGGCTTTGTCGCGCCATACTGTCTTGCTAAGTAAGCTAACCGTTTCCGAACTTCTCCTGACCCACGTTGATTCATCAAAATTATCAATTTCAAGGCCGTCCGGGAATGCATATGGATCGTTGATATCATAATCAGGCTTTGATACAAGTGCAAGTATATCACCATTTCTTGGGTCCATTACTATTCCAACTGCTCCCTGCTTTACATCAGCTTCTGCAATTACCTTATCAAGCGACTTTGAGACCAGATATTGTATTGTTTCGTCTATGGTTAATACTACATTAAGTCCATCCTCTGCGTCTATGCGTTTTTCTGTATCAGATGCGATCGATCTTCCTTTTGCATCCACTTCACTGAGGATTTTTCCCGGAGTACCCTTAAGGTATTTCTCCATTACTTCCTCTATTCCGCCCATCAGTCCCTGATTATCATCACCTGTAAAGCCCAATATATGGCACATAAGGCTTCCGTTTGGGTAGTACCTTTTTGCATCTTCGTCAATATTGATGCCTTTTACTTTGTTCTTAGCAATCCAGGTTCTTACATTGTCCTCGGTTTCCTGATCTACCTTACGTTTCAGTGTAACATAACTGACTTTTTTAGTAAGCAGTTTATATAAGGTATCCCTATCCATGTCAAGGATAGGCGCAAGTCCGTCAGCTATTTCATCCGGAGTTATTTTTAAGTTTTCCTTAATATCACTTGGCCTGCATGCTATTGTAGCCACCTGCACGCTTATAGCAAGCTTTTTGTTATTCCTGTCGTATATTGTACCTCTTATTGGGCTGATAGCCCTACTTGAATTCTGTTGTACATAAGCCTTCTTTTGCAGCTCACTTCCCTGAACGAATTGTATATATGCCAATCGTACAAGTAATATTACAATTACAGATGCAAATACAGCAAGTAAAACAACGAGCCGTTTCTTCAAAGCACGATTAGGTGCACTCACTCATATCCCCCCTATCAGCTGTACTTTAAGCAACGGATGCTCCGTATACTCTTAACAAAAAAGACCATAGACCGTGCAAAATATTATTTTACACTCATCCACAGTCTATTACATATCTAAACATGTATCTTTGATCATCCATGTAATGTAACCCAAATCCTGTATCAATCAAACAACTTTATAAACTCGGCTGTTTTATTTGCCAAGTATTTTATAATATTACCATCAGTAATACTGTCTTCTTCAGGTTGATTTATTACTAATGTATAATCCTTCCTTGGAACTCGTATATACACGATCTGACTTTTGTCCGGCATTTGCATTCCAAGTCTGGTCTCGGCAGCTTCCTTTATAGCAGACAGATCTGTTTGGCTTTCGATCTGAACTCTTAATAAGGAATTCTGATTTCTCAGGTTATTATATGCAGCCTCATGTTGGTTTATAGTATACCCCAGCTGAGTTATAACTGCAAACCTGTACATAACGGTTAATGCTGCAAAAAGTAAAGCTAAAATGGATAAGACCATCTTAAACTTAATCTTCTTGTTTTTTCTGTAAGTCTTTTTTGCCTTCAGCACTTCGTTTTCTTGATATACATCATATTCCAGCTGCTTGGCAACTGAACCCTGCACATATTCATAATCTCTTTGTATCAATTCTATTCACCCCGTTATTGTTTTATGCAATCACGGTTAAACTTGCACCATACATTGCAGCGTTACCGGAAACCAGTTCTGGACCGGTTCCCGGCACATCTTCGTCATTTGTTAATTTACTTGGCATATAACCTTCATGCCTTTTCTTTTGTAAGACTATCATTCGTTTCTTTCATTACACAATAGTTCTTCTTTTGTAGGTTATCATTTGTTTATGTCATTTCATTTAAGCTCTTCTTTTGTAGACTATCATTTGTTTCTCTCATTGCTTTTTTTCTTCAGTAATTTTTTGGTACTTTATCCTTAGCTTTTCACCTGTCTTTTTATCTATGGTTCTTCTTAGTTTTAAGTTTTTCTTTTGTAATTAAATTCTTTTTTCATTCGTACATCTTTAAACCTCTTCATTAGTATTTCCTTACTTTGCTAATGCTTGTCCACTGTGTATTATTAATTAATCTTTAGTTTCAATTAATAATGCTTATACTCATATTTTCTCAGCAGTTCTGAGTTTTGCACTTCTCGCTCTCGGATTCTGTTCCAATTCCTCTTCCTTCGGAAGAATTGGTTTTCTCGTTATTACCCTTAGCTCTGGCTTTTTGCCGCATACACATACAGGAAATGATGGCGGACAAGTGCAGGGCTTCTCTCTTTTTTGAAATTCTGTCTTTACTATTCTGTCCTCAAGCGAATGGAACGTAATTATACTTAATCTCCCACCTGGATTAAGAATTTGTACTGCTCCTTCAATAGCGTCTTTTAAAGCTCCCAGTTCATCATTGACTGCAATCCTCAGCGCTTGAAATGTTCTTTTTGCCGGATGTGGTCCATCTCTTCTTGCTTGAGCGGGTATTGCCGCTTTAATTATGTCAACAAGCTGTCCTGTTGTTTCTATACGCTTTTCATTTCTTGCCTTTACTATGAAGGATGCTATTCTAGCAGCCCAGTTCTCCTCACCATAATCTCTGATGATGTCTCTTATTGCCTTTTCATCGTATGTATTTACTATTTCAGAGGCATCCAGATTTCTGCTTCTGTCCATCCGCATATCCAGAGGGGCATCATGCTGATAGCTGAAACCGCGCTCAGCCTCATCAAGCTGATATGAGGAAACTCCAATATCAAGAAGTATTCCATCAACACCTTTAATGTCTTTATGCTGCACCAACTCTGCCATATTTCTGAAGTTGCCTTTTATCAGGATAAGCCCGGCATTTCTCTGCACCCTTTTGAGCCGTTGAGCTGATACTTCCAATGCTGTTTCATCCTGATCAATACCTACGAGAGTACCTTTGTCCAATCTTTTTAATATTTCCAGCGAATGGCCTGCTCCACCAAGTGTACCGTCCATATATATGCCATCGCTTTTAATATTCAAGCTGCTGATACATTCTTCAAGCAATACCGATTTATGATTAAATTCTGTCAGTTTATCCATATCTGTGCCCCTTATATTCCCAGCATAGACATTGTTTCTGCAATGCTGTCAGGGCTTAGGCTGTCATCCTGGGTGTATTTTTCCCACTTATCCTTGCTCCATACTTCAACTCTGTTGCCTACACCTATGATGCTGATATCCTTCTCCAATTCTGCATGTGTTCTTAATGCCTGAGGAACAAGTATACGATAGTTCTTGTCCAGTTCACACTCAGCTGCAGTGGAAAAGAAAAATCTGTTGAAAGCTCTTGCATTGTTATTAGAAAGAGGGAGTGTTTCAATCTTATTCACTAAATTGCTCCACTGTTCTTGAGAGAATATAAACAGACATCCCTCAAGGCCTTTTGTTATCATGAATTTCTCACCGAGTTCGTTCCTAAAGGCAGCAGGTATTATGACCCTGCCTTTTGGATCTATCGTATGTTGAAATTCACCGTAGAACAATTAATTCACCTCTTTTCATTCACTGTCAACCACTTTCAACCACTTCACTCCACTTTCTTATTATTTTAGACCATTTTTATTAATGAATCAATACATATTTTATATTTCCTTAAAATATTAATAACGCAATTTAGGAACCTTCATTAATTTATTGGTAATTAGTATTGTTTTAATTATTTATTTTATTGCATTATTGCGGTATCAGCTTGGCCTCTGTTTGATGCTTAAATTAATAAAAGTCAAGGAGGGCATCGAGCACTCCTCGACTTTTTGCTGCAGACCTTCGGTCAACGCCATAAATAAAACTGGCAGTAACCTATATACCAACTAGATTATCTGCCAGAAAAATACCTCAATATTCTATTTTGCAAGAGGCCCGCCCAACTATTGGCACAGAACCAAAACAACAACTGCTAATATAGCAGTTGTAATAATCGATACCTTATATGGTACATGGTAAATCGGTAGTTTTACTGGGATGAATTAAATATGGCCTTTTTACGACGCATTGAAACACTAAGCAGCAATCCCACATTAATATAATTTGCGACCAATGAACTGCCGCCTTGGCTAACAAAAGGAAGCGGTATTCCCGTTACAGGAAGGACTCCGATACACATACCAATATTCTCAAAAAAATGGAATGCCAGCATTGAAGCGATACAAATTACAACAAACGTTCCATATGCATCTCTTGATTGAGTTGCTATATATATGCACCTAAGCAATATGAAAAAGATAATCACTATTACTGCTACTGAGCCTATAAAGCCCAGTTCCTCCCCTATTACGGAGAATATAAAGTCAGTTTGTTTGAACGGTACATTATATGCACTTGCTACGGAGCCGCTATTGTGTGTCTGCAGTCCGTTGAATAATCCCTTACCAAAAAGCTGGCCTGAGCCTATGGTCATTTTTGAGCGATACACCTGCATACCCGCTCCCAGCAGGTCGGATTCGGGATATAAAAAAGATATGATTCTATCTTTAATGTGGCTAAAATACTTCGGTATTACAAAAAACCACAGAACAGGCGCAGCTGCAATACATGCGCCTATAGCTATAAGAAAATACCTATACGGTATACCGTAAATAAACAGCATTACAACAATCGAGAACAAGAACACCAAAGATGTACCAATATCTCTTTGCAGTACAACAAGTCCTATTGGTATACCTGCATAAATTAAAAGCTTGATAGTATTTTTAGTAATATCCTTTCCATCCTTAAGTCTCTCAAAAAAAACCGGTACAGTTACAGCAAATGCCACCTTTGCGATCTCAGAGGGCTGAAATCTGCCAATTACCGGCAACTTAAGCCAGCTGGTGCTGCCATTTACCGTTATTCCAACTTTAGGTACTAACACCAGGCAAAGAAGCAATATGCTTGCAACATATAGAACTACCCCTAGAACCTTGAAATCCTTATAATCAAGAAAGCTGATCACAATTGCCAGCAGTATTCCTAATGCCAGACATATAATTTGCTTGAGCAGAGTACTGCTCATACCATCCTCTCCAATGGCACTCTTAAGAACTGCAATACCAATGAAGGAAAGCAGCAGAACTGCAGTAAAAAGCATGTAATCAAACTGCTTTATATAATTTATGCTTTTAGTCTTTTCTACAAAACGCATTTCCCCACCAATATCCAATTAGTCAGTCTATCCCTCTCTACTTTTTACGGCAGCTTCCAATGAATTATTATCATCAGAAACTGCCTCCTCTCCGGAACATTCTTTACATTCTTTATATTCATACATTCTCAACAATACTGCTTAAAGTAAATGCCATCAGTTTAATCGGGTTTTGAGCTATAAGTATCTGCTTTGACTTTTCCTGTTTTTTATCTGCTTCATTCATTATGTCATCAGCAAGAATTCTCTGTACCCTCATCTGTTTTACGCTTTAGTCTCATCTTTCTCAGCTGATTCATTCAACTCATCCATATTTACTTCATTGTCCGCATCTACCGATGCATCCTCTGAAGTTTCTTTATTCTCATCTATTGACTCATCCTCCGTGTCAACGGATACATTCTCTGCGTTGGTAGCTGCCTTTTCCTGTTCAGCCTTCTCCAACTCAGCCTTTTCTTCCTCCTTCATTTTCATAAGGAGATCTCCATACTTGCTCTGTCCTAGCTCTGTAGGCTGTTCTTCTGTCTTCCTTGACAATTTTACACGCCTATATATGAACACAGGGATAAGTACCAGTACAAGCACGATTGAAAGCAGCTGTGAAAATCTTATACTTCCCAGCATCAGGCTGTCTGTTCTCAGACCTTCTATTATAAATCTGCCAATACCATAAAGGATCAAATACAGCGAAACAACTTCTCCGTTAAGCTTCTTCTTTCTTCTGAATGCCAGTAGGACAGCAAAAACAGCGATGTTCCAAAGAGATTCATAAAGAAATGTGGGGTGAACGCCCCATACTGCAGGGTCAAGCCCATTGCTCATAATATATTGATCAGCATAGGTTCCATTCATCCTCCAGGGAAGCTGCGTCTGTGATCCAAAGGCCTCCTGGTTTATGAAGTTTCCCCACCTTCCAATAGCTTGTCCAAGTATAATATAAGGGGCCGCAAAATCCATAAGCTTCAAGAATGGTATCTTCTTTACTTTTGCATAAATAAATACAGCCAGAGCAGCTCCGATAACTCCCCCGTATATTGCCAATCCTCCGCTTCTCGTATCAAATATTTTCAGTAGATCGTCTTTATACTCATTCCACGAAAAAGCAACATAATAGAGTCGTGCAACAATAATTGCCGCCGGCACTGCAATGAGAACTCCATCCAAAATGGTGTCCTGGTCTATATCAAAGCTTTTACAGCTGCGTAAGGCCAGAACAACTGCCGCCAAAAATGCAAAAGCAATGATTATGCCGTACCAGTATACAGATAAGCCAAACACCTTGAATGCCACATTGTTGACCTCAAAATTCAAACCAAGACCCGGAAATTGAGTAACCATTCTAATTCCCCCTCTAAATTGGCTTAATAACAGACATTGACATGTTATCCTCGTCAAAATGCTCTCTAAATATCTTATTTACATATTCAAGTGATATTTTATCATAAACATCTAAATAGTCAAACATGCTGACGCCCTTGAAATGAACAGATATAAATGAATGGGATATTCTTTCTACTGAATTAAACTGCCTCATATATCTGCCTATCATGGCTTTTATAAGCCTGTCATATGTCTGACGGTCAATACCTGATTTTTTTGTTTTCTGAACTGCTTCACGGAATTTTTCACAGACCTGTGCGGGCTCCTTTGACTCACCGCCCAGCACAGAAAATGCATATGCATTTTCTATAACATAGTCAGTGTCGAACGTAGAGTTCAAAAGGCCTTCGGTGTACAACTGCTCATATAGCTCCGAGCTTCTGCCGATAAGCGCATCTAGCAGCAGCTTAACTGCTATTTCTCTCATCAACAGCTCTTTACCCTTGCCTATGAAATTATCCCTATAGCCTGTTTGAAAAATCGGCATTGAAACTGACATATTTTTCTGAGCATAGTTCTTATTTATATTCTTTGGTTCTTCCGGTGCTATTCTAACTATTTCAGGTCTCTTATCCTTTTTTTCCAGCAGCTCCTCAACCATGTCAAATACGCCCTGTGGCTCAACATCTCCTACCACAACAATAATCATGTTAGATGGGTGATAAAAAGTATTGTAACACTTATACAGAGTATCTCTGTTTATTTTGCTGATGCTCTCAATGGATCCGGCTATATCTGTTCTGACAGGCAGCTTGGAATAAAAGCAACCGATCAGGTTGAAGAAGGCTCTCCACCCCGGGTCATCCTGGTACATCATAATCTCTTGTCCAATTATACCCTTTTCCTTTTCAACACTTTCTTCAGTGATATACGGATTCTGAACATAATTTAATAACAGTCTGAAATTTTCATCAAAATGATCTGTACAGGAGAACAGATAAACTGTCTGGTTAAAACTCGTATATGCATTAGGATTTGAGCCAAGCTTGGAAAATTTGTCCATAACGCTCCCATCCTTCTGTTCAAACAGCTTATGCTCAAGAAAATGAGCAATCCCATCAGGAACCCTTGTCGGCTGCGAATCTCCCGGAATCACAAATTCATTATCTATTGAGCCATAGTGGGTCGCGAAGGTGGCATATTTCTTAGAATAACCCTTTTTAGGTATAACAAAGGCCTTAAGGCCGCTGCTGTGCTCATATTGGTACAGCACCTCACCGGCACTGTCATAGCTTATTTTCACTATATTCATATTCCCAACTCCTTTAATTGTTGTGGCATTTGCAATGAAACATTTTTGAAGCTCCGCTACACAATATATTATGGATGGGCATGCAGTAAGTCACCAAAGATTTTCCGTCGAAGGCGGTATAATCATATATATCGCGTAGCTAAATTATTTTAAATTACATTGCAATTGCCTTATGATCAATGTGCATTACGCCTTAATAGTTCTTGGCAGCGTTTTTCAGCTACTTTATTCACTATTTATTATTCGGATTATTATCCGGTGCGGTTAAAAAATATACAGTATCAAGCACCACATTTGATGCTGCTTTTACAATGTCAGCAATGGTCACTGATGTAATACTGTTAATTATGTCTTCAAATGTATCGTCAGAGCCCGATAGCTTCTGGCTGAGATAAAAATCAACAATACTCATCTGATTGTCCGACAGTGATTGCACACCAGTTACCATATTTTTTACTGTGCCCTCCAGCTCCTGCTCGGTTATAATGCCATTTCTAATATCCTCCAGCTGCTTGAGTATTATTTCAAGTGCCTTTTCTCTGTTTTTCAGTTCTATTCCGCTGCTGATGACCATCAGGCCTTTGAACTTCTCAAGTCTTGAGTATGCATAATAAGCGAGGCTTGCCTTTTCTCTTACATTTTGAAACAGCTTCGAATTAATTCCTCCTCCGAGCACCCCGTTATACACCATCAAAGCTCGATACTCACTGCTGCCCGGCGCAATATTGGTGCGGAACCCCAGACATAGCTTTCCCTGCGTTACATCCATCGTCTCAGTAACATATCTTACTTCCTTTGGTCTGTCCAAGCGGAAGCCGCTGACTATCTCGACCGGTTCTCCTCTTTTTATTTCACCTAGCTTTCTTTTAACAGTGTCTATCTGTTTATCATCAACACTTCCTGCCAAATAGACCTGAAGCTGATATGTTTCAATAACCTTGTGATAATGCTTTGTAAGGTCTTCTGCATTTATTCTGTCGAGGTCATCGACAGAGCCATAATCATATATTCCATAAGGTTCATCCTTACAGACCTCTTCCAAGCAGCGCTCAACACAGTATTGCATTTTGTCATTAACACGGCCCTCAATAAGCATGCGAAGCTTTTCCTTTTCCTGGTCAACATACTCTTTTTTAAAGCATCCATTTTCAAGGTAAGGATCGAAAATAATATCGGAGAACAGCTCGAAAGCCTTTGAAAACATATCCTCCTGTCCGGGTACATACATTGGTGACAGGAATTCAGTATAAAACTGGATCACATGCAGCTCACCTTTTTTTGTAACCCCGCAGTCGAAGCTTGTTCCGTAAAGCTTTTCATGCTGCAGAGATATACTCTTTAGCGTATTGAATTTTGCGTTTCCTCTTCGAAGCACAGCCGGAAGCAGCGCATTCATAGTAGCATTGGAAGAACTAAGAGGTCCAATGAAAAAGAAGTTAATGCTGGTGGTTTTAAATTTTTCAGCATCCACCCTGTATATATCTGTCCCGTTGACTGAAGCGGCCTTGACGGCCCGTTCAGATGCAAGTATATTTTCCATTTATTCCGCCCTTTCTTATAAATTGTTTTTGTTATTTTTCCACAATCTCAAACGATCAGAAGGTATAAACAACTATACACTTAGTATAATAAATGACAAATATAATATTCAATATCTGGAAGAAATATTATATTTAATATTCACAGCAAAAACGGGTATACTAATTGCTGACGCACTGATAGCTGACGCACTGATAGCTGACGTACTGATAGCTGACGTACTGATAGCTAATGTACTAATTGCTGACATACTGATAGCTGACGTACTAATCAAATCTAATAGCCAAGAAACAGGAGGTATATATGAGGTATAATATGGTAAGAAAATATCCTATTGTCGAAATGAAGAAAAACAGTAAATGCAATAATCAGGATAGCTTTATTGACATGAACGTTGGAACCGCTGCTGCTGTTGCAGGTGTGCTTTTTGTCGGCGGACTTATGCTTGGTTATATAATGAGAGGTTACAGGAGATAATGCTCGGTGCGCTGTTGTAATATGCAAATTATCCTGCATGCCCTTTTGTGAATATAATTCCATATGCGGCGAATAAAAACATAACCACAGTGCAAAAGACGAATACTGCTCTATATGTAGAAAAACCGATCAATAATGCTGAAGCGCTCAGACCAATGATTTTTCCGACATTAGCAAATAACTCATTGATACTTGAGACTCTAGCCATAAACCGTTTTTCAGTCTTAAGCTGAAATTTCGCCGCCAGGATAATTCCACACATTGCAATAACTGAGCCCTCAACAAACTGGAGGGCTAAAACATATGCGATATTTTCAGTAAGAGCATAAATACCCCATATTGCGGCTGTAATTATCAGTCCAGTGTATAGCATTCTGTTCATATTTATCTCATTTTTTTTCAGAAATTTGTCAAGCTTCTTTACTATCAGCATGGCTACAAGATTAGTGCCATAATAGATAGTTATCATAAGGCTCCAACCCCTTGCAGTTACTTTGAGCACATCAAATGCGAATGGGTAGAACACCATATTTATAGAAATAACGCAAAAGCCAAGAATGTAGCTTATAAAGATCAGTGGTCTAACATTTATGTCAGTATAGCAATACTTAATACCGCTAATAAACTCTCCAACAGTATTATGAGACCTTATACCATTTACATTACTTACAACTGTATTATAAGGTTTTATACCACTACCGGTTCTTTTTATATTATCTGTATAAGATGCTTCACTGCAAAGGCTTCCTGAGACGTAAGTGAAAATGGCTGATATACCACAGCATATCGCGGCAATAATTATTGCAGGCTGATAACCTCTGGAATCAGTAAGGATGCCTGCTGCCATAGGTCCTGCCAGATACGCTGCTCCTGACACTCCTGTAAGCAGAGAATTTGCCTTTACCGCGCCGTTTCTACCGGTAGTTCTCAATATATACTTTCTCTTTGAAGGCATATAAAATATATCGAGCAAAGCCAGAAGTACTAAAAGCATATAAACATATATGATTTGTTCGGCTATAATAAAAAGTGGAACTATGGCTGTTCTAACCAGCTCTATAACTACAAGAACGCGCCTCTCATCCATTTTTTCTTCCAATACGCCGGCAAAGGGTGATGCTATTATGCCGGGAATTGAAGAAAGCGCAAGACCTGCAGCAGCATTCAAACCCGATCCTGTAATGTTAAAAATAAGTATAGTAACAGCAATAAATCTAAAGGAATCTCCAAGGTTTGATATTCCCTGTCCCGTAAGATAGATGTTGAAGGGTTTACTGCACCTAACGCGCATCAGTTCATTTCCTTTTTCAAAATATACTTAGATGTTATTCTCCCGATGAGCATTTATGCATATAAAACGAGGCGTTACCACCTCGTTTAAACACAGTATTATTAATGCAAAAATTTCAGCAACTGAAAAACTCTTATGAGCTGATGCGTTGTAATCAACTGCTGCCCTTCTCGATCAGGTATGGCATGGGCTTATAATCACTTATCCCCATATATTTGACTTTAGATTCGCCGTCTGTGGTAATAGTCACCCATGACTTTATCAGTGCTCCATCCATACCCTCCACAACAACTCGTTGACTGCCCGGCACAAGATCTGGATTAGTCTTGTACTGAAAAGGCGCCTCCCTAATCTCAAGTACCTCATGAGTCCACTCGATACGGGGGCCTGGCTGTTTACCATAAATAGCCATATAAAGTATATTGTCTACCCCCTTAGCCCATATCATAATATCATCACCGGTGTCATTCCTGAATTTGAAATCCTTTGCGCCGTATGCCACCGTCGCATCCTGTCCATAAGGAACATATGGAACAGGCATTGTATGGTTGTGCCTTTCTACAATAGTGAGGTTTGACATAACAGCTACATTATAAAGCGTTGATGCTATCTTGCACACTCCCCCGCCAATTGTTGTTGTAAGCATTGTTCCAAAGTAGGTCGGTCCCTTTCTGAAGCCCTTATCCTCTGTATATGGTCCAATAGACTGGTTTTGAGAGAACACCTGACCCTGCTTTACAACTATACCCGCAAGCTTACTCGCAGCAAGATGCACATTATACTCCTCACCGGGCAAAGGGTCACGAAGCACTGCTTTATACCCTCCAAGGAGCACCCCTGTTCCATTTTTTTTGCATGCCTCAGTGAATTCACTGTCATTGAGCCATGGGACGTCAGTCGTCGGGCCTGAAACTGTATCCATACTAATACCTTGATCTATGACATCTCTGATGCTGAGCCCTTTTATCAGCGCATTTACATATGTGCTATTTTCCTTTCCGTTACCGTGATGTGATGCTGACAGAACAGGTGTAGGAAAATTAATAGCTGCGGCTATAAATAGTACTATTAAAATAATTTTTTTAATGCTTAATAATTTTTTCATAAGAATATTATCTGAAAGAGTAGACAATTTACACTGCAAAAATTATTCCAGTAATAAATTGCACAAGCTTTTCATATTGTCATTGTGTAGAATAATAAACCTTTATGAAGTGAGTAAAATGATAAAAAATTTCGGAGGCAAAAAAATGGTGATCTTCCTGGCTCTTTTCGGGATGGTCTGCTGGGGCATTGCACCGGTTTTTGCAAAGATTGCACTTAAAAATATCGATCCCGTAGCCGGACTTGTGCTGCGAACAATATTTGCCGCCAGCGTAGTTTCAGGCTGGGTAATTGTAAGCGGCAGCTTTTCAAAGGTGAGCAGCATCCCCGCAAGCAGCTGGTGGCTTATAGGAATAGAAGCACTACTGGCCACTCTTGTAGGAGATCTGGCATACTATGCTGCACTAAAAAAGGGAGATGTATCTCTTGTAACAATTATTATGTCCAGCTCACCATTGGTAACAATAATGTGTGCAGTACTGTTTCTCGGAGAGCAGATAACATTAATTCGTGCTATCGGCGCAGCCCTTGTAATACTTGGCATAATACTGATAGTGTAGGTTTGAGCCTGAACAGGCTCATTTACAGGAGCTGTAAAGAGTCTCATATGCAGCTTATATTCTGTTAATATTTTGTTTGTTTTCTGCGTTTGTATTCTGTTTATTAACTGATTATACACTGCCAACACACCTGATTATACAGCTTATACTCCAAGCACCTTTATATAATCCACCTTGGGATCACTTGTTCCCTGCAGCTGGCATCGCTGCTCCTTTAATATTCTTATATAATCGACCATGTCAGCGGTAATCCTCTCGCCAAGGCATATAACCGGTATTCCGGGAGGATAGGCCATTACCATCTCTCCTGCAATTTCTCCTGCAGAATCCTCCAGCTTCACTGTTTTTTTTGAATTATAAAAGGCATCTCGCGGAGAAACAATCATTTCGAGCGTTTCCGGCATGGATAAGGCTTCACTGTTCATACTTACACTTCTGCCCTTTGCAAGCTCTCTGAGCGCTTCAACCAAGGCTGCGACATCCTGTTCTCTGTCTCCAATTGAAATTATCGCTAAAATATTATACAAATCAGCCATTTCGACCTGTATATTAAACTGTTCCCTGAGCTTCGTCTCAACCTCATAGCCTGTATAGCCAAGCCTTTTCACATTTATCCCCAGCTTTGTTTCATCAAAATCCACGCAGCCGCTATTACCCGTCAGTTCACGGCCAAAGGCGTACAGTCCTTCAATATCATTGATCTCTGTTCGTGCCCACCGTGATAGCTCGAGTGTTTTCTCCAGCATTTCATCGCCATACAGAGCTAACTGCTTTCTTGCAATATCCAGTGAACACATTAGAAGGTACGAGGCACTTGATGTAAAGGTAAGCCCCAGCGAGTGCTTGATCCGATCTGTTGGAATAATACTTCCCCTTGAAAGAAGAACAGAGCTCTGCGTTAGTGAGCCGGCAGTTTTATGTATGCTCGCTGCACTCATATCGGCTCCCACCTCCATAGCTGTGAGCGGGAAGTCGTTATGAAATGACATATGCGCACCATGTGCCTCATCTACAAGCACTGCCATATCATGTGTATGTGCAACTCTTACTATCGATTTAATATCCGATGCCATACCGTAATATGTAGGATTGATCACAAAGACAGCTTTGGCGTGAGGATTTTGTTTAATAGCATTTTTTATGCTATCTAGCGACACACCCATTGCAATACCAAGCTCCATGCTTATCTCCGGCTGCACATATACCGGTAGTGCTCCGCTTAGAATGATACCGCCGATCGTTGATTTATGGGCGTTTCTTGGAATGATGATCTTGCTGCCGGGCTCGCATGCACTCAGTATCATAGTCTGAACGCCTGAGGTAGTCCCATTGACAAGGAAATATGCATTTTCTGCTCCAAAGGCACGTGCCATCAGCTTTTGTGCTTCCTTGATCACACCTGTAGGATTATTGGCATAGTCCAGATCATCCATACCATTCAGATCCATTCTTAATGCCTTCTCGCCAATGTAGCAGGTTAATTCGCTTAGTCCCCGGCCTTGCTTGTGTCCCGGGACATGAAATGGGATCACATCATTATTGATATATTCCTTAACCGCATCAAAAAGAGGTGTTCTGTTCTGATTAATTTTCACTATAACTCACGCGCCAATCAATATTTGCTTGCGGCATTTGCTGACAAATTTCTTTGCAGCATAATCTGCACCGTGTATTATATGGCATGTGTGTTCCTTCTTGTGCATATAATCAGCTTAAGTCAGATAATATTCCTTTGATAATCTTTCATGGATTGAGTATACTTGTTAAGCAAGCATACTCTCGTATTTGCTTGGTATTGCGACTATTAAGGCATACAAATTTATGGAACTGTTGTGCTCTTTTCTTATACTCGCTCTAGATTTATGTTTTACTTTTACTCTTGATTTGATTGGAAATAATCTTGAGCAGTTTTTGTATCCGTCCGGATCTGCTCCGCAAGCTCGTCTGCATTCTTGAATTTCTTTTCATTTCTGATTTTCTTTAAAAAGAAAACCTCTATATCACTTTTGTATATATTTTTGTCAAAGTGAAGTATATGTGTCTCTACTGTGGTCCTGTCAACATCTCCAAACGTAGGATTGATGCCGATATTTGTAAGGCTATTGTAGAATAGCCCATTGTACATCGTTTTCGTTATGTAAACGCCATTATGAGGTATACATAAGTAGGCTTCAGGGTGCAGATTTGCTGTCGGAAAACCAATTCTCTTCCCCACCCGCCTGCCATCCTGTACCTCTCCTGTTATGGAATAGTGCCTTCCAAGAAGCTTGAATACACTCTCCATGTCTCCCTTTGAAACAAGGCCTCTGATAATAGTACTGCTGACTACCTGTCCGTCTATTTTAATTGGTGGTATGACTATGACCCTGAAGTTATACTTTTTTCCCAGCTTTTTTAACAATTCTGTGTCGCCCTGACCCATGTATCCAAATGTATAATTAAATCCGGTCACAATCAGTTTTGCACCCAACTTTTGGAGGAGTACATGCTTTACAAATGCTTCCGGTTCCATCCTGGAATAATCCTCGTCGAACTCATCATAGTAAAGATAATCCAATGCTGTATCATTAAGTGTTTGAGTTTTTTTACCCACAGTCATGAGAAGTGGTGTGAATAACTTCTTTCTCAATATATTTTCAGGATGCTTTATAAATGTATAAATAACTGATTGAAGTCCGCTAAGCCTTGCTTCGCTTATCAGTGTGTTCACAAGCGCCATGTGGCCAACATGCAGGCCATCGAAGCTTCCAAGGCCTACTGCTGTAGATCTGAGTTTTAAAGCATCATTATTGTTACCAAATATAGTTTTCATAAGTCATGACCCCAATCACGATTTTACAAACCCGTCTAAAAGAATTTTTTAACTCTGATATTAGTTCTTCCGGCAGCTTTCTTAACTTCGCCAAGAGCAATAAACCGCCCGGTTGTCCCATACACTCTCGTAACACAAGACTCCACATTATTTAAACTCTCAGCTGCAAACGAATTATCCTGTAATGTTACACTCATTCCGTTTAAAAATTGCTTTTCTGTAAGTTCATTAAGCTTAACCTGACGAAAGTTTTCAAATACAGCATCAACGCTTACCATAGCTTCCTGAAGGCTTCCGTCTTCCTTCCTGCTGCGAAGCTCCTCAAGTGTAACCGCTGATTCAATATCAAACGGACCCGCACGTTTTCTTAGGAGGAACGACATGTGCCCACCACACCCGAGTCTGTCTCCGATATCAGCACACAATGTCCTTATGTAAGTTCCTTTTGAGCAGTGTATGTCTAAGATCACCTTAACTCCATCATTCCTGTCAATGTCCACTATACAGATTGAATAAACTGTAACTTGACGTTTTTCTCTTTCTATCTCCACACCGCTGCGTGCCAGATCGTACAGTCTTTTTCCTCCAACTCTAATAGCTGAGTACATAGGAGGCATTTGGTTGTATGCTCCGATAAAAGCTGAAACAGCTGTTCGAATATCGTCGTCAGAGCAATTAGGCTGGACCTTTGATAATACTATGCCCGACGAGTCCTGAGTATCAGTTATAACTCCCAATGTAAGTTCAGTCCTGTATAGCTTGTCCTTGTCCATGAGAAATTCAATGGCTTTTGTGGCTTTGCCGACACATACCGGCAGTACACCGGCAGCTAAAGGATCTAATGTTCCCGCATGACCTATTTTTTTTGTACCAATCAATCCCCTTAAATATGCGATAACGTCAAATGATGTCATTCCTGGGGGCTTGATAATATTTAGTATTCCATCCATATTAAAGAAGCTTCCTCAAGTCATTTACCAAAATAGTTTTTGCCTCTTCCAGCGAACCTGAGGTGGTATACCCTGCAGCCCGCTTGTGTCCGCCGCCAAGGTGCATTGCAGCTACGGTTGAAACATCAGCATAGTAGTTAGATCTGAGATTTACCCTTATATCTCCATTATCCAGTTGTCTTAACATTGCCGCTGCTTCTACCCCTCTTATATTTCTTGCAGTATTTATTATGCCGTCACTATCCTCATCCTTTGCTCCCGTACTCCTTAGTGCTTCATTTGTTATGGACATTATAGCAATTTTACTATTCTCAAATAATTCAAGTGAATTAATAGCCACGCCTGTGAGCTTAACCTTCTCATAAGTTGTAGTGTCAAAAACCTTTTGCGAAATATCTGCTACATCCACATGTCCCTTTTCCATCAGCTCAGAAGTAATGATATGTGTTCGAGGGGTTGCATTACTGTATCTGAAACACCCTGTATCAGTTGCTATTCCTACATAAAGACATGTTGCTATACTGGTATTGTATTCTACTGCCAGCATCCCAAGCAGAGAAAAAATTATTTCCGCTGTTGCCGAAGCAGTAGTATCCACTAAATTATAATCTGCAAAGCTTGTATTTGTTGGATGGTGATCAATATTAATAGTTATGGCAGCGTTATCGAAAAGCACCTTTCTTAAGCCCATCCTATTCTCATCCCCACAGTCTGCAGCAATCACCAAATCAA
Source organism: Bacillota bacterium (assembly GCA_023409735.1). Classification (GTDB taxonomy): domain Bacteria; phylum Bacillota; class Clostridia; order Acetivibrionales; family DTU013; genus JAEYRB01. Next base: position 2,959 of record JAEYRB010000025.1, on the reverse strand, counting down.
ACAACATGCCGCTATCCTGTTCTATAAATACCTGCGACAATTCCTTGCCCGGTAAAAAGCTGTAAACACATGACAAATTTTCTTCCATGAATACTCTTGCTTTCTTCCCCATACCGGAAAGTGCAAGAGCTAATGCAAGAGATGAACCTATCGCATCACCGTCCGCGGATACATGCGGCAATATAGCAATTTTATCAGCAGATATTATGGTCTGAACTATTTTTTCCAACTCCGTTTTCCTCTGTTCTGACATTGTTACTCCTCTTATCTGCTATTTAATGTGTCATCTATTAATTTTGATATATATACGCCTCGCTCGATCGAATTGTCAAGTTCAAACTGTAGCTCAGGTGTATAACGCAGCTGCAGCCTGTGTCCGATCTCACGCCTTATAAAGCCTGCAGCACTTTTTAATCCCTTGATAGCATTAGCCTTATCCTCTTCTGAGCCTAGCACACTGATAAATATTTTAGCATAACTTAGATCCCTAGTGACCTCTGCTGCAGTTACACTCATCAGCTTTGGCAGTCTTGGATCTTTTAGACCGTTTTGTATCAATGCGCTTACTTCCCTTTTTATTTCTTCAGATATCATATCTGTTCTATCCACTGTATCCATCACTCTCCCATATTTTTGAAAAAGGCCGGGCAGACCGTTTTACCGCCCGTCCAGCCTTCTCTACTATGTTAAATAATTATGCCTTAACCTCTTCCATAGCGAAGGATTCGATAATATCCTTTTCCTTAATGTCATTGAAGCGTTCAACCGAAAGTCCGCATTCAAAGCCCTGAAGCACTTCCTTCACATCATCCTTAAAACGCTTAAGCGAAGCTAGCTTACCCTCATGTACTACAATTCCATCCCTGATTACCCTGATATCGCAGTTTCTGACCATCTTACCATCAGTAACATATCCTCCGGCAATTGTTCCTACACCTGAAACCTTGAATATCTGTCTTACTTCAGTATGCCCCATTACAACTTCTTTAAACGTAGGCTCAAGCATTCCCTTCATTGCTGCTTCTATATCTTCAATAGCATTATATATTACGCTGTACAGTCTTATGTCAACACCTGCATTTACAGCAGCTTCAGTCACATTAGCTCCCGGTCTTACATTGAAGCCGATTATTATTGCGTTTGAAACACCGGCCAGAGTAACATCTGCTTCATTAATAGCTCCTACCGCATCATGTATGATATTTATTCTTACTTCTTCATTAGAAAGCTTAGTCAGTGATTGCTTCACTGCTTCAACTGAGCCCTGTACATCAGCCTTTACAATAAGGTTAAGATCCTTTACCTTGCCTGCCTGTATCTGCTTATAAAGATCCTCAAGTGAAACCTTGGCGCTTGATTTCATCTGTTCTTCCTTGAGCTTTAACCTTCTCTTTTCAGCAAGATGACGAGCTACCTTCTCATCCTGTATAGCATAGAAGAGTTCGCCTGACTCCGGCACATCAGGAAGTCCCATTATTTCTACTGGTGATGACGGTCCTGCACTCTTGGCAGCATTTCCTTTATCATCAACCATAGCCCTTATTCTTCCCACTGTGGTACCCGTAACAATGGAATCACCAACGTTGAGAGTTCCTCTTTGTACCAGTACTGTCGCAAGAGGTCCCCTGTTTTTATCAAGCTTTGCTTCAATAACAGTTCCTTTAGCCTGTCTGTCAGGATCAGCCTTAAGTTCAAGCACATCAGCCGTCAAAAGGACCATTTCCAGCAGCTGGTCTATATTCTCCCGCTTCTTTGCCGAAACATTTACGCATATTACATCTCCGCCCCATTCCTCTGATACAAGTCCATAATTGGTTAACTCCTGTTTAACTCTTTCAGGATTTGCTCCGGGCTTATCAATTTTGTTTATAGCAACAATAATGGATACATTTGCGGCCTTTGCATGATTTATAGCTTCTATAGTCTGAGGCATTACACCATCATCTGCTGCCACTACAATAATTGCAATATCCGTCACCTGAGCACCTCTGGCTCTCATTGCCGTAAACGCCTCATGGCCTGGTGTGTCAAGGAAGGTTATGTTTCGTCCCTTTACCTTGACTGTATAAGCTCCAATATGTTGTGTTATACCTCCGGCCTCGTTATCAATCACATGAGTAGATCGTATAGCATCGAGCAATGATGTTTTTCCATGATCGACATGTCCCATAACTACGACAACAGGTGGTCTCGATACAAGTTTATTTATATCTTCCTCTTCAGAATCATCAAAGAGTATATCCTCTTCGTTGACTATTACTTCTTTTTCTGTTTTTACACCAAACTCCTCGGCTACTATGGTTGCCGTATCAAAGTCAACCTCCTGATTCAACGCAGCCATCATCCCATAGGACATCAATTTCTTTATTACTTCTGTCGATGTTTTTTTCAGTGCTTCAGCAAGCTCTTTAACAGTTATGCTGTCTGCGATCTTTATTGAAGTAAGCACAGCCCTTTGTGGAATATATTTTTGTGCTTCTCTTTCCTTCTTAGCCTTCTGCCTCTTCTTCTTCGGATCAGTATCACTATAAAACTCATTGAGAATGAAGTCATCAGATAATACTTCTGACACTCCCTTCTTTTCGTTCAGAATGATATTACCGGGCTTAAACTTCTTGTTTGCCTTTGAAATCGGAGCCTTAGGAGCTTCTTTTCTCTGCTCCCTCTTTATATCCTTATCCTTATCAAGGCTACTATATTCTCTTCTAAATTCACTTCTTTGTGAGCCGAGCTCTTCTTTTTGAGCAAGCGTTAAATCAGGCTTTGGTATATCAAGCGGTTTGTTGCCATACTGTGGCCTGTCGCCCTGCGGTCTGTTGCCATACTGCGGCCTGTCGCCCTGTGGTCTGTTGCCATATTGCGGCCTGTCGCCCTGTGGTCTGTTGCCATAATGCGGTCTGTCGCCCTGTGGTCTGTTGCCATACTGCGGCCTGTCGCCCTGTGGTCTGTTACCATACTG
>JAEYRB010000001.1 GCA_023409735.1 Bacillota bacterium | reverse complement strand
GCTCGACGGCGACCGCCTGCGTGCCGCCATCGCCCCCGATGCCGGTCACACCCCCGACCAGCGTCGCCAGCTGGCCTTTTCCTACGCCCGCCTATGCCGGGAACTGACGGAACAGGGCTTGGTCGTCGTCATCGCCACCATTTCGATGTTTCATGCGGTCCGGCAATGGAATCGCGAAAATGTGGAAGGCTATCGCGAAATATATTTGCGCGTTCCTCTTGAGCATCGTGCCGATCGTGACCCGAAGGGCTTGTACCGCAACGCTGCCGTGGATATGGTCGGGATGGATACCTCCATTGAGGAGCCGGATCGCCCCGATCTCGTAATTGACAATTACGGCACGATGGAACCGGACGGCGCGGCTGACCTGATCTGGGAGCGATTGATTGCGCCCGATGCAGATCTGGTCGGCCTATCGACTGCAGCCCTGGAAGACGGGCTTTAAAATAAAACCATAAATCACATTAAAACAAGGACTTTGGATCATATGCGCGGTCATGGTGATTTCACGGGTTTGGCGGAAAAATACTCGAAATACCGCCCGACTTATTCAGCGACGGTCCGGGATGCGCTGATCGGCATGCTGCCGAAGCCGGCCCAGGAGGTCGAGGCAGCCGACGTCGGCGCCGGCACCGGCATCTGGACCCGCCTCGTGGCCGAGCGGGTCCGCCATGTCACGGCGGTCGAGCCCAATGACGACATGCGCCGGCTCGGCATCGCCGATTCTGCCGGTCACCGGATCGAATACCGTGTCGGCTCCGGCGAGCAGACCGGTCTTTCCGACGCTTCGGTGGACATGGTCAGCATGGCTTCGTCCTTCCACTGGGTCGATTTCGAGCGCGGCTTGGCCGAGTTCCACCGCATCCTGCGTCCGGAAGGCCGCTTCGTCGCGCTTTGGAACCCCCGCCTGATCGATGCCAATCCCCTGCTGGTCGAGATCGAGGCGGAGATCACCCGCCTGGCTCCGGAAGTCAAACGGGTATCGTCCGGCAGTTCGGGCATCACCGAAACCCTGACCGAGCGGCTTTGGGCCAGCCGGCAGTTCGACGACGTGGTCTATCTGGAGGGCCGCCACACAGTCGACCAGACCCCCGAACAGTATCTGGGCGTCTGGCATTCGGTGAACGACGTGCGTCACCAGCTCGGACCCGATCGCTGGACGGCCTTCATGGCCTTCGTCGAAGCGCGGATCGCCGGCCTTGACGTGATCACCACGACCTATCGCACCCGTGCCTGGTCTGCACGCCGTCGGTGAGACTGCCCATGGACACCTCCGCCTTACCGCTCCGGATCGCCTTCGGCAGCAAAGCCGAAACCCTGGAGCGCCTCGCGCCGCATTTGAGGACGGCGCATGTCCTCGATCTGGTTCGCTTCCGGGCCGTTGATTGGAATGCGGGCGGCATGGAGACGATCCTCGACCGCATCGCCTCCATGCCGTGGGGCAGGCGGGGGCCTCTGATCGTCCGGTCCTCCGCGGCGGCGGAGGACCGGGAGGGGCAGTCCCTGGCCGGGCATTTCGTATCGATCGGCAACGTCGATCCGGCCGGGCTGCCGGCCGCCATCGCCGAGGTGGCCGCCTCCTTCGGGAACGAGCCGGTACCGGCCGACCAGATCTTCGTTCAGCCCATGCTGACGGCCGCCATGAGCGGCGTCGCCTTCACTCGGGATCCCAACACCGGCGCGCCCTACCTGATCATCAATTACGAGGAGGGCGGCGACACCGCCGCGGTCACCGGCGGCTATGCCGCCGAATTGAAGACCTTCGTCTATTGGAAGGGCGCCACGGTGCCGTGCCCGTCCCCTCTCGACCAGGTGGTGGCGCTCGCCGGCGAACTGGAAGGGCTGCTCGGGGAGGAAAGTCTCGACATCGAGTTCGCGTTCTCACCGACAGGCGAGCTGTACCTGTTCCAGGTGCGGCCGCTGTCCGCCGCCTGCGGAACGGCCGTCGACATCGACGAGCACCGGCCGCTGCTGGAAGCCATCGCCCAGAAGATCGCCCAGGCCAATCGGCCGCACCCCTACCTGCGCGGCCGCCGCACCCTGTACGGCGTCATGCCCGACTGGAACCCGGCCGAAATCATCGGAATCCGGCCGCGGCCGCTGGCGCTGTCGCTGTATCGGCAGCTGGTCACAGACAGCGTTTGGGCCTACCAGCGTCACAACTACGGCTACCGGAACCTGCGCAGCTTTCCGCTGATGCGGTCCTTCCACGGGTTGCCGTACATCGATGTCCGTCTCAGCTTCAATTCCTTCATTCCGGGCGATGTGCCGGACACGCTCGCCGACCGTCTGGTGGACTGCTACATCGACCAACTCGCGGCGGCGCCGGTGCTCCACGACAAGGTCGAGTTCGAGATCGTCTTCTCCTGCTACACCTTCGATCTCGACACCCGTCTGCAACGTCTGCGCGGCTTCGGCTTTTCGGAGCGCGATCTCGAGGAGTTGACCCACAGCCTGCGCCGGCTGACCAACCGGATCATTCACCGTGAAACCGGCCTGTGGCGCAACGACAGCAAGAAGATCGGGATACTGGAGGAGCGGCAGCGGACCATCAGCAGCACCGACATGGACATCGTCAGCCGCATCTATTGGCTGATGGAGGATTGCAAGCGCTACGGCACCCTGCCTTTCGCCGGTTTGGCCCGCGCCGGCTTCATCGCCGTCCAGATGCTGAAATCTCTGGTGGCGGTCGGCGCGATCGAGCCGCGGCAGTACGATGCCTTCATGAGCAGCCTGGAGACCGTCAGCGGCCGCATGACCCGCGATCTGCGCGCCCTGTCCCGGTCGGAATTCCTGGAGAGATACGGGCATCTGCGTCCCGGAACCTACGATATCCTGTCGCCGCGATACGACGAGGATCCGGAACGCTATCTCGGTGCCGAGCACGGGGCCGGTCCACATGACGAAGGCGCGGCGCCGACCTTCGCCCTGTCGCTGCCCCAAATGCGCCGGATCGACGCCCTCTTGAACCAGCACTCGCTGGAAATGGACGTGGTCAGCCTGTTCGACTTCTTCCAGGCCGGCATCCAGGGCCGCGAGCATTCGAAATTCGTCTTCACCCGTTCGCTGAGCGAGGTGCTGTCCCTGCTGACCCGCCTGGGCGACCGCTATGGACTGTCGCCGGACGACATGGCCTATTTCGATGCCTCCCTTCTCGACGATCTCTACGCGTCCAGTTGCGACATCGAGGCGACGTTGCACCACAGCATCAACCAGGGCCGCGCCCGCTATGCGGAAACCCAACGCATCGTGCTGCCGCCGCTGATCAGCCAGCCCGAGGAGGTCTGGGCTTTCCACATTCCTCCCACGGAACCCAACTTCATCACCCAACGGACGGTGGAGGGGCCCGTGCGGTCCCACAAGGCGCCGTCGTCGGAACTGAAGGGGGCGGTGGTGGTGATCCCCAGCGCCGACCCGGGGTTCGACTGGATCTTCTCCCACGGCATCGGCGGCTTCATCACCGCCTATGGCGGGGTCAATTCCCACATGGCCATCCGCGCCGGCGAACTGAACCTTCCTGCGGTGATCGGGGCCGGGGAGACGCTGTTCAGCCAGTGGAAGGACAGCCGCCGCCTGCGCATCGACTGCGCGTCCCGCCGGGTGGATGTCCTGCAATGACGATGGTCCCGCCCGTGGCCGGGCGCCTGATCGCCGTCAGTCAGCGGGTGGACGTGATCGCCGGCCGCAATGAGCGGCGCGACTCCCTGGACCAGCGGTGGACCGGCTTCCTGGACGCCTGCGGCCTGCTGCCGGTGGCCATGCCCAACACGGCGTCTCCCGCTCTCGCGGCGGCCTGGCTGGAGGCGGTGGCTCCCGCCGGCATCCTGCTGACCGGCGGCAACGACCTGACGGCCTATGGCGGCGACGCCCCCGAGCGCGACGCCGTGGAAGCCCTGCTGATCGAGCACGCGGTCGCCCGACGCATCCCGCTGATCGCCGTCTGCCGGGGGCTGCAAATGATGATGCACCACTTCGGCATCGGGCTGGAGCGGGTGACGGACCACGCCGGCACCGATCACCCCGTCGCCTTGGACGGCGGCGGCACGGACACGGTGAATTCCTACCACAATTGGGGCTTCAGGAGCGTTCCGCCCGGCTTCACCGCCTGGGCGACCGCGCCCGACGGCGTGGTCGAGGCGGTGCGCCACGACACGCTGCCGCTGCTCGGCATGCTCTGGCACCCTGAACGCAATGCCCCCTACCGCGCCGTGGACCTGGAACTGGTCCGTCGTCATTTCAGGGGCGATCGGTAACGGAGGCTTGCTGCAACGCCCACGGGTCCGCCGCATCCGCGCCTTCCCGCTTTTCCTGAATTTGGTTTTTCCTGGATTTGGAGTGCTTCCGTGAAAGCGATCATCCTTGCCGCCGGGCGTGGCAGCCGTATGAAGGCCATGACCGAGGACCGGCCGAAGTGTCTGGTCGAAATCGCCGGGCGCAGCCTGCTGGACTGTCAGCGTGCCGCCCTGACCGGCGCCGGCGCCGGCCCGTTGGCCGTGGTGCGCGGCTACCGCGGCGAGGCGTTCGAAGGGCGCGGGCTGACCCTGTTCGACAATCCCCGCTGGGCCGGAACCAATATGGTCATGTCGCTGGTCCAGGCGGCCCCGTGGCTGAGCGCCGAGCCGTGCCTGGTCAGCTACGCCGATATCTTCTACCC
>JAEYRB010000002.1 GCA_023409735.1 Bacillota bacterium | reverse complement strand
CAAAAACACCCGCCGTATAAGCGAGTGTTTCTGGTATTAGTAATGAGTAAGTCTGTAAGCCGGGTTCTGTATTTGATAATCATCTATCTAAGGCTGTACATTTCTGCACGGCTCAAGCCACCTGCCCGGGACTGGCGGGCAACCATAATGTCCCTCTGCGGTGTTGCTCCAGGTGGGGTTTACATAGACCGGCAAGTCACCATGCCGCTGGTGAGCTCTTACCTCACCTTTCCACCCTTACTGCGGGAGCTGTGCAAAGTGACGCTTTATAACCATCACCTTGCAACGCTCCCGCAGCGGTATATCTCTGTTGCACTTTCCTTGAAGTCGCCTTCACCGGGAGTTACCCGGCACCCTGCCCTCTGGAGCCCGGACTTTCCTCAGGTACGGCCTTTCGGCACTGTATCCGCGATTATCTGGCTTACTCAATATTAAATTCATATTAACGACCTACGTCGGACTTATATAATAAATCATTCTCATATTATAGTCAATAGGTTTTAAATGGATCCTCTTCCTCTGTAAATAGCATAATATCTATATCTGTAAAGCTTTCCCCTAATCTTTTTGCCAATGATGGAAGTACTATTTTTTCAGTATTGAAATGACCTGCATCAATAATACATAGGTTTTCCCCGCAAGCATCAAGAGCTGTATGATACTTTATATCTCCGGTTACCAGAACATCAGCATTTGTATTTTTGACAGCGTCCAGGTCATCATCAAAGCTTCCGCTGAATACAGCAGCTTTTTTTATACTCCGCTCATCATCGCCAATAACTCTAAGCTTTTTTGTATCAAGAGCACTTTTTACCTTTTCTATAAAGTCAGTAAGCTTCACTTCCTTTTTCAAAGTGCCGACCTTTCCGGGCCCATTTCCATATGTTTCAGCATTTCCTATTTCCAATGCTTCAGCAAGACAGTCGTTTACACCGGATACTGCAAAATCAAGGTTTGTATGCGCTGCAAATACGCTAATGTTATTTCTTATAAGTGTATATATCACGCTTCCCTTTGCATCATTTTCAACGAGCCTTCCCAGCTTTTTAAATATGAACGGATGATGTGATATGATCATATCAACGCCATTATTTACCGCATAGCTTACTGATGAAGCGGTTACATCCATGCAAAGAAGTATTTTCTTTACTTCATTATCCCTGTTGCCCAGAAGAAGGCCGACATTATCCCATTCCTCCGCAAGCTCCCTAGGAGCAATTTTCTCCATGAAGCTCATTATATCCTCACATTTTATCATTTGCTGCTTTCTCCTTTCAGAAAGGCTGCTACCCTGTCCCTTATCTCGATATATTCAGCTGTTTCCATACTATTAGAGTACTCCTCCCCATAGCTTCTCTGCTTACACGCCTTGCTTCTTCCTTCTATAATTACATCAAGCTCTCTGAGCTTTTTATTCAGATACCTTTCTAATAGCGGCTGTTTTCGTTCCAGAAGCTTTCCGCCGATGTAATAGGAAAATGAATCGCCCTTCACTATTTTTCCCGTCCATTTGGCGTTTAAAACGTTGTAGAGCTTTCCTGCATCTGATGCCAGCGACTCATCGGTTATTTCAAAGCCGTTTTCATTAAGCCATTTTCTCAGAGAGTCTACAGCATTATTGGGCTGCAGCAGTAATAAGCTTGCCGCTCTGGCCTTTTCTGAGGATGCTGCCAGTATATCCTTTATTAAATTGCCTCCCATGCCGGCAATCACAACAACGTCACATTCCGAAAGCAGTATTGGCTCTAGTCCGTTTCCAAGCCTAAGCTCAATGCTTTTCTCCATATTATTTTTCTTAATATTAGCATAGGCCATCTTCAGCGGGCCTTCTCTTAAATCTGCGGCCAATGCTTTTGGGCATAAACCATTTTCAAGAGCATATATGGGAATATATCCATGATCTGTACCAATATCCGCAAGTATACTGCACTTCGGTATTTTCTTCGCTATTTCCGCAAGTCTGTCATTAAGCTTCATAATCAACTCCAGCAGTCAACACAATTTAAATTTAATAAAATTCTCAGGGGCATCTAGCCCTCCTCGCCTTCTAGCTGTAGACCGGAGGTACAACGCCGCATATAAAAGGCTGAGACCTTCGGCTCAATGCCGTATATAAAATCAAGGCTAAATTGTAAATGCATTATAAATTATGTTTGGTTTGTTTTTTACTGTACATACTACAATTATACACTATATTTTAATAGGACGGAGTAATAAACATATGAAACCTATCAATTCAAATAGAAATTCCAAGGATACAGAAATGGCGTCTGAGTCCTTTATTCATAAGACGCTGGTTAATACCACCAGGGCAAGAACCTGCAGCAATGGAAAGCTAATAACGTCTTCGTCTCAAATGGAGCATGATGGCACCTTCGATGATATCCTGGAAACCAAGCAATGATCATGTGTTTTATAATACGTCTATTTAGTTTCGTTGTAATTCGTCGTTGTGCTTCACCTAGCTTATAATTAAGCTTTCAATTTTTCCTTATTCAGACACCTTTATATTATCCTTCTCCGGGTAAGGAATTACCGACAACATACCGTTTACAGACTTAATTGCAACGGGAATTCCGTAGACACTTTCAATACTTTCTTGTGTCATAGTCTCAATGTCGCCGTATGAAAACACCTTACTATCTTTTAATAATAAAAAGCGGTCACAGTATCTGAGCGCAAGATTCAAATCATGCAGCACTATAATGACGCATATATTTTCACTTCTTGATATCTGGCTCACGAGTTCAAGCATTTCATGCTGATTTTTTATATCAAGGCTGCTGGTCGGTTCATCAAGCAGCAATACCTTTGGCTCCTGTGCCAATGCTCTTGCCAGCATGACCTTCTGCAATTCTCCTCCGGAGAGCTCATCAATAAAGGAAAGTGCCTTTTGCTCCAGCTCCATTTTATTAATTATATCCTGCACTATCTGATAATCCTTCGTAGACGGACTGAAGCGTATATACGGCTTACGTCCCAGCATAACAGTATCAAATACTGTAAATCTCGATATTTCGCTGCTCTGAGCAACATAAGCAAGCTCCTTGGCAGCTTCATTGCGAGAAATAGACAGAAGGTTCATACCATCAAGCGTTACTGTTCCGGATACCGGTGTAAGAATCCTATTGATGCACTTAATAAGCGTACTTTTCCCTACCCCGTTATTTCCCAAAATTGCAATGCAATGTCCATAGTCAGCTTCAAAGCTTATATTGTCAAGCACTGTATTCTTTCCATATTTAAAAGTGAGATCCCTGATACTCAGCAAGATCACTTCGCCCCCTTATAAATCAAGTAAAGGAACAGCGGCGCCCCCAAGAAGGATGTGACAGCTCCAATGGGCAAGATCACCGGCGATACGATCATTCTGGCAAAAAGGTCGCTGATCAGCAGGACACATGCTCCCGTCATAGCTGAAGCAGGCAACAAAAAGCGATGATCATTTCCGACAAATTTACGTGCTATATGCGGTGCAACAAGGCCTATAAAGTTAATAATACCTACAAATGCGACCGCTGTAGCTGATAGCAGGCAGCACAGGGTCATACTTATCAAAATAAGGCTGTCCACATTTACGCCCAGACTCTTTGCAGTGTGAATACCGTTCTGTAAGGAATTATAGCTCCAGCTTTTGCAAAAAAAGTATATAAACGAAAGCAGCAATATAATTGCTATGATCAATATTTCAGTCCAGCTTGCCCTCCCGATGTCGCCAAAGGTCCAATACACAACGGCCGCTAAGACCACATCATCGGCAAAATACTGCACCAGAGCTGTGCCGCCTGTGAATAAGGAGCTTAACGCAACTCCGGCCAAAACCATGGAGGAAGGCGTGATCGTTTTTATACGTGACAATCCGAGAATTATTACAACTGAAATAATACCGCCTATAAATGCAAAAACCGTCACCATATATGGGTCTGAAATATTTATCGCGCCGTTTGTAGTTGCATTATGCTGCACTCCGGCACTGAAGCAGATGATGGCAATTGCCGCGCCGAAGGACGCGCCCTGTGACACACCTAATGTAGAGGCAGATGCCAAAGGATTTCGCAGAACATTTTGCATAACACAGCCCGCAAGTGCCAGTGCACAGCCAACTACAACAGCTGTGACAATTCTGGGAAGGCGAACGTTCCATACAATTATGTTAGATTTTGCTGTACCCTTACCAATAAGCGTCAATAGCACATCCTTAAGGGACAAGCCCGAAGAACCCGCGGTAATAGAAAGTATTGCCGCAGCAAGCATTAATGCCAGCAAAATCAGCAGAACCAGACGCTTTCGCCATAGATATTTATTGTATGCAGAAAAATAATCACGTTCTTTTTGTATTATATTATTCTCCAATAGTAATTTCTCCAAATTTTAGTCCTGCTGCTTCCATTTCAGAATAGAAGCGCCTGCCGAGGAATTTTTCCAGAAGCTCGTCAGTTTTTTGCGCAATGTCAATATCAGAAAAATGTTCCGGAAACAGAACACTGCCGGCATAGTATGCATCTGCAATTGCAAGCTCAATATTAGTAGTATAGTTGTTGTATGAAATCATGGAATATACCCTGCCTTCTCGCACAGCCCGCAGCGACTTGAAATAATCAGGGTTTTTGTTGTATTCCTCATTTACCAGATCCATATTGCCGGGATCAAGGAAAATATAGTCAGGATCCCAGTCAACTACCTTTTCCCAATCAACCTCAAAGGAACCTGTTTCACCGGTTTCATCAGCTACATTTATTGCATTGATTGCAGTAAATGGGCTAAATCTTCCATAAGTTCCCCCGAATCCATGACCACCTGAAAAAGTAACGGCTCCTGTATATGCTGTAGGCTTATCCTTATCCGGTATGTTCTTGGTGCGTTCATTTAAATCTTTTTTAGCATCCGATATGTAAGAAAGTACTTCAGCGCAGCGTTCCTGCCTTCCAAGAATATCTCCGATCAACGTAAGTGATTTTTGAAAGTCAGGGTCAAACATATCACTTTGGTAAGTAACAGATACTACAGGAATACCTGTTTTATCTGCTAGTTGCTCCAATGCGTCGCCTGTATAGGAAGAAAGTATAAGATCGGGCTGGAGGTTGATTATCTCCTCCTCATATGCTGTATAGCCCCGGCCTCCCCCTTTACCAATGCTGGGCAACTCCTTGAAGGAATCATTATAAACATAGTTATACGCACGCTTTATTGTTGGCTTTTTATCATTATCCTCTACACCTATTACAAGATCTGCTGCCTGCGCATAGCATACCATTCTAAGCGCGCCTGCACCTGTACAGACGATAGATTTTACCTCAGAGGGTATTTCCACTTCTCTTCCCATTAAATCTGTAATAATGCGTTTTGCAGCCTTCTGTGATTCTCCGGAGGCAGATACAATTACTTCACCGCTATTTGTTTGATTATTTGTTTTTTCCTTGTTCTGCTTATCATTTTTTGTATCTGAATTTGAGCAGCCTGCAATTACTGATATAATCAAAACGATCGCAAGAATGCTGCAAATTTTTCTTTTCATCAACTACCTCCTTAAAGTTTTGCTATATTATTACATAGAGCTAGTATCGTAATTCTTCTGTCTACTCTCAAAGCATGACTCTAATCCAATTGCTCTCTTCTTTGCTTGAGTAAATGTTAATTATCTGATTTTTTCTCTGTTTTTGTGATTGGATCTTAATCTTTTACCAGCCTCGATCATAGCTCTTAAAGCAATCCAGACATACGATTTTGCCATCCTGTAAACGCATCTTGTGCTCAGGCGCACCTTCCCCGCATAGCTCACAATAAACTGTTTTGAAATGTCGAGCCTTTTCAGGCGGTTCAAAGGCAGGTATTGAAAATTCGAAAACATCCTCAATGGGCATCTCCAAAAGTCGCTTTTGCCACTCTGGGCGGTCGAGGTTATCGTTATTGCGAGCTTTCAAATACATGCGTATTTTTTGTCCTGTAGTACGGTTATAAAAAGAAAAGGCATGTTTTCCTGTACCGCGATATATTAAATTTCCCTTGCCAAAGGAACAGCCTAAAATTGCCTGGATCGCATCTACTCCGCATGCATCATTTTCTGTGATACAAACAAGCTTTTCATCTTCAGATCGACCTGTAAGGCTGAATTTTTCAATTAAGGCTTCGCATGCGCGATAACCTATTGCAAGTCCCGGACATTTATGACCATGGAACGCTGCAGCCTTTTCCCACAATTCATTATTCATATCGAATATCATTTTCTGTCTCCCCATAAATCACTGCTTCATATTTCTACTACTCTATTTTTGTTGCGCCATTCTAATCTTCTTTGCTCTCTATAAGCATTCGCCAATGGACGTCAAAATAAAAAGACTCTATAAATAGAGCCTTCTGGCATCAAAGCAATTACCTATTGCATGTACAAATATCAATTGCATTTCAAATACATATATAATTATCGCGGAAATTATTTTATCTAACCAATTTGTAAGCCCTTCTGGCCTTACATAACGAGCTTCGTGCGCGTTTTTTTAAGGATACTATATCAATGTTAAAATGTCAATATAAATCAAAAGCTAACACACATAAATTGTATCCTCCGTAAAAGGAAACCAGAAATACTCGTATGACATTATTGTAAATATTAACTATTCCCTGTAAAAACTTGATTTGTGCGTATGCATAATATAACCTATAAAGCGTATGTGTTTTTTCTATCTATCGAAGGAGAGTATTCATGAAGAAGGCAATAGCTTTTATACTTTTAATATCTATATTGGCCGGATGTTCTAACAATATGCAAAATCAATCAGATCAAAACATTTCAGTATCTACTTCAACAGAAGCAATAAAAGAACAAACAACTTCTGCTGTACCTGACGATCTCGGTCTAAAAAGTGATGGCACAGTAATTGCAGCAGGCCGGAATACTTATGGCCAAATGAACGTAGAAGAATGGAATGGTATTGTGGCCATTGCTGCAGGATACTATTTCTCTATTGGATTGAAGTCAGACGGTACTATGGTAATTGCAGGAGACTGTAGTTCTAGCGGTGTTAAAACACCAGATGTAACAAATATGAAAAACTTGTATGTACCACAGATTGCTTTGAAAAATTAAAGCAATTTTGTTCCGCTATGTAATTTTCTTTATTGTAGTCAGCGGCTTGTAAGCTAAAAATCTGGCTTATAAACTCAAAAAATATAGCTATTCATTTTGTGCAAACTACAGTATTCTTAAATTGATGTTGTTTACACAAAATTAATTACACTCTCAATTACAGAAAAAGTTCCGCATTGTCAATGAAAGAAGAACACAATATTCGATACATTTCTAAACTTAAACTCACATAAGATTACAGACGACCCGGCTCTATTGGCAGGTGCTCATCACGTCCGGATATACAAAGAATCCAAACTCATTCCCCAATAGGGATCAAGTTTGGATTCTTGTTTGGTGGGCCTTCAGGGACTCGAACCCCGGACCAACCGGTTATGAGCCGGTTGCTCTAACCAACTGAGCTAAAGGCCCATGGCTCCTCAAGTAGGACTCGAACCTACGACCCTGCGGTTAACAGCCGCATGCTCTACCGACTGAGCTATTGAGGAATGAGACAAATATTATTATACTTTCACCTTTAAATCAGGTCAAGAGAAATTTTAAATATTTTGACACTTTCATTTCAATTTATCGTTACTTTTCTTTATTAATCAAGACTATTTAATCATTTAAACCTATTACTTTATATGCTACTGTGCTGTTTGGTTGATATTTTGGTTGATGCATTTTAAGCTGTTTCATTTTAAGTTACTGCTTCTTAGAATGTCAAAAAGTAAAAGAATCGATACTACATACTATATGTCTACATAGTGAACAGAGGCTAAGCCTTACTTAAATACAGCCTGTTTTATGATGGAGTGTGCTGCGGCGGCATCAGCTCAGCTTCTGTTTGATACATATAAAATAAAACAGTTCTTACTGCCTTTTTTGCTTTTTGATCATTTCCCTGAGCTTAGTCGCATGCATCCCTTCATCCTCGGCAAATTTCTTGAACACTTGTTTAATATCTTCCTCACTATCGTCCAGACGCTTAGAATACATCTCAAAATCCCTTACCATTTCCATGGAGTTTTCCCATGCCCTTAAAAGCCTATCGTAAGTGGTATATTCAATTTCATTATGAACTTCGCCATCAAAGCTTTTTTTCATAGTAACATCCCTCCCGAATAATATTTTTAACAAAAAAACTCGAAATTAATCGAGTTTTTAATGTATTAATCAAGATAATCTTTTAATTTTTTACTTCTGCTGGGATGTCTGAGCTTTCTCAGTGCCTTTGCTTCTATCTGCCTTATACGCTCTCTTGTGACATTAAACTCCTTACCGACTTCTTCAAGGGTTCTTGCTCTCCCATCGTCAAGTCCAAACCTCAATCTCAGTACCTTTTCTTCCCTTGGAGTAAGTGTGTCAAGTACATCTATGAGCTGTTCCCTGAGCAATGTAAATGCTGCTGCCTCAGCAGGTGCCGGAGCATCATCATCAGGTATGAAATCACCAAGATGACTATCCTCCTCTTCTCCTATAGGCGTTTCTAGAGAAACAGGTTCTTGTGAAATTTTCATTATTTCACGTACCTTGTCTACAGACATACCCATTTCCTTCGCTATTTCCTCAGGATGCGGCTCTCTGCCAAGCTCCTGCAATAGCTGTCTAGAAACCCTTATAAGCTTATTAATGGTCTCAACCATATGAACAGGTATTCTTATTGTCCTGGCCTGATCGGCAATAGCTCTGGTTATTGCCTGTCTAATCCACCATGTGGCATAAGTGCTGAACTTATATCCTTTTCTGTAATCAAACTTCTCTACAGCCTTTATTAATCCTAAATTACCTTCCTGAATAAGATCCAGGAACAGCATTCCTCTTCCTACGTAACGTTTTGCTATGCTGACAACAAGTCTCAGGTTTGCCTCTGCGAGCCTTCTCTTTGCCTCATTATCACCCTTTTCCATCCTCTTTGCCAGCTCGATCTCTTCTTCAGCCGATAATAATGGAACCTTTCCAATTTCTTTAAGGTACATTCTAACCGGATCATCTATGCTAATCCCTTCAGGGAGCGATAAATCTATCTCTTCTTCAGTACTTTGCATATCTTGTATTTCGGCATCTATATCTCCTACTACATCTATGCCCATATTCTCTACTGTTTCATATATTTTTTCGATTTGTTCCGGTTCTAACTCAATTTCTTCAAAGGCA
The DNA here is from genome assembly GCA_023409735.1 of Bacillota bacterium. Lineage (GTDB taxonomy): Bacteria > Bacillota > Clostridia > Acetivibrionales > DTU013 > JAEYRB01. Next base: position 19,388 of record JAEYRB010000002.1, on the reverse strand, counting down.
TCCATTATCTCTTTATAGGTAAGCATGCCTTTTGATTTTCCTTTTTCAACTAATTCCTTCAATATGGACTTTCTGCTTACATTATTTGCTTCGCTATTTGTAGTTTTCATTTGCTGCCCTCCCTTCCGAGTTTATATATGTGACTTCTTTGTTTTTATTATCTTTTGTATCAAGCTTTTTAATTCCTCTTTTAATCTGTCAACATCTCCTTCTGGCAGATTTCCTTCGTCTCTCAACATTTCCAGTATCTGCTTTTGCCTTCTTTCCATCTTTAACACTTTAATATCCTTAATTTTACCCCAAATTACCTTCAGATTATCATCACAATGACATTCTTCATTTAATATTCTTGCAAATTCTCCTGTTGCATCATCTTTAACTATATTAAGTAGCTCAGCAGGCGAGAATTCTTTTTTCTTATCCAGTCCGTCAAACACGATGCTGGCTATTCTCTTATGCTCATCACTGCTGAACATATCAACATTAAGTTGCTCTTTTACTTTGCTATATATACTGTTGTCAACACATAATAACGACAGTATAAACTTTTCATCGTGATCCAGCTTCCATTCTATCTCACCACCCGCAGACTCAGCCTTTTTTACTGATTCTACAGGACTTATAACCTTGATTCTTTGTTTACCCGCTGGTCTAGTTCTTCTCAATATCTCTGTGAGTATTGCTTCTTCAGATACCTCGTATTCGATTGAGAGCTTCTTAATGTACATTTCTCTTTCCATGACATTGTCAACCTTTGCCAAAACTGCCGCTGCATTATTAAGGAAAGCTATTCTCCCATCTGTTGTTGACAAATCATGTTCTTTTCGCAGCACTCTTATCTTATACTCAACCAGTGACAATGCATCGGAAGCCAGCTTTCTAAATCCTTCAACCCCATTCTTCCGTATATATTCGTCCGGGTCCTTACCGTCAGGTACTGTAAGAACTTTAACATTGCAGCCTATATCATTTAGCAGCTCAAGTCCCCTTTGTGTGGCAGCCTGACCTGCAGTGTCAGCATCATAAGAAATTATAATCTCTTCAGAATACTTTTTAAGCATTCTTCCCTGGCTTTCGGTTAAGGCAGTGCCCAATGAGGCAACTGCGTTATTAATACCGTTTTGATGCAGTGATATGGCATCCATGTAGCCTTCTACTACTATCAGCTTCTTGCTCTCTGAATTCTTTGCGTAATTCAGTGCGTATAAATGCTTACCCTTACTGTAAACAACAGTTTCGGGAGAATTCATATACTTAGGCAAGGAATTATCCAGAACCCTGCCGCCAAAGCCAATTACATTACCTCTTACATCAAAAATCGGGAACATCAGCCGTCCTCTGAATCTGTCATAAATCGTTCCCTTGCTGCTCTTTAAAACAAGTCCGCTGAGAAGCGCATCATCATCCTTTATGCCTTGCTCCATCAGATGCTTATATAACCCATCCCAATCCTCTGTCGAATATCCTAATCCAAACCTTCGTGCAATACTTCCTGATATCTGCCTCTTCGCCAGATATGCTGCACCCTTTTCTCCTTGCTTCGAATTCAATACATCGTTAAAATACCTTGCTGCAATTAGATTAATGTTAGAAACCAGCTGTCTTTTTCTGCTTTTCTCAAGCTGTTTCTCGTCATTATCCTCAGGAAGCGCAATCTTAGCTCTATCTGCCAAAAACCTTATTGACTCTATATAATCAAGCTTTTCGGCAAGCGATATAAAATGAACAACATTACCGCCCTTACCGCAGCCAAAACAATAAAATATCTGTTTCCCTGCTTCTACACTAAAGGATGGCGTTTTCTCCTTATGGAACGGGCAAAGGCCAAAATAGTTCTTACCCTTCTTATCCAATTGCACATATTCAGATACAACATCAACAATGTCGTTATTTACACGAATCTCTTCTATAAGTTCATCTGAATAATTAGTAAACATCCTCTATCCTTTAAATTTGCCAATTAGGCCGCATTTTTACAACTTATTGCTTATTATTGTTACATTAATAAATATTATTACTTTATCTTACTAATACATCTGTATTAACTGGTCAAACACTCTAATTAATGTTCGACACATTTATTTATAATCCTTCTTTTTATTTAATTATTTTAGAATCCTTCCTAAACTATCAGTAACTATTAGTAGCGTAAATCCAGCATAAACAGCCTTAGTATTAGACGTTAGTAAAGTCTCGGGGGCATCGACCCCTCTCGGCTTTTTGCTGTAGACCTTAGGTCAACGCCGTTAATAAAATCCCATCCCCTATTAACTGAGATGAGATTTTATTTCGGCTTATATATTATTCTATACGATTAGCAGTATTTCCTTCTAGATAACAACTAAACAAGATTATGTAATAAGAATTTTTAGAATGCTAATATATCATCAAGTATTGAAGCTAAAGACACAGGGGTAACCGTATTTCTTGCAAGAAGCTCTATAAGGTCGTTTGTTCTCTCTCTGGTACAAAAAACATCTGGGAATCGCACTCTTTCACATATTTCCCCAGAATGCTTCTTTACAATTTCTATGCCAAAGACCACGCATTCATCATTTTCACAGCAAGAACTCTCCGTAAGATAGTATTCCAGTTCCAGGTCGCTCTCCATACTACATACACAATCGTTACATTCGATCTCAACCTGCTTTACAAAGAATCTAGATAACATGACGGCTTCCTCCTTAATAGTAAGTTCTATTATTGTATGACTGCGGCTGTCAGCTTGCACTACATGTTTATTATAGACTTTTTAAGCGGGTTATCCTATAAAAATGTTTCGTGTTGTTTCATTGAATTTCGACAATCAGTGACATGTTAATAGTCTGATTTTTAGTTAGAAAAGCTAATGATGTAACATCTTGAGGTTTTTTAATTCATATCAATTCGTCGATATTAATACCCCTGTTTTTCGATAAATCAATGTATGAATCACCTACTTTAATAATTGGGTTAGGAATATCATTTGGATTAATGAAAATTATTTCACCTATCTGATTTGTATTTAGCTTGACAAAATCGCCCAAGTAATAGGATGCAATATTTCTAAGGAATATGCTTACTATTTTATGATCGAGTTTTCCGAAGCTTTCTTTTTGCATTGCTTCTATAACGTTAAATGGACATAGTCTATCCTTATAAGATCTATTGGAGGTCATGGCATCGAATATATCAGCAACTGCAATTACTTTTCCGAATTCATGTATTTGCTGACTTTTCAGTCCAAAAGGATATCCTGACCCATCTTCTCTCTCATGATGCATCAAAATTCCCTTTAATATATCCTCACTAATACCTGATATGTTCTCACATATGCTGACACTGTACAATGGATGTTTTTTAATTTCCTCAAATTCTTGCTCTGACAATACACCAGGCTTGTTTAATATTTTAGGAGATATATTACTTTTCCCCATATCATGTAGCAACCCTGCGCCTACCAAAGCTTTAATTTTTTTACAGTTAAATTTCATCCATTTGCCTATAAGCATTGATATTAATGCTACATTTAGACTATGCGTATATATATACTGATCAGAATTCTTCATCTCAGTGATTGAATCTACAATATCCCTATTGTCATTTATTGTAGTCATTATTGAACCGGTAACCTTTTTCAGAACATTAGAATCAATGTGCTTACCATCAAAAATATTTTTGATAATAACTTTTACAGAATTTATATTGTCGTTATATCTTTCTCTGAACAATTCTGTTCCGCTGACAATAATTAATTCATCATCGTTACAATAAACTTTTATTCTAACGAGGCCCATATTGTGAATCACATTTATCATATATGAATCCAGAACAGTATTTTCAGTGATAACAACAGCACCATATGTATTAAAAACGTCTTCTGCTATCTTCATTCCTGGTTTTACTTCATTAACATTAATAAATATTTTTCTCATGTGCACCTCAGGTTACACTTTAATTATTATCTCGATTCTATCATAGTTTTTACAAGATGTGTATATTTTTTCTATTTAATATTTATAGAATATGTCATGTACTGTACTATCTTGTCGTTTCTCACATAATATAAAATTACATTTCTGCCTAATTGGAAAACATTAAAACTTGTTCAGGATATGACATTATGTTAACATGAAATGGTTATGAGGTAACCGGTAATATGAAAGGGGGGCTAGAATGAAGAAGCAGTTCGATGTTTTGGAAAAATCCTTTAGAAATCTTAATAAACTTCCTAAATCCTTAATCAAATATGGTTTATATGTATTTTTTGCTATATTTATAGTTGGAGCAGTAATGATATTAATTAATAATACAATATTTCCATATAGTAGATCTCTTGATCTGATTTCAAAAGCAATTTTCACAACAAGCTTTACTCTAGCAGCCGAAGCTGTAATAGGTGGACTCGTTATGGATATAGTATTCAAAAGATAATAAAACCAGCTATGTTAAGCTGGTTTTATTTCTTTACTTTATGACGTTGACCGAATTTCAACAGCTTTGTTAATCATTTAAACAGATCCAGATCATCCTTATCACAATACAAAAGAATTTGAGCCGGGAAACTATTCAAATCATTATCTAAAAACTGAAAACTGATTTTGCATTCATCACAATACGATGTGACAACATCAAGTTCTTCCTTGTTTTCTACCACAACAACAGGATAACAGAATGTTTCCATGGCATTACCTCCTGCTTTAATGTTTATTTATAAATAGAATACCATATCCGTAAATCAAACGCAATCAAATGTGATTTTATGGCATACGTTCAATATATATTTATTCTTTAGGCTATTCTTATGAAATATAGCCATGAACAGATCATCAGTATGATGTCCGCTCATGGCTATTGCTTATATTAAACTAGGATAGGCTGTATTTGTTCACCTTTAAGTGCAAGCTGTATTGACGGTATCAGCTTGTCAAATCTGGCCATTAGTGAATTATGCTTTTTAAATGGATCATCCTGCCCAAACGGTACAAAAAACATATTTTTAGTATTCAGGAGCAATCCAATATTTTTTGCATTTGCTCCAAGACCGTCATTAGTTGCAATTGCGATCAAAAGCGGCCGCCCGTTTCTGAGATGTGCCTTACATGCCATAGTTACAGAGTTGTCTGTTATAGCGTTTGCAAGCTTTCCAAGTGTATTTCCCGTACATGGAGCTACGACCATAATGTCCAGCAACGCTTGAGGCCCGAATGGTTCTGCTTCTACAACAGTTTTAATGATCTGCTTACCTGTGATATTTTCTATTTTTGATTTCCATACTTCTGCCGTTCCAAATTTTGTATCGAAGCTATCAGCTGAATATGACATGACCGGGTACACTTCTGCCCCTTCAGCAACAATGCTTTCCAACTCAGGTATTACTTTTGCGAATGTACAAAATGAGCCGGTGAATGCAAAGCCGATTTTTACATTTTGCAATAGCATTATTTACACCCCCAACTCTTCTATAATATTATAAACGGTTTGCTTTATATAATTTGAAGCCGTTACAGGAGCTACCTTTCCTGGTAGCGATAAAGCCCATATGACCTTTATGCCAAGTTCCTTTGCCTTTTCAAAATCGACTCCGCCGGGTTTTGAAGCAAGATCTATAATAAGGCAATCCTTTGAAATTTGATCCATTGTTTCGGAATCGAGTATTTTATGCGGTATTGTATTGAAAACTACATCCATTTTACCGATATATTGCTTTATCTCATTTATGTATACCGGTTTTTGCCCAAATGCTTGTATCCACGCAATGTCAGAGTATTTTCTTGCCTCAACATAAACATCAGACCCAAGGCCCGAAAGCATATTAGATAGCACCTTCCCTATCCTTCCGTGGCCCAATACCATTGATTTGCTGCCGTTTAGTGTTATAGGAAGCTCCTCCATTGCAATTTGGATCGCTCCTTCTGCTGTAGGAATAGCATTCATTACAGCCATTTCTTCCCTTTCGAGAATGTCGATAGCGTATACGTTATATGCCTTTGCAAGGTGCGCAACCTTATCGCTGATTAAGCCTGCAATGAATAGCTGATTCTTTTTCATTGTTCTCAATACTTCATTTACCAGAATTTTTTCTTTATTAAACGGCGTATTTAGCGTTTCATTATCATTTGAAAATGGCAGCGGACCAATTACAATTTCAGAATCATCTATTGCATCCTGAAGATTGCTGTTTTCCTTTATCTTAAGATCAAAACCTGCATTATTGAATCCAAACAGATTTACCTGATTGCCATCAGCTAATATTGCTTCGGCAAGCTTTATATTTCTTAAATCGCCACCTATCACTGTGTATTTCCTAAGGCTCATCCGATATCCCCCTAACTTAAATTCGCATATGTACAGACAATCCACCGTTTAGGATAATTTATTTTATGTTTATTAGCAGTAACAAGTGCTTGTTTAATTAGGTGGGTGTAGCAGAACATATTTTACTCCAGAAGAAGAGGAGTTTTATGGCATAATACTTTATCATTGAGCTGCAGACAAGATTTAGCGGATGTATGAAATTAATATTAAAATTAAGAAATTGGCACCTGACGCGGTATAATATATACATTTTTGAAACAACACCACAAGATGACAATGTCTCTGAGCATGAGTTATTTTGAAAGTTAGGCGTAGTGCAGTCCATAGTTTTGGAAAGGTATTGCATTTCATGAAGCGCGGAAGTTAATAGCGGTTGAATTTATCAGATTATTATGGTATTAATATTTAGCTAAAACAGACAATATTAGCGATATTGCCTGTCTAAGCCTATTTTGCGAAGAACAAGCACAAGTATATAGCCTAAAGCTGCACTTAATCCTCCCTGAATCATGTTGGGAATCAACCCGGATACCGCAGCAGCCAAGCCGAAGGCTTCATCAAAGACTCCTAATAGAAAGGCTTCTGAAAGAAAATATCCGGTTGTCATAACAGAGGCACCTGCTAGAATGGCAAATATAAGTCGAATCTTTGCCAAGGCACCTTCTGACTGATTGTAATTTTGCATCAGCAACCCGACTGTAAGTCCCTCAATTCCCTTTACAACGAGTGTAATTGGCGCATAAAGCATGGAACCTGCTATAATATCCGTAAGGCATGAGCCTATAGCTCCTGCGATCAGCCCCCCAAAGGGTCCTAGAAAAACAGCAGTTAGCATTATCACAGCATCACCAAGATTAAAGTAGCCACCTGGCAGCGGTGTTGGTATGCGAGTAAAATATGTTGTAAGAAAAACAAGAGCGATCATCACTCCATTGAGTGCAAGCTTCTTTACTGAATAATTCTTCATAGTGCCCCCATATTAACAATTCCATAATAATATGAAAATGTACGCGTGGGTGTATTTATTAATGATATGTTGAGTATTATTACATATATAATAGAAAAAGAAAAGATAGCTAGTTAAACAAAGCAGAATTCATGTGCTTTTATTTCTTAATTGTATTACCTGAATGGCTACAGCAAAATGTCTCGAGGGCTCGATGCCACAATATTTCTATTTACAGTTGTTTCAGGTTCACACTTCCAAATCTGGTTTACTTTGCTTTTCATAGATATCTGAATAGCCATGGTCACTAGGATTATTATGAAAATTCTTGTCCTTACACAAATGTATTTTTACTACAAGAAGAATGGCAATGGTAATTAACCAGACAAGTAAATCTATCGAGGTTGTATTCATCGCAAACAAATAATAGGCAACGTTATAAATAAAAGCTTAAAACCCTTTACTGTTTTAAGCTTTTCATCTTTTTTATGCAGTATGTATTGAATATACTGTAGCTTTTTGTTCTGAATTTAACTTTGCCGATTACATAACTATGCTTTTGTCAAACCCGTTTTTCAGATTACCTACAATTGAGACGCTCTTTTTATCCACCTTAAAAATACTGCTTATAATTTTGTTAACTCCATCCATTGTAATTCCTTTTATTTTATTTAGTATCTCATCAGGAGTGTCAATATACCCAAGAAGAAGCTCAGATTTGCCAATACTGTTCATTCTGCTGCTTGTGCTTTCAAGTCCGAGAATATAATTTCCCTTCATTTGCTCTATAGTTTTCTCTAGCTCACTTTGAGAGATGCCCTTTTTCACCAGAAGCTCTGTTTCATCACGAATGAGACCTATTACTTCATTTAGCTGTTCGGGCTTCATTCCTGCATATATGGTAAACAGCCCTGCATCATTATAAGCGGTAGGATATGAATAAATTGAATAAACAAGCCCTCTCTTCTCTCGTATCTTCTGGAAGAGCCTGGAGCTCATACCCCCTCCGAATATGTTATTTACGGCAAGTAGCGGATATATCATATCATCACCGTTTTTAATACCTTCGTAGCCAATACAGAGATGTACCTGCTCTGTATCCTTTTGCCTTATGGACACATTAGACTTAAAAGTAACATTTTCTGATGTGTCTGATGGCTCATTTTCACAAACCCATTCTCCAAAATACTTATCCAATAGCTCAAGCAGCCTGCCCTCATCAAAATTTCCAACAACTGCTATAACTGTGTTTTGCGGAGTATAACGTTCTTTCAGATAATCAAGTATCATTTCTCTATTGATACCCCTGAGAGACTTTTTTGTACCCAGGATCGGATAGCCTATAGTACTCCCATCCCAGACTGTTTCTGAAAGTATGTCATGCACCAGTTCCTCCGGCGAATCCTCGTACATATTTATTTCTTCAATAACGACCTTCTTTTCAACTATAATATTCTTTTTAGAGTATAGTGAATTGAAAAACATATCGCTTAGGACATCCACTGCAATGTCAATGTGCTCATCCAGCGTTTTGCTGTAAAAGCAGGTACATTCCTTGCCCGTGAACGCATTAAGCTGTCCGCCTATATTATCGATCGTTCTTGCTATCTCCTCAGCGGTTCTTTTCTCTGTGCCCTTAAAAAGCATGTGCTCAATAAAATGGGAAATGCCGTTATTCTTCAAGCTCTCATTTCTTGAACCCGTTTTTACCCAAATACCTAAAGAAACTGATCTCACATAGGAAATCTGCTCACATACAACTCTGACTCCATTTTTCAATGTGAATTTTTTAAACATAGAGCCTCCCATTTACATTAATAGATATAATCACTTAAAAAAATAGGGACGGCTTGCGGATCCTGTCCAGCTGCAACCGTCCCTATCTGATCTTCTTAGTTTTTCTCTGTGGTTGCTTGAGGAAGTGCATCCTTCCTTGACAAATTAATACGTCCCTGCTTATCTACCTCGAGTACCTTAACAAGGAATTCATCGCCAACCTTAACAACATCCTCAACCTTTTCAACTCTCTTATTGTCCAGCTTGGAAATGTGTACGAGTCCCTCCTTGCCAGGTGCAAACTCCACAAATGCACCAAAAGTCATTATCCTTGTAACCTTCCCCATGAATATCTGGCCGGGCTCAACATCCTTTGCGATAGCTTCGATAATAGCTATTGCTCTCTTACCTGCAGCATCGTCACTGGTTGCTACGAAAACCTTTCCATCGTCTTCTATGTCGATCTTTACGCCTGTTTCAGCAATGATCTTGTTGATTACCTTGCCGCCGGGTCCGATAACATCACGGATCTTATCCGGATCAATGTTCATAGTGTACATTTTGGGCGCATACTCTGACAGTGTTGCCCTTGGCTCAGAAATAGCAGGTGCTATTACTTCATCAAGTATCTGCATGCGTCCCTTTTGGGTCAAATCAAAGGCCTGCTTAATGATCTCATATGACAGTCCTGTTACCTTTATATCCATCTGTATAGCAGTAATTCCATTCTTTGTACCTGCTACCTTGAAATCCATATCTCCGAAGAAATCCTCTATACCCTGTATATCCATGAAGGTAACAAATCTATCAGGGTTTGTATCGTCGGTTACAAGACCCGCTGATATACCTGCAACAGGAGCTTTTATCGGAACACCTGCATCCATTAATGCAAGGGTGCTGCCACATACACTGCCCTGAGAGGTGGAGCCGTTGGACATGAGTACCTCAGACACCAGTCTGATTGCATATGGGAAATCTACTTCATTTGGTATTACAGGCTCCAGAGCTCTTTCAGCAAGTGCGCCGTGGCCAATCTCTCTTCTTCCTGGACCTCTGGAGGTCTTTGCTTCTCCTACACTATAGCCTGGGAAATTATAATGGTGCATGTATCTCTTCTCTTCTTCCAGATCAACGCCGTCCAGCTTCTGAATTTCGCCTATACCACCAAGTGTTACAGTAGTAAGCACCTGTGTCTGTCCTCTCTGGAACAGTCCTGAGCCATGTGTTCTTGGAAGAATTGAAACATCTGCCGACATAGCCCTGATCTCATCAAGTCTTCTTCCGTCTACTCTCTTGCCTTCATCTAATATATAATGTCTTACAACCTTTTTCTCAAGCTTGTATATAGCATCATTTATAGCCTGCTGCTGGTCCGGGTATGACTCTGCCAGCTTAGCCTGAACATTCTCTGTCAAAGCGGCTATATTGGAATCTCTTACCGTCTTGTCAGTAGCAAGAACTGCCTGACGCATATCATCATACGCAAGCTCCTTTACCGCATTGAATAAGTCCTCAGGAACCTCTGCAGACTTGTATTCGAACTTAGGCTTTCCAACCTCTGCAACTATACCCTTTATAAACTCACAGATCTTTTTGATCTCACCGTGTCCCTTTACAACAGCGTCAAACATTGTCTGCTCAGGAACTTCCTTTGCGCCGGCTTCGATCATTGCAATCTTCTCGCTGGTACCTGCAAGGGTGACATACATATCACTCTTTTCTCTCTGGGCTGCATCAGGGTTAATAACAATCTCTCCGTCAACCAGACCGAGTATAACGCCGCCGATAGGACCATTGAACGGGATATCCGATATACTTATTGCTATAGAGCTGCCTATCATTGCAGCAATTTCAGGAGAATTGTCCTGATCAACAGAAAGTACAGTATTCACAACTGTAACATCATTTCTGAGATCCTTAGGAAATAACGGTCTTATAGGCCTGTCTATTACCCTTGATGTGAGTATTGCCTTCTCAGAGGGCTTACCCTCTCTTTTAATAAAGCCACCTGGTATTTTTCCTACAGCGTAAAGTCTTTCCTCATAATCAACGCTGAGTGGAAAGAAATCAATTCCTTCCCGTGGCTGAGCTGATGCTGTTGCAGTTGACAAAATAACGGTATCGCCGTATCTAACAAGCGCTGAACCGTTTGCTAACTGCGCCAGCTTGCCGGTCTCCACTGTAAGTGTCCTTCCGGCTAATTCCAAACTGAATCTTTTTTGCATAAAATGCCTCCTCTGTATTGCTGCAGACATTAAGCCACAGGTTACAGAAAACGGACACTAGAAACTGCAGCGTCTCTGCGGTCTCTAGTCTCTGTTCTCTGCTTGCTGCGTTCAATTTTATATCTGCAGGCATGATTTTTATTTAAAGATAATACTCACTCCTAATGATAGGTTGACCATATTATCTTTCTGACTATAGTATTGCACATAGATGTAAAAATAATGAGCGGGAAAACCCCGCTCACGATTATTTTCTCAAACCAAGCTTTGCAACTATCGCACGATATCTTTCAATATCATTTTTCATAAGATAATTCAATAATCCTCTTCTTGCTCCAACCATCTTCAGCAGTCCTCTGTTTGAATGGTGGTCTTTCTTGTGAATCTTAAGGTGTTCGTTGAGGTGATTGATCCTCTCTGTGAGGATAGCTATCTGAACCTCAGGAGATCCAGTATCACCCTCGTGCAATTTGTACTTTTCAATAATTTCTGTTTTTAATTCTTTAGTCATTTGAAATGCCTCCTTTTTTATTATCGCCATGAGCCAGGTAGTTGGTCGGAGTGTCCAATAACCGAGCAAATGGTTGATTAACGCACTGAGTTATTGTAACATATCATTTCCAGAAAGTAAATGTTTTATTTTTTTAAGCTTTTCCCTATAACTTACCAAGTTAAGTTTACATCTTTCCAATTCACACTATACAACAAAATTCAAATAATTCTTTCTACGTTCAAAAATTAATATCTTCCGAAGTTAATTGTTTAGCCATTCCTTCACTCTTAATTTCTCTTTTCCAAACTCATAGGAAAATCATTATCGTCTACCAAATGAACGTTTTTATGTAAACATGAATATAATATCCAGTAGGGTTATCTATTTTATGAATGGAGGTAGTCTTGATGAATGCTAATGAGGTTTTGCCGCTGATATTTAACAATATATCGCCAAAATGTATTGAGGAGAAAAGCGAAAAAAAGGCTTGCGAATGCATTGACCCCTGTGTAATACAATACTATTGTCCGCAGCCGATTACCAATGCCAGACTGGCTCATGCTTACGTACCTTTTCAGTTTCTCCAATGTCTGTATACTCCCGAAAAGGGATTAAGACAGGGAACAATATTTCCTGAGCTGGACAGAGCATATAGCATGGATGTGGAATATACGGTAGATCAGTAGCAATTGTTATACAGTTAATAGTGTGTCCGGTTGGCTTTCTCGTAAGCTTAGCTAATGAAAACAGTGATTGATTTTCTCGCGAGCTTGGTTACTGAAGACATGTATTATTTACTCTCAGGCTTAGCTGTTTGAATAACGATTTATACACAAGCTTGATTACTAATGTATGGTAGATTTTATCAAGCTTAGTTACTGAAAACGCACAGAATTTTATCACAAGTTTGATTGCTGAAAGCATGATATTTTATGAGAAAGAACTTGAGTAGTTTAGAGCTTGAGTAGTTTATTCGCACAGAATTTTATCGCAAGTTTGACTGCTGAAAGTATGTAGCCGGTTGAATTCCTTACACGCTTGGTTACTGAATGCCTGGCTGATTGATTTCTTCTAACAAGCTTAGCTGCTAAATGCCTGGCTGGTTGGTTTATTTTTACAAGTTTGATTACTGAATGCATTACTGATTTTCTCGTCAAACTGATTAATTAATAACTTTAAGGAGGTGCCTTTATGGACGAATCTCAGAAAAATTTGATGAAAGAGCTTATGGCCCTTGAATTTATGGCTCTGGATCTGCATTTATATTTAAATACTCACCCTTGCGACAATAAAGCCTTGATGATCTTTGTCAGTACCGTGCAGCGCGCAAATATGGTAAAGGCCAATTATGAGCGCATGTATGGCCCTATCACCGCCGCCGGCAGCAATTCCTATCCCTGGCCCTGGATCAACGGCCCATGGCCCTGGGAAGGAATGGAAAGTAAAGACTGCTGCTTCAAATAGCACAATAAAGGAGGTTGTTTAAATGTGGCAATATGAAAAAAAGCTTCAATACCCTGTAAATATTAAAACCTGTAATCCCAAGATGGCTAAATACGTAATCACGCAGTACGGTGGTCCCGACGGAGAACTAGCTGCATCATTGCGATATCTCAGCCAGAGATTTGCAATGCCGACAGAGGTTGCAAAGGCAACTCTTAACGATATAGGTACAGAGGGATCACAATGTGCCACTCCCTTGCCGTAGTCCGTCTCTCCCCTCTCTCTCCGGCTGTAATCAAAGGAAGCGTATTCCCCTCCACATCTATTTCCGCAGGAAGCGATTTTACCTTCCCCCAATCTCTTTTGAATATCCTTAAGATTTTCAATTACATACGACCACTTTGTCGGCAGCAGGTTCAATGATACTTCGACCCGATCATCGCTGTACACAACCATTTTGTCAAGAAGGCTTCCATAAAAGTTATCCTGACGTTCACTACAATTTACGATATTGTCTACCGATTTTCTTACATCCGCCTTTATATCAGCACATGTATAAGAAAGGCTCTGCTTTTTCTTTGCGGCACTGATTCTATCCGCAGTAAGCGAAAGATCAGTATCATATTTTTCATTCATCATACGCATTTCTTCCTTGGTTATATTCTGTGAAAAGAAAGCATCAAGTACGCTTTTTTTCTTTTCCGTCAAGTCCTGCATTTGCTTCTGGAGTTTCTCAAGATTCAGCTTCTCACTGCTCTCACTGCCGTGAATGACTTCGGCTACAATATTTGTGATATTTTCAACAACAGCTTTTTTATCAACAAGCAGTGATGAGACAGTCTGCTTTAAAATATTCATACACATCTCGTCCCTGATTTGCCTGCCAATATCACAACCGACATCATTGCCTGCCCTATCTTTTCTCTTTCTGCCATAGGCGGCTGCCGTACCGCATCGCCAGCATTTATATTTATTACCGTCATTACGCTTTTTGTAGCGTGCAACAAAGACAGCGCCGCAGTCCGCACATTTTATTTTCCCCGACAGCGGGTACCGATTTCCATGTCCTTCTTTTACACTGCCGTCAACATCACGGCGCTCAAGCTCCTTTTGCGCTTTGTCCCACAGTTCACGATCAATGATCGGTTTATGATGGTCACAGATGTATACCTTTTCTTCTGCACCGTGATTATACTTTTTGTCATGGGTAAGGTAATCAGGGGTAAACGTCTTTTTTTGACAAAGGTCACCGCAATATTTTTCGTTCCGGATGATCTTGAGTATTGTTGTATTTGTCCAGAATACATTCCCGGCCAGGGTCTTATACCCCGCTTCCCGAAGTTCTCTTGCAATTACAGAGGTGCCTTTCCGCTCATTCACATACTTGTGGAAAATCAGTTTGATAATTTCAGCACCTTCAGGATTGACGGTCATCACACCGTTCTTCACATCATAACCGAGCATGCTTCTTCCGAACACCACACCCTTCTCCATCTGCCGCATCTGTCCCCATTTTACACGACTGCTTGTTTTCCGGCTTTCTTCCTGTGCGATACTGCCCATAATGGACAGCCGAAGCTCCGAATCAGGCTCGAACGTATTAATGCCATCATTTAAAAATAAAACTCCAACACCTTTCCGACGCAAATCTCTTGTATAGGATATTGTATCAAGAATATTCCTGGAAAAACGGCTGACTTCTTTTGTAATAATCATATCAAAACGGCCAAGATTAGCATCGTTTATCATGCGGTTAAAGGAAGCACGTTTTTTGGTGGACGTCCCCGAAATACCTTCATCGGCATAGATATCAAACAACTCCCAATCAGGCTTACGCTCTATGTACTCCTTAAAATATCGCTGCTGGCTTTCAAATGAATTTGCCTGATCCTCCTTGTCTGTTGATACACGGCAATATGCTGCAACCTTCATCATAGTGCTTTACCTCCTTTCTTTGTTTATTTTATATACTCTTTTGAAGAAATGCGAATGTGTGGATTGACTTCGAATACATTTACTTATGTCAACACAGCTGAGACCTGGGTGAGGCTTGGGGACGGTTCGTCCGTATCGAAGCCGTAGCTTACGACTAGATGTATTACTGTGGAATTGTTACCATGTCTCGGCTATTTTTTTAACTGCTTAGTCAGCTTATCTATACACCGCTGACACTGTATCTCATCAATTATTCCCTGCTCCGATAAAGTGAGCAGAATAGATTTTTGGTAATGAAATATAAACTCTGCCTGAGAATCTTTATTTATTTCAACCTGGTTTTCAATTTTAACAAGCCTTGCAACTTTATTATCCATTCTACTCACCCTCAATCGCAGCCTGTTATTACAGTAATATTCCTAAAAACCTTGTTGTTGCCTGTCTGCTAATATGAAAAGACAGATCCTTAACTTTTTTGTTTTGGTTTTTGTACTTATTCGGCAGACGGAGTTACCCATCTTCATAGGAATTTCACCTCCCCGTCAACGACCGGGGCACACTCTGGAACTTAACCTCGACTGTGTGCAAGTATCATGATCCCTCCGCATGGGTCATCGCCATAATGTTACAGCCTGCAATCCGGCTTTCCTTTATCAGGCCATGCGGGGAACGTACCGAAAAAGACATATATTCAATTATCAAATCAAAAATCAAGGAAAAAACAATCCTCTACTAATCAGCAGATTTTTGGGGCAAAAGTTGAGCCCCTTTTGCAAAATGTAATATAATTTTAATATTTTTGTAATAAAACAGGGAAATCCCGAAAAGCTTTTTCTATTAGCCTACATAAAAATTCAATAATTTTATCAACGGTTATCGCCGGTTATCAACGGCCTTTTATCGACGCTTTTCAACTGCCATTTTATCGGTCATTTATCGGTCATTTTATCGGTCATTTTATCGGTCATTTATCGGTCGTTTATCGGCACTTATCGGCACATTCGGGAAATTTATTGACATACTAAAATTAGTTAATTATAATTAAGTAAAGTATAATTGACTAAATCTTGCAAAGTAACAGTAACCGGAGGTGCTCAGATGTTTATAGGAAGAAGAAGAGAACTTGACGATTTAAAACAACGTTATGATAACGGAAAATTTGAATTTGCCGTCATATATGGTCGCCGCCGTGTGGGAAAAACCACTCTTATAAATGAGTTTGTTAAAGATAAGGAAGTCATTTTCTATACAGGTATTGAAGGCAATGAAAAAGAAAACCTTGAAGGACTGAGCAAAAGCATTTACTCTTTATCACAGGATTTTGCAGATACCTCATCAAGCTTTGCAAGCTTTCAGGAGGCTTTGGAAACTGCGTTCAAAATTGCCGAAAAGCGGAGAATTGTGTTTGTAATTGATGAGTATCCCTACATTGCAGGCAGTTATAAGGCACTCTCGTCAATTTTGCAGATTCTGATTGACAGGAATAAAAACACCTCAAAAATGTTCCTGATTTTATGCGGTTCTTCTCTTTCATTCATGGAAAATCAGGTGCTTGGCTATAAGAGCCCTCTTTTTGGCAGACGTACCTGCCAATATAAAATCATGCCGTTTGAGTTCTTTGAAATAAAGAATTATTACAGTAAATTCAGCAACACTGATTTGGCAGTCATCTATGGCATAACAGGCGGTATTCCGCTATATATGTCGCTTATGAATGATAATCTGAGCGTTGAAGAGAATATAAAAGCGAATTTTTTAGTACCAAACGCATATTTATTTGAAGAACCCACAAATTTAATAAAGCAGGAATGCCGTGATCCTGCCCAGTACAATTCAATTATTAAGGCTATTGCCACAGGCTCTTCCAGAATGTCGGAAATCTGTTCAAAAACAGGGCTTGATACAGGGCTTACGACAAGTTATCTCCATAAGCTCATGTCCCTTGGTATTGTAAAAAAAGAAATGCCGTTCGGAACAGACAGTTCACGTAAAACTATTTATGCGCTGGAAGATTCCATGTTCCGTTTCTGGTATCGTTTTATTCCGGATAACCTGGCAATAATCAACCGCGGTCTTACAGATCTTGTTTATAAAAAAATTGCTCCTCTAATCACATCCTTTATGGGTGGTGTATTTGAGGAAATCTGCAAGCAGTATTTATGGGAGCTGAACAGGCAGGGCAAAGCCGCTATCACCTTCACCAATTTAGGCCGCTGGTGGGGCAATGACTCTAAAAACAAGTGTGAAGCCGAAGTTGACATTATGGGTACAGCCGACGATAAAACCACCCTTTTCTGCGAATGTAAATGGGTAAACGAAAATGTTGACACTGGCGTTCTTGATACGCTTGTTGAAAGAAGTAAATTGTTCAGCTTCACCAATGTTTATCTTTATCTTTTTGCAAAAACAGGCTTTACAAAAGGTTGTATAGATAAGGCAAGAAAGCTTGGAAATGTGGAGCTTGTAACCTTTGATGAGATGATGAAGTCATGATTATGGCAGATAACTCTTACCTTATTAACAAGTCATATGAAGGTAAGCGCTTAATTTTGGGGTGCCTTGTTTGAATCCTTATGACACCAAGCTGGTAATTCGGGTGACCACGGCAGAAATGATGACAAAGATTCTTGAGTCAATTCTTTCAAGCTTGGCAGCTTGGATAATAAATATACCAAATACATATATGGGTTGAGTTGATTGGCCTTAGCTGATTCTATTATGCTGTAAACAATGGCGCTTGCCTTTGCCCCACGGGTTGTATCTGCAAAAAGCCAGTTCTTCCTGCCAGTGACATAAGGGCGGATGGCATTTTCAGCAGTATTGTTTGAAAGTTCAATATGTCCATTTAGCATAAAATTGCTCAATGGTTCCTTTTGGTTCAATGCATATGTAACTGCTTTTCCCAGATTTGAGTTTTGTAACGGATTTAAAAGCGACACCCATTGCCAGAACTCGTTCAGAAGAGGTTTAGTATTCTTTAGCCGTTCTTCATACCGCTTTTCATCAGATAATTCTTCCCATTTCTTTTCCATGGCGAATAAACGGTTACAATAATCATATCCAATAGCCGCCTTGGAACTTTTGGCATCAGCCCCGTTAGGGATCGCTTCTTCAAATTTGCGCTGTAAATGAGCCCAACATCCGCAATGTATGACGTCGGGTACTGCATTGTAACCACTATAGCCATCTGTCTGAAGATAACCCGAAAAACCCTCCAGAAACCTTCGGGCGTGCTGTCCGGATCGTGTCGGTTGGTATTCAAATAAAACCGCTGGAGTCGGACTTCTGCCGGAAGTATAGACCCACATTCGTGATTCTGTTGTTGCTTTCTTACCATCTTCCTTCAACACCTGAAGAACACTCTCATCCGCATGAATCAGCGGTTCGGTCACCAGATGTTTCTTAATCGTATTGTACATCGGTTCAAGCCATTCATGGCTTGGACGTATAATCCAGTTGGCCAGAGTGGCTCTGGAAAGTGTCACGCCCTGGTTGGCCCAGTCTTTTTCCTGCCGGTATAAAGGCATCCCATTTGCATATTTCTGATACATAACATAAGCCACGGCGGATGAAGAAGCAAGGCTGCGTTTCATAACCGGAGCAGGAACAGGCGCTTTGACAATATTGGCTTCGCAGGTTTCCGTTTCACATTCCTCACATACATAATTAAAACGAATATATCTCAACATGCGTACCTGAGCAGGGATAATCTCCAGTTCGTCCCTGACATGTTCCTTGCCAAGATACCTCAGATCGGCATTGCAAATATCACAGGTGCGTTTGTCTTCATCCAGGTCGCAAATGATCTCCACCACGGGTACCGTTTCCGCCAGTTCTTCCTTGGTTCTCTTAGGTTTTCTGGCATGTGCCGTCACAATAGTCTGTACGGTAGGCTCTTCCGCTTTGTTACTGGCTTCAGCCTCCGCCTCGTTGAACAAGGAAATCTGTCCGTTGCCTTCATCGAAAACATAACGCCGCTTTTCGCTGGATTGACCGTATAAAGCTTTTTGAGATTTAACAAGAAGCTCCATGAGCTGATCAATACGAAGTTGCTGTGATTGAACGGTTTTTGACAGCTCGTCCGTTTGTTTTTCCAGAGAGGAAACATATTCAATTTGATCTGGCGAAAGCCCTGTAAAATCAATCTTTTGCATAAATCAATTATAGCATTTTTTACTACAAAAACCTAGCTTAAATACTGTAAAATAGCTACTTTCAGACAATTTTTTGTTAATATATTTCTCCCGGTTCTGCCTTCTTAATTGCCCTGGGT
>JAEYRB010000023.1 GCA_023409735.1 Bacillota bacterium | reverse complement strand
TGAATGATAGAGAATTATTAGAATATATAGCTGCACAAGTTGGTAAACTCACTCAGAATGTTGGAGAACTTCAAGCAGGACAAAAAGATGCTGATATACGCTTGGATAGAATTGAAAATATAGTCACAAGGATAGAAAACGACCATGGAGAAAAGTTAGAAGCACTTTTGGACGGATATAAACAAAATGCAGAAAAAATAGATAGAATTGAAAAGGAAGTTTCAAAGCAGGAAGAAATTATTATGAGGCGTGTAAAATAGCACAGCCAATATGTTAATAGTCAAGGAATATATTAACATTGATATAAAATTAAATGAATGTGATGTAATTTAGAATTTTTGATATTATGTATTAGTCAGGAGGTTGCCAAAATGGATAATGATGAATTGCTTATTGCAATAAAAGATATGTTTGAAACAAACATGGATAAAATGGGAAAGAAATTTGATGAAAAGGTTGAAGAAATGAAACGGCACACAGGAACGCTCGTTGAAGACCTGCGTAAGGATGTTAAGGCAATAGCCGAAGGACATAGTATTTTAAATGAAAAAATGGATAGGCTTGAGACAAAGGTTGATAAAATTGAAACAAAGGTTGATAAACTTGAAATAAAAGTCGATGGACTTGAAATAAAAGTCGATGGACTTGAAAAAAATATGACAATAGTCAAGGAATATGTGATAGGCGTTGATACAAAGCTAAATGAACATGAAGTAATCTTAAAAAGAGTAAAGTAATAGATAGAATAACATACCAGCTAAAAAGGAGCTGGTTATTTTTTGCCATTTTATAGGCAGGCTTGAGATGTAATATTCAATTTGCTTGGGTTAATGAAGTGGTAGGAGAAATGGAGATTGATTTATAGCTTTAAAGATGATTTTGCACATAAAAATGGATTAATTATACCTTCGATTTATTGCAGGGTAATAAAGTGTAAAAACTTGGTTGTGAATTAGGTAAGAAGTATGAAAAATATCCTTGACATATGACCTGCCATAAACTAATATATAATACAATTAATTTGAAAAATGAGTGCAATGAAGGAACAAAGGCATTATATCGGTGCTTTAGAGAGTCGGTGGCAGGTGAAAACCGACGCACGGTATTTGCGTATAACTCATTCCGGAGCATCATCATTGAAACCTTATAGTCCAGGTGATGACGTTAACTACGTTACAGTTAGTACATTAGTACGCCGAGGATGGGCATAACTTTGCTTATCAAATCAGGGTGGTACCACGACGGAATTCCTTCGTCCCTGCATCATGTGCAGTTGACGAGGGTTTTTTTATACATACGAGGCAGAAAAAGCTTTCCATAACTGAAGGATTATAGCGATACGCAAGGATTACCCATGTACCCAAAGTGCTATAGCAAATATGAAAAATGCACAGTGTTGTTGAAACACAGTTACTGAGAGAAATTTTTCTACAATCGAAAAGTCCGTATGAACCGATGTGTTATATATACAGGCTAAATGACACATATAAACAAAATTACTCAGGATTATTTATTAGGATTACTTATATTATTGATGACTGCTGATTTACAGGTCAACCAAATGGAAGGAGGTATTTTATGAGGATGACAGGAGCTCAGGCAATTATTAAGGCACTGGAGCTTGAAGGTGTCGGTACTGTTTTTGGGTATCCGGGTGCTGCAATTTCACCATTTTATGATGCCTTAGTTGATTCAAATGTTCGCCATATACTCACCCGGCATGAGCAGGGTGCAGCCCATGCTGCAAACGGATATGCACGCGTTACAGGAAGGGTGGGCGTCTGCGTCTCTACCTCAGGCCCGGGTGCGACAAATCTGATTACAGGAATAGCAAACGCCTATATGGACAGCATTCCAATCGTTGCTATTACAGGACAGGTTGACAGGGAGCTCATTGGAACCGATGCCTTTCAGGAGGCTGACATAACCGGAGCGACGGCACCTTTTTGCAAGCACAATTATCTTGTAAAAAATGCAGATAATCTTCCAAGAATAATAAAGGAAGCTTTTCATATTGCAGGGACAGGACGCAAAGGTCCTGTAGTAATTGATGTGCCTGTTGATGTGCAGAACAGCATACTGGAGTTCAACTATCCTGACACGATCAGTATAAAGGGCTACAAGCCAACATATAAAGGCCACCCTGTGCAGATTAAAAGAGCATTGACGGCAATTGAAAAGGCAAGCGCACCTATCATATGTGCCGGCGGTGGTGTTATTGCGTCAGATGCCTCAATGGAGCTGCAGAAGCTGGCTGAAGCGTACAACATTCCGGTAGTTACAACTATGATGGGTATAGGCTCAATTCCTTATGAACACCCCCTGCATTTCGGTATGGTAGGCTCACATGGCAGCAATACTGCCAATTATGCACTGCATAATGCCGACGTAGTGATTATTCTGGGGGCAAGGGCAGGTAACAGGGCAATAGGATCCTCAGCTGTTTTGTCAGAAAAGGCGACAATTATCCATATTGATATAGATCCTGCTGAAATAGGCAAAAACATCGATGCATCAATCCCGCTGGTAGGAGATGTAAAGCTGATCCTTAAGGAATTGTTGGATATAGCAGGTTCATCTGACGACAGAGAGTGGGTAGATAATGTTGCAGCGCATAAAAATCAGTTAAAGCAGAGGAAAAGAAATAACAGCGATAGTATCGACCCGAAGAACATGCTTTCTATACTGTCGGACTTTTTGCCCACGAATGCTGTAATAGCCACAGAGGTAGGCCAGAACCAGATATGGACAGCAAACAATTATAGATTCAGCACACCAAAAACCTTTATTACATCAGGCGGCCTTGGGACAATGGGCTATGGATTGCCTGCAGCAGTCGGTGCAAAGCTTGGAAAGCCTGATGTACCGGTAGTGGTGGTCAGTGGTGACGGGAGCTTCCAGATGTCAATGCAAGAGCTTGGCACTATGAAGCAGTATAATATCGGCGTTAAAATTATTTTATTTAATAATCAAAGGCTGGGACTGGTTCGAGAGCTGCAGGATTTAAAGCATGGCAGCCGCTACTCACAGATTTTTCTCGACAATAATCCTGATTTTGTGATGCTCGCGAAAGCATACGGTTTCAAGGGCGAGCGGATATCGAAGGCATCTGAGGTTGAAGGAGCCATGAAGCGGTTGACAGAGGATAATGAACCATACCTGCTGGAGTGTGTGATAGATCCCTTTGAATCATCTCTGTAGATCTACTGTATGGGGATTTGCAGTACAGAGCGATTAATTCAGCATTATAACGAGGCGAAAAGAAACGTCCGCCTCGTTGAAACACAGCGGCAGAAAGAAAATTTTTCTACAATCGAAAAGTTTTCTATACAGCTTTGCGATTATGATTAAAATGAATTTGAGAAACGTTAAATAAAAATACCGGCAAAGGAGATAAAGATATGGGAAAGCATACATTATCTGTTTTGGTAGAAAATCATGCAGGTGTACTCTCTAGAGTAGCTGGGCTTTTCAGCAGAAGAGGATTCAACATTGACAGCTTGGCTGTGGGAGTTACTGAAAATCCGGAGGTTTCAAGGATAACGATAGTTGTTGACGGAGACGAATATACAGTTGAGCAGGTGAGCAAGCAGTTAAACAAGCTTATTGATGTAATAAAAATTAAGAAGCTTGAAATGTCCGAATCCATAAAACGTGAGCTTGTATTGATCAAGGTTGCGGCAAATGCGAATACACGAACTGAAATAATTCAGATTGTCGGAATTTTCAGAGCAAATATTATCGATGTTTCTAAGTCAACAATGACAATAGAGATATCAGGTGATTCCGATAAGGTATCTGCCTTGGAGGATCTTCTTAAGCAGTTCGGCATCAAGGAAATAGTAAGAACAGGATCAATTGCTATCGAAAGAGGCAACCGGGTAATAAAGGTTACTAATAATGAGGAGGATTGAGTGTAATGGCTAAAATGTATTATGACAATGATTGCAGACTTGAACTTTTAAATGGGAAAACTGTAGCTATTATAGGCTATGGAAGTCAGGGACATGCGCATGCTCAAAATTTGAGGGATAGCGGCGTTAATGTGGTCGTAGGGCTGACACCGGCTTCTGAAAGACGGAAACAGGCAGAGAGCGATGGACTCAAGGTCTTGAATACAGAGGAGGCTGCAAAGGTTGGAGATCTGATAATGATACTTACACCTGATCAGACACAGGCCGATATGTACTATAAGAGCATTGAACCAAACCTTGAAAAGGGCAATATACTTGCATTTGCTCACGGTTTCAATATTCATTTCAATCAGATAAAGCCACCTAAGGATGTAGATGTAATAATGATTGCGCCCAAAGGGCCGGGACACACGGTAAGAAGCCAGTACTGCGAAGGAAAGGGGGTCCCGTCACTTATAGCTGTTCATCAGGACGCCTCAGGCATGGCAAAGGAGTATGCTCTGGCTTATGCTTCAGGCATTGGCGCCGGAAGAGCGGGCATTCTTGAAACTAACTTCAGGGAAGAAACAGAATCCGATCTTTTCGGGGAGCAGGCAGTTCTCTGCGGAGGTGTGACAGAGCTGATGAAGGCGGGCTTTGAGACATTGGTCGAGGCAGGCTATCAGCCGGAGATTGCATATTTTGAATGTGTACATGAGATGAAGCTTATTGTAGATCTTATAAACCAGGGCGGCTTCTCATATATGAGATATTCTGTCAGTGATACAGCAGAATACGGCGATTATATGGTAGGAAAGAGGATCATTACCGATGAGACCAGAAAGGAAATGAAAAAAGTCCTTAAAGAGATACAGAACGGTACCTTTGCGTCCAGGTGGATCATGGAAAACAAGGCCGGCGGAAGAGCTGAATTCCTCGCAACAAGGCAGTGCGAAGCTGAACATCAGCTTGAGAAGGTAGGAGCTGAGCTCAGGAAGATGATGAGCTGGCTCAAGAAGTAGAGTGCAGGATCAGCGGTAGATAGTATGCCTGGTGATTGTTGTAAATGAAGTGGTAAAAGCACCAAGCAGAATAAAGAAGATAAAGTAAGTTATTATGTTGAAAAACGTTATGGTAGGTTAATTTAGGTCAAGAATAAAGATTGAATCTGTTTAGAGTACAAGATTTATTAAGGCGAATAAGAGTGGATTAGTATGTCGGGACAGGTCGTTGTATGTCGAATAGGTTAGGGCATAAAAAGCAAGTGTGAAGCTGCACGATCACATAATCAATGGGTTTTATTAAGCGCTGTGTGCAATGAGGTTCAGGGAGGTTTGATGTATATGGCTACAAGAATAAAAATATTTGATACTACTTTAAGGGATGGGGAGCAGACGCCCGGCGTCAGCTTAAATATACAGGAGAAGCTTGAGATTGCAAGGCAGTTGTCGCGGCTTGGAGTTGATGTAATTGAAGCAGGCTTTGCAATAGCCTCTCAGGGAGATTATCTTGCAGTTAAGACTATAGCTGAAAATGTAAAGGGTGTTACTGTCGCAAGTCTCAGCAGAGCCACTCAAATCGATATAGATAAGGCATGGGATGCTGTGTGTAATGCAGAGGCTCCACGAATACACACCTTTATTGCCACATCGGATATTCATATGAAATATAAGCTGAAGATGACTGAGGACGAGGTTTTTGAACGGGCAGCGGCTATGGTCAGGTACGCAAAAAAATACTGCTCTGATGTAGAGTTTTCAGCCGAGGATGCCAGCAGGACCAGGATAGAATTTCTTTATAGGATCATTGAGGAGGTAATTAAGGCAGGAGCTACTGTTGTCAATATTCCGGATACAGTGGGCTATTCATCTCCCGATGAATTCGGTCAGCTAATAAAGGGTATCAGGGAGAATGTTCCGGGTATCGAAAAGGTAGATATCAGCGTTCACTGTCATAATGACCTCGGCCTTGCCGTGGCAAATTCTCTTGCTGCAATGCGAAATGGTGCCACACAGATAGAATGTACGATAAATGGTCTTGGTGAAAGAGCCGGCAATGCATCTGTAGAAGAAATAATTATGGGCATCAATACCAGAAGGGATTATTATGGAGATATAGTCCATAATATTGACACAAAACAGATATACCGAACCTCAAAGCTAATCAGCAGCCTCACCGGAATTAAGGTCCAGCCTAACAAAGCAGTGGTGGGGGCAAATGCCTTTGCACACGAGTCAGGTATACACCAGCATGGCGTAATGAATGAAAAATCGACCTATGAAATAATGACACCTGAATCAATAGGCCTTTCACAAAACAGGATGATGCTCGGAAAGCTCTCCGGCAAGCATGCCTTTGATGAACGGTTACAGGAAATGGGCTACAATCTGTCGCCAGATGAAGTAGCTAAGGCCTTTGAGAAGTTCAAGGCACTGGCAGATAAGAAAAAGGTCGTTCTTGACAGGGATATTGAGGCCTTAGTGGAGGAAAAGGTTGCAGAGATCTGTGAGGCATATAAGCTGGAAAGTTATCAGATCAACAGTGGAAACAAACTTATTGCAACAGCTGCGGTAAGCATGTACAAGGATGGAGAGCTTCTTACTGAAGCTGCCACAGGCGACGGCCCGATAAATGCAGCATTCAAGGCAGTTGAAAGGACAGTTGGCTTTGAAGTGGAGCTTCAGGATTACAGTCTAAAGGGTGTTACAGAGGGAGCGGATGCCCTTGGCGAAGCAACTGTCCGGGTTATGAAGGATAACCGGATATTTGTTGGAAGAGGCGTAAGCACAGACGTAATCGAAGCCAGTATAAAAGCTTATGTAAATGCTATCAATAGAGTTATCAGCGACTGTGGAAAGGGAATCTCCAACGGGAAGGAGTCAGTATGAAAAAGATAATTGTATTGGATTCCACTCTCAGAGACGGAGCGCAGGCACAGGGCATTTCATACACTGTTGAGGATAAGCTTAAGGTTGTTAAAAAGCTTGATGCTCTTGGAATTTCATACATTGAAGCAGGAAATCCAACATCAAATCCAAAGGAACTGGAGTTTTTTGAAAGAGTAGGAAAGCTTAAGCTGCAAACCTCAAAAATCATTGCCTTCGGAAGTACCAGAAGAGTTGGTATACCCGTCGAGGAGGATGCTAATGTTCGTTCTCTTCTGGCCGCTGGCACCGAGGCTGTGGTTATATTCGGCAAGTCGTGGGATTTTCAGGTCATAGATATTCTCAAGACCACCTTGAATGAAAATATCAGCATGATCGCTGATACGATCAGCTACTTTAAGAAGATGGGAAGAGAAGTTGTTTATGATGCAGAGCATTTCTTTGATGGGTTCAGAGAAAACAGAGAATATGCCATGGAGACTTTGGAAGCGGCAAGGCAAGCCGGGGCTGACAGTATATGTCTTTGTGATACAAAGGGAAGCTCTATGCCATTGGATATATATAATATAACAAAAGAGGTCGTAGAATTAATTGACATACCAATCGGGATCCACTGTCATAATGACAATGGAATGGCTGTTGCGGGTACTATTATGGCTGTACAGGCCGGAGCTGTACAGGTACAGGGAACGATAAACGGCCTTGGTGAAAGATGTGGTAATGCCAACCTTTGTACTATCATACCAAATTTGCAGCTGCATATGGGTTACAGTTGTATTCCGGAAATGAGTATGCAGCATATTACCTCTGTTGCCAGATCCATAAGTGAAATATCAAATGTGGTTTTTGATGAAAGGGCGCCATATGTAGGGCGGGCAGCGTTTGCGCACAAGGCCGGGATGCATGCTGATGCGGTTGTGAAGAATAGTTCTGCATATGAGATGGTTGATCCTAAGGCAGTGGGTAACGGGCGTATTTTTCTCATGTCTGAGGTTGCTGGAAGAAGCGCTGTTCTTAATATTATTAACAAAATTGATCCATCTGTTACCAAGGATTCTACTGAAACAATGAGGGTCCTTGAAAAACTTAAAGAAATGGAACACGAGGGCTATCAGTATGAAGGCGCTGAAAGCTCCTTCGAGCTTATTATTAAGAAGGTGCTGGGTAAGTATCACCCATATTTTGAGCTCAAGGATTTCAAGGTTATCGTTAATGAGCCCACTATATCCTCCAGCGAGAAGAATTCGTCGGCACTCATTAAGGTAAAGGTGGGAAATGAGGAGGAAATAACTGCGGCTGAAGGCGATGGACCGGTCAATGCTCTGGATAATGCCCTTAGAAAGGCGCTTGCTCGTTTCTATCCTATAATTTCGGAAATGAAGCTGACCGACTACAAGGTTAGGGTGCTTGATTCAACATCAGCTACAGCGGCAAAGGTAAGGGTCCTTATAGAATCCACTGATGGCAGCGAGGTCTGGACTACCATTGGAGTATCCACCGACATAATAGATGCAAGCTGGAGGGCATTGGTCGACTCAATTGAATACAAGCTTGGAAGATAATACTTTACAGGAACAGCGAGTTCGGAGATAATATAGTGAGGTTGGTCGTATGAATGACATACGACTAACCTCATTAAAATGCTGTATCAATTTGAAATGGGTATTTATGATAGCCGAAAAAGGGTGATATATATGAAACTGGACGGTAAGCTTTATGTAAACAACAAGCTTGTAAAAGAGGATTCAGCAGAAGACAGCGCTGAGGAGCATAGCTTCAGGGATAAGCTGGAAAAGTGCCTTATCGATCTTTGTAAGCAGATGGATATACCTGTTCCGCTTTGGCTTAAGAAAAATACCCGTGAGCTGGCTATTTTCAGAAAGACATTTTTCACTTCAGAGCAATTTATGGATAAGGTATGGTTTGATAAATTTGAAATAAAACTTGGATAGAAGCAGGTTTCCTTTGAGTAATATTCGAGTGTAAATATATAAAAATATTAATAGCGGTACAATAATTGATTACCAATGCACTATTGGAGATAATTCTGATATTCACAATGGATGGCTTACTCAATTTCTTTCATATATATTAATTTTTATTTAGTAATATTGTTGATTTGAAACAACACCTCTGCATATAAATATCTTGCGGAGGTGTTGTTGTGAGTAGGGCAAGGTTTTCTATCGTTGTTTTTTTATCTGTGCTGTTGTCATTATCAATAACACAAATAATAGTTGATTCAAGCTATCCTATATCAAATAATTATGCTGATTATGATAAAAAGGTGTATAGCATATTCATTGAAATAGAAGATAAAACGCTGTATCTTTTGGAAAATGGAAAGTGTATTAAGGAGTATCCTATAGCTTCCGGTAAATCCGGATATCCATCTCCCCTGGGATGCTGGACCATAATTGAAAAGGGAGATTGGGGGGAGGGCTTCGGCGGGCGATGGCTAGGCCTTGACGTACCCTGGGGGACTTATGGAATACATGGAACTATATACGATAGCTCTATAGGCTCTGCTGCAAGCGGTGGCTGCATCAGGATGTACAATGAGGATGTGGCGGAGCTTTATGATATAGTGCCTATAGGAACTGATGTAGCCATTGTCAACGGGCAGTTCGGACCGTTCGGCAGAGGCTTTGATGAAATAATCCCCGGTGATAGGGGAGCGGACGTACTTGCAATACAAAGAAGACTTAAGCAGCTTGGATACTATACTGGAGAACTGGATGGAATTTATGAGGACGGGCTTAAAAAAGCAGTTCACAGCTTTCAGCGTGACAACAGCCTTCAGGCCCAGAATACCATAACACGTGATGCCTGGCTAAAAATGGGGTTCCGAGAGTTTGAATAGTATTTCCCTATGCATTTCATATCTATTGTTTACACAGCATGTTGACAAAATATTCCTTAATTTGTAAAATTGCTATATAGAGCAACGGAAGATGTATGTGATATTGTAATTGGGAAGGATACTCCATAAAAAAGATACCAATATGGGAGCTTCTGATAACAAAAATACAAAGCATATTGTGATAATTAAGAATAAAAAGGGAGAATTACTTATGAGTTTGTCAAATCGTATTGATGATAAAATGAAAAACCCTTTATACCCCTTGTCTTCAAAGTATGATCCTTACTGGATCATTAACAATCAGATGGGTTCTCATTGCCTTTGGTTAACCGAAGCACTGACACAAAGTATGAATTTAAGACCTGGTATGCGAATATTAGACCTTGGGTGCGGTAAAGCAATAAGTTCAATTTTCTTGGCAAAAGAATTTAATGCAGAAGTCTGTGCATATGATTTATGGATTGGAGCAAATGATAATTGGAAACGCATCAGGGAAGCCGGTGTGCACGATTCAGTATTCCCTATTCATGGTAATGCTTTAGAGATGCCTTTTGCTGATGAATTTTTTGACGCTGTGATTAGCATTAATTCTATATGGTCTTACGGATCGGATGAGAACTTTGTTGATGCACATTTGGCTCGCGTTGTTAAACCAGGCGGACAAATTGCCATTGTAAACCCGGGACTTTTTAATGAATTAACCGAACCACCGGAATACCTAAAACCATATTGGCATCCCGATTTTGATTCCTACCATTCCCCTGCTTGGTGGCGTAATTTATGGGAAAAAGCAAAGTCAATTGATATAAATATTATTGATGCATTCGAGAATAAAGAAGGCGCTAAAATATGGCGTGATTTCATATGGATTCTTGATCCGGACGAAGCAAAGGGTATGGAAGTTGATAATGGTAGAAATATTACTTTTCTTCGACTACTGGCAACAAAAAAGTAAGGATATTTGTTTAATCTGCGGCAAGCCCTATTTCCGGAATGAGGCACAAGTGCCAGGGCTTGCCTAACTATGAAAAATCGTAAAGGCCTTCATTAAAAGAATTGGTACAGCATGCCAGCAAAGTAAGGCGATGGTTCTATTCCTTTTCTTCTGATAATACAAATTTCTCAAGCAAGTATGCTATCCCATCATTGTCATTTGACAGTGTAACAAAGTCGGCCTTTGCCTTGATTTCATCAGGTGCGTTTTCCATGGCGACACCAAGGCCGGCATATTCGATCATTGAAAGATCATTGTAGCCGTCGCCTACTGCTATCATTTCTTCACGGCTTATACCAAAATACTCTCCCAGTCTTTTCATTGCAGTGGCTTTGGATACTCTGCTGTCTACGAATTCCAGGTAGATGGGCTTTGACGTGTAATAACTGATAGAGTCAGGCAGCTTATCCTTCAAGAAATCTTGATAATGGATCAGTGTTTCAGCGCTGTTGATCCAAAGTATCTTTGTAATACCCTGTTTTATAAGCATTTCGTCATCTTCGATCTCAATTGGTTCAACAGCTGAAAGCTTTTTATAATTATGTACCTGCTCGTTAAGCACGTTCGCATAGAGCTGGTTATTTGACCATACGATAAATGTGGTTCCTAATTCTCTGGCTATTCTCAGAACTCTTCGTGCATCCTCAGACTCAACATTTTGTTGATATATAATTTCTTTTGATCTGCCCATGACTATCATGGCGCCATTGTATGTTATAAAAGGGACATCAAGACTGAGGGCATGGTTGTATTTCTCTACACCCTGAATTGGTCTGCCGGTGCTGACAGTGAAAATCACATTCCTTTCAGCTGCTCTTTTTATTGCAGCTATTGTCTTTACTGTGATGTTACCATTACTGTCAAGCAATGTTCCATCCATGTCTGCAGCCACTAGTTTGTAAGACATTATAAGCTCCTTCTAATGTTGACTTTTATAAATAGTATATTATATGGACTTCTGCTTTTCTATAGTAAGTTG
The DNA here is from genome assembly GCA_023409735.1 of Bacillota bacterium. Lineage (GTDB taxonomy): Bacteria > Bacillota > Clostridia > Acetivibrionales > DTU013 > JAEYRB01. The sequence goes on along the minus strand of JAEYRB010000023.1, from coordinate 54,185 downwards.
TTTTATGCTGCAAATATAAAACATTATTCACTATATCACTGCCTTACAATAGTTGAATTACCTTGTTTATAGAGAAGACTAAGTACTTCGCTATATTAAAAGCTCATGAAAGTATGTGCTAACTGCACATTGAAAATCATCAAATATAGGAGTCCTTAACATGGTTACTGATTTTTCGCGGCATTATAATTAAAATATCTTTACAAAATAGCTCCAGGAGGTATTTTTATGGGCATTCGTGAATGTGCCATGCAAGCTACGGCATTTGCGCAGCTTATGGATATTTATTGTAATCGTGAAAGAGATGCGCTTTCATCTCGGGCGGCGGGTAAAAAGGTCGTTGCAAAACTTGGCTTTGATGTACCGGATGAGCTGATTATAGCAGCGGGAATGTTTCCTCTACAGGTTTTTGCTGACCCGGAGAAGCAGCTGCGGAAAACCGATACCTATCTTGAGTTTGCTTTTGATCCGGTAGTACGGAAACAATTTGAAAAAGTCGTTGATGGTACATATAAAAAACAGGCAGACTTTCTTGCTATTTCAAATTCAACTGATGTACTTATCCGTGTATTTTTGTATCTTCGTGAAATTGTGCGGATCAATCTAGAGGATTTACCGCCGTTGATATTCCTTGATTGGCTTTTTACGCGCAACAGAATGCATCAGGATCGCAATGAACAGGTTGTCGCATTGTTCCGCGAGCAGTTGGAGGAGTGGTGCGGACATATGATTTCGGATGAGGATATAATGAATGCTATACATGTATGCAACCAAAACCGCCAGGCTCTCCGTGAGATGGCAGCTCTTCGCAGAGGCTCCGAGGTCCGCATCAGCGGCAGCGAGGCGCTGGTCATCATAGGCTCGGCGTTTTTCATGGATAGGGAAAAGCATACAAATCTGGTGAGATCTATAACGAGGGCGGCTGCAGGTTGGCCTGTTCTGAAAGGCCCTCGTATTTTCGTTACCGGCAGTTCGCAGGAAAGCACAGAGCTGTATGATAAGATTGAAGATGCCGGTGCAGTAGTCGTGGGCGAAGATCATGATTGGGGAGACCGGTTCTATAACAGGGACTGCAATCCTGATTATCCTGTGGTACGTAGTATTGTGGACAGATATATGCTACGGTTGTTCAGTTCAAAGAAAGCATTTGTCTCTCAGCGCGTGGAGGCCCTTAGCAGTGAGGCAATTGCTACAAAAGCACAGGCTGTAATTTTCTATACAAATATTTATGAGGATGCGGCAAGCTGGGATTACCCAACGCAGAAGGCTGCATTGGAGGCTACCGGAATCAGGACAATGGCTTTTTCTAAAATGCAGTATCCTGTTTGCAGCAATATAGGCTTAGATGCTGCCATTGAGCAGTTTATTCAAGAATTGAAGGAGGAATGAGGCATGACTGAACAAGTGATAAAATCCGGAGCGAAGAAAAGGCTCCATGCCACTGCCGAGGCCAGCGCTTATCAGAAGGAGTGGTTTCAGGGTCTGAAGGCAAGAGTGGAAGCAGGCGAAGACTTTGGATATCTCAATGCCGATGTTCCAATGGAGATTCTGCGGGCTATGGACATTCCGTTTGTTGTAAACCAGTGGTGGGCGGCTATTTGCGGTGCAAAGCGTATGACCGCCAAGTATTTTGGCTTACTCAGACAGGCTGGTTACAGAGATGATCTTTGCAGCTACTGTGCTACAGCTTTTGCTGAAAGTCTTGATCCCGAAGATCACAGTTTTGATGCTGAGGGCAATCCACTTGGCCCATGGGGCGGGCTGCCGAATCCCACAATTGCCATTACGCGTCTGACTTGTGACTGTCAAGGGAAAATTTTTGAGCTTTTTGCAAAAAAACACAATGCGGACTTCTATGCTATGGAAAACACCGTTGCAAGAAAGACTCCGCTGAAATGGTGGGAACTGGCTCCCTATGACTGGGAAAGCCTTTACGATACTGATCGTTTGGACACAGCCGTTGAAGAATTAAGAGAACTGATACGCTTCCTTGAAATGAAGACAGGGAAAATGTTCGACATTAACCGTCTGCAAGAAGTCATGGACAACATTAACGAGCAGGAAACATGGTATGGTAAAATCCGTGACCTGATTGCTGGCAGCAGTCCTGTTCCTGTTACTGTGGTGGATACTATAAACGCTGTTATGCCGGCACAGTGGCAGCGTGGTACACGCTGGGCTGCAGATCACGCAAGGCGGTTGTATGAAGAGGTCGCAGAAAAACAGAAACGGGGCGATGTTGCGGTTCCTAATGAGAAATATCGCCTAATGTGGCTGGGGAGAGGCCTGTGGCATGATTTCAGCTTCTATCAGAATTTTGAGGATAAATATGGTGCGGTCTTTATGTGGAGTATATATCTTGCAATGGGTGCGGATGCTTATCGCCGTTACCATGTAGAACAAGATCCGCTGCGTGCCCTCGCTGCCAGATATATCGGAATGGAAGATTTTCTGCATATGCCACCATGGAATTCACAGTGGTTTTTAAAGGAAGCCCGCCACAATCGTGTTGATGGCGTTGTATATATGGTTCCTGAAAACTGCATGCAGGCAGTAGAAGGGTCATTCTTTATCCGAAAAACGCTAGAGGACGCAGGAATACCTGTGTTGCTATTTAAGGCGGACCCGGTGGATCCGCGTAAATGGAATCACGATTCTATGACAGGAATTGTGGAGGATTTCATTGAGACACGTGTGATAAAAAAATAAAGTGCTTTCTTAAAAGGGGTGGGGGAAATATCTCACCAGTTGAGCTGGAAAATATGGGAACTGCTATTAACAAATTTTATGGCAGGTTGAAAAACCCAGAATATTAATGAAAATGCACATACTATAGCAATGCTGTTGTATGTGCATTTCTGATACTAAATTATCTTCTCTGCTTTTAGCTTGGTTATCTCACTGTCAGATAGTCCGAGCAGCTTTCTGTAAATTTCATCATTGCTATCACCTAGAATTGGGGAGCATGTGTAATCGATATGGTTTTCGCTCATACGCGGCGCAAAACCAGGTACTTTAACTTTGCCCAGCTCTTTGTGATCAATTTCTACAATCATACCACGTTTTTGATAATCGGGATCATTTGTAATATCGGCTACATCCAGCATTGCGCCTGCAGGAACATCTGCACCGGCAATAATGGCCATAGCTTCCTTCTTTGTATGACGGCTTGTCCATTCAGAAATAATTGAATCGAGGATATTACGGTATTCGAACCGGGAACGAGGTGTGTCAAAACGTGGATCCTCTAAAAGATCTTCACGTCCAATGGCCTTGCACAGATTTGAAAAATGTTTGCTTCCGGGCGCCCTGGAACAGTAAATATGTACATAGTCGTTTGGTCCAAAGGGTTTGCAGGGGTAGGTATTGGACGGAGCAACGTCTTCGAGCGGCATACCGTTTCCGACTCTACGCGGTGGTTTACCGTTGTCATAATAGGGCTCCCATCCTGCGCGGGATAATCCTATTATGAAATCCTGCATAGCCACATCAATCCGTTGACCGATGCCTTCCCGTTCCCTCTGTAAAAGAGCTGCTATAATAGACATGGCGCAGGTAATACCGCTACCGGAATCAGCGACACTAACACCTGCCTTGATAGGTTGATCGGGCAGACCTGTTGCAGCAACAAAACCACCGGTGTGTGTCGCAATGGGATCAAATGCAGGATAATCACAGTATTCGCTATCCCTCGCAAAACCCTTGATGGATGCGTAGATAATGCGGGGGTTAATTGCCTTGCAGCTATCATAGTCAAGTCCAAGCCTTTCCATGGAGCCGGGACCCATATTTTCAACGACTACATCAGCTATGGCAAGAAGACGCTTTATCAACGTCAGTCCTTCAGGGTGCTTCATATTACATGTTATGGATTTCTTGTTCATGTTCATGATCAAAAAACCATAGGTATCCACACCGGGCTTGGCGACAGAGTGCCGTCCCAATTCTCCTGTGACAGGCCGTTCTACTTTCCAAACCTCTGCACCTAGCCAGGCAAGAGTTTCCGTGCATACTGTGCCGGATTCGAATTGTGTCAAATCCAAAATTTTATATCCAGTAAGCGGACCTTTTCCCATATTAATATCATCCCTTCCATTTAAGTACATTAATTTATGTTGAATAAGCAGACTATTGTTTGTTATTATAGCTTATGGAGTAGATAATATAGAAGGTGCATCCTGCCCCGTTTTTTGGAGCTGTCATGTATACTTTACACAAATTTGGACTTTAGCAAGATGAAACGAAAGTTGCATCAAAGGAGAAAAATTTATGAGGCTAACACAATTACTGGAACAAATGCAACTTGATATAAGTTACTACCAGATCAGAATGGATGAAATTTCTGACGAAGCTTGTGTGCTGCCTTCAGACACAAACCCATCTCCTGCAAATATTTATGTACTAAAGCAAGATGAAATACAAACGTTTTTATCCTGTGAAAATGGGAATCACCTATGTGCTTTCTGCTCCGGCAATTTACCTGAGAGCATTGTTATACCTGAGGAAAGTAATATCGTCTGCTTTCCGCTACAGACAAATTTCATTTCAGCTAGTGCGCAGCGCGCTTTGCACACGCTGCGGCAAAAGGAACATTCATCCACCGGATATGGCAGCCTGATAGTTCGTTTGATTGAGGGCAAGCTTCAGGTCGGTGAAAATGTTGCAGAGTTGGTGCGTGGGCTAGGACTGCAGCTATCAAAACGGTTTTGCCTTATTATGGTTTCTTTTTTTGGGAACTCTGAAAACACTCCTTGGGAAAGTGCAGTACTAAAGCTTCGACATATCTTGCAACAGAACTCAGTTTTTGCATACAAAGGTGACATCGTGGTACTTCTTTCTCTAAAGGAAAACGAGACAGTACCTACATTGCCTGATAAGGTACTGAACGATTATCTGAACAGTAATTCCGCTTATGCAGCTGTTTCCAACAGCGCTGTACGGCTAATCGCTGTAAAAGCATTATACCAACAAGCGAAGGCAGCCATGAGGTTTGGCATTGCGCTTCATCAAGTAGATGGTAAGAGAGTATTTCTTTATGAGCATTATGTCAATTATCATATAGCGGAATTCTGTGCTAATGCATATAAAAGCGAACTGAAGGTGAACGATCTGGTCTATCTATGCCACCCGGCTCTGGGAAATGTCCTCCGGCATGATAGAAAACATGATACCAATTTTGCACATGTCTTGCGGAGATTTTTGGAAAATGATTGCAATATGAGCCAGACAGCAAGAGAATTATTTATACATCGCAATACAATGCTTAACAAGCTTGAGAAGCTGCAGGAGCTTTTGGGTGTTTCCCTGAAAGATCATTCAATACGTGAACAGTTGCAGTTTTCTTTTTATGTAGTGGATTATATAGAAAAATATCTACATGAAAAGGTCTTTTAATCATAACCACCAATATTGAAATATTCCCACGTAACCTATATTCTTTTACAAATCAAAAACGTATGTCCTTTTTCAAATCTATTATTGACATTAGTTACTAAAGGATTTATACTGTTTTTGTGCTAAATCGTTATAGCAAAAAAATAACTTAAACAAAAAAATATATTACTTAGCCAACCTGTAGATTAATTAGTAAAGGCTCGCCTTGCTAAAACGTTTTAGATTTTTCCACATGTGTGGAAAAAATAAAAGATACATAATAAAAGGGGAGGAAAAACAATGAAACCTACAAAGAAGTGGATTGCATTGTTCCTAGCACTTGTAATGGCATGCTCTCTTGCAGCATGTACAAGCAAGCAGGAAACAACCAAAGAGACGGAAACTCAGGATAAAACACAGACTGAACAAACCCAAACTACGGAAGCAGAGCCTTCAACAGATGGGGATGCGGCGAAATATGGCGGTGTCTTTAAAATTGGGCTCGGTACAGACGTTCTTCACATTGGTTATCCGCAGTTGAGCTTGACCTTCCAGGCCTCCTTAATCGCTGATACATGTTTAGAGCATCTATGCCGCTATAATGAGGATGGTACTTTGCAACCTTGGCTGTGCACAGCATATGAAGAAGATCCTGACGCAATGACTTTAACAGTTCATCTGCGCGAAGGTATAAAGTTCCATGACGGTTCTGATTTCAATGCCGAAGCTGTTGTATGGAACTGGGAAAAGTGGACTGAATGCGGCAATATGGAACTGACCGGTGTTGATAAATATGAAATAATTGATGAACATACAATTGTTGTGCATCTTAAAAACTGGTCCAATTCTATAGCTACTGCTTGCTTGTATACTGCCGGTACTATAATTTCTAAGGATTATGCTGAAGCTAATGGAACCGACGCTGCTGACCGTAATCCGGTTGGTACAGGACCATTCAAGTTTGCATCCTGGGTAACTGATCAGAAGGTTGTATTTGAAGCCAATAAAGATTACTGGATTGATGGAATGCCTTATTTGGATGGCGTTGAATTCCATTTCATAAAGGATGCAGCTACACAGTCTTCAGCATTTATGGCAGGAGAAGTTGATGCGATCATTGATTGCTCAAGTGACACAAGTATGACCCTGAAATCTAAAGGATTTACGTCCGAAACCAAGCCTCTTGTAAGTGGCGCTGCTACATCAATATTCTGGTTTAGCTGCCAGGATAAAGGCCCTATGGGAAATGTTGATGCTCGCCGTGCAATAGCTTCTGCTATTGATATGGATGCAATCTGGGAGTACTGCTCTTCACAGACTGGTGCTATATATGACCGCACTATTCAATGGGGTCCCAATAACGTATGGTCAAGTAATCCTGAAACAAAGGGTTATCCGTATGATCCGCAAGCAGCAAAGGATTATTTAAAAAAGGCCGGTTACCCGGATGGTTTTGATATGGTAATATATTATATGACTAACAGCAGCGAATCTGAATCAATTTGTGTCCTGGTTCAGGATTACTTGGCTGAGGTTGGAATAAAAGCATCCATTGAAGCTATAGAGCAGGCCCGCCTTGATGATTTATCTGGTGTTAAGGGTGAAGCATACACAGGTATGGTTCTCAGTGCCGGTCGTGCGGAAGTTGATCTGAGTACTTATTACAACCGTACATTCTTACCCGATGGAGTCCGTTGGGTCAACCAAGTTAATCACTACGATGATATCGTTGAAACACTGCAGAATGCAATGAGCTGCAAGACATTTGATGAAAAGAAGAATTATAGCCAACAGCTTTCCAAGATGGTCATTGACGACTACTGCCAGTTGCTTCCTATGTGGACCAGTAGTAGCGCAATCTTCACTAATGGCAATGTTGCAGATCATGGTATCTATCAGATCAATTACATTATCTGGACACCGGAAACAGCACACTTTACAAAATAATATTTAAAATTCAGAAATTTAATGCAGGGGGAATACCGACCGTCCCCCTGCTATATTTAAATATTCTCCTGAAAGAAAGGAGCATGTCATGAGCCGGTTTATTGTAAAGCGACTTATACAAGCACTGGTCGTAATCATCTTGATCTCCCTGTTTTCCTATTTTATGATGTATCTGATACCGGGCGATCCTGTTTACGCTATTTTGGGCCCTGATATTACGATGGAGCAGTATCAGGCACAGTATGAATTAATGGAATTGGATAAGCCCATTTCAGTCCGATACTGGCACTGGGTATGCAAGTTTGCTCTGGGTGATTTCGGGGAATCCTACCGCTATACGATACCTGTACAGGAGCTTTTGAAACAGCGGCTTCCAATTACTATGTATCTTGGAGTCATTTCTCTAATAATAAGTATATTATTGGGTATTTTGTTCGGAACATTGTGCGGCACTAACCGTGGGAAACTGATTGACAATATTCTGACTGTCCTGGCTAATCTTGGCTCTGTTGTACCTGGCTTCTGGCTGGCAGTTGTTGGTATGTATATATTCTCGATGAAGCTTGAATGGCTTCCGTCCTTTGGTTTTTCGTTTCCATCAGATGGATTGGCAATGAGCATTAAGCAGACAATTATGCCGGTCGCCTGCCTAAGTGTAGGAGCAATTGCCGGTATGACAAGACAAATGCGATCAGGTATGCTGGAGGTAGTCCGTCAGGATTATATACGTACAGCACGTTCTAAAGGTTTGAAGGAAAGCCGGGTAATCATGAGACATGCTATGAAAAATGCTATTATTCCGGTTATTACGATTATTGGAATGAGCCTGCGTAATATTGTTTCCGGAGCTGTGACAATTGAAACAGTATTTTCTATAACAGGCATGGGCTCTTTGCTTGTTGCAAGTATTCTGGCAAGAGATCTGCCGGTCATACAAGCCTGTGTTATGATTATCGCTATTGTGGTTGTGGTGTCTAATCTTATCGTTGATATCTGCTACGGATATCTTGATCCTAGAATTCGGATTCAGTAAGGAGGGAATGGTATGAAACATCAATCCAGATTCGCATATACAATTAAAACGTTATTCAGTAGGAAACTGGTGGTATTTGCCGCTATTCTTGTTATGTTATTTATTCTTGCGGCAATTTTTGCCCCTATATTGTCTCCTTACGATCCATACCTTACAAGCATTAAAACAACGTTAAAGTCACCTTCCGCGGAGCACCTGCTGGGAACAGATAAGCTAGGACGTGACATTTTGACCCGATTAATGTTTGGTGCACGTACTTCGCTTTTAATTGGTTTTGCTTCAGTGATAATTGCAGCTGTAATAGGTGTTACAATCGGCCTTGTCTGCGGATTTTACGGTGGGGTGATTAACTCTGTTTTATCCCGTATAATCGATGCTCTGATGTCTATTCCTAACATTATGCTGGCTATGGCATTGAGTATGATGTTCAAAACAGGATCTATTCTGGGCTTGATGATTGTTCTCGGACTGGCGACTGTGCCTACATATGCGAGAATCATGTCGGCACAGGTCTTGCAAATTCGCAACTCAGATTTTATGACAGCTGAAAAGGTACTTGGAATAAGCAACAAAAGAAAAATATGGCTGCATTTGCTGCCAAACTGTATCTCTCCTGTACTGGTAGTTTTAACTGCTAATATCGGCACAACAATTTTATGCGAGTCAAGTCTTAATTTTCTTGGCCTTGGTGTGTCGGCACCTACCGCTAGCTGGGGAGGAATGGTAAGCGAATCCTATACAATGATGTTAATAAATCCAGTGTATGCGCTTTCTCCAGGACTGTGCATCATGCTTCTGGTTCTGGGCTTCAATATCCTTGGTGACGGTCTGCGTGATGCAATCGATCCGCGACTTAGAGGAACGTTATAGGAGATATTATATGGAACATTTTTGGGAAATAAAAGATTTATCTGTAACCTATAAAAATACTGATGGATTAACACGTGCAGTGGATCACGTATCTTTATATGTGGATAGCGGTGAGATTATCGGTATTGTTGGGGAAAGCGGTTCAGGGAAGAGCCAGACTCAGCTGGCCGCACTGCAGCTGATCCCTACACCACCCGGAAAAATCGAAAGTGGACAGGTACTGCTGGAAGGGGAAGATCTTCTTACCCATAAAGCTAAAAGTGCATATATGCGCAGTGTGCGCGGCGGTCGAATCGGTATGATTTTTCAAGAGCCGATGACGTCCCTGAATCCCGTAAAAACAGTGGGCTATCAACTGATGGAGTCAATAGTGCTCCACTGTAAGGCTTCAAAGCAAGAAGCGAGGAAAAGGGCTGCAGAGCTGCTTGAGCAGGTTGGAATTCCTGACGCAGCAAACAGACTCGACGATTATCCTCATCAGTTTTCCGGAGGTATGCGCCAGAGAATTATGATAGCAATTGCCATAGCTGGCAATCCGGATATGATAGTGGCTGATGAGCCAACAACCGCGCTGGATGTGACGACTCAGGCGCAAATCCTCGATCTGCTGAAGTCTCTGTCAAGAAAGAATCATTCTGCGCTGGTTATGATTACTCATAATCTCGGGATAGTCGCTAAATACGCTCAGCGTATCTATGTTATGTATGCCGGAAATATTGTTGAATCAGGCACGACTTTGGAAATTTTTAAATCACCATCACATCCCTATACAAGGGGACTGTTAAAGGCAATCCCCAGGCTGGATGTCGAAAGTGACCGTTTGACGCCTATTGAAGGCACTCCGCCTTCTCCTTCTGACCGAAAGCCGGGATGTCAGTTCCGTGATAGATGCAAGTATGCTTGTAATCAGTGCGAGAAAGGCAGCACACCGACCCTGAGGGAAATTAGCACCGGTCATTTTGTCGCATGCTTTCTTAATGCAAATGAGCTTGACACACAGGAGCGTGCATGGACGGCTGCAGAGAAAAAGCAAAAAGCTATTCCTTTAGAGCAGGTGGTAATGAAGGCAGAAAATATCTGCGTATCCTTCCCAATTAAAAAGGGCCTGTTCATGAAGAAGGTTGGCTCGCTGAATGTATTGCAGAATGTCAACTTTCAGCTGCATAAACGTGAAACACTGGGACTAGTAGGAGAGTCGGGATGTGGAAAAACAACAACTGCTAAAGCGGTGTTAAAGCTGCTAGATGAGGCAAAGGGCAGTGTTTATCTGGATGGACAGGAAATCCTCTCTATACCTGAACACAAGTTTCGTAGAGAACGGCGCAGAATTCAGATGATATTTCAGGACCCGTACAGTTCACTGGATCCAAGAAAAACTGCCGGCAGCCTGGTTGGAGAGCCTCTTTATCCCTATGGCCTTGTTAAAAGCAATGCGGAATATGACCGACGTGTGGATGAGTTATTTCGTATGGTTGGTTTGGAGCCGTCCATGCGTGAGCGTGTAGCACATGAGTTTTCAGGAGGACAAAGACAGCGTATCGGTATTGCTCGTGCATTAGCCTGCAAACCTGAAATTATTATCTGTGATGAGCCAATTTCGGCGCTGGATGTTTCAATTCAGGCACAGATTATAAATTTGCTGGAGGATCTACAAAATGAGTTAAATCTGTCGTATCTATTTGTGGCACATGATCTGTCTGTAGTAAAGCATATTAGTCATCGTGTAGCTGTTATGTACCTTGGGATGATAGTGGAGCTGACATCTAGTGAAGATCTTTATAATAATCCCCTGCATCCATATACACAGTCACTGATGTGTGCAGTTCCCCTGCCTGATCCTGAAGCTGAAAACAACAGTAAAAAGGTAGTTCTTAAAGGCGAGGTTCCAAGTATTATTAAGCGGCCTGCAGGTTGCCCGTTTAATAATCGCTGTGATTATGCAACAGATGCCTGCTGCAATGCAATTCCTTCACTGAAGGAGGTACAGCCAGGACATTTTGTGGCCTGTTTTCAGGCAAGTAAATGAAAGGGGTAAGTATGCACGTGGCCATTGAATGGAGAACTGCAACGCCGGAATCTGAAGGTATCCGTTCCGAAGCATTGCTAGCGTTTCTCGATGCTGTAGAGCGAGAGCATCTGGAGCTGCATAGTCTTTTGCTTCTGCGAAATGAGAAGCTTCTGCTGAATTGCTTCTGGAAACCGTTTGGACTTGATAAGCTACAGCGAATTTGTTCTGCAGGAAAGACTCTTGTTGCAGCAGCGGTTCTGTTTGCTGTTGAGGAGGATCTTTTTTCTCTGCAAGATCATGTATTAGAGCTTTTGCCTGAGGCAGCAGAATATGCAGATAAAGCTGCAGCAGGAATGACAGTATATAATCTCTTAACGATGCACGCTGGACATAGGGAGGATAGCTATGTCAAAATGCATGCAGCTGATGATCCTATTGCTGCATTCTTTAGGGAGCCATTTGTTGATAAACCGGGTACTCATTTTTTCTATGATAACGGAATACCTGACATTCTTGCGGAGATTATATTTAGAAAGACCGGGCATAGGGTGTCTTCGTATCTCGCTCCAAGATTATTTGAACCACTTGGAATTTCAGAAGTGCGGATTGAGAGCAGAGGGGCACGAGATGATCTGCCCACTTTCTGTCTAAGGACAGTTGACTTTTTGAAAATATCATTATTTTTTGCAAAAGCCGGGCAATGGAATGGAAAACAGCTTTTGCAGGCAGATATTGTGAAGGCTGCTTGTGCATGGCAGGTTCCTACCTCCAACTGCAAAGAGATGATTGACATACCTGAATTTCCTACTCAGCCGGGATCGGGATACGGATTTCAAATCTGGCGCAATCATTTTGGCGGCTTTACACTGAATGGAGGCGCAGGCCAGCTTGGTATTGTACTGCCTGAGCAGAATATTGTCGTAGCAATCCATGGAAATGAACCACGTTCCGATCGAATTATGAAATTACTTTGGAAGTACTTGAGCAGTAACATGTTTGCTTATCCTATACCCGAATCGCCCAAAAGTTATGCTCGACTGCTGGAAAAGAGTGAACACCTGAACTTGTGTGGCCGAGATGAGGCGCAACCGGCCATGGATTTTGGTGGGCATTTTGTACTACCGGAAACATTTTTCGGGATTAACAAGCTTTCTTTTTCGCCTTTGAGTCGGGAAACACGGCTGGAGTTTTGGACGGAGCATGAAAGGCAAGTACTTTTGCTGCCGCCAAATGGGAAATGGGTCTCATGTCATATTCCTTTAAGGTTTATGGAAATGCAGTCTCCCTCGGAACACAGAATAATGGATCATGGTATTCGGCTTGACACAAATGTGGGATATGACACAAAAGAGGGTTATGCGGCAGGACGCTGGGCCTCGCCGTATAGATATGAACTTTGGTTTAGAAGCGATGCATGGATGGGCAGCAATATTTTAACGCTGGATTTTACATGCACAAATTCTCTGATTCTTGAACAGGAAAATGGTATTGCACATAATTTGCGCTGCAGCCCTACAGATGTCGTAAATGAACACTGGCGAAGCTGTATTCATGCTAACTATATCAGGGCAAAGCGTATATAAATAAAATTGGCAGATACGTGCTACTATATGATAGCCGATCTGCTGGAGGTAAATGAAATGTTAATTAAAAAATTAGGAAATATTCAGCTGGAGTATGAGGAATATGGCAAAGGACAGCAATATTTGCTCTGTTGCCAGCAAAATCATTCAAAAATTCAAAACTGGACAATTGACCTTGCCGAAGAAAGCTTTCATGTCTTTAATATTACGATCCGTGGTTATGGTCAGTCTACTCATGTAACGCAGGATCTGGGTAATACCTGGTATGATGTATGGGCACAGGATACATGTGATTTTGCTGACGCTATGGGAATTGACCAATTCTTTTATACAGGAATGTCGCATGGAGCGGGTATTGGCTGGCATCTGTGTGTTAATCATCCAGAGCGTTTGCGTGGCTTTTTCGGTATTGTAGCAGGTCCGCACAGCAAGGATGGTGAAGAGACCGGGGATGCAAGAATGCGTACTATTCGTGCCGCACAGAGTAATGAAACCTGGAAGGCATACTGTGACGAAATAGAGAGAAGATCACAGCCACATCGGCCAGATTATATAACTGAAGAGGAATGGGCGCGTGCCGTTGCTCTACATAAGGAACAGATGTCCTGGTGGCGAGGCTTGAGTCTTGAGGAAGCGCGATTAAATCCTAAGAAACCGTTTGCGAACATAAAAACAGAAAATGAACTTGTTACTGTTTTAAACCAGATCAAAGTTCCTACTTTGCTCCTTGGTGGCATCCATGACCCTATCAGTCTTCCGGAGAATCTGCTCCGTTCTGTGCGCGCGGTGCCAAAATCAAAACTCATTCTATACGAGGATGCCAGCCATGCGCTGGATCAGGAGCATAAAGAGGAAGTCGTAGCTGACATCATGGATTTTTGCAGAAGTAGAAAGCTTCTGTAAAAGAAATGGAGGGTCTTTATGTCAAAAAGTACTGATAGGTTTATAATGTTGATGACAGGTGATATAATAGTTGGTGATAGATCGGATTATTATTTTCATGGTGTTAAAGACACACTGGAGCAGGCGGATGTTGTGCTTGGACAGCTGGAGGTTCCGTACAGTGATCGTGCGTCGGAGCTGGCAGGTCTTTTCCGCAGTCCCAGTGTGTTGCAGCCACTTATGCAGTATGTGGATGCACTGACTCTGGCCGGCAATCATATATATGATGCCGGAGCAGTCGGAGTCCAGGATACCATGGATTGGCTGCGGTCACATCAGGTGCCTTTTACCAGCGCCGGCGAAAACCTGACGGAAGCATCTAAGCCAGTGATTCTCCGGCATGGAGACACAAGGATAGGCTATATAGGCTATAACTGTACAGGGCCTAAAGCAACATGGGCATCGGAGGGTAAGCCCGGATGTTCGTATTTGGAGATTATCACACAGTTTGACATGGGTGATATTGCCAATCCAGGTGGGCCACCTGAACGGATTCTTACATGGCCGGAGCCTGTCAGCTTTGCAAGGATGCAGGAGGAAGTAGCGACACTAAGGGAACAGTGTGATGTACTTTGTGTTTATTTTCATAAGGGTATCGTACACAAACCAATTAAACTTGCAGATTATGAAAGAATAGTTGCGCATGCTGCTATTGATGCCGGTGCAGATGTGGTTACCTCATCTCACTCACATATTCTACATGGCATAGAAGTTTACAAGGGCCGGACGATATACCATGGACTCAACAATTTCGTTGCCTGGGTTCCGTCATTGCGGCCGGATTTCAAGCGCACAGGAGGCGCCAATACGGCTCTTTTCAATCCGGAGGAGTGGGCCAGAAAGCGGATCGAAAGGTTTGGCTTTGTACCGGATCCATCATATCCTACTTATCCGTTCCATCCTGAGGCGATTTATACTGCTGCTGCAAAGTGTGTGGTAGAAAGCGGACGTATAGTGCAGACTCGCTACATCCCGATGATTGTCGATCGGGAAGGTGTAACAAATACCGTTACCAGAGAAAAAGGCGGACAAACCGTCTTTGACTATATGCAAGATATTACAATTAAAGCAGGACTTAATGCTACATTTACTTGGGATGGGGACGAAGTTGTGATTTCATGAAAGGTTAGGTGTACACAATGAATACAATACCATTTAGTAAAGAAGAGCTTAAGGTTGTTGGTTCCATTCCCAATCCATATGGAGAGGTACCAATTGAAAAATATAATACACCAATCACAGACCGTGAGGCTGTCAAGAGACTCTTTGCGCGCCAGCCGGTATGGCAGATATGCGGCACTGGAATGGAATACCATAGCTTCGCTCCCGCCGTCAATCCCGACAATATTGCACGCGCCTTTGTAGCTGATGCCACTGCGAAAGGTGACGAAAAAAGGAAGGAAGGCGGCCCGGACATGTTTGGAATTATATGGGAATATGTTCCAACAGCCGGTGGCTCTATGGTACGCCCAGGTAATTGCTTTGTGAATGATGCAAATGACCTGGCGGATAGCCTGCATTGGCCGGATATTAGGCGATGGGAATGGAAATCCAGTGCAACTGTTAACACAAACTTTTTGAAAGAGGACTTGTTCAATATTTGCTGGTTTCTGAACGGATGGTATGAACGTTTGATTTCCATCATGGGATTTGAAAACGCGGCAATTGCGATGATCGATGAGGATCAGAAGGGGGCTGTCAAGGAATTCTTTGAGCACCTTACCGATTTATATATCGAAATCCTCGAGTGCTATCTGAAATATTATCCGATGATAGATGGATTCTATATTCATGATGATTGGGGCAGCCAAAAGGAAACCTTCTTTGCACCGGAGGTTGCCGCGGAAATGATTGTTCCATACATGCGGCGCGTGACGGACTACCTGCATAGCAGGAGTAAAGCTTGCATTATCCACAGCTGCGGGCAAAATTTCAAACAGGTTCCTAACTATATTGCTGCAGGCTGGGATGCGTGGCGTCCTCAGCTTATGAATGATATTGAGAAGATTTACGAGTTGTACGGAGATAAAATTATTATTGCAGTACCTCTGTGCGTGCCCAATGCAGAAAAGACATCGGAGGAACAGCGTGAAGCAGCACGGGAGTATGCTAATAAATTCTGCAGGAAGGAAAAGCCCAGTATTTTCAACTTATATAGTATGAAGGAAATGACACCTGCGTTCCATGAAGAGCTATATAGACAATCCAGAATTTTATATGGCAAAGAGTATTGAAAGCCGTTTTAAACTATTGAGTAACAAGTGTATAAGTTTAAGATGAAAGCGGTTAAGTATTTTAAGGCAGTAAAAAAATATATTAGGCAGAAATTTTTGCACCTGGCTGGAATATAAGACAATTTCTACATAGTCATAAAGGAGAGATGAAAATGCAGCTGACAGATAAGACGGCACCGGTTATAATTGCGCCAAACGGGACGTATCTGGGTAAATATGAAACAGCTGCATCGACAGTCAAATTTCTCGGAATACCCTTTGGCAACGCCGAACGTTGGAAACGGGCTGTCGACATGAATACCACCTCGGAAGATAGAATACCTGCTGATCAATATGGCCCTGCACCATGGCAGAATAATATACAATGGGGAACAATGGCTCCTGCCGGACTTTCGGCCGACTGCCTTAACTTAAACCTCTACATGGCCGACACTGCAAAAACTGATAAAGCAGTTATGGTGTGGATCTACGGCGGCGCGCAAATTGCCGGCAGTAATGTAGGATGTCTGCCCTGCGCTCCCGGTATGCTTCCTTTAAGTTATGATGGAAGTAAACTTGTCCGCGAAAATCCTGATATTATTTTGGTAGTACCCAATTACCGTGTTGGAATGTGGGGCTCTTTGGATCTGTCAGGATTACCTGATACAAATACTGCTTACCAATATAGTAATAATCTTGCAAGGCTTGATATTTTGCAGTGCCTGCGATGGATCAGGAAGAACATTAAGGCATTTGGCGGCAATCCTGAAAATATTACACTGTTCGGCCAGTCAGCTGGTTCCTGTAATATTACCGCACTAATGTTGATGGAAGAAGCACAGGGACTTTTTCAGAAGGTAATCTGTCAAAGTTCCTTTGCGGCAGATATTAGTCTGACCACATGCAATGACAGCAGAACTGTATCTAATGCTCTACTGTCTGCTTTGGACTGCTCGACTTTAGAGCATGCATTGAAAAAGTCAGATAAAGAGCTGCTCGAGGCTCAGAACAAAATTGCCTCTGCCTCAATGGGAGGGAGCTCGGCTTTTTCAAGTATAGAATCTAAGCTGTTTGCACCGGTAATTGACGGTATTACCATTCCTGAGGATTACTGGCAGCGCTTTAGCTCGGGTTGCTGCGGGCGTGTACTGTTTCTCGGCGGTACCAATGCCGGAGAGTATGACCAGCAGTTTACTGGGTTGCCTCTATTGGGTCAAGCGGAGGCAGCAAGACAGCTTACTGTTTCTCAGAACTGGGGTAAGCTTGATCCGGTGCGTGGCTTTGCCCCTGAAATCACAGACCTTTTTTGTTCTCATTATGCTGATTGCCGAAGTCAATTTCAGGCGTTCATGGACTTGAAGGGTGATTTATATCTAAGAATGGGTGCAATGGCGTATGCGATGGTCTGCGCCTGCAACAAAGGAGCATATCTGTATCATCTGGCGCTTCCGCTGCAGGATGGGAGCCGATTCGGTCATGGACGCGAAATCCCGATATTGTTTGCTTATGACTGCGAATCACCGATGTATTTGCAAAAACAGATCCGAGGAGCTTGGTGCAGTTTTGCACGCTCAGGAGATCCGAACTGTGAGTCACTCCCAGTAAGATGGCTGCCGTTTACACGAGAAAATCAAGAAACGTTGGTCATAGGTAAAGAGACCTTAATTGTACACGGACTAAGGTCGAAGGATACAGAACTCTTAATGCCGCTGCTTCGAGAGTATCGCCGGTGCCCTGAATTTGCCGCGCTCTGGCAGTTTTCCAAATCATAGCCGCGGCTTAGGAAATGATTTCTTTAGCCTGTATATGTAATAGCAAATACCCCACAAGGTGCAGAGATTTTTATCCTCCTTATTGGAGGATTTGTTTGTTTTTACATAAAGGAAGGTATAGAGTTATCGGCAGCTTAGGTAACATGGCTTTTTTTACTCCCATCCATCAGGCTTTGGACAGCTTTCCCGGAAAGTAACAGTGGGTGTAACAACGATGAGTTTCGGCTGTGAGAAGGGGTTGCTTAGTTGAGCACTTAGCAGTTGTAGAGCTTCTCTTGTAATGTCTGATATGGGATAATCAATGGTAGTGATCGAAGGATGGCAAGCATCGGCAATGTCGTTGCTGCCGTATGTAATGATTTCTATATCATCAGGAATACGAACACCTGCGCCAAGCAGCGTTGTAATAAATCCCATAGAAATGACGTCATCCTGAATAAAAATTGCTTCAGGTAGTTTTTTATTTTGCAGAAATTCCAAAGCTTTCTGTCTGCCGTACATCGAGCGGGCAACAGTGAGACCTAGTGATTCGAAAGGCACCTCAACACCAAAGAAGTCCATATTATGTGTAAAGCAAGTTTCACTAAAGCCTCTCAGACGGTAGTCTGGCTCGCTAGTAGCTCCTACATTTCTTACATAAAACATTGCAGCCGAACGGTGCCCTCTGGCTGCGAATATTTCTGCAGCTTTACGACCGGTGATATAATTGTCTACAATTACGTTATGATGTTTATCAGATCGAACGTGCAATACAACAAGAGGGATTCTCGTTGCTATATTGTTAATATATGAGAATTCCTTATCGTAAATAGGTGAAACTATAACGCCGTTATAATAACGATCTAAAAAATCATTCTCCAGATTATTAATATGATTTATAGTAAATGGGCTGACTGTGATATGCATTTCACGAACCAGTTCCTGATCGAACAGTTCCTGAGCATTTGTAATAAAGGATCCAAGAAAAGCAGGATGCAGGGAAGGAGCCCATAATATTGCAATTTCAGGTATTGTACTGCTGCGGTCAATTCGATTTGTAAGTTTTTTTGCGGAAACGTTAGGAACATATTCCAGTTTTCGTACCGCTTCGAGGACCTTTTCTGCCGTATGGGGCGCAATCCGCATATCCTCAGCGTGACCGTTGATTACAAAGGACGCAGTCGTAATTGACACACCTGCTGCTTTGGCTACGTCATTCAAACTTGCCAAAAAGACACCATCACCTTTCATTTATTACAATCATAACAGATTGGCACGCTAGAATCAAGCTTGAGACAGTTAAAATAAGGCCAGATCACCAACTTAACGGTAGATGGTATTCATATGACGAATCCTGACCTCAATAAGGTTGCAGACATTCTGGCACCTGTTGTCGGGCAGATTCTAAATGTACATTATAAAAGCTTCTTTAATACCCGCAATGAAGGCGAAGATTCACTGTATGGACTTGCGCAACGACGACAACATAATGATTCCAAAAAAGACTATTGTACTACGATCCGGCCTTCGTACATATGTCAAAAACCTCTGAAATTATTTTAGGTGCCAGGGGTTTGCAATGTATAAAAGCTGATTATTGTAATATCCCGGAATGTTCGTTATAATTCTCGTATTAGTTCGAACCTATAATTAATATTTAAGTAGGGCTCAAATATGATTTTTAATTCTGTACAGTATGCATTGTTTTTGCCTATGGCAGTTATAGTTTACATTCTGCTGCCTCAGAAGGTCAGATGGCTGTTTTTGTTGGTTGCCAGTTACTTTTTTTATATGTGCTGGGATGCCAGATATGCTGTCCTGCTGTTGACCTCAACAGCTGTGACTTTTTTTGCCGCAAACCTGATGAAAAAATCAGATAGCAGGAGGCAGAGAGTATTTTATCTTATATCTGGCCTTGCTGTGAATCTTGGTATTCTCTTTATTTTCAAGTACTTCAACTTTTTTATCGAGACTGCGGCAGGTATTGCCGGATTGTTCGGGGCAGATTACAAGCCTGTAGAGCTTAAGCTTTTATTGCCCATAGGAATCTCATTTTACACATTTCAATCACTGGGGTATATGCTGGATGTATACATGGACAAGACAAAGGCCATGAGCCATTTCGGTAAATATGCGCTGTTTGTCTCCTTTTTTCCGCAGCTTGCGGCTGGCCCCATAGGAAGAATAGACAGCCTGAGACCGCAGTTTGATCTATGCAGTAGACCTACTCTTGAGAACATCAGAAGCGGCTTGCTGCTTATCGGGCAAGGACTTTTCAAGAAGCTTGTCATAGCAGACAGACTGGGTGTTTTGGTAAATACAGTTTATGATTCTCCAGCTGACCATTATGGAATGCATTTTGCTGCGGCAACTGTATTCTTCGCAGTACAAATATATTGTGATTTCAGCGGTTATTCAGATATTGCCATAGGCAGTGCAAGGCTGCTTGGCATAGAGCTTATGGAGAATTTCAAAAGGCCATATCTTGCAACTACCGTTTCGGAGTTCTGGAAAAGATGGCATATCTCCCTTACCTCATGGTTCAGAGACTACATATACATACCGCTGGGTGGAAACAGGAGAAGGCATCTTTTTAATATAATGGTGGTCTTCTTTGTAAGCGGACTGTGGCATGGAGCTAGTCTAACCTTCATTGTCTGGGGCTTGCTCAATGGTCTGTACCAGGTGCTTGGTATAATACTACGGCCTTATTCAGGCAAGCTTAAGGAACGCTTGGGGGTAAAGGATTCATCTGCAATTTACAGGGCGTTTAAAATGCTTTGGTGCTTTGCCCTTATATCATTTTCATGGATATTTTTCAGGGCAAACAGTATAGGTGATATTAAACTGATACTGTCCAGGCTGTTTACCTTTAACGCCTCGTTTTTGACCGGTTTCAATACAGCCAGCCTTGGAATGGACCGCACCGATCTAGTTGTCTCAGCTTTGCTCATTATCATACTCTTTATATATGAGCTTGCTATGGAGAAGGAGAAAATAGGCAAGTCCTTCAGGAATAGTCCATTGGTGCTGAGATGGGCCTTTTATCTGATAGTTATTGCAATAATTATAGTGTTTGGAGTATATGGTGATGCAAATGGAGCACAATTTATCTACTTCCAGTTCTAATAAAGTGAGGCTTATAGTATCTGTAAAGATCGCGGCATTTACAGCGTTGCTGTTGATCCTTGTGCTTTTCTTGGAAACGCTGCTTCAAAGCGGAGGAAGCGTTATTGAAAGAAAGAGGAAGATTGACAGTATTGAGGCCAATTCCGTAGACGTTATGTTTATTGGTAATTCTCATGCCTATTGTACCTTTGATCCTGCCGTAATCGAGCCGATCATTGGTAAAAGGGTATTTAATGCAGGCCTCCCAGACCAGAAGATCGATATGGTGTATTACACACTGAGGGATATGCTGAAGCGGCAGAACCCTGAGACGATAATACTTGAAGCATATGCCTTCGGCAGATCGGACTCTTCTTATGAAGGATATGTTGCTAATATTGATGCGATGAGGCCGGGAATAAGAAAGGTAATGGCCTGCTTTGAGATCTTTCCCGATAAGCTGGAGGCACTCAAAATGAGCATTGGCCTATTCCGCTGCCACAACAACTGGAAGAAAACAGATATAATGGAGGCGAACCTCAGGAACCTGTCTGGCAGGGCGAAGGTTGACGTCAGCAACTTCAACGGGTTTTTTGCATTGGATTCAAAAATGTCAGAGGAGACTATTGAGAAATACAAAGAAAAGACTGATATAAAATTCGTACCAGAAGTAAATGCTTATTCTATCAGGTTTTTCAAGCGTATAGTAAGGATATGTAAGGAAAGTAATATCAGGCTTATAGTAACAGCGGCACCGTTCAATGACATTTATGCGGCAAATGTACATTATGAGAATTTCTATGAACAAATTATGGGCTTGTGTGATGAGGAAGGTGTAAGTTATGTTGACTTCAATATGCTGTACGATGAAATCGGACTTGAATATGATGACTTTGAAGATGCTTGTCACCACGCCCAGCACCTGAATAAATGGGGAGCGGAAAAGGTCAGCAAGTATATGGCGGAGTATTTGAGGGACAGCATGGAATTTACGAAACAGCCCTAAAACAATTTAGCAGCACAATATATAAAACTTACTGCCGGCTGCAGCAACAATATACTGAGCTCAGAGAATGCTGCATCGAATGCCCGTCAGTAATTAATTTGCTATAATATGCAGAAATAGGATAGAATAATGAGAAGAAGGATAAACACGTAAAGAAGGAGATCATAGAAGTGGCTGATAAAAAATATGATTTTAATGACCTTTTAGATATAATGGCAAAACTTAGAGCTGAAAATGGCTGTCCCTGGGACAGAGAGCAGACACACGAGAGCATTAAGATATGCATGATCGAGGAAACCTATGAGGCGCTCGAAGCCCTTGATGCGGGGGATAAGGGCAAATTCTGCAATGAGCTTGGCGACCTGCTGCTGCAGATAGTCTTCCATGCCCAGATAGCAAAGGAAGAGGGAACCTTTGATATCAATGATGTAACTACGGAGATCTGCTCAAAGCTTATTTACAGACATCCGCATATTTTTGGGGATGTCACGGCTGATACATCAGAACAGGTGCTCATAAACTGGGAAGCTTTAAAAAAGAAAGAAAAGAAGCTTAAAAGTCAAACAGGTGTTTTAAAGGATGTGCCCTCAAATCTTCCGGCTCTTATGAGAAGCTACAAGGTCCAGCAGAAGGCGGCTCAGGTCGGTTTTGACTGGGACGATATAGATGACGTGTTTGACAAGGTGGATGAGGAAATTCGGGAGCTTAGAGATGTATATAAAAGTAAAAACATGGAAAGAATAACTGATGAACTGGGGGATGCAATATTTGCTCTCGTCAATTTATCCAGATTTCTTAAGGTTCAGCCTGAGCTTGCTTTAACAGGAACAATAAATAAGTTTATCAGGAGATTTGAGTACATTGAAAAGCAAAGCGGTAAAGCAGGTAAGAAGATGGAAGATATGAGCCTTGCAGAGATGGATGAATTATGGAATGAGGCAAAGATACAGCTCGCGGATAAGGTTGATGAAAATAACAAGGACTAATGGGAGGTAAATTACATGAATAAGGCAGATCTTGTGAAAAGTATTTCAGAGAAGAGTGAATTGACGAAGGTTGATGCAGAAAAAGCTTTGAATGCGATCGTAGAAAGCATTGAGCAAGCTCTTGTAAATGGCGATAAGGTGCAACTGGTAGGCTTTGGAACATTCGAGGTCAGAGAAAAGCCCGAAAGGAAGGGCATAAATCCCCAGACTAAAAAGGAGATTACCATAAAAGCCTCAAAGGCACCTGTATTTAGAGTGGGTAAGGTTTTAAAGGATATGGTTAATAAATAATTTTATCCGGACAGCAGCTATTACATATGCTGATAAACGGAGTATTATTTGGATAGGGGTTGTATTGAATGAGGGTAGACAAATATTTGAAGGTATCTAGACTTATAAAACGGCGCACATTGGCAAATGAGGCATGTGAGACAGGACATGTAACGATAAATGGCAAAACTGCCAAGCCCGGAGCTGAGGTAAAGGTTGGAGATATTATAGAAATCAGGTTTGGAAGCAGTCTTACAAGGGTGGAGGTTACATCTGTAGCAGAACATGTTACAAAAGCTGATTCAAAGGAAATGTACATTATTAAATAAAAGCAAAATAAAATAGTTTCAATCATGCGATCTCACCTGTAACAGGTATTATACTGTTATTGGTGAGATTTCTTTATTTATCATTTTATCTATTGTACAAACATATAATCATTATAGTAGAAGAGCCCTTAGAATAGGGGGATATAAATGACTGAGGAAAAGAAGATCATTAAGCCGAAGGTTCAGAATATTATCCTTGAAAACAGGGAAAGGATGAGTATATCCGGGGTCATTGACGTTGAAAGCTTCAATGATGTTTGCATTATTGTGGATACAGAGCTTGGGCTACTCATAATAAAAGGTATGGACCTCCATATAAACAAATTAAGTCTTGACAGCTCAGAGTTGGTTGTCGAAGGTGAGATTGTAAGCTGTGAGTATTCCGATAAGGACAACTCAAGGAATAGGGGCGGAGGATTGCTCGCCCGGATGTTCAAATGATTGTTTCTATAAGCAATCAGGTTTACATTTTCTTTTGTACAATATTATGCGGAATAGCAATATCGTTCCTCTTCGACATTTTCCGAATAATAAGAAAAGCTCTGAAGCCGGGAAGGGTGTCAATATATGCAGAGGATCTGCTGTTCTGGATATTTTCTGCTCTCATAATGTCTGCCATCATATATTATTGTAATAGCGGCGAGCTAAGAGTGTATATGTTTTTGGGGGCATTATTAGGCGCAGTGTTTTATGAGCTATTATTCAGCAGAATCGTAATTAATGCTTCACTTTTCATTATTAATCTATTTATCAGGGCATTTAAAACCATGATATTTGTTGTATCTTATCCTGTAAGGCTTATATGCCGAGCATTGAAAGCACCTGTGAAAAAGCTTGTATGCAGAATAAAAGCTGCAATGAGCAAGGCTAGAGCTGACAGGAAAGCTAAAGCGAAAAGCAAGGCAAAGAACAGGCATAAAACAAAAGCAAGAAATAAAAAGCGGGGTAAAAAAGGAAAAAATAAAAAGATAAAAGAAAAGAGCAAAAAGAAAAAGTAAAAGACAGAAAGGCTTAGCAGCAACCATAAAAAGAGAAATAACCATAAAAAGATTTGTACAAAAATCAAGAAAAAAATTTTAAGTAGCAGGAATTTCGAAATATGCATAGAATTAATAATGAAAAGGGATAAATTCTACAACAACTAAGCATAAAGGCATCAAGGCCTATGCTAAAACAAAAGACATCCTCCGATAAGGAGTAATAAACATGAACAAAAACAAAAAGAAAAATTCAGCATTTGGTGTTATATTACTGCTGGCCATTTTTTTGTACTTATCCTATGCGGCAATTGATCAACAAAAGTTGATAAATTCCAAAAATGATGAGCTTAATAGGATAGAAAGTAAAATAGCTGAAGAAGAGAAGGTTAACGAGCAGCTGACAAAAGAAAAAGAAATGATCAATAGCGATGCGTATAAGGAAAAGGTAGCAAGAGAAAAACTGGGAATGGTTAAAGAAAATGAAACAGTTTATGTAGACATAGGCAATAAATAGCTTTGAGCTGATGAAATTTCTTACAGCCCTTATAAATAGAGCCTTGACGAATTATTTCATATGCTATATAATCTAAATTACTTTTTTATACAATGATATAAGTGGGATGTGAGTACCAACAACGGTTTAGGCCGTTTTTATAAATGTTAAGGAGGTTTTTTTTCAGTATGCTTGTTGAGGTTGGTAATATAGTTGAAGGTAAAGTTGCCGGCATCACCAATTTTGGAGCTTTTATTCAACTACCCGAAGGTAAAACGGGCCTTGTTCACATCTCAGAAATCGCTGAGGAGTATGTAAAGGATATTAAGAATCATTTGCAGGAGAATCAAGAAGTTAAGGTTAAGGTTTTATCCATGGAAAATGGTAAAATAAGCTTGTCAATCAAAAAAGCCATTGACCGTAAAACAGCTCCTAAGACAGCACCAAAGGCAGTTAGGCCACCGGCGGATATGGATTGGAACAGAAGTAGTAATGAAAATATGTCGTTTGAAGACCGTCTTGCAAAGTATATGAAGGACAGCGACGACAGAATGCACGACCTCAAGAAGAATTTTGAGTCAAAGAGGGGCAGCGGAGGATATCGCAAATCTGCTCAATATTATTAATTAGTTTGGATTATGCTGACACTTGCTTTTTATAAAGCTAGATGTTATTATATTATAGTTGAAAAATTCTATATTTGATTTATTGACTAAATTATGGAGTGAAATTTTCAATCCTACTCGCCGCTGTGGTGGAATGGCAGACACAAGGGACTTAAAATCCCTCGGTGGCAACATCGTATCGGTTCAAGTCCGATCAGCGGCACCAGATCCGAAGTTTTTTCTATTTAGATAAAGCTTCGGTTTTTTCTATATTCATGCCGGAAGCTAATTTGAAAGCTTATCAAAAGCTGCTAAGCAGAAGGATGATAATTAGGAAGCCTTGCTTGTAGGCCTCAACAGAGGTACTGATACAATAGATACATAACTTTCATGGATTAATACCTCTTAGGCATCTATCAGTGAGCATCTTACCGGCAGGCAAATAGTGGATTCGCTTACATATTTGATGTAAAATGGTATCTGCAGTTTTTTATCAATATAATATAGAGATACTTGCAATGTATAATGTCTTAAGTCCAAAGAGTGATGTATTGCTGGTTTCAACGGTTTCAAGGCAATATAAGTACTGATATATTACTTGATTACATCGCAGATGCCTAAAATTAGCACTTGCAATTACATAGTTACAGTGTTATACTAATTAAGCGGTTGAGAGATGGATGCCGCAAGCAAAGTTTTATATATCGCGGGGTGGAGCAGTCCGGTAGCTCGTCGGGCTCATAACCCGAAGGTCGTAGGTCCAAATCCTACCCCCGCAACCAGTTAAATAAGGCCTTTCAGGATTTCACCTGGAAGGCCTTTAACGTGTCTGTATCCTAAAATCTCATTATCTGAATTTTTGGTATTTTTCAGACTTCTAGCCAGTTTTCTAAATCGTCACTTATCGGTACATTCAAATTACTTGGTATAACACCCGGAATTTTCTTCAATGCATTATTATCAAAGGAATAGTTACATATTGAATTAAGCGGAATATATTACTTTTATCTTTGCTGCTGCCTTATACCCTTGGGCACAAAACAATAATTTTATATGGTGTAGTTTGAGCCGGAATACTCATTGTAGTTGGGCCGTATTGAACAATCAGGTCATGGTTTGCCGGGTTCGCAGTAAACGCTTGCCCATTTTGCAGTGTTATCAGAGTAAAAGGAGCGATGTTTAGCTTTAGGGAACCATCACTACTTAACAACTGTCCATTAAAATAGTCTACTTTCACATTTTGACCTGGTTCAAATCTTGATATAACAATTGCTTGATATTGTGGTGGGTAAATCAGAGGCACAGGAGCATTTGCATCATAAAATCCTGTTACTGTATTTCCAACTGCAATCATTACATTGTTTACAAAGTAAGTTGCCGGAGATATAACAAAATTTACAATATTTCCATCCCCATTTCCCACAGTCATTAGTTTAAAGCAACCTATTGATTCTCCGGTGCCGATCATAAAATCATTAATCATAGTAACAATGCCTGAGAAAGAGCCGAAAGTTGTCATGTTTATTCCTCCACATTTGGATAGAGTTCTTCATACAGTATATGAGTTCTTCAGGTTTTATGTTAACTTATCATAGAACATATATATCAACTTTACCATAGAATAAAATAAAGCCATGATGAAGGGGTATATATGAATAATTATTCTTTTAATGCAAATATTAGACAGTCAAATATTGTTTCGTTTATAAGGGGAGATGTGACTGGTGATAGAATACCTGATGATGTTTATTTGACTGGCATAAAAACACCTGACAGTCCATTTATTCAATACATAACACTTATAGTAAGGGATGGAAGAACAGGTACATCCAAAAGTGTTACATTACCTGGTGAAAATGCAGGTTATAATCCTATACTCTATTTAAGCGATTTTACCGGTGACGAAGTATACGATATTTTAATTAGTATTACTTCAGGTGGAAGCGGCGGAATTACTTATTATTATATATACTCGTTTGCTTACAATATTCCGAGGCTAATTTTTGATTACAATATATATAATCAGGAATATCAATATGAAGTGACGTATAGGGACTTCTATAAGGTTGAAGTAGTAAGCAAAAATAACAATACGAGATATATATTAGATATATCTTATAAAGGACTTGAATATTTAAGTGAAATATATGATTCAAACGGCAAATTAAAGAGTGCTATTTCCGGGTTTGTAAATCCGTTAAGCGGCTTGTATCCTATAGATTTTGACGCAAACAGAGTATATGAGTTATTAGCATTTCAAAAGATAGCAGGAAGATATAATGCCGATGCTTTAGGCTTTATTCAAAATATTTTAAAATGGGATAATAATAGGTTTATTTTAGATAGACAGTTTGTAGCTATTTTTGGGGCGTAAGTATAAGAATATAGAATATCTGACTTCTAGTTAGTACTATGTCTGTGGCTTATATAATGAAGCAACAGATATCGGATCATTACCTGTCCGAATAAATGCAATTGGTTTATAATAAAAAAGAATGAGGGCCTTACAGCAACATATGACTGCGAGCAATAAAATACAGGAGGCGGCAAGGCCATCCTGATGTAAAGAATTACATCTCTACATACGGCCTTTTCATTCCATTGATTGCAATACGTTAAACATTATTGTAAACTGAAAATATAAATAATATGATATTTGGGTAATACATAGATTAATAATTGGTTGTATTATTTTCTTTATTCTAGCTTATGTCTTTTTTCAAGCGTCATTTGAAAGAGGTGTGATACTATGAAAAGATTCTTGATTGTAGTTGATATGCAGAAGGACTTTGTAGACGGTGCTCTGGGAACCCCCGAGGCCGTGGCTATTGTTCCCGCCGTTACCGAGAAGATTGCTGACTTTGATGGTGACATCTTCGTAACCTACGACACGCACTTTGAAGACTATATGGAAACCGCCGAGGGCAGAAAGCTCCCGATTCCCCACTGCATCCGGGGCACTGAAGGCTGGCAGCTGGATGTACAGGTAGCAGCAGCCCTTGCCGAAAAGGACTTTACTCCCGTGGAAAAGCCCACATTTGGAAGCACCATCCTGCCGAAGCTGATTCGGGAGAAGGCAGGCGACGAAGATTTCGAGATTGAGCTGGTGGGACTGTGTACTGACATCTGTGTGGTGTCCAATGCCCTACTGCTGAAGGCCAGTTTTCCCGAGAAGGCGATTATAGTTAACGCCGCCTGCTGCGCAGGTGTCACCCCTGATACCCATGAGGCTGCTCTGACCACCATGAAAATGTGCCAGATTGATGTTCAGTAACCCCACCGACAAAAGGGGAATTAGCGGCTGGAGTTTGCATTTTTATTGAAAGGAAGACTGAAATGAAACTGGAACCTATTGTTGTATCACTGCTGGATACGGATCTCTATAAATTTAATATGAATCAGGTAATCTTTCACAAGCACACCAACCTGAACGGCGAATATTACTTCAAGTGCAGAAACAAGGGTATTGTCTTTACCCCGGAAATAGTACAGGAGATAAATGAACAGGTAGACCATCTGTGCACCCTGACCTTTACCAATGAGGAGCTTGACTATCTCCGCGCCATCCGCTTCATCAAGAGCGACTATGTGGAGTTCCTGCGGTTGTGGCATCCCATCCGAGACTATGTCAGCGTAGAGGGAAAGCCTGATGGCGAGCTTTCCGTGGTAGTAAGAGGCCCTCTGTTTTCCGCTATGCAGTTTGAGATCTTCCTGCTGGAGATCATTAACGAGGTTTACTTCCGTATGCAGTATGACTATAGAACTCTGAGAAAATCTGCCGAGGAGCGCCTGACACAGAAGATCGAGGACTTCCAAAGCGGCAAGTACACCTTTAAATTTGCCGAGTTCGGATGCCGCCGCAGGCTCTCCCGGGAATGGGAGGACGAGGTGGTTCGCCGCCTGGCCACGGAAACGAATAATTGTGTCGGCACCTCCAATGTATACCTCGCTATGAAGTACAAACTCACCCCTATCGGTACCTATGCTCACGAGTTTGTCCAGATGTATCAGGGCATTGATTGCATCCCCCTGGCCTATACCAACAAATATGCCATGGAGGACTGGTACAACGAATATAATGGTGATAACGGCACCGCCCTCACTGACACTATCACAACGGATCTGTTCCTGTTGGACTTCAACCGTTCCATGGTAAATAACTACACAGGTGTTCGCCACGACAGCGGTGATCCGTACGAGTGGGGCGAGAAAATTATCGCACACTACGAGAAGTACGGTGTGGACCCCAGAACCAAGCTGCTTTTGTTCAGCGACGGTCTGGATTTTGATCAGGCTGAGGCGCTCAATAACTACTTCAAGGATAGAGCAAAGGTTTCCTTCGGCATCGGCACCTACTGCACCAATGACACCTGCGAAAAGGCCCTGAACATCGTCATTAAGCTGCAGTATGTCAACGGCCGCCCCGTGGCCAAGCTCTCTGATGTGCCCAGCAAGGCCATGTGTCGGGATGCGGAGTACCTCACCTATCTCATGCGTTCCGTGGAGTTCAGACTCCAGCGGGAACGGGAAAATTGAAGCGGATACAAAACATTATTGATGATTTGACAGTATATCGCAGAAAAGGTCTTGAAACAGGAGTTTCCTGTTATCAAGGCCTTTTTGGCAGAATATTGTTTTTCAAATTAGCTTTCAAGGGGTCCAGTTCCGAATAAAACGGTGCGGAATAGCTTTTGTGTGAACTCAAGCCCCTTCGATTTCACGAACTGGTCCGTACTGGGGCCACCGTTTGACAGCAACCCTTCAGTATAAACTTGTGCAGCTTTCATCTTTTCGGTGCGGTCACACTCCTTTGCATCAGCGCATAACTTAAGATACGCTTCAAGATATTCGACGGTAAAATTGTCAATCCTGGGCGTTATGGCTTTTTTGCCTTTCTTTTTAATGCTTTCGGGTAATTTGATGTCATCGTACCAGTTCGGCGCAACGGGTTCCTCGGGAATGTCGCTGTAAGCCGCAACAACCTTTGACAGTTCGTCGGAAACGGTGCTTTTCTCGATTCGAGTATCGTAAAGTTCAAGAAAAATTGTGTCATTTCCTACCGCATAGATTCTGTCATAAGAAAAGAGTGCCATATCCTTTTCAAAAGGGTTGATAATTACGGTATCCATTTTCATCATCCCGAACATGGCAGTCCCGCTCATCATCGAAACATTACCGAGTCCTCTTGCCTCAAAAGCGCGGATCAAAAACTTCATTCCGTTGACTTTGCTTTTGGCAAATTCCCCGCAATCTTTTTCCGTAAGCGGATATATTTGTCCGATAGCCTCAAGCATTTTTTCTGTCATTTTTGCTTCCTCCGGATCAGAAATTGATAATTTGACGAACGTCAAAGCCCGCCTTTACAAAGTTGGTGTCATACATTTCGTATTGTTTCGGCGTAATTTTGATAAGGCATACATCGACCTTTGCCGCTTTCATAACGTCGTACGGGATTCCTTTGAATTCAAGCACCTTTTTAAACAGTTCACATCCCGGAGGGAAGAGTTCGGCCGTACCCATCACCTGAAGCCCGTGCGAGTCATTCTTATCTCCGTAATACTCGAAGATGCTTAGAGACACGTTTTTGTTTTTCTCAAGACCAATGAACTTTGCGCCCCCTTCGGAATAAAGGTAAAAACAGCCGTCCATGTATGCATATTCTATCGGCGTGCAGCGCACAAAGTCACCGGCAGCGGTTGCAAGTGCGCAGGTGTTATGACTTTTGATAAAACCTACGATATGAGCGAGAGCATCATCCCGAACCATATGTTTTGCTGTCTTTTGTTGTTCAATCCAAAAGTTTTTGAAATGCGAAATATCAACTGCTTCACAATTCTTTTCAGCCATTATTTCTTACCTCTCTTCTAAGCCTTAGCTTTTTTAGCAGATTCCTCAGATGCGATTTTTTCTTCGTTTGTCATATGGTACAAGGGAATAAGCGGGAATAAAAGGGGAGTTGAATCGGCGTATTTGATATAGTCGGGATTTGTGCCGTAGTGCTTGATGTGGCGCGTTTCGACACGCTTTGCGCCGGACAGCATGACAAACACTATCTCAATGTAACCTATTGCCGCAATGAGCCACTGCAAACCGATGACTGCACCGATGCCGGAAATAAAGGTGCCTGTCCAGAACAGAACTTCGCCGAAGTAGTTCGGGCAACGGCAAATTTTATAAAGACCGTGCATTGCAGGCATATTGGGATTCTTTTCTTTTGCATAGCCTTTCTGTTTGTCGGCAACGGCTTCAAGTACGATGCCGACAGCGCTGATAATGATGCCAATGATCAGGGCATAATTCGTTTCAGAATTGTTGAGAAGACGATAAACGGCACCTGAGGATTGCATTACATAAATTGCGCCGCAGATGATCCATATGAACAGAGATACGAATACGGGAACCTTGGTATCGCCGCCGACCTCTTTCATCTTTTCGCGATATCTTACGTTCTTCATCTCGCGAATAAATAAGAACAGGCCAAGGCGAATTCCATAGATTACAAAAAGAAGGCACTGAAGTGTAAAGAGAATATCAAACTGACCGCGAATAAGCGAAATTACGAACATTGTGATTCCGATACCGGCAGCGGAAAATCCGTAGCCGACAGACATAAACCATACAAATCTGTAATAGCCGATACAGCAGCAGATAAGGCTGACTGCAAGCAGAATTAAATATCCATTTGGGAACATATTGTTATCCTCCTGCTGAATTTTGATATCAGAATTTCAATCCCTTTTTATAAATTTCTTTAATATATGCGGCAAAACTGCGTTTGCCGGTGTGAACTTCTGCGACCATGTCCTCGGTCATAGTCCACTTGCCGAACATAATAACGCCCTTTTTCCACTTTGGAGACATTGCAATTATCATGTCAAATAGGAAAGCAGGAGCAAATTTTATCATAGGCTTCTTTCCTGCGGCGGCGAAAAACATTTTCGCGATTTCTTCATAGGTGTATGTCTCCGTTCCGCCGACATCGTATTCTTTGTTTTCATCACACATATGCTCAACTATGTAGTCGGCAAAATCACGAGTGTCAATAACATTGCATCTGATAGGCTCTTTTGTTTTGAGAAGAGTTACCTTGCCTTCTTCTACTTTGGGTTGAAAGATGTGTGCGGTGTCGTAGAAATAACCGGTGGGTCGGAAGATCGCATGTTGAATCGGAGACTTCATCAGCTCTTCTTCAAGCTTTGCCTTTGCGCCGAGCATGGGGATATGTTTTCCCTTCGATGACTTCAGTACAGAAATGTATGCAAAGTGCTTAACTCCTGCCGAGATAGCTTCATCAAGAAGATTTTTGTTTGCACCGTAGTCTATATCGTATGCGGTCACGGTCTGACTCGCCTTTGTAAGGCCGACTGTCGTAATAACGACATCAACTCCGTCGCAGACTCCTTTCAGAGAACCGCGGTCGGTCATATCAATTTTCATGGGAGTAAATCCGTCAAAGTCAAGCTCGCGAATGGCAATATCGGCAGCAATAACCTCATGATTTGCGTCAACGAGAGAATGTAAAATGTCCGTACCTAGGTGACCGAACGCACCTGCAAGTAAAACTTTCATTTTTTTCTATGGCATGAGATAATCAAGAGCCGTCTCATACCTCTCCTTTCTTTTGGTAATATACAGACTTATAGGTCAGTCAGTCCTTGTCTGTAAATTGAAATTCGGCAAGACCGTTTTTGTCGAGTATCACCGTTCCGGTAAGCAGACAACCCTGGCCGAATACATTGATGATTTCAGCGATCCAGTTCATATAGCTCTGCGTTAAGTCTCTGGAGGACAGAACTTATTTTTTATCTTTCGAGCGTTTGTCGTTAATGATGGCCATTTCTTTTTCGGTGATGAGGGTGCAGTTGTTTTCCTTTGCCCAACTGACACAACCCTTGAGAACCACCGGCAGGAATACACGTGGAACATTTAAAATAGTCTTCAGCGCATCATCGGTGAATTTGACAACATCATCTGCACGATCTGCAGCATAACGAACCGATTCGATGGTCTGAGGACGGAAAGCAAGAAGCTCGGGGATCATGCGAGATCTCTTGCAATACCAGAAGTTTTTGCTGTCACGATATCCGAAATCAATGGGAACATTGGGGAAATCTCTTCTTTTGACACCGTTGATGATCGCATTCTTATACTTTTTCTTCATCAGAATTTTGTCAATCCGTAGGATGAAATGCGCGCCGAATTTGGAAGTAATACCGTTGAAATCGTGATACGGCGGCTCATAGCCATTAAGGTTCCCGGGCTGATCGATGCCTGCACCATCGAGATCTCTCATCCATGTACATTCGATGACCTGATATGAGTCGGCAACGACGAGAGGACGGATATCATCAGGATTTTCTTCCTGGACAATACCTTTTTCGAGTATGAAGTTGCACTTGGGCATTTTCTCATCCGGCTTATCGCCCGGCCATGAAAGTTTCACACACTCTTTAAAGGTCTTTCTCCCGTCTGTAACGAAGTTCAGGGCACATTTTCCGGTACGAAGAATGTTTTGTGCGGTGTTTGAGGAGTTGCGGCATTCGAGAAGCATAGCATAGTAGTCCTTGCCGGCGATGTAGTAAGGCTGGACAAGAGAATAGGGGCCGAGAGAGGTGCCTCCGTCCTCGCACAGGGTGCTGATAACGACTGTCGGCATCGGAAAGAACAGTGATGTCTGATAGAAATTATCAACGATCCGCAAATTTTCAAAGCTGCTCATCATCATGTCTCCTTTGTTTAATAATTATTGAATAACTCTATTGATAAAAATGCTGATATCATTGAAGGTTATATCTCGCCTGCAACCGGCGAGAAGAAGTGCCTCCGCCAAAAAAAGCGTCGGATCAGGGTCGGTACTTTTTCCAAATCGCGTGAGAAGTAGATCAATCAGACTGCTGAGCTGACCGATAAGCGTTTTGTGCTGATCGACATGAAGATTGACCTCGGATCCGCGGCTTTCAAATACGCCGCTGTAAAGCGTAACATAACTTCGGATCGTGTTGTATACTGTTTCAAGCCCGTAAATGCATGAAGAAGTCTCCTCGATCTCTTGTGAAGCCTTATCCAGCAGAACAAGCCAATCTTTAAGCATGATTTTGGCAACAAGCATTTCTTTTGACGGAAAGCAGTTATACACCGTACCGACCGACACATTGCATTCTCCAGCAATATAGCGCATTGTAAGATCATTATAAGATTTTTCGAGCAATACCTTTTTTCCGCAGGACATTATTTTTTCATATAGTTCACTGTTTATTTTCATCAAGCGGCCTCAATTTGAACGTGTTCATTTATGGCTATAATATATCTTATTTAAAATTGTGTCAACAATTACAAGACCGTCTTAAAGTATAGCATTAATTAATAAAAATATACTAAGGGATTGCAGACAAGAAGAAATCTAAAGGCAGCAAAATGCGCAGAGAATAAATGTATAAGCAAATAATAATTCTCAATAGCCCAGGTCCTCTTGGATAAGTATGACTTCAACTTCCATACTGTCAGGCTTTTGCCAAAATACGGATAGTGCATTGCAGATTCGTTCGGGACTGGAACAATTATAGCAGCGGTCACCTTTTACAGCACAGGGAGTTTTTCTGTTAAGTCTTTTTGCGTTCATAGGCGCCGCAATATTTCGAGCACGGTCAAGCGCAGAGGAAAAATCAGGTGCAATCTTGTTCTTGCCAATAACCAGATATAGTATCTTATGGCCGAAGAGCATAGAAGAAATACGGTTGCAAGTACCATCAATGTTGATGATCTCACCTGTTTCGGCAATTGCATTTACTGAAGAGATATAAATATCCGATACCATAGCTTCCCGCCGTATCTCGGAAGCTGTTTTACCTTCCGGCCTTCTCCAATGCCAAAGAACAGTATTATGAGAAGAAAGTAAGTCAAATAAGTTCATTTGCTGCAAAGTCACAGAACCGCCAAACGCAACATTTGTTTCATCGATGGATGCGTTCAGATAGTTGGAAGCTTCTACGTGGTTATCGAAGCATTGAACCTTGTAGCCCTTCAATTGAAGCGAGTTTGAAAGCTTGGTAAAATTCATTGTGAGCACTCCCCCTAAAATGCAAATATGCATCAGCAGTCTCTGATTTGCACGCACATATAATAAATAATTGTATTTTATGATATTTTACATGTTATCACTAATAACAGTTTATAACAAGGTAAATGCATTGCGGTAGGCGGGGGAGCTTTTTTTGCATTGCCACATCAAGCAGCCATTATTGCTGATGTCAGTTTGGATATTATTAATATATACACGAGTTGTGCGATTCTTGACACAACTTTATGATGAAAGGTATTATCAAAGAGAAATCCCACACTCGAGGCAATGGGGATGAGACAACTCAAGGGAAAAGGCATTTACTATGACTTTCTTACTGACTAATACAGAGAAGCATTGGCAAATGGTATGTTTGGGATAAATGATTGCTATTATTACGATGCACAAAACCTTGACATTGTAGGATGTGACGTCCAGGAGATAATGAGACAGAGTAAGGAAGCAATGATACATCATATAGAGAGCACTATCCCAGCAAAATAAATTAAACCAAAATCAAACCAAAAGAATGGCATAGTGTTATGTCTTCCGAGAAGAAATTATTTAGTTAAGAGAGATTTGTACGCAGTTGAAATAATTTCAATTGCGGTTTTTTTTGCCCCAAAATGTCTAACCGCAAGGCTTTCTTATGCGTTGTTGTGTTTGAGCATTTTTGCTTTGGGGCTATTGTGACAAAATTCATACGCATTATGTTATAATCAGATAAATATCAGGAGTATTTGTATATGAAACGAGATTTGACAAGCGGCAATGTCTTTAAAACATTAATTTCATTTTCTCTGCCATTTTTGCTGTCATACTTTTTGCAGACACTTTATGGAATGGCTGACCTCTTTATAATCGGACAGTTCAATGGAACAGATTGCACTACAGCTGTTTCTATTGGCAGTCAGGTGATGCACATGGTCACAGTTGTTATTGTTGGCCTGGCAATGGGGGCCACGATAATGATTGGACGATCCATCGGTGCAAAGAAGCAGGAGGAAACCGGAACTATTATAGGAAACACAGTTATATTGTTTATGGTGTTTTCTGTTGGTTTGGCTGTTTTGCTGCTTCTGCTGGTTCGTCAGGTTGCAGCAGTCATGTCTACACCGGAAGCTGCTTTTGAAGAGACAATCTCCTACCTGGCTATCTGTTTTTTGGGGATTCCGTTTATTACGGCCTACAATATCATAAGCTCAATTTTTCGTGGGATGGGAGATTCTAAAAGCCCAATGTATTTTGCATTCATTGCCTGTGTTGCTAATATCGTGCTGGATTATCTGTTTATCGGCGCTTTGCAGATGGGTGCAGCAGGAGCGGCACTGGGAACAACAATCGCACAGGCAATCAGTGTTATTGTGTCGTTTATCATTATCGCGAAACGAGAAACCGGTATTTATCTTTCAGTAGCCGACTTCCGTCCTAAGCGGAACGTTCTTGGCACTTTACTGAAGATCGGAATTCCTGTAGCGGTTCAGGACGGCTTTATCCAGGTCGCTTTTTTGGTGATTACAATCATAGCTAATCGGAGGGGGTTGTCTGATGCAGCAGCAGTAGGCGTTGTGGAAAAAATAATCGGTATTTTGTTCCTCATCCCTTCTACCATGCTAGCCTCTGTATCGGCGCTTTCTGCGCAGAATATTGGAGCCAAAAAGCATGAGCGGGTAAAACAAACACTTGGATATGCTGTAATGATTACTGTCGTATTTGGTGTCGCAGCATCTGTTTTGATGCAGTTTCAGGCAGAAACCTTTGTTGGCCTGTTTACAAAGGATCCAAGTGTGGTTCATATGGGCGGGCAGTATATGCGAAGCTATGTTTGGGACTGCATCTTTGCAGGCATTCATTTCAGCTTCAGCGGCTATTTTTGTGCATATGGCAAGTCCGCGATATCCTTTCTGCACAATTCTTTATCAATTATCTTAGTACGGATACCGGTTGCCTATTTTGCATCAGCAGCTTTTGCAGATACCCTGTTTCCAATGGGCATTGCATCCCCCGCGGGCTCTGCACTGTCGGTTCTAATTTGCCTTGGGGCGTATTTCTGGCTGCACAGGAAACATGCAGAGCTATTTGCCTGATTGAGGTTGTACCATGGAGAAGAAATCGCCATGGTTGATTATGTCATGGCGAGTGCGTTATTGAGGCATTTGTCAACAACAGCATACCGGCTGTTGAGTGCTGAGTAACCTATACCGGCGACTGCTGTGGAACAAATGCGGCGTATATTAAGGTACTTGGTGTGCAGCTTGGGCTAAAATGAGGAAGCTTGAAGTCTGCGAAGCCACCGATACAGATATAAATAGAGTGATAATGGATGCTGTAGACCGGAGGTACATCGCCATAACTAAAGCAAGCCTTTCAAAATTAAAAATCGAAAGGCTTGCTTAACATTGGCGATGCCGGCTGGCACGTGATTAAATGGGCGTAAGTCCCGTATCTGCCAGGCTTATTACTGAATTCTACCTGAAAATCTGATAAACTTCTTTTTCCCTATTTTCAATACATCGTCGGAGTGTACTAATGTGTTCATTAGCTCAATGTTTATTTTATCCCCGTTGATTTGTACTCCACCTTGCTTAATTAATCGGATAAACTCACTTTTGCTGGAGATATAGCCGGCATCTGATAGAAGTGGAACAACATCGCTAAGCGTCTGCATCTCTGATGGTATTGTTAGCTCAGGGATGTTTTCAGGGATGGCTTTTTTGGCAAAGGCAGTATTGTAATATTCTTCAGCACGAATAACCTCTTCACTTGAGTGATATAGTCCCGTAATTATCTTAGCAAGGCTGTATTTTATATCACGCGGATTCCTGCCGGAGGAAAGTTCACTTTTTATCCTTTCAATGGCATCAGGATGTTCGTCTGTTGTAAGCTCGTAGTAATTTATTATTAGTGAATCCGGAATCTCCATTACCTTTTTAAACATTACCTCTGCACTTTCACTGACGCCAATATAATTCCCGAGACTTTTACTCATTTTTTCAGCACCGTCGAGACCAACAAGTATAGGCATAAACATGGCGACCTGAGGGTCCTTTCCGAGACTTTTCTGCAGAGTACGTCCCATAAGGACGTTAAAGGTCTGATCTGTTCCGCCCAGTTCAATATCCGCATTAAGCTGAACCGAATCATAGGCTTGCATCAGCGGATAGAAAAATTCGTGTATTCCTATAGGCACCTGATTTCTATACCTGTTTTGGAAATCATCACGTTCGAGCATACGTGCAACTGTTGTGATTGAGGCAAGGTGTATCACTTCCTCAAAATTCAGCTTTGAAAGCCACTCACTATTAAAACGTACCTCTGTTTTTTCTTTGTCGATTACCTTAAAGATCTGTTCGCAATATGTTTTTGCATTTTCACGTACCTTTTCATCTGACAACGCAACTCTGCCCTTAGCTTTACCTGTCGGGTCGCCGATCCTGCCAGTAAAGTCACCTATTACAATAACTGCATGATGCCCCAGATCCTGCATTTGTTTTATTTTTCTCAGAACTACTGCATGCCCGAGATGGATATCGGGTGCCGATGGGTCAAGCCCAAGCTTAATAATGAGAGGTTTGTTTTCTGTTACTGATCTTTTGAGCTTTGAAATAAGCTCCTCCCTGTTTACAAGGTTATCAACGCCCTTGCAGATAATTTTTACTTGTTCTTCCGGTGACAGCATTAGCTTTTTCCTCCTAATAATTTTATGGCTTGCGAAAAAGCATGAGGATAATAAAAGTCGGGTGCATCGAACTCCTCTCGCCTTATTGCTGCAGCCCCTTAGACAACTCAACAATAAAGGCTGTAGACCTTTAGGCAGCTAATTAATAAAGGGCTGTAGACCTTAAGACAATGCAATAAATAAAAAATCCCGTCCCTATGTCAACCATAAGGACGAGATCATACTCGTGTTACCACCTTAATTTTATAAGCAGCTTGCATTGCTTACCTCACAAAGTACAGCCTTAGCGATACTCTTGCACTCGATTACGGGGTGCATTTCCGTCGCAGCCTAATAAATAAAACATTTTTCGGTGCGCAGCTCCAAGATGTATTCACGAAAACTATCCATAAGCCTCTCATCAACCGGCATCTTTCTGTTTGGAATCGTCAGCGCTACTATTTCTTATCACAGCTTTTCGCAAAATATATATTTAGTTTTTGCCAGTATATCATATGCTAAAAAATCATGTCAAGGCATTTTAAATGCCATAAAGGCTTTGAATAATTATTATTTCCCTGTATCCATCATGGTGCCTATAAAGATAGGTAAATTGGTATCACAATCAATAAGCATATAGACAAAGGGACGATCTAAAAATACAGTTTTGGGCTCTTTCTTCATTAAAGCAGATCCGGCGTTCATTTCAACAACAGTGGCTGCGCCTGCTTTAGTGCCTCTTTCATCAACTGCGATAAATGTTTTATGAAGAACACGACTTATATAAATGTTGCCCTTTTCTGACCTGGCAAGTCCGGTGAAATCCGCTGCTTCAGAGCTAAAGGCATCAGTCATGCCCATGGAAGTAAGAATACTGCTCATCTCTATAGTGTATTCGCTTTCGAAACTGGGGATAGCGACTGTTACTTCTGTATCCTGTGCATTATTAAGGGTGCTGATAAGATTGTCACCGGTAAGGGTTTCAATATAATCAACTGCCGAAAGCCCCTCGTTTGGAAGCAGGGCGGCAAAGGCATATCTCCTGTCGGCGTAGTATTTTATAAAGCCTGTCGCATTACCATCGTCCAGATACCGGTTCTCAGCGCTATTCATCATTTTTACAGCCTGTGCTTCTCCTGATTCAGTTGTGAAAATGCCATCGCGTACCTGATATTTTTGGTAGATGTTCTCCCATTCAGCATCGAAGGCCAGAGCGTTGATAAGATACATAACAGCATCCTCCGAAAGCTTGTCGAGTATATTTCTGACCATTGAGTCGGTATTGTCACTGACCCAGGTATTAATGTCCTTCAGTGTAGCCTTGTCAAAAGCTGATTTATAAATGGCTGTGTTATAATAATCGGCATTTTTTTGCAGGAAGTCCTTTTCCACTGTCAGACTCTTGTCATCCTTAAACCAAATGGAATTAGCAATGCTGAGCTTGTATTTGCTCCCGGTGGAGAGACTGTTCAGATAAGAATGCAGATAATTGTTGAGCTCCGGAACGCTGAGGCCGAATGCATTTTCCATTTGTGCAAGTGTTTCACTTTTTGCACCGTTAGCTGTCATTGAAAGAGCACATAGTACTGATAGGGGAGAAATAAGTGCATTTTTTTCAGAGGGAGTGCTTCTTTTAAATAATGACACAGTAAAGTCGGCTACAGATTTAAGATCGTCTCCTTTAAGGTCAATATCAAAGTTTGCAGTATTAACCTTAACACCCTTCATAAGATTCGCTGATTGAGCAGATCTACTGCAGCCGGAAAGCGAAAGCAGTGTTGTAAGAATCAGAGCTAAGCTGAGTATTCTAGTGATAGAATGTTTTATCATATTTGTGCCTCCTTTAAAACTATTGATATTCATCCTGATGGTATAAACCCACGGTTTTCATATGTTACTTTACACTATTAAACGCTGATCAGTGATTAAGATGTTTTATTTGACGTTATACTTAAAGCTATGTTCCTTAAATTCGTGCAATCGCTGAAATTGCTTCAGTTGTAAAGAGTAACAAAACGTTGAGCTTCTGTTGAGGATTATCTATTTAGATTATTTTCCAAATACCTATTGACCTCCTTTTTATCTATGCATACACCATGCCTGTATTTTCAATGTCGGAATATTTATTAACAATGGTATTTTTACTCACACCTGCTTTTTCTCATCTTCAGCATTGCTATTTGCTTTTTAGAATTTATAAATAGAATTTCTATCCATGATAATATTTGTTTTAAAATGTTGACAAATAATGGAGACCAATCTATAATGACTAAAAGGGCATAAATAGTCAAAATGTTTTTAACGAAACGTAAGCTACCCCACAACTGAAATTTATAGGGGATCAGCCATTGTTGAAACAACAGAAAATCATATCAGAGTGTACAAAAAGGAGCCTGACATGCCAAGAACATTTAACGAAAGCGAACGCACATACATAAAGAACAGACTGATGGAGGAGGCAAAAAAGTGTCTTGCCAGCTATGGTGTGAAGAAAACAACAGTAGACGAGCTTGTAAAGAGAGTAAATATACCGAAGGGTACCTTTTATCTTTTTTACGAATCAAAGGAGCTTCTATTTTATGATGTACTCTGTGAATTTCATGATGAAATGCATGAGAAGCTGTTAAAAGAAGCTGCGGCAATACAGAATAATATTACACCGCAAAGGCTTACTGAATTGATACTTGGACTTTATAAAATGGTAGATGAGTCATTTTTGGTAAGGTTTTTAGCAGACGGAGAAATGGAGCTTCTGTTGAGAAGGTTACCGCCTGAAATAGCTAAGGAACATGCACTAAAGGATAATTTCAGCGTAGAACATCTATTTCAGGTAGCGCCGCAAATTCAGGCTAAGAACATCAAAGCTATAAGTGCCGCTTTCAGAGGAATATTTTTAACATTGCATTACAAGCATGAAATCGGAGAGGACATTTTTAAGGATGCATTGAGAGTAATGATTCATGGTGTTGTTCTACAGATGTTTGAAGGAGAAGCATAATGATTAAAGTAAAGGATCTCAGCTTCAGCTATACAAAAAAGCCATTTATAGAGGATATTTATTTTGATGTCCATAAGGGTGAGATATTTGGCTTCCTAGGCCCGTCCGGTGCAGGGAAGAGTACTCTTCAAAAAATACTTACCGGGCTTCTTACAAATTACTCGGGTAGTGTCACGGTAAACAGCTGTGAAGTAAAAAAGCATGATAACAGCTTCTATGAAAATATTGGGGTTGATTTTGAGTTTCCCAGCTTATACGAGAAGCTTACAGCAAAGGAAAATCTGCGATATTTTGCTTCACTGTACAAGAGACGCAGGGATATGGATGAGCTTCTGGCAAGTGTTGGACTTACCGCAGATGCTGATAAAAAGGTTATGGATTTTTCGAAAGGAATGAAATCAAGGTTGAATTTCATCAAAGCGCTTCTGCATGATCCGGAAATTCTTTTCCTCGATGAACCTACCTCAGGACTAGATCCATCAAACGCCAGGCTAATGAAGGACATTATATTGTCGCAAAAAGCAATAGGAAAAACAATTATACTCACAACTCACAATATGTATGATGCAACAGAGCTGTGTGATCGTGTGGCCTTTATTGTAGACGGCAGGGTTAAAGCGCTGGATGCCCCTCACAATCTTATTATGTCAAAAGGAGCGTCAAAAATTGTATATACTTACTTTGAAAATGGCAAGGAAAAGAGAGCAGTAACTGAGCTTAAAAAGATAAGTGAAGATGCTGTTCTATCAAAGCTTATTTCAGGTAATGGACTATTGTCCATACACAGCAGCGAACCGACCCTAAACGATATATTTGTTGATATAACAGGGAGGCAGCTGCAATGAGGAGAAGGGCGCTATTTATAGGTGATGTTATTTTTCAGTTTAAATACGGTTTCTATTTCATATACCTTGTGTTCTCGGTTTTGTACATAAGCTTGCTTTTTGCTTTCCCTGCAGGCTGGAGAAAAACAGCGGGCATACTTATGATTTTTTCGGATCCTGCGGCAATGGGGCTATATTTTATGGGCGCAATCGTATTATTTGAAAAAAGTGAAAGAGTGCTCAACAGTATTGCAATATCTCCTGTAAAGCCGTGGGAATATGTGCTGTCAAAGTTGAACTCTATTGCTGTGATCTCAACACTTGTTGCGGTAGTGATAGGACTTTCAGGCGGTTTTGTGATGAATGCTGTTTGGTTTATAATCTCAGTATTTTTGTGCTCATGCCTATTTTCAGCTGTAGGTTTAATCATAGCAGCTAAAATATCTACGCTCAATGAATTCATTATTGCAACAATACCTGCTGAGCTGCTTATAAATGTACCTGCCATAGCATGGCTTTTTGGGTATAAAAAGAGCTGGCTACTTTTTCATCCTGGTGTCTGCATGATCGAGCTTTGCTCGGACGGGCTGAACAAGCTTATAGCTGTTACTGTTCTGGTATTATGGACTATATTTATCATTATGATTGCTAATCGTACCATCAGGAAAATGTTTAAATCAGTTGGGGGTGTAAATCTATGAGATCTCAGTGGCGCTCTTTTAAGATGTTCATAAGGCAGATTTGGGAGGATGACATGCTTGTAGCAGTATCTATTGCCCCACTTCTGGCTGCTTGCTTTTTCCGTTTTGCAATTCCGTATATAGAAAGGCTTCTTTGCGGATATTTTGGTAAAGCGTCAATTCTGGCAGGGTATTATCTGCTCTTTGATATGTTTTTGAGCCTGATAACACCATATATGTTCTGTTTTGCATCTGCCATGGTCATGCTCACAGAATATGATGAAAATATGACTAATTACATAGCTGTAACACCTATAGGTAAAAGCGGCTACCTCATTTCCCGTCTGGCTTTCCCGGTAGCCATATCATTCCTGGCTTCGGTCGTTATTATGCTATTGTTTACGCTTACAGTCTGGTCGTTTTATATGATAATTATTACATGCCTTCTGACGTGTGCTTTAAGTATAGCAGTATCGCTTTTTATCTTCATCTTTTCGCATAATCGTGTTGAAGGTATGGCCATGGCAAAGCTTTCAGGCCTTATTATGCTGGGCTTGCCGATGCCGTTTTTCATTACATCCAATGTACAGTATCTATTCTCTATCCTTCCGTCCTTCTGGATCGCAAAGCTTTGTATAGACAGATATTATCTGTTTTTGCTGCCTGCAATTCTGATAACAGCATTATGGGTATATATTCTGTTTAAAAAATTCAGCATAAAGCTTGCTTAGCGAGGAAGGGTGCTGCACTCGGAAGTATTATAGGCCTGACAGAGAGATAAGCAAGAAAATATTATTTACAAAATAGGAGTAATTTGGTATACAATAATCATGTAAAAGGTAGATCATAACATGTTTTGTTCAGTAATCGGAGGGGATAAATGAAAAACATTGTTATAACTGGAGCCAATCAGGGAATTGGCTATCATATGGTGGAGCAGCTTTTAGCAGATGGTAATATAGTTGCGGTTTTGGATTTGGACATTGAAAATC
The DNA here is from genome assembly GCA_023409735.1 of Bacillota bacterium. Taxonomy (GTDB): domain Bacteria; phylum Bacillota; class Clostridia; order Acetivibrionales; family DTU013; genus JAEYRB01. The sequence goes on along the minus strand of JAEYRB010000023.1, from coordinate 9,479 downwards.
TGCAGATGCTAAAAAATAAATACAAAGACAGGCTTTTATCATGTATCTGTGATATGGAGGATACAGAAGCCGTAACAAACACAATAGATAAAATAGCCGCTAGCTTTGGTAGCATTGATATCGCGGTTCATAATGCCTGCTGCTGTACTTTTGATTCTATGGAAACAACAAATGAAGATGTATACAGAAAAGTGTTTAATGTCAATTATTTTGGCGCATTACGACTAACAAAGGCTGTAATTCCATATATGAAAAAACAGAAAAACGGAAGGATTATCTTCACAAGCTCCGGAGTAGGCGTTACCGGATTTTTCAGGATTAGTCCGTATGCCTCCAGTAAGGGTGCTATTGAAGCGCTTGCAAAGTGCCTGAGTATTGAATATCAAAATGATGGAATAACATTTCATATAATCCATCCTCCACTTACGCGCACAAAATCCGCAGAACCTCTACCAATTCCAAAGGAATTTAAAGCTGACCCTAAGACAGTAGGCTACGGACTTGCCCGACATTTGCAGTCAAAGGGCTTTGTTATTTGTCACAGCTTCGGGCAAAAGGTTCAAACAAAATTTTGTTATCTGTTTCCACTTGCCTTCGGCAGGTTTATGAGTAAAATGACAGCAAGGTGCGAGGGTGTGAGCAATACTGAGGTTAAATGAATGCATGTTTAATTGCTAGTAAAGATGAGGTGTATTATGAAGATAAATAATTTTTCTGACTTTTATAGTGCTTTGTGTGAGTGTGGCTTTTCTATGGGCGGAGGCAATGATAAGGGCATATTTGCTCTGATACCTTACTCATGGGAGAATCAAGACAAGATCGGCTCGCCGGTCAAATGGCACACAGGACAACCTGAAACTGACCCATGGGAATGGCGTATGCGTGTGCTTGAGGAATACAGCGATATTGCTTACTCGAAGGTATTCTTTCGCACAAGCGGCTATATCACAAAGGAATGGTATCCTTATTTTTTGGCTGTACGCAGGCGTGGTGAGATATTTGATGAAGCATATGATTACGGGACAATCACTCAGACAGAAAAACAGATATACGAGACCATATCAGCAAACGGTGAAACCGCACTTCATGAGATAAAACGGCTCGGTGGCTTTACAAAGGAAGATAATGCGAGATTTGAGCGTGCCATTGTCGATCTGCAGATGAGAATGTATATAACTATGTGCGGACGGCAGCAGAAGACCAATAAGTACGGTGAGGGCTATGGCTGGAACAGCACAGTTTTCACAACTGTTGAGGATTTCTGGAGTAAGCGCGGAGTCGTACTTGAAGACATAGACCCTGAGGAAGCATATGGAAGAATCGAAGCGCAGGTAATGAAACTAAATCCTACCGCTGACAAAAAGAAGGTAGTTAAATTCATTAAAGGCTGATGATGTAATCTAAGGCTTGTAAGCAAAAGTTCGGCTTACAAGCCCCAAAAAATATCATATGGAAAGAGATTTTTACACTGACTGGCAGTTTACAGAATAAGTTCAGTATTACCTGGAAAGCAGTTTACATAAAAGCTTTGCACTGTCAAGCTTAAAGCTTAAACCAATAGACTGTGTTTTCTTTGAATAATTTAAATCCTAATTTATTTGCCATATTATATGAAATCGGATTTGATTCAACACAGTCCCATTGTGGAATGTAATTATTCTTTAAACAATCTCTGATGAATTCCACCGCCATAGCGTATGCCAAGCCCTTTCTGCGATGCTCCTCCTCTGTTTCAATGTCTATTGCTACTACATTATTAAAGCATGCAGTTCCAACCATTACTGCAACGATTCTGTTTTTGAAAATTACACAATAGGCAATACTTTTATCTTCAAATTCCTCAAATGAGTACCAGGACTCAAGCAGCCGCGCTTTTAAGAGCTCCTCATTTTCAAATTTCCCTTCTGTCAGCATATGCCAGAAGGGAGCATCAACCTTTTTCACTTGATATTCATTGGGTATGTCCCTATTCTTTTCGGGTATTGCATTAATTCTGAACGAGAATTCCTTTTCTGTCTGAATCGATTTATCCTTAAATAGTTCAAGAATACTTTCACGTATGCATTCACTTTCAATTGAGAACTCAAAGCAATCATAGCCGTTTTTCCTTAGGTGATCAAATAAACTATTTTCTAAAAAATCCTTTAAACTTACAAAGTTTCATTAGTTTTATATTTACCAAGGAATGCAAAGCTTCCGACTGCATAGGATTCGGCAATGGCAATAGTCGGTATCTCAATGTCATTGACCCCAAGCTTTCCTTTGCATTCCTGACTTACGATACCGGAGAAGCTGGGGGAGCTTTCATTCACTATATTAGCTACATTCTTTAACTTTGTATTTTTATTAACAAGTATCATTGGTGACCTCCTGATTTACAATAACTGATTTGTTGTAAGTCATAAAAGATTCTACATCGTCGTTGAAACCACAGCGTATTTCATCTACTCGGACACCGTCCCCTTAGTTTTAATCAGAATACCAGTTGCTTGTTAAATGGTCAAGTTATTCCAGAAAATATTGACAAAAAATTGACCATATCTAACTAAGCTGCTATAATTTGGTTCTCAGGAGCTGTACATGATTAAGAAAATTGATCAATGGAAACACTAGCGCAGGAGGTGTTTCATTATGGTATCACGTAAATCTGTCATTACATTCGGCATGGTTGCAATTCCAATAGCAATGTTCACGGCAACCCAGGACAACGACATCCATTTTAATCAGCTTCACAAGGAAGACAATAGTCGGGTCAGATATAAGAAGACCTGCGCCCACTGCGGCAAAGAGCTTGGTTCAGAGGATATTGTAAAAGGCTTTGAATACGACAACGATAAATATGTTGTTATAACCGATGAAGAAATTGAAAAAATCAAGACAGAAAAAGAAAAATCCATTCAGATACTGCATTTTGCACAGCTGAACCAAATCTCACCAGTCTTCTATGATAAGACCTATCAGGCTGTACCGGAAACAGGCGGTGAAAAAGCCTTCGAATTGCTGCGCGCCGCATTGATGGCTGAGCAGAAAATAGCCATAGGGAAAACCGTCATGGGAACGAAGGATACGCTCATGGCTATCATTCCACGTGAGGATGGTATTCTTATTTCTACCATGTTCTATGCGGACGACGTTAAGGAACTGCAAAAGCAATATAATAAGCCGGGTGTGTCCGAGCAGGAGCTTAATATGGCTAAAGTCCTTATCAATTCTATGGATACGCCCTTCGATGCATCAAAATATAAGGATGAATATCAGTCCAAATTAAAAGAGCTTATTGAGAACAAAATTTCCGGCAAGGAGGTCGTTGCCGCTGAGCAAGCAGGAACCAGTGTAGTCATCGACCTTATGGAGGCACTCAGAGCCAGTGTTGAAAATGCTAAGAAGGAAAGGGTACCGGTGTGAAATTCATGACCGAGCTTGCTGACTACAACCGTAAAAGAAATTTTGAAAAGACAATTGAACCGGAAGGCGAAACAACTGAGTCATCGGAGGGCTTGAGATTTGTGGTGCAGCACCACCTGGCCCGTAAAGACCATTATGATTTTCGACTTGAACATAGAGGTGTTCTTTTGAGTTGGGCAGTACCAAAGGGGCCTTCCTATAATACCCGGGATAAACGGCTTGCGATACAGGTTGAGGATCACCCTCTTGAATATAGAAATTTTGAAGGGACTATTCCAAAGGGGGAATATGGCGGGGGCGTGGTTATGCTCTGGGACGAAGGCTTTTGGGAGCCCCTGGGGAGTGTTGAGGAAAGCCTTAGTAAGGGAGCAATAAAATTTGTTCTCAATGGAAGGCGTCTCAAAGGTAAATGGGCTTTAGTCAGACTTAAGAAGAAAGCTGACGAGGAGAAGGATAATTGGCTTTTACTCAAGGAAAGAGATGAGTACGTAAAGACTACAGATGGAATTGGTGAATTCATAACAAGCGTCAGAACCGGTCGCACAATGGAGGAGATAGAGAAAGGGAGCGATGACAGAAATATGAAAAATCCCTTTAGCTCGGCAGAGATTCAACTTGCGAAGCTTGCTAAAACGGTACCAAACGGTGAAAATTGGCTTTATGAAATGAAGTATGACGGCTACAGAATTCTTGCATATATTGAAGGCAGCAGCGTCCAGCTGATAACGAGAAACGGCAACGATTATACTGGGCGGTTTCGGAGCATAGCAGCCTCTCTCGCTGATTGGGCAAATGGAAGAGCAATGATCCTTGACGGTGAAATGACGGTTACGGACGATAAGGGAAAGACTGATTTTCAGGCACTTCAGAATTACATGAAGAGCCCGGGGGAACAGAGGCTTACCTATATTGTTTTTGACCTGTTGGCACTGGAAGGCAAGGATCTCCGAGGACAATCCCTTATTAAAAGAAAGGAAGCCCTTGAGGCATTGATGAAGGAAGCTCCTAATAATTTATGGTACAGTCGCCATGTCATAGGTAATGGGAAGGAAAGCTTTGCGGCGGCCTGTAAGCTTGGAATGGAAGGGATAGTAGGTAAAAAAGTCGAGTCTGTTTACAGCGGGACCAGAAACGGGGACTGGATCAAGCTTAAGTGCGATAAGCGGCAGGAGTTTGTTATCGGAGGTTACACGCTTTCGGATAAAAAAACAAGTGGACTTAGCTCACTGCTGCTCGGAGCGTATGAAGGGGATGACCTCGTATATGTTGGCCGTACAGGAACAGGCTTTAGTGAAGCGGAGGCAAAAAGACTGGAGAAGGAGTTAAGGGCTATACAAAGTCCGTATTCCCCATTTAAAGCTGTTCCAAAGGCAAAATCAAATGAAAGGTTTACCTGGGTAGAGCCAAGCATGGTAGCAGAAGTTAAGTTCGCGGAATTAACAAAAGAAAATTTACTAAGGCAGGCCAGTTACAAAGGTTTGCGGACAGATAAAAGCCCGAAGGATGTAAAAATGGAAATTGCAGATAAAGAGGAAGAACAGGAAGAAGAGATAGCGCAAGAAGCAGAAGAAGCAGACATAGCAGATAATTGGGATAGGGTAGTGAAAGCGGGAATGGCAGATAAAGTGCATGAAGCAGGGGAAGTGGAGAAAGCACCAGAAAAAGAGGAAACCGCTAAAGTTGAACAAGCGAATAAAGGAGACAATAGGGAAAACGAGGATAAAATAGAAAAAACAAAAAAAGCGAAATTAATAAAGAATGTGAATAAAGTAGAACAAACGAATAAGACAGACAAAACAAGAGAAACTGAAAAGGTTGATAAAGCCGATAAAGCAGAAAAAACAGATACTGATACCACAGCTAATGTACCGTCTATTGATATACCTGCAGACAACATAGCGGGGAGATCACCTAAAACTGGCAAAAGTGACCTGACAATAGCAGGTGTCAGGGTAACTCACCCGGATAAGGTTCTGTTTGATGACACACAAACCACTAAAGAAGATGTGATCAGATATTATGAAAAGGTTTCACAACATATGCTCCCTTACACTTCGCACAGGATTCTGAGTATTGTTCGCTGCCCTAAAGGAGTATCACAGACCTGTTTCTACAAAAAGCATTCCGGCCCTGATACTAAGGGCGTTGTAACAATAGCTGTTCCTACTGATGGCGGGGAAAAAGAGAACTACTTTTATATTGAGAACGCGCTTGGGCTGATAACTGAAGCACAGATGGGAACGCTTGAATTTCACATTTGGGGAAGCCGTATAGATAAGCTTGATAAACCTGATGTAATGGTTTTTGACCTTGACCCCGATGAAGGCATGGACCTTGGCAGGGTGCGTCAAGGAGTGAAGGACCTGAAAAGCATTCTTGCCGAGCTTTCGCTTAATTCATATTTGAAAACCAGCGGTGGCAAGGGCTATCATGTTGTTGTCCCGTTTACGACTGTTGCTTCATGGGACGTGTTTCGTAATTTTGCACGCCGTGTGGCTGAGGTTATGGAGCAGAAATGGCCTGATCGATACACAAGCAACGTCAGGAAGGCTAAGCGGACGGATAAAATATTTATTGACTGGATCCGCAATACAAGAGGCGCCACAAGTATTGCTCCCTATTCCTTAAGAGCGAGGAAGGGCGCTAAGGTGTCAATGCCAATTGCCTGGGATGAGCTTAATGATGTTTCACCAGATGGTGTTGATATGTCAGATGCATTACGTAGAATTATGAGCGTCGACCCATGGAAGGACTTTTTTCTGAATGATCAAAAGCTTATATAACCTAGAACTTCCATATTAAATGGATAATTCCTTATTTTAATTCAATAATCCTTTAGTCGATAATTTCCATAGGTTAATAGACAAGGCAGTAACAGTAATAATTAGCAGCCTTAAATGCAATACTAGAATTAATTACTTAGTAACTGATAGGATACGCGTAGTAATGGATGAAACAGTAATTTGTACGCGGTGATCATGCTGTTAACTGAAAACGCTGCAAGACTGAGGGGATTGAGAATTCAAATGGACTGGGTTGTTTTAGCATCTTTAATTCTATTTACTATCATTGAGCTGCTCTTGCTGCCAAAATTTTCTGCTAAAAGAGATAAGATTGCAAAGAAATCAGCGATAGCATCAATTGCGTTTTTATGGTTGACTTTTATTGTATCTTATATCTTTAAGTTTAAAATACCCAATATAGCCTATATATTTATTATAGCATCTCTATTAATGGATTCATTTTTCGGGTATTACAAAGGACTTTATTACAGCACAAAAAAATTTGATAGAATACAACATGTAATAGGGTCATTTTCATTTGCAATATTCTTTTATTTCTTCTTATCAAATATCTTTGAATATGGAGGCTCAAAGGTGTTTCAAGCCTTCTATATTCTGCTGCTGGGTGTTTTTTATGGTACTATTTACGAGTTGATAGAGTTTATGAGTGATTCAAGGAACAGGCAAAAAATGCAGAAGGGTTTAAGGGATACTGACTTTGATATGCTATCAGATTTGATTGGATCACTGGCTGCAGCTGTTTTGTCTTACTATATATTTATAGTCTAAACAATTCCATTCTAAAAAATAATAATTCCACTCTGCCATGATATTAAAATCTTAGGCTAATTTGACTCAAAAGATGCCGATTCTTCTGTATCGATTGACTATATTTACTGTATCTTGCAGGTGAATAAAGTATTATAATTATTACTTGACTAAACAGTCAAACCAAACACTAAATATTTTGACAATGTAGTCAAAAAAATAATTATTTTTTGCTATGCATTTTTATAGACCTAAATTGCAGCGGCACTGGGGACATTTGTTATGGAGCAGATATTGCTGAAGGTTGCAGCATTGATATTGATAATACTTTTGGGATATTTCCTGAAGCACTTCGGCGTTTTTAAGGCCTCTGATTATAAGATTATTTCTATAATTGTGCTAAAGATTACTCTTCCTGCGGCTATAATCTGCAATTTTTCCTACAGCGGCTTTAAGGCTGATTCTGTTTTATTGACAGCTGCTGCATTTATAATCAACCTTATTCTTTTATTTGCAGGTTACCTTGCTTCAAAAAAACAGCCTGACAACAAAAAAGCTCTGTATATGCTTAATTCACAGGGCTTCAACATAGGTATCTTTACTCTGGCTATTGTTCAATCCTTTATGGGTTCTTCAGGGGTCATGAGCACCTGTATGTTCGATATGGGCAATTCACTGCTTTGTACCTGTGGTTCATATGTAATTACATCGTATATTCTGAAAACCGGTAAGAATGAAAAAGGAACGGTTCGGTTTATTGCAAGGAATCTCTTTTCGTCGGTTATCTTTGACACCTTCTTAGTATTAGCAATACTGCTGATCTTAAAGATACCAACGCCAAAACCAATTTTGGACATCGCAGGGACAATTAGTTCAGCAAATACCTTTTTGGCTATGCTTATGATTGGCATGATGGTAGAAATTAAGCTTAAAAAAGAATATCTTATTGATTCTCTAAAAATATTTGGTATCCGCTTTTTGATCTGCATTGCAGGAGCGGCAGTATTATGCCTGCCTCCTTTCCTTTCAGCGGAGACCAAACGGATAGCTGTATTATGTCTTGCAGGGCCTATGTCATCTTTAGCACCTTATTTTACCGATGCATGTGGCGGGGATGGCGCAACGGCAGGCTTTATGAATTCAATTTCCTTAATTATCAGCCTGGTTATTACCGTGGCAATACTTTTGACCACATAGCAAAATGGCCTGTATCCCAAATTGTATATTTTTGCATGAATATGACCAAATTCACTGAAAATTTATAGATTGTAGATAAACTTTATTGATGCTAATTGTGTTCCAACAAAGCGAATTTTTACCATATACTATAATATATCAGCAGCTTATTAGTCATCTCCGAATAACAGCTTTACTATATCAGCAGCTTCCTGATTAACTACTACATACTTTATTTCAAGTCCTTTACGTTCACCCTTTATGATTCCGGCCGCCTTGAGCTTGGCCAGATGCTGAGAAACAGTAGACTGAGGCAGTCCCAGGCATTCCTGCATAGTTGTTACATTGCATTCATTATTAATCAGTCCTTTTACAATACAAAGCCTGCATGGGTGCGAAAGAACCTTAAGCATTTCGGCTTTTTGTTCATACTTCTCGTTATACTGCATTGTTTCCTCCATATTGAATATTGCCATCTGATAGAATTATGTATCATTTTATCACTATAAATCCCTAAATAAAAGTCTCGGGGGCATCGAGCCCCTCTCGACTTTTTGCTGTAGACCTTCGGTCAACGCCATTAATGGGAGCATTTATTATGTTTCATTTTATTTCTGCAGTAAAATATACTGCGGTAGTTTCCTGCAGTTAGTGCATTTGTTACATTTAACTCCTTTTATATACATTTAATGTTTTACAGAGAATGGTTCCTTATTAGTGTGGCCTGTATGTTCAGTATACTGAAGTTACAGCCCCACTACTGATCACTATATATTGTACCGCTAAATTACTTCAAGACTGAACTGCAGAAGTATAAATGAAAAGACTCATAATCTCCAGCAATGCAGCTGCCTAAATGAAAAGGCTCATGTCAGATTCCTCTGCAGAACCAAGGAAGGATGCCACGCCGCCTATGGTCACTCCATCTATCAGCTCCTCTTTTTTAATGCCCATTATGTCCATAGACATATTGCAGGCAACAAACTCAACACCGTTTCTTTGTGCTTGTGCTATCAGCTCCTCAAGTGAGGCAATATTCTTTTTTTTCATAAGGTGCCTGATGAGCTTGGGACCTGTACCGGCCATGTTGAGCTTTGAAAGTGAGAGTTTGCCGGAGCCCTTTGGCATCATTCGTCCAAACATCTTTCCCATGAAATCCTTCTTTACACCCTTTATACCCGGCTTCCTCAATATGTTAAGACCCCAGAAGGTGAAAAACATAGTAACCTTTCTTCCCATTGCAGCTGCCCCGTTAGCGATTATAAATGAGGCAATGGTCTTATCAAGATCATTGCTGAACACTATGATTGATTTGCCGTTCTTTTCCGAGGCCGGTGCTGAGCCTGT
>JAEYRB010000064.1 GCA_023409735.1 Bacillota bacterium | reverse complement strand
CCAACCCGACAGGGCCTCCTCCGAATTTCTCGATTATGCTGGTCAGCATAACCCTATCGGTATTGTCAAGGCCGATGGCGTCTATCTCGAGCGCATCGAGTGCCATATCCGCGACATCCGAATCTATTACTCCGGCCGCCTTGACCTGCGCAAAGTCGCGCACTCTCTTCAGCAGCCTGTTGGCTATCCTTGGCGTTCCCCTCGACCGTTTTGCAATTTCTATTGCACCCTTATCCTCGATCTCTATGTTCAGTATTCCCGCCGAGCGCTTTACTATAAGCGCCAATTCATCGTTATTGTACATCTCGAGGCGGTTTATGACTCCGAAGCGGTCTCTTAACGGAGATGTCAGCAGTCCGGCCCTCGTCGTGGCGCCAACAAGCGTGAACTTGGGCAGGTCGAGCCTGATCGAGCGCGCGCTTGGGCCTTTCCCGATGATGATGTCAAGCGCGTAGTCTTCCATAGCTGGGTAAAGTATTTCTTCGACGCTTCTGTTAAGCCTGTGTATTTCATCTATAAAAAGCACATCATAGCTTCCGAGGTTCGTAAGTATTGCCGCGAGATCTCCGGGCTTTTCTATGGCAGGTCCCGAGGTTATGCGAAGATTCACGCCAAGCTCGGACGCAATGATGCCTGCAAGCGTTGTTTTTCCAAGACCGGGAGGGCCGTAAAGCAGGACGTGGTCCAATGCTTCCTTGCGCCTTTTGGCAGCCTCTATGAAAATATTGAGATTTTCCTTTACCTTGGTCTGCCCTATATATTCGTTGAATCTCCTGGGTCTCAGACTTGTCTCATCAATGTCTTCAACGACGGCGTTCCTCTCGATAAGCCTTTCCTCTTCCATACGTACTTCCCCCGTTTCGCTCCTCAACATGCTTTGTCATCCGCTGCCGGGCTCAAGCCGGCCATTTTGTGCCTATTAGGGCGGTCAGTTCTCTCGGAATCGCTACATACCTATGGGCTTGACTGACTGCAGATATCTCTTTATCCGCTCTCGCCTCGCCCTTCCTTACCCGATCTTCTCGCCCTTACCCGATCTTCTCGCCCTTACTCGATCTTCTCGCCCTTACTCGATCTTCTCGCCCTTACTCGATCTTCTCTTCCTTACTCGATCTTCTCACCCTTGTCTTGCTTATACCCGCCTTATCTCATCAAGCCTTTGAGTGAATTCCTGATGATAGTCTCGAGATCGAGCTCATCCGAATATACCGAAGCTACGGCCTTGCTCGCCTCGGCAGGCGAGTAACCAAGTACCATGAGCGCGCTGACCGCTTCGGATATCCTCGAGCCTTCCTTTGGCATTTCCGCCTTGTCGAATCCTGTGCCGGAAGCCATTGCGAGCTGCTCTTTCTTGATCTTGTCCTTGAGTTCGAGAATTATCCTCTGGGCCAGCTTTGCACCGACTCCCTGGGCTCTTGTCAGCGTTTTGGTGTCATCTGTGATGACGGCAAGGCCGAATTTGGACGGTGAGACCGCAGAAAGCAGCGCCAGCGCAGCCTTTGGCCCGACTCCAGACACGGTCAGCAGCAGTTCGAACATACCGAGCTCTTCCTGCGTCGCAAAACCGTAAAGACACATTATGTCCTCCCTGACATACAGGTGTGTGAACGCCTTGAACTCGTTTCCGGTCTGCCCAGCCGCCTCGATTGTTGAAAGCGAGGTATTTATCCTGTATCCGACCCCGTCGGCTTCAATTACAATATAATCATTGCCCTTCGCTTCAAGCCTGCCTTTTATGTACGCGTACATTTTGACCCTCCCTTTACTTTCCTCCCATGAAGCCCAGCGCCGACAACTTGCTGGAATGGCCGTGGCAAACGGCTATAGCCAATGCATCCGCGACGTCGTCCGGCTTCGGTATCTCGGGCAGATTCAATATCGCTTTCACCATCTGCTGGACCTGCGCCTTCTCAGCTCTTCCGTAGCCGACTACGGCCTGCTTGACCTGAAGCGGCGTATATTCGAATACCGGCTTGCCCGATCTGGCTCCGGCAGCGAGCGCGATCCCTCTGCCATGCGCCGCCATTATAGCCGTTTTGATGTTCTTATTGAAAAACAGCTCCTCCACGGAGATCGCATCAGGGTTAAACCTCTCAATGATGAACGATATCTCCCTGTCGATCGTGAGAAGCCTTTGAGCAAAAGGCTCCCCGGCCCTGGTCGTGACTGCGCCGTATTCGATGGGCGAAAATTTGTTCCCTTCGTATTTTACTATACCGAACCCTGTGATTGCAAACCCCGGATCGATCCCCATGATGATCATGCAAAGTTACCTCTGGTTTAAATATTGTGCCTTTATTACTGTTCCGGTTGAAAATTTTGAATATTTATAATTATCATTGCATATTTATGCACTTTGTTGTATAATCGAACCAGATTGAGTAAAATAGTACTTGTCAATATTTTAGCATAGTAGTGGAGGAATTCATATGAGTCGGAAGGAAAAAGTAGTACTTGCATATTCAGGCGGTCTTGATACCTCTATTATTATACCATGGCTTAAGGAAAACTACGATTATGAGGTTATCGCAGTCGCAGGCGACGTCGGACAAGGTGATGAGCTTGCTCCGCTTAAAGAGAAGGCTATAAAGACAGGAGCCAGCAAAATTTACATAGAAGACCTGAGAGAAGAATTCATTACTGATTTTATATACCCGACTGTAAAGGCTAACGCAGTTTATGAAGGCAAGTATCTGCTTGGCACCTCCTTTGCAAGGCCGGTAATTGCCAAGAGAATCGTAGAAATTGCAGAAAAAGAGGGCGCTGTCGCTATATGCCATGGCTGTACCGGAAAGGGAAACGACCAGGTCAGATTTGAGCTGACAGTAAAGGCGCTTGCACCACATCTTAAGATCATTGCTCCATGGAGAATTTGGGACATAAAGTCCAGAGAAGAAGAAATTGATTATGCGGAGGCAAGAAATATACCTGTACCTGTAACAAAGAAGGATAACTACAGCATGGACAGGAATCTTTGGCATTTGAGCCACGAAGGTCAGGACCTTGAGGACCCATGGAACGAGCCACAGTATGAGAAACTTTTAAAGCTCATGGTATCTCCTGAAAAGGCACCGGATAAGCCATCCTATGTTGAAATATATTTTGACAAGGGTATACCTAAGAAAATCAACGGGGTAGAATTAGCTCCGATACAGCTCATCGAAGAGCTTAACAAATTAGGCGGCGCAAATGGAATCGGCATTGCAGACATGGTTGAAAACAGGCTCGTTGGAATGAAGTCAAGAGGCGTCTACGAGACACCGGGCGGAACAATACTTTACGCAGCTCACAGAGAGCTTGAGCTTCTTTGCCTTGACAGGGATACTATCCACTATAAGGATCTGGTAGCTCAAAGATTTGCTGAGTTGGTATATTTCGGACAATGGTATACTCCGCTCAGGGAAGCTCTTTCGGCATTTGTTGACAACACTCAGCAGAATGTTACCGGTACTGTTCGCATGAAGCTCTACAAAGGCAACTGTATGCCTGCAGGAGCTAAGTCTCCATATTCTCTGTACGATGAAAATATTGCTACCTTTGAAAAGGATGAGGTATATAACCAAAAGGATTCAGAGGGCTTCATAAACCTGTTTGGACTACCCATCAAGGTAAGAGCCCAAATGATGAAAAAGCAACAGGGAAAAGCGTAATAGTATAAAGCAGCTTATGAAATGGCGACTATTCTGGTGCCTAATCTGAATGAGCTGTTGTGCAACGTAAGAAAACCAATAAGTGTAATTCAGCTTAGAGATATCTAGTCAGAGCGAAGATCAGTAAGTCGATGTTGGAGGAAAAATGCTCAACTTATATTTAAACATTTTTACGAGTTTCGACTTACCTGAGCTAAACTAGATTGCTCTTGTAAATGTAACTTCGGTTTTCGTCATTGTACAGCAGCTCACTATTATCAATACCAGAATAGTCGCAAAAAATGAGATTGCTGAACACAGTAAGCTGAAAGCAAAGGGGTAATGATATGAAACTTTGGGGAGGCAGGTTTGCCGCCAGTACAGATAAAGCTGTAGACGATTTTAATTCATCAATAAGCTTTGATGCAAGGCTATACAAGCAGGATATTGAAGGAAGCATTGCCCACGCCGGAATGCTTGGCAAGTGCGGCATTATTCCCGTGGAGGATGCGGAGCTTATCTGTAAAACTCTTGGAGAAATACTAAGTGATATTGAAAATGGCCTAGTGCATTTCGAGATCGATGCGGAAGATATCCATATGAACATTGAGAAGATATTGACGGAGCGCATAGGTGCTACCGGCAAGAGACTTCATACCGGCAGGAGCCGTAACGATCAGGTGGCTCTTGACATTCGCATGTACCTTAAGGTTGAGACTAATGCCATAAAAAAAATGGTCATGAGCCTTATGGAGACACTTCTTGGAATGTCTTCGCAGCATCTTGATACCATAATGCCCGGCTATACCCATCTTCAAAGAGCACAGCCAATAACGCTTGCTCATCACCTGATGGCGTATTTTCAGATGTTCAGGCGTGACATAGGACGGCTGGATGACTGCTATAAGCGTATGGACGTAATGCCGTTGGGATCAGGAGCTCTTGCTGGCACAACATACGCTCTTGACAGGCAATTCGTAGCAGATCAGCTTGGTTTTTCTGCAATAACAGAGAATAGTCTTGATGGAGTTAGTGACAGGGATTTTGTTATAGAGCTGGCATACTGCATTTCAATGATCATGATGCATATGAGCCGCTTCAGCGAAGAAATGGTGTTGTGGTCATCAGGCGAGTTTTCATTTGTAGAAATGTCAGATGCATTCAGCACAGGAAGCAGCATTATGCCTCAAAAAAAGAACCCCGACGTAGCAGAGCTTGTCAGAGGCAAAACAGGAAGAGCCTATGGCAGTCTTATGTCTCTTCTGACAGTTATGAAATCGCTTCCGCTTGCATACAACAAGGATATGCAGGAGGACAAGGAAGCTATATTTAACGCTGTTGATACTGTAAAGATGTGTCTGCCGGTATTTACAAAGATGCTCTCCACAATGAAGATAAAAAAGGACAGCATGCGTAGGGCAGCACAGGGTGGCTTCACCAATGCTACCGATGTAGCTGACTACCTTGTGAAGAAGGGGATACCCTTCAGAAGTGCTCATGAGATAATAGGAAAAATGGTTTTGTACTGTATAAACAACAGCAAAGCCATCGAAGACCTTTCAATGGATGAGTTTAAGAGCTTCTCCGATAAGATCGAACAGGACGTTTATGAAGAAATAAGTCTGGAAAAGTGTGTATCAGGGCGCAGCCTGCCGGGTGGGCCGGCAGCAGAAAGCGTAAAAGCTGCAATAGAAAACGGAAGGCTTTTTGTCGAAGGTTGCAGGTGAAGATACCAATAACTGTTCAGCACATTGCTGCGTGAACAATAAAAGCTGTAGCGATTTAGTCAACACTATAAAAAAGGCCATGTGCGATAGTATAATATCACATAGCCTTTTTATTTTCCGAAAATAAAAAAACCCGTTTTACCGGGTTCACGCAGCTTTGGATTTATTTCTGCTTGACTTTCTTATCAAGCGCTTTACCCAAACTATACCACGAGTCCCGTAATTTAAATCTTAGCTCGCCATCAACTGTACGTTCTATAACATCATTAAGATTGCGGCGCATCTCAATATATTCTGCCATAATGAAGTCTTCCTTCTCAAGTAGTGCTTCAATGTCCTTGATCCAATTAGTAATATTATCCATACCTATAAATTCATTCTGAGGAATCTTCTTCTTAAGATGCGCAACAACAAGCTTAACTGCTTTCCTCTTAACATCGATATCAGTCGGCACCTTTTTAACAGTCGTTTTTGTCGCCTTAGGCTGCTTTACATTCTGCTTTGCATCCTGTCCTGCAACTTCTTTAATAGTATCTGCCGCTTTTATTGCCTTTGCTGCGTCATTCTTTTTTTGAGTAGCCATTTTATCCTCCCCCATCTGTAATAATGACCTTATACCATTATGGCAAAGGCCTATTGTGAAAATAGAAATATCCACAATAGTAATTATATAATAATATGGTTGCATTTGCAAACATTATACTATTAAGAGAAAATTCTATGGCGTTTCATCCAGAAGATGCGATTTTGTAAGCACTTGTGACGGATTTAACATCAGCTGCCGGAGAATGGCGAATTCGGTTTTTGTAAGCTTAACGGAAATACCACCGACACTGATGCTATGAGCAGTTGTATCCATCCGCAGGTCATCAAAAGTCAATATTTCCGAATTGCCAATAGGAGCATCAGAACGAAGCTGTACGGTGATCCTTGCTAGCAGCTCATCCATATTAAACGGCTTTGTCATATAATCAACTGCCCCGCCCAGAAGCAATTGAACCTTATCACTTACTGCGGCTTTAGCACTCACTACAATAACCGGAATACCCTTAAGCTTTGGCAGGACCTCTTCGCCGCTCAGCCCCGGAAGCATCAAATCAAGCAGGATAAGGTCCGGCTTCCTGGATGCCAATAACAGAAGGGCTTCTGTACCGGAATAGGCACGGCAAATGCACATACCCTCCTTGGTAAGTGCTTCCTCCAGCATATTTCCTATATATTCGTCATCATCAACGATCATGATCGTTTTCATTGTTATCATTAGCAGCAGATTGATTAATGTCTTAAAGTATTGAAAATAAACATTTATCATTGTTTCGCATTCATCACGTCTGCTGCGTTCTCCTTACTTTCTGTATTGTTCTTACTTGCTTTTCTCTCATTGTCAACCAGCCATACGAGTCGCAAGTATAAACACCGCCATTTTATCTTCTGATACCATGGCCACTATTTTCAGTATAGAATCAAAGGATTTACCAACCAGAAAGCTCTTATATGATGATTTGTTAATCAAATCAACAAGATGGTGGGCACTTTAATCAGGCTCTTTCAAGCCTGACTCTGCTTCCCCCGTTCTCAAATGCCGGAGGCTCAACAACAAGCCTTCTGCTGATTCTGCATTTCAGTTCCGGCACATGGCTTATAAGCCCTATCACGCGTTCACTATTGCTTAAACGTTCAAGCGCATCTATTACGGTATCAAGAAGCTCCTGATCCAGTGTGCCGAAGCCTTCATCAAGGAAGAAGAACTCCAGCGGGCTTTGTCCTTTGAGCTGTATCTGTTCTGAAAGGGCCAGAGCCAATGCCAGTGAAGTAAGGAAGGTCTCACCGCCTGAAAGTGACGTAACCATACGATGTACACCTCCATTTGTATTGTCTACAACAATAAACCCTGCTTCAATATCCAGCTCCAGACCGTACCTGTATTTCGTTATCTGCTCCAGTGTCTCCGATGCCCTTGCTGCAATATAACGCAGCCGTTCCTCAGCAATATAGTCTATAAAGCTATTGTCCTTTCTGTGCTCAGCCTTCAATAGCTTCTGTATCTGCTCAAGCATGCCAAGCTTATGGCTAAGCTGAGTATAGATGCTGTTTAGCTCCACCCATTTATCATGCTTTTTGTTGATATTATCAAAAACACTTTTTGAGATACTGAAGATGGATACACTCTCCTCCTTAAGTTCAGCCATTTGAGTATATTCCGCTGATACATGCAGCCATTCTTCTTCAGTTATGCTCCTGCTTCCAAGTTTTTTCTGCAGCAGTTCCTTTTGCGCCCTTATATTGTTTGATGCCATATCAAAGCTGTCTATCTCAGTCTTCAATTCACTGCAAAGCTCCGGCGGAATAATAGACTCCTCTACTTCTTTCTCGCTGTTAAAGCCATTTGCCCTGATAGCCTCAATAAGTATAGTACTGATGCTTGCAAGATCATCATGATATATAGTGCTTTGATTTTCAAGCAATGCTCTTCTGCTGATCAACGCATTATACTGCTTTTCAAGCATAGAGCAGTTTTCCTGATATTGCTGCTCAAGGGTACCATATTGTTCTAGCTTTTTATCAATATTCCTGATCTCAGCCTCAATATCAATACCATCAGCCAAAGCGTCAAGCTTTGCCTTCTTGTCCTTTGTCTGTGCTTCGATCCCCTTAAACTCGGCTTCCTTCTGCAAAAGCTCTGTTTTCCTTCCTTGCAGTTCTTCCTTCAGCTTTTCAACTTGTTTTCTTTTTCCCTCATGTTCTATTTGAAGTCGTTCTGTATCCTTCTGCAGCAGGTGAAGCTTGTTGTCATTATCGGCAAGTCTCTTCAACTCAGCATCAGCGCTTTCAATTTCATATCTTTTAAGAAAAGCAGTATGATCTTTTTCCAATGCCTCCAACCGTTTCTGCACCTGTGATATTTCATTTTCAAGCTGCAAGGCACTCTCACGGCTTATCTTCAGCTCAGCTATGTAACCTGCTTCAATCAGCTGTTCTGCAGCAATTTTATTGTTAAGTTCCTGTAGGCTCTCCTTATATTTGTTTAGTCCTGTTTCCCATATATCAATGCTCTCAAGCTTTTTATCGTAAAGCTTCTCATAATTTGATATCTCAAGGCCGACCTGTTCGAGCTCCATACCTCTTAACTTTTCCGGCAGTCTCGCCTTTTCCGTCTCATATTCCTGTGTCTTTGCACCAAGCTCTTTTTCTGCTGACAATATTTGCTGACCTAGACTTTTTACATGTTCTTCGCCTGCCATTGCTGCTCTTTCAGCTACTTTACAGATATCTTCTGCAGCCGCCTGCTCTTTTTTTACCTTTTCGATCTGCTGTTCCAGCTGTGATAGCTCCCCGCGCACTTCGAATGTGGCAAGCACCGGGTGGTCTAATGAGCCGCATACAGGACATGGTTCTCCGTCCTTCAGGTTCCTGGACAAATTCAATGCTGCGTTTCTGTCTCTTATAGAAACGGCCGCATCCAGCTCTGTCCGGCATTTTTCAAGAGTAAGGTAAGCCTTGTTCTTCTCTGTTTCCAGCAGCTTTGCATTCTTTTCTGCTTCGGCAAGATTCTTTTTATGATTATCAAGTCTTAACGTCAATTGATTCAATTCATCTGCTCTTAGCTTAAGGACCTCATATACACTTTTTGCATAATGTATTCTGTCAATAGACTTAATTATTGTATTCCTATCACCCGGCTTTGCTGTCTGGTGTTTATCTATTTCCTCATTTAATACAGTCCTGTCCTTCAGCAGCCCATTTATTTCTGCTTCCTTATCTATCCTCTTAGCTTCGGTATTTTTTATTACATCGGTAATTGAGGATTTTTTCGCTATCAGTTCGCTTATTGAACTTTTAGCTGCAAGTTTTTCATTTTCCAGAGCTGCACCCTCCTGTATCTTTTGCCTATACATAGGCTCAGTCCTCAGGGGTTCCATTTTTACTTTTGTTTCTTCAATTCTTTTAGCCAGTTCCAATAATACTACATTTTCAGATTGCAGCTTACCATCCTTATTAGTGATGTCCAGCTTAATGCCGTCAATCACATTGTTCAGCTCCATGAGCTTTATATCAATAGCCTTAAGCTCCTTCTTTATTTCAAGAGCATCCATAAGTCTCGTCTTAACGCCGACCAATCTTGGCTGCTCAGTAAGTGATTCTTTTTTCAGTGCATCCATCTCAAGCCTGGCTGCACGTAGTTTTTCGGAAGCATCAGGAATAGAAGATACAACCTCCGTAAGCTGCAAGTCTGTCTGTACCAGCTTATCCTCCAATTCCTTGCTTTTGCGAAGCTGGTCTATTAGGCTGTTGGCTTTTATTGCTTTTTCCAGCTTAAGCCTCTTCTCCGCAATAGCTTCTGTTTTCTCCAACTGCTGCTTTTCCTTGGAAATAAAGACCTCAAGCTCCGCGACAAGGCCCCATATCTCCCTGGCCTCATTAAATTTTATTTCCAATAGCTTTAGTTTCTTCTCTGCAGCGTCCTTTTTGGCTTTAGCCTCTCCCAGTGCTTTTGATGCTTCCTCAAGAGCTTCATCAGAAGCATCCGCATAACCCATAAGCTGTCCCGAAAGAATATCAAGGCTGCTCTTTAATCTTGCCAGCCTTCGGCTCAGCTTATCCTGCAGTTCCTTTCCGTATTCCTCCAAGTAAAAAATACGTTCCAACATGCCGCGTCTGCTCTTGTTATCCAGCATGAGAAATTCCTGAAAGCTGTTCTGCGGCAAGACTACTGCTCTGGTGAAGTCTTCGTTATTAAGTCCCAGCAGCTCTTTTATGTAGCCTGTCACCTCCATAGCCTTGTCACAAAGTGGTATTTCCCCCATATCTGTGATCTGAATGAGCCTTGCTATCTTAGGCTCGCAAGCATTAGGCGAATTCTTTTTCCTTTGGGATGTTCTCTCTACTCTGTATGTATTTCTCTTTCCATTAATAAGAAGATCAAAGGTGAAAGCAACCCTTACAATATTACAGCCAGAATTGATTATTCCCTGAGTACCGCCTTCAGCACGCTTTACACGCCCATAAAGTGCAAAGGTAATAGCATCAAGAATTGTTGATTTACCGCTTCCTGTAGGACCGAAAATTCCAAACAGCCCATTTTCCCTGAGAGCTTCAAAATCTATTCTCTGTTTTTCTGTAAAACTTTGCAGTCCTTCAATTTCAAGAAGCTTCGGTCTCATCTGCCTCTACCTCCCCAATCGAGATTTCCTCTTCCTCGCTGTTAACTACCTCAAGGAATGCTTCCATGAGCTCCTTTGGAATCTCCGTACCTGTCCTGTATTTATAAAAATCGCTGAAAAGCTCGTCGATCTTGCGTCCTTCCCTGCTCTGAGCATTAAACAGAGTATTACTGCCGCCTATCATTTTCGGGCGTATATTTATGATACCGGGGTTAAGACTCCTCAGAAGCTTCTGCTCGTCGCTGGTAAACGCTCTGTCCGTTGCTATTTCAAGGTCGATCCACGCATTAGCGTCTCTGCCTTCCTTACACCACTCTATAGCCTGGCCTATACCCTTATCGGCAATCCATCTGCGAAGAGGCTTCCCGCAGTCAATATATACCGGAGCTACGTTCGCTTTCTCTCCGGGGACTGCATCAACAATATACACAGCCTTACTGTAGTTTGCCTCTGAAAAGCTGTAAGCAAGCGGTGAACCGGCATAATATATGGGACAGCCTCCGCCCTTGATCTCCTGCGGCCTGTGTAAATGCCCCAATGCAGCATAATGCGCTGTTTCGGGCATTACCTTAGGGTCAACGGTCAAGGCTCCGCCTACTTGAAGTGTCCTTTCTGAATCAGAGGTGCTTCCTCCAAGCATAAACATATGCGCAGCAATGAGATTTA
Source organism: Bacillota bacterium (assembly GCA_023409735.1). Taxonomy (GTDB): domain Bacteria; phylum Bacillota; class Clostridia; order Acetivibrionales; family DTU013; genus JAEYRB01. The sequence goes on along the minus strand of JAEYRB010000064.1, from coordinate 22,530 downwards.
CCGTATCAGTTCTGAATTTGTCTGAGAGCGTTGAGATAATATGTCCTATTTTTTCCGAATACGCCTTTTGAAGGAGTGCTTCATCTGCCTCAGTCGTCAGCACCTCTTCAAGGCGTGACTCTGATGGATATGGCATTGTGACGACAACTGCATTATAGCTGCAAGCAGGAATGTGAAGCTCAAGCCATCCCGGTCCTGAAGCCGCCAGCTGCACTTTATCGACTTCACCGGAGCGCATTTTTTCGCCCGCATCACTTCCGGGATAGCCCAGAAGAATAATGCCATTCTTTGAGGCCAATGGACTTGGAGCACAAAGCCTTTCAGGATTGTCATGATTGCCTGCTATAACGACTACTGCTCTTCGCCCTTCATCACAAAGCCCTTCCACTGCTTCATAAAAAAGCTCCTCTGCAGCTGCAGATGGATTGTATGTATCGTAAATGTCTCCTGCTATAAGTACAAGATCAATTTTTTCATCATCAGCCATACGGCAAAGGAATTCCACAAACTCCCTCTGCTCATCAATTCGGCTTATTTGTTCAAGACTTCTGCCAAGATGCCAGTCAGAGGTATGTAATATTCGCATAGACTTATCTCCTTACAACGTAATTGGTTCATAGTTATAACGCATTATTATAAAGGTAATCTAAAATGTCACGCGCAGTAGGCGGACAGCCCTTAATGCATCGATCTGCACCTGATGTACAAATTCCCACTCCAATGCCATCACTTTTTTTATTTCTAAAGCCCTGCCCTATGTAAAGCTTTGTTTTTAGTCCTCGCAGCTCGCCTCTTTCATCAAGCCTTGCCAGCGCATGTATGAGGCTGCCGTAACAGGCTGAGCATGCGCAATCGGCATTTATATACCGTGCCAGATACTGAGCTTTCCTCGATGGGGCTTTCTGTGCTGTCCCCTCATCCTTATTAAGCTCCCTGATATTTGCACGGCTTAGATCACTATTTCCCACACCTAAACCTTCGGCAATCTGTATATAAGGCACCTCCTCAAGAGAGAAGCCCAAAAGCTGCGCTGCATATGCATCCATCAGCACAGGATCTGTTCCGGCCATCAGTCTGTTCATGGGTACTGGATTGCCGCCCTCCTCGAAATCCAGATCTCCACATAAACCATCAACTATTACAAGATCCTGCTTAATAGCCTTATTGAGATATGCTATAGGCTTATGCAATCCCATGGTATGGAATCTCCTCTTTTCAGAATTTGGAATACAGCCCTTCATATTCTTCAGTGCACATGTCATGTTAGTCTGACAGTGGCCCTTCAGAACCGGCATATTAATTAAATAATCAACCTTTTCAACACTGCTGCATACACTAAGCTTCATGTCTCCTACGCCAATGCTTTTACTGCCGTCCTTCTGAAGGTCTATAAGCGGCACGCCGTACTTTTTTGATATTTCTTCATACCCACATATTCTAAAGGCATCCGAGGTGTGCTCTCCTACCCACGAGCCTTCCAGAATAACAAGTCTGTTATAGCCTCGGGACTTAAAATATTCTATGACACCGCTGACCAGCTGTGGAGTGGTCGTAGCACCTGAAGAGGATGGCTTTGCAACCACAAGATTTGGCTTAATACCAATAAACGCATCCTTTCTAAGTTCCTTCGCAGGGTCCATAGTCTCCAGCAGTTCCCTGATCATCATTGCCGGCTTACTTCCATAAATAACATAAATCTCGTTGTGCTCCATGTTATCACCTCAACTGATATTTGTTCTAACACACTTTATATGGTTTGAAGGCCCTGATTCTAATTATATAAATAAAGCCTCATGTAACCCTCAAAATGAGTTTTACCATAATGCTGAAATCATGCATGTCACTATGAAGCTAATAATCCTGACCTGCTGATTATTTAAAGCTATAATACATTCTATAGCATAATTAACACTTATGAAATATTTTTACTCTCAATTTCCTCAAGAAGTCCATCAATATACTCGTCGGTCATTCCTGCCTTTTTTGCACTTTCAAGTTCACTTTTTGCAAGCTCTAATTGCTGTGAATCATAATAAATAATACCAAGCATATAATGTCCCTTTGCAGGGTCAAGCTGTGCCAGTTCCCTAGCATGCTCAAGTGCTTCCTCGGTCTTTCCCTCAACAGCCTCCGAGTATGAAAGCAGCCATAGAGTAGATACAACAAGATCGTCATTTTTCAGGTCAAGCTCTAATATTTCCTCTCCTGTAAGTTCAACCTTGCTCCAGTTTTGCTCGTTATAGGAATCCACCATCCTGTTATATTTCAGTATCGCATTATTTTCAATATTGCCAAGCCCCAGAGCAAGACCTGAGACAGCTACGGCAGCAGCTAATGCAATATATATATACCTATTAAAATACCAGCGTTTTTTTATTCTCGTTCCTACTATACCTGATGCCAGAAAGCCACCTAAAAGTCCGCCCATATGAGCAAAATTATCAATTCCTGCATTACTGAAGCCATACGCAAGATTAATAACTATTGTGGTAATAATACCGCGTGCAAAGCTTGCCTTAAAAAATGCAGGCCGTTCCATACCAAGGTACAGCATCGCACCAAGAAGTCCGAATATTGCACCCGAAGCACCAACTCCTGCGCTTTGTGAGAAAGCAAAGCTGAATATATTGCCGATTACCCCTGCAGCAAAGTACACCCAAATGTATTTCTTCCTGCCAAGCAGCCTTTCAGCTGTAGTACCAAGGGCATATAATGAATAGCAATTTACCAGAAGATGTACTATTCCGCCATGCAGGAATATTGGGGTCACAAGTCTCCAATACTCACCTGCGATGATATAAATATTCACCTTTGCTCCCAGACCTATTATAAGCTCGTTATAGGTTTTACCGGACAAAGTGGAGTAAACATAAATTCCCGCAAATACCAGTACATTTATTGCTATGAGTATATACGTTACAATAGGGGTCTTAGCCTTTATTTCAACTTTGTATTCATCTTGCTTACGTATTGCCATTTCAACAATAGCATCACTGTCCGGGCTGCCATTACCGGCTTCATTCAAGGCTTTTTCAACAGATCTGAATATTCGGGCTGCTTTAGGTTTTTCAGAAAAAAGCTTCACTGCTTTTCCCGAAGAAAGCTCAACTACAATAGACTCGATGGATTTGCCGCCTCCGGCATCAAGAAAGCTTCCCCTTTTAATTGCCTCCAGTTTGTCCGCATCTGCGATTCCATTAAACACTATGATCTGCCAAATAAACTGATTTCGTTTTTTACTTTCGGAAAGTATTCTCTTACTCTCTTCAAACCTAACCGCAAGCTGGTCTGCTGAAAGATAATCACCATCAACAAGTTCCACTACTTCATGCGCTCCGAAAGCGTTTTTAGCCAATACTGATATAGGCCTGTCCAACAGGTAATTGCCCTCCTGATCCTGTAGAAGCACAAAATCAAGGTCGGAGATTAAATTTTTAATAAGTGAATGATTAAAACCTATTTTCAAGTGCTTCCTCCCTCACTGCAAATGGTAAAGCATTCTCGGCCTTCTTCTCAGCTCACCTTTCTGCCTTCTTTCCAGCCTTTTTATCTGCTTTTTTCTCTATTTTCTTTTCAGGCTTATCCTGCTCTTCAGGCTTCAACTTTATTCTGATTATATCAAGAAGTCTTTCACATGCAAGCTTTTCGCAATAACCGGTAATTGCAAGTCTCAGAGCCATATCGGACAGTTCCTCTGCGCTCCAGTCAAGGTTAATGCATTCTGCTGTATTTTTAAGCGCTTCATCTAAAATACCCCTCAGCTTTGTATAAAAGCCCTCAGGTTCCTCACTGTAATTTTCCTGGCTCATCAAAAGTCCAGTATCACGCACGGACAGCACCTGCTTAAGCAAGCATATTTCCGTCAGACCCGCCAAATGCTCACGGTTGTACTTCTTACCATCTGCTCTTGGCAGCAGCTTGTCCTTAATATAGTTATTAACCATAGCAGATGTAAGCTGACCACCATCATCAAATTTTATAAGCTGCCTTTCCATATATGATATGACCTGATCCATATACAGGGCAATATCGGGAAATTCATTCCATGGTACAGGGCGCTCCTTAAGGAGGCTTTCTTTCAGCTGCTGAAGTTCTTCCATCTTTTCAATATCCCTTCTTTTTTAAATGCTTCAGTTTATAGAATTATAAATTTTTCTTGCTCAAGATACATGTTAAGCAGATAACAAAGTCATCAACCGGCAAGTATGTTGAGTTCGACAGCACTAATTACCTTTACACCATCAATTATACTCAGTATTTTACTATGCAATAAGCAATATTGCAAACAACCATAAGCATATCAAAAATAGCATATTGACATTACTTTTATCATATAATATAATAATTATTATTATATTATATTGTATTTTAAATTATATTATACTATTTTTAACTGCTGCGATTGAGTTGTTGGCTTGATTATTTCATCCTGTTTATTAACTTTGATTACTGCTTAGGGCATATTACTTTGGTGTTATTAATCAAAAATTGTTGCTTTGGATTAGGAGTAATACTTTAAATTAGAAAAATTTTATTAATTGCTTTAAATTTGTTATTTATTGGTATAATATATATCGAGTTTACTATATGGGAAGGTGAAAGTATGATTGAACAAATTTGTGCTTTTGGAGATTCAATTTTTAAAGGAGTTGTGTTTGATACGCTGCGAGGTAAGTACATATTTCTCAAGAACAGCTTCGCAAATATATTAGGTGTAAAAAGCGGCTTACTTATAGATAACTATGCTAAATTTGGCTGCACTGTAGGCGCAGGCGTTAAAATAATAGAAAAGCATTCGTCAGATCTTTCAAAATATAGATATACAGCTCTTGAATTTGGCGGTAATGATTGCGACTTTGATTGGAAAGCAATTTCAGAAAGACCCGATGATGAACATATGCCCAGAACACCTATAGATGTATTTGAAAAGACCTATTCAAGTATTATCGACAGTATAAGTTCAAGTGGCAGTACCCCAGTGCTCTTTTCCCTGCCCCCGCTCAATGCTGTCAGATATTTTGCATGGGTATCAAGAGGGCTGAATGCCGATAATATTCTAAAATGGCTGGGTGATGTGGAACACATATACAGATGGCATGAAATGTACAATATTGCCGTTATGAAACTTGCTGCTGCGAAGAATGTCCCGCTGATTGATATAAGGAATGCTTTCCTGCAGAGCAGAAATTATCAAAGTCTGTTCTGTGAGGACGGAATACATCCCAATGAAGCCGGACACGCATTAATATCAAACGTAATAACTGACTATATATCAGCATATGCAGCCTAGTTAAATAATTCAACCGCACAATATATTAAATACAGTGGTTTGATTGAACAATATTTGCTTAAGCAACTTTACTGGACTGGATTCGGTATTTTATAGGATCCAGTCCTTTTAGTTTGCAATTTATTTTATTGTTTTTATAGTAATGGATATATTTAACCAACTCATATGTAAAAATTATTGTTCATGTATTGCGATCCTACGCCCGGGAATAATACAACCGCCAGCGCGTTTTTTTAGATCTATTAAATATAATATAAAATAGAAACGGCTAGAATCAGTCGAAATTTTCCTATGGAAAGTAAAACGAAAGGAGTATCATTTCATGAAAAAGTATATTGCAGAGTTTATCGGCACTTTCGTTCTAGTTTTGTTTGCCTGCGGCGTGGCAGCTGTGACCGGTTGTACAGCGGAGGCGAATGCAGCCTATCTGCTCACGGCCCTTGCATTCGGCGGCGTAATCATTGCTATGGCGTATTCCATGGGCAACATCTCTGGTTGCCACATTAATCCTGCAGTTTCCATCGCAGTTTGGATCAATAAAGGAATAAGCACCAAGAATTTCATAGGCTATGTGGTAGCCCAGTTCTTAGGCGCCACTGCTGGAGCTGCCGTGCTGATGGCTCTGATTGGCACTGACAAGGGCTTAGGTTGCAATGGCCTTTTTGAGGGCAGCATCGTCAAATCCTTGATTTTGGAGATCATACTCACTTTCGTGTTTGTGCTTGCTGTTTTGGGTGCAACCAGCAAGATTGAGTACAGTAAAGTCGCTGGCTTGGTGATCGGTGGATCTCTGACTTTGGTGCATCTGTTCGGCATCTATTTCACCGGTACCAGCGTTAACCCAGCCCGGTCCTTTGGTCCTGCACTCATGCTGGGCGGTGACGCTCTAGCAAATGTATGGGTCTTTATAGTAGCCCCGCTGGTTGGCGGTATAATCGCAGCTCTAGTCTGGAAATCACTGGCCTCCACCAAAGAATAATCATACATCAATAATAAAATCCCCTTTGGTTCTCTGGGGGCTTTTATTAATGCATTCCAGATTTAGATGCGGCAGTATAGTGGGTGTACGAATATTATCAGCACAGGAAGAATGGCAAAAGTAGATTTGAAGGAATCGCTGCTAAGCCGAAGCTTCTATCTCATATATCATAAAACAAATACCTCTCACAGGAGCTTTATCAGTGTTTTTCGAAGTTTTTATCAATATGATCCGGCCTTGTCACTGTTTTTCGTGCTTCTTTCTAGTACGTTACAAGCTTTCTGTCGCCAAGCGCATCCTTATTCACCTTATCAGCGCTTGTTTCAGGTACAGCCACTGTCGACGGATCTCCATCACTCACATACTGGCTCTTTTTGCTCTGGTTTTCAAGCCACCATGCAAGGTCGCAATCAACATTTGTAATACCTGTCGACCTTACTCTATGGGTCGACATGGGATTAAATCCGGTACTAAAAGGCGATGTGGCAGGATCCCAACCCACCTCCATTATAGCCGCATGTTCATATGCAGTTCTTTCATACTCGCCTTTTTTTATATACTCTACCAAATTTGCAGAGGGTGCTCCGTATGGAAGTGAGAACGTATTAAATTGATAGCCTGGTATCAGCTCCAGCATCTTTTTCTGATTCATTCCCAGCTCCTTCTGCATTTCATCGGAGGTCTTGATCTTCTTCATACTCATATGACTGTAGGTGTGGTTTCCAATCTCAAAGCCTTTATCAGTCAAATATTGAAGCCTTTCCTGCAAGGTTCCGGTACTTCCAAAGGTTTGATTTCCCAGATTAACATAGAAGGTACCTTCAACGCCGAAATCCGGATGAGTCTCATTAAATTTTTCAATGATCCCCACAGCTGAGCGTGGATTTGCCACAAGCTTTCCATTTTCCTCTATCATGCTAAACTGTCCTGCCGTTCCATCGTCAAAGGTAAAAACAATTGGTATACAGCCCGCAGGCGTATCGATATTTCCGCTTAAATAGTCGCTGAGGCTTATAAGTCTGTACCCAGAGGTATATAACGTATCAAGGAGCTTCTCAAATTCATCAAAAGTGGTTGTATATTCCTTATCGCCGCCTGTGTATTCCTCTATAAAATTGTGAAACATCACGATCATTATGCGTCCTGTTTCATTAGGCTTAACTACGTTGTAGTCAATTGGTTCAGGCTCTGCTTCCGGCTGTGTCGGTTCTGTCACATTCGCTTCTCCGGCTCCATTGTTCTTTCCGGCTCCATCATTCTCTTCGGCTTCAGCGTTCTCTCCAGTTCCATTGCCTTGCCCTGCATTATCCTTCTGGTCATTTTCCTGCGTATTCTGCTTTACATCAGAGGCAGGCTGGCCGCCCTTGTTCTCACCACTGCTTCCAAGCTTCGTGCTTGAGCAGCCCTGTAGGAATATTAACAGAATAAATGATATTGCGGCAAGCATTACAGCAGTCCTTTTTCTTTTGTTCATCCAAGAATCACATCTCTTTCGTCATTAACTATTATTCGTTAAGATAGACACAATAACCTATAAAATTGTTCCAACATGACAGCTATTTTTCACTTAATTCGTGTTTTACCTTAATGTTAATTCATATTCATCATAATAAATATAGACGGGATTAACAAATTTCAGCGTTTTAATTTTATAGTAGGGCTTATCATAATTAATATATACATAAATTTGGTTATTTTGCCGGTCTGTTTCCCATGAGAAGCCATTGTCAGAGTTGTAATATATTCCACCGAAGCTATCAAGGGACACACCGCTTTCATTTGGTTTAAATTTCAATGTAAGCTTCAATGTGTTGCTTTCATCCAGGCCGATCTGTTTCCCGTCAACATAGTCTGCCACACGCTCAGCTGAAACAACAGTAAGCGTACCTCCTTCAAACTGCAGCTCCTTATTGATTTCATTGAGCATTTTGTCCTTTTTAATTGAAACAGGCACAGATCTTTCCTCGTAATTGTACAGAGAGACTGATGGTATGTGTAAAACAGCCTTTTTCTTCATTTCTTCTGTTATCTCCACACCCGTAAGGTCAAATTCCAGAGTCGTGCCATCAAAGCCGCTCATTGGAGCTAATGGTAAAAACAGATCGTCAATTATCACATAGGGCTGTGCCTTCTCATCACAGCTCTCGGTTTCTCTATTGTACAGATAGTAGCCATAGCCGCTGATGCCGTCAAATATGCTCCCGTTATTTGTGTAAATATCAACCTTGAGCTTCTTATCGCTCCAACGCGGCACAGCAGTGATCACAACATTGTTAAGGCATTGGGTTGAACCGACCTCATCTATAGAAGAGTATGTTTCATAGTCTTTGACATGGAAGCTTATTTCTAAATCACCGCATTGAATTGAAAGCTCTGTTGATGGGTCAATGGCAGTCGTATCCAGCTTGTAGAAATTAAAGCCCGACATATCCACAGAGCCTCCTGCAACAGCACCTGAGGTTTCTTCCACAGCAGTACCATTTACATTAAGCTTGACATTAGGCTTTATACTTATGACATTTTCATTTTTCTTAATGGTAATATAGTCTGTGAGATTGTACTTCTTCAAAAAATCGGTGTATGCAGCTTCGTTCTTCTCCTTTGCAAGAAGGCTGTCCGCTTCGTCCATAGGTACTCCAAGAAGTGACAGCTTGTAGTTTATCTGAACTCCGTCGTCAGTCACATAGGCATTGTCCAAGCAGAGGGATATATACTCATTCTCATTAGTCAAACTTCTGCCGTCAAGATAAAGCATAACACTGTTCTTTTCCTCCTCAACCATGCCAACTCCCGGTATAAAAGCAAACAGCTTTTCCACAGCTGCACGGACAGGGCCCATCTGCAGTGCAGTAAAAATCAAAAGTGCTGCAGCAGCTAAAGCTAATACAGCTCTTACTGAGGATCTTCTGATGTTCTTGCCTGCTGAGCTGTGCTCAAAATTTCTGACGCTTACCTTATCTTTATTGACAGCCCCGCTCTTCTGGGCCTCGTCAATCTTATCCATATAGTTATTGACAGCCCTGTTCTTCTGAGCCTCTTCAATCTTATCCATATAATTATTGACAGCTCCGTTCTTCTGAGCCTCGTCAATCTTATCCATATAGTTATTGACAGCTCTGTTCTTCTGAGCCTCTTCAATCTTATCCATATAGTTGTTGACAGCCCCGTTCTTCTGGGCCTCGTCAATCTTATCCATTCCCTCTGAAATCGCCTGCATAACTCTATGGGGCACCTGTTCTTCCGTATAGTATTCAGCAAGCATACTACCTATCTTTTTATCGCTGTAATTCTTCATGATTAACACATCTATCCTTTTATCACTGTGGTTATTCTTCATGATCAGCACTTCCTTTCACTTTAAGCCTTGTCTGCTAAACCTTATCTGTTAAGCTTTGTCTGTTAAGCCTTGTCTAATAAGCCTTGTCTGCTAGGCCTTGTCTAATAAGCCTTGTCTAATAAGCTTTCTCCCCTTATGAAGCCTTGATTTGACAGTTCCCTTGGGGATGCCCAATATCCTTGATATTTCAGCAATTTCAAGCTGATTATAATAAAAGAGGATTATCGCTAGTCTATATTTATCATCCAGCTTACTCAGTACATCTCCAAGGCTTTCAAGCTCCTCCTTTTTGAGAAGGGCCTCGTCTCCCTGGGCTTCTGTATCCGTTATGTCCAACACATCCTGGTCATAACTGATTTCAGGTACTAGCTGCCTGCGCTTATACTCTTTTCGCTTCCTGTTTTTATAAACATTTACTGCAATACCAAGTATGTAAGCCTTGGGATTATTATTTGTACTGATTTGATCTCTGAGTTCATATGCCTTCAGCATTGAATCCTGAAACAGGTCCTCTGCAATAGAGTTGTCATTTGTCAGATACCTGCAAAAGGAATATATTGAGCTGCCTTCTGCATTAAGTAGTTTTTCAAATTCTGCCCTATCCATTTCATATTCTCCCTTCACTCATATATTGTCGTGAAAAAGAGGGCGGTTCACTCTAATATAAAAATTCTATCATGTTAATGTGTTTTAGCAAGGCATGTGACAGCTTGAGCCTACCTATAGCACATATGTTATATTGTTTTATATAATTTTCAGTTAAACAATTCTCGCTACTTTACGTTAGATAAGGAATGTAACAGCTTTAGCACCGCTGAAATACATTGGTTTACAAAAAATCTTCGGCTGTAGAAGAATTAATTTCCCTTAGCTGTGTTTCAACGTGGACGTGCATTTTATGCTTCGTTATAACACATTTGATAGCAAAAAATCTTCGGTTATGGAATAATTTCATTGATATATTACAGTATATGTGGTGAATTATGGTAAGTATTCCATGAACAAAAGCAAGTAGTCCATAAAATTTGTGCATTTTTTCAAGTTTGGAACACCTTTTGAGAAAAATGGGTAAAAATGTGCAGAATTTCAAGTAGGGTGCAAATTTTTAACATAATTTGGATGTTTTGTTGATGAATTTCAATATATCGAAACACATTTGTGTGATTTATCCATAAATTCGTTGATAACAATGCACCAAAGTTGAAATTTTGCACAAAATTGCCTGTTATTTTGGAAGAAGCGTCCCAAAGTTGAATTCCTGCACAGCAATGACACACAAATGTACGGCTTTCTGCATGATTATTAAAGGGAATATTCTAATTGAAGATGTCCAGTTCATTGATAATACCCATTTAGGATGTGAATCAGTCAGCACAGATAACAATAGCCCGTGTATTAATTACATTCTTGGCTATGGCGATGAGGTACATCTATCAGGTAACAGTGCATACACACGTAGAGATCACTTTTGCGGCAATAGAACAACATCTATAAAGGACTATAATTTTCGGGCAAAACCAATGTCGGTATCTGATTCATTCATTACTTCCAATTCAATTCCGTGAATGTTGGTGCTTTGTATAGATTCGTGTGTTGGTGCTTTGTATAAAAGCGTTTTTCTGTTACCATGCTCCATATATTACCGTTCAGGAAGCTGATTGATTCATTTGATCATGTCTCTGTTCCTTGTGTTATTTTAAGAAACAGAATTCATTACCCTCAATTATAGTAACTCCATCTTAGCAGCTGATGAGTTCACCTGTATAAAACAAGTACAGGTATCTTTCCTTTACTCTTTCCCCTGTTATTTTTTCAAGAGCTCTAGTATAGTAATCCAACTGTACTCTGTAGCGTTCCCTTATGATCTCTGCACCATCTTTTGGTACATAATCAGTTTTATAATCAAGCAGCACAAGTCCATCATCGGATCTAAACCAACAATCTATGACCCCCTGGAGCAGCATCACCTCATTGTCAAAAGGCCCGACTGAAAGCTCCTTATATATTTCACTACACTTAATCTGTATATTAAATGCTGTCTCTCTGTTTACCTCTGACATAAGCATACGCAAACCTAAATGAGTGTTGAAGAACCTTACAATACCAGTAATTTTGACAGTGCCGGCTTCAAGCTCTGTAAGCTGTTCATTATCAACCATTTCTCTGATTTGGCTTCTAATCTCAGCTGATAATAGGCCCTCCTCCCGTGTGCCATATTCCTGTACTTTCTTTATAGCCTTTAGCCTTTCCAGATACAAATGCTGCATAACAAAATGCATTATAGTTCCTTTGCCTGCAGCACTTATTACCTTCTCTTGCTCCATAAATGCCGGTCTTTCTGCCAGCTGTCTTGTAAACGGTGCTTCTGCTTCCTCATCATTTTCTGCTGCAAAACGTCTTTTTAGTTCAGAAACAGAGAGCTTAGCCGGCACAGCTGTAAGCCTCTTTCCTGGATACTGCCACTCCAGCCGCCTTATCAGTTCATCCTTGTTGACCCTCTCCTTTTGAGTGTGATTTGCGCCGCAGTTGCAAGAAACTGACTCATCTGAATCATTTCGGCAGCTTTTTAAACCATCTATATAGCAAACACCTCGGACAGCTTTATCCTTCAAACTACAGTCGCTGCATTTTACTTTATCATAACTGTGTCCAATACGCTTACTGCTTTCTGTGGTACCTACTACACTACCTAACTCATTACCGTTATCGGCATCCCTACTGTCCAAACCATTTGAACCGCACTCTAGCTCATTTATTCCGTTACTGTAGTTATCTACACATTCTGAGCCTTTTGGACCGCACTCCAGCTTATCTAAGCTTCTATCGGCATCCCTACTGTCCAGACCATTTGAACCATGCTTTGATTGATTTAAACTGTTTCCAACCCCTTTTGCACCATCCGAAACGCGTCCAATACTAACTGAGCTGCCATTGTCATTGTATTGTGCCTCGTCCTGTTCATCCACAGCTGCTAACCAATAACGTATACTTTCGTCTGCTGCAGCAGCTTCCTTTTCAAATAATGCAGCGCCCTTGCCCCACATTCTGACCTCCCATTGTGAGCTGTCATCTTTTATAGTATTTAAATCACCCCATGGAGCCGCTGCCATCCTTATATGCAGTGCAGATTCATGTCTGGCAACTGCAGGTCCCAGCCAATCCATATAGGTCGCTGCCTGCTGCATATCATAATAAGACAACTTTTCCTCATGCGTATCAGCTATTCTGCACCATTTCGCACAAGCTTTCTCTATGTTTGCCACACAGCCTGTCAATATCAGCTTTTCTTTAGCTCTTGTAAATGCTACATAGAGAATTCTCATTTCCTCTGAGAGCGTTTCAAGTCTAAGCTTCCGGGAAATTGCATACTTAGGGAGCGATGAGGTTATTGTCCTTTTTTCAAGATCAACAACATCGGGACCAAAGCCAAGATCCTGGTGAAGCAATATACTTTCATTAAGGTCACGAAGATTGAATCGTTTGCCGCACCCGGCAACGAACACAACGGGGAATTCGAGTCCCTTACTCTTGTGAATACTCATTATTCTGACCACATTATCATTTTCTCCTAATATCTTCGCACTGCCCATATCCCCGCCGCTGCTCTTTAGTTTGTTTATGAAGTTAATAAAATTGAATAGTCCTTTATAGCTTGTTTCCTCATACTGTCGTGCTCTTTCAAAGAGTATTCTCAGGTTAGCTTGTCGCTCAGGCCCTCCCGGCAATACTCCCACATAACTGTAATAACCTGTTTCATTCATCAGCTGCCATACAAGCTCATCGGTAGGTAAAAATTCGGCTATATCCCTCCATTGCCACAGTTTTCTTAAAAAATCTGCAGTTTTGCGCTTCACATTGACTAGATTATCTTCACTGTCTTTGAAGTTTATACCATTCCCATATTGCTTTTGGTCCTTTCTCGCATACACCTTTTCATCGCACTTCCAGCTGTCTGTGTCTTTGCCGGACTGTTGCTTTAATGTATCCCAATAGCTGTCTTCGTGGCTACCGTTGTGGGTGTCGTTGTGGACGTCTTCGTGGCTGTCTTCGTAGCTGCCGTTGTGGACGTCTTCGTGGGTGCCATCGTAGCTGTCTTCGTGGCTGCCTTCGTGGCTGCCTTCGGAGTCAGCTCTGCCGCCCATGTCGCAGCCGTCACCGCAGTCATCCTGCATATTTATTCCAGTCAGCAGCTTCATTGCCTCATAAACAGAAACGTTTCTATCAGCCAGTCTTATTTCTGCAAGCTCGTCTGCTGAAAATCCACATATAGGCGATCTAAGTACTGCCAGCATAGGTATATCCTGCATTGGATTATCAATGATTTGAAGCAAAGATAGCATAGTTTCTACCTCTACCGTCCTGAAATAGCCAAGCCCTACATCAGCATAAGCAGGTATACCCATAGCCGCGAGTTCATCTGTAAATGCATCTGCCCAGCCCTTTGTTGCTCTCATGAGTATCACAATGTCCTTATACTGAGCATGTCTGTATCCGTCGGATATTTTATCATACACCATCAGACCGCTATCTGAATGTGATGTTAAGCTTTGGATCCTCTTTCCCACAATTCTTGCTTCAGTTTGTATATTGTCAATAGCTTCCTCTTCGGGCTCATCACTGCTGTCTGTGCTGCTCTCGGGCTTATCCATTTTCAGCTTGCTTGTATCCCGTCTATCTGCTCTGGGCTCACTCACACACTGCTTTATATACTGCTTGTCGCTTTCATTCTCATCATTCAATTTGCTTATATCATGCTTGTTTAGTTGCTGTTTATTATTTCCGTCATTTATGTTATAGCTACAGCCTTCTTCACATACGTCATTGAACACATATTCCCCGGGCAAGATTTCTTCTCTTTCCGAGGTCGTGTCGATAATATTCAGCTCAATAGGTCCCCCTGTTTGACATTTAAATTCGGGTTCTTCAAAAACAGCTCCGGGATTTAATGCCTCTTTCTCTGTATAATCCAGCTCCCCAACTATTTCAGACATTATCTGCCTGAATATAAAGTTCACGCCATTAATTACCTGAGCCCGGCTCCTAAAGTTTTTATATAAAGTTATAGCTCTCGAATCAAAACCCTTTTCACGCGGATAGGCTGCATATTTGGACAGGAAAAGCTCGGGCTTTGCCTGCCTGAATCTATATATGCTTTGTTTTACATCGCCCACCATAAATACATTATGTATACCATCCTTGTTCCCTGATACGGTTCCAAGAATGAGTTCCTGAATCAGATTGCTATCCTGATACTCGTCAATCAATATTTCTTCATACTTCTTTCTCAGCTCTTCTGCAGCCTCTGTAGGTATGCCGTCCCTGATCAGTATTCTGAGACAATAATGTTCAAGATCATTAAAGTCCACAAGACCTTTCTCCTGCTTTTTTTGTGAAAAGCTTTGGTCAAATTCATTAACTAATTCCGCCAGATATCTGAACAAAGGATAGATCGTTCTGAAATCAGCCTCTATCTCTTCGGCTGATTCATTAAAACCGCCTTCACAAAGCTTTTTCACCTTATCCTTAACGAAGCTTCTTATCCCCTTGACATCCTCCTGAGCCTCAGGATCGGCATCCTTTTGACATCTTGGAAGTCTCGCCGGCTGATACGCTGAAAAAGCTTCATGTATTGTATCCCAATCAATTGCTATACCGTTAATTCTGCCTTTGCCACTTGCTCTACATGTGCCGCCTGCACCGTCCGCTCCATCTACTTTGTCTTCAGAATTAATACTTTCCATGTTAGCTTCGATGTCTCTGCTGTCTGCGTTGTTTATGTCAACCAAACTTTTATCCATTTCATCAAATGCGCTTAACGCTCTCGTGCATATCTCCAGGAGTCCTTGAAGCTGCTGCATATCATCTGCAAGGACGCCGCAGTACGGCTCAAGGCCCTGCGCCCGGCTTGCCCGCGCGGCCGTCTTTTCAAGCAAGGCCAACAGGCCTTGCAACTCGGCGGCCGCGCTGCTGAGCAGCACACGAGCCCACGGGGTGCTGCTCAGGCAGGCAGAAGCGCTAGGGCTGTAAGCTTCTGCCTGGGCGGCAAGCCATTGCTCGGGCCATGGGCTGCTCCTGGTGAAGCGATGCAGAGCAAGTACAGTATCTCTGAGAGAACTATCATCCCTGCCGCCTCCGTAGCTTTCCACAAGCTTGAAAAATGCGCTGTCTTCAGACTCATTCTCATATTTATCTTCAAAAAGCTTATCCAATATCTCAAGCTTCATTAATGTGCTCTCAGTTTCGTCAGCAATGCGGAAGGCCGGATCCAATCCGAGGGAATGGAAATGACCTCTCACCACCTCAAGGCAGAAGGAATGGATAGTCATTATGCTTGAGCGGTCCAGCAAAGCCATTTGCCTCTGAAGATTATCCGATGCTGGTTCCTTTTCAAGTGCCACCGCTAAAGCATTTCCTATTCTCTCTCTCATCTCTGTTGCAGCGGCGTTAGTGAAGGTGACCACAAGGAGTCTGTCTATATCCACAGGCTTCTCACTATCAGTTATCTTTCTTATTATCCTCTCTACGAGCACAGCAGTTTTTCCTGCACCTGCAGCAGCCGCCACAAGAAGGTTACAGCCACGCTGAGTTATAGCATCAAGCTGTTCACTAGTCCATTTATTCGCCATCAGTTGCACCTCCCTGTCCGGAGCGGTCGCTTATTCCGGACTTAGTTCCGTCTCTTTCTATGCTGCCGGGAACTGCAGTCTTCTCGCCTCTCATACTGTTCCAAAGTTCATCCTCACTAACCTCAGGCATTAATCTATATCTATTATCCCTGATAGCTGTGTCAAACTGGCATACAGAGCTGAAACCGCAGTAAGTACATGCTGTCATTGTACGCTTCTTGTATGGGTTTATCGCCACATTTCCACTGATTATTCCGCTCCCTATTTCTACCAGAAGCTTTCGAACGTAATCCCTTAGCACATTAAACTGATCTGCTGTAGCTGCCGAGGATCTTCCCAGTGTGCCATCCTTATTCACCCTTGCAGGAATGATAAGTGAATCTCCATTTATCTGACTGTCCATTTCTCTTATCAGCTTTACGTCAGCCAGTATGAGGCCCTTCATTCTAAGCTCCTTCATTATTGCTTTTTCAATAGCCTCATTAGTACTGTCTCTGCCGCACCGTATTAATGGGTCATCGAGCCTGAAATATAACACGCCTGCAGGCAGCGACTTTCTCACATCTGCTTTTTTATTTATGTCTGTAGTATCTGCATCGGTTCGTCCAGCTGCCTCTCTTTTTCCTGATACTTCGCTTTCATTCCCCAAAACAGCGTCCAGATATGTAACTAACTGGAGCTGCAGTCCATAATATACGTCTGCCAGCTTAAGGGCTTTGTTTCCTGACTTGTAATCGATTATTCTCAGATATGTACCATCCTCATTCACAATAGAATCGATTCTATCTATCCTGCCTGTCATTTTTACAAGCTCGCCTGATGGGAGCTCAACAGCTATAGGCGGATACCTGCCGTCATCACTGAATTCCACCTCATAGCCTGATGGTTCAAAGCTGCCTGAACTGATGTGTTTGCTTATTAGCATAACAGCCTTCAAAATAGTCCTCTTAAGCCTTTCGGAAAGGTAAACATAACGCTTACTGCTTTTTAGTATGCTTTCTTCCATTTTGTCCAGCTCATCATCCACAAGCTCTGAAATCTGCACACTGCACCATCCTATATCAAGGCCACGCCAGCTCATTCCCTTTTTGACCAGCAGCCTTGAGAAGCTGTCTATTATACTGTGCATGAATGTGCCGGAATCTACAGGATCAAATCTGTACATTTTTCTTTCCTTTGCCTTAAGCCCATACTTTATGTAATATGAAAACGGACATGAGGTGTAAGCCTCCATACGGGAGACACTGGTGAAAATGGGCCTTCCGTAAAGTCTGGCGGCAATATCCGGAGAAAGCTTTCCGGGCTGATTTGTATAGCTAAGAGCACTTAGTATTTTTAAGCATTTTTCATGCCATTTTTCATTGTTTACAAACCACTTGTAGATATATCTCCAACCATCATGGATTTCTTCGCCATCATAACGCTTTCTCAGCTGTAAGGCAAGCTCATCAAAGGATGGTTCAAGAGCAGCCGGCTGGGGTGCATTTGCATCTTGCTGCTGCACCGCATTATTCTTTTCAACTACATGAGGAAGTATCCTCTTCACCTCGGAAATAACTCTTGAAGGTCTCAGTGCCCTGCCGTCCCTATCAGCTGTGGGAAAACTGATCCACAGATATCTGGAGGGAGTTGCGAGAGCCATATATACCATGAATCTTTCTTCCATGCACCTGCTGGCTGAGTTTCCTGCCAGCTCCATTCCAAACGTCTGAAGGCTGTCTCTGTCCATATCGGAAATAAGTCCTTCATCGCCCTTTGTCCCGGGAAGAACGCCCTCATTCGCCCCAAGTATATACATTGCCTTAATATCGTGGCTTCTTGCTCTTTCAATACTGCCTGCAAGCACCTGATCTATAGCAGGAGGGATAAGTCCGAGCTTGTGACCTTCAAAGCCTGCTGCCAGTATTTCAGAAAACCGTTCTGTACCCATTTCTTCATTACCGAGCACCTCAACTATCTGCGAGAACACATCCATTGTAATATTCCAGACCTGCCTGTACTCATCTGCCTTTTCTAACCTGCCTTCTCGTGCAAACCTGGCTGAAAGCTCTTCCAGCCTTTTATCATTTCCCGTTTCGCAAAGCAGGTCAAATAATGAAGTACAAAATTGCATGGCACTGGCCCCGCCCTTTGTCTTTTCCCTAAAGGCTGTCAGAGGCGCCGTAAGCCTTCTTCTGGCAGCATTGATTCTGACAAGCCTGATGTCGTCAACTTGTGAAGCTCTGTCTTTCTTAAATGATTGATCTACAGGATATGTCCAATCTTCTTTGCGCGTCCACGCATTTCCTCTTATGCCATTGGCCAGAACGTAATTTTCCAGCAGGTCGAGTTCTTCCCTTTCAAGGCCTGTGAGTCCTGTCTTGGCATATCTAAATACTGCCTCATAGGACCAGTTGTTTTTAAATATATCAAGTGCCGACAAAATGAATACAACAAGAGGATTACCGTCAACATTGCGTTTTCCGTCAAAAAAGAAAGGAATGTTATATCTCATGAAAACACTTTTGACAATACCCCTATAGCTGTCGGGGTTTCTCATAGTAACAGCAATGTCTCTATACCTGTAGCCCTCGTCCCTGCAAAGTCGTATTATATCTCTGGCAACCTCCTCAACCTCAGAATATATGCCGGAGGTTGAGCATAGCACTACATCGCCGGAGGATTTTTTATATTTTACACACGGATATTTATAGAAGTTTCTTTCCAGATGTCCCAGCTCCTCAGAGGCAGAAAATCTTACACAATACTGCCTTACCGTCCCATCTGAGTTCGCAAATGAAAGTCTCGAGTGCTCCGAGCCCCGTTCACCTTTTTGCTGTAGCCCTTCGGGTAACGCCATTAAGTCGAGGCTTACCGGTCTTTCTACCGGTATTCCCTCTGATTTGGCCATCCGTAAAAGCTTTGCAGCAGTTTTGCGCACAGGTGCAAATATCATGGGAGCCGCATTTCCCGATTCGTCGGATATACAATCAGTACACAGGCATACAGTTACGCGAGCAGCCTTTCTTAGCAGCTTTGTGATAACCTTGTACTCCTGTGGCGTGAAGCCTGAGAACTCATCTATCCATATTTCTGCGTTATCAAACTGTGTAGATTTATCGAGCTTATTATAAAGCTCCACCAAATCATCATCAGCATCCATGTAGTTTTGATGCAGCAGTTCTTCAAATTGTTCATAAATAAGTGACAGGTCAGATAGCTTATCCTTCAAAGGAAGGCCGTCCTTCAAAGCGGCAGCCGCATCAATAAGCTGCTGCGGCGATATATCATAGCGTTTGAATTCAGTAATGGCATCTGACAGTGTTTGGGTGAAGCCCTTCCTGGCCACTGACCCGGAAAACATTTTCAGCTGGTCTCCGACCTTGTCAAGTATACGAAATAGCAGCATACTCTTTCCTGCAGCAGCAAGATGCTTTCTCGATATGCCTCCCACCTCGCTGAAAACTCTGAAGGCCATTCGTCTGAAGCTTAGGACTTCCGCTCTGAATATACCTGATGTACTGTCGATTCCAGAAAGATTTTTTTCAGCCTGCAGAGAAAACTGTTCAGGTACAATCAACACAAGTGGATGTTTTTCTCCGCTGTCAAGTCCTTTCTTGATCTCATCCAGGCAGAAGGTTGATTTTCCGCTTCCGGCACGGCCATATATGATTCTAAGCCTCATGATACCTCCTAACTCGCAGCATACGCCGCTATGGAATTACGAATAATAACTACTAATAAACGCTATATTAATTATAACATTTAAGTATTTATAAAATGAATATAAAAGATGCAAACAGTCATACCTTTGTGAATCTTTTCAATTTTGAGACGTCTCCCATAAAAAGGTTCAAAGGTGTTCAAAATTTCAAGTATGGTGCGAATTTATTGAAAAAATAGAAATTTAATGACAAAAATGAGCAAAATTTCAAGTTTGGTGCAGACGGCTGTGCAGAATTTTAAGTTTGGGATAATATTTAATGTAACAATTCAATGTTTAGCACCATAATGGCATTTATTATGTAAATTAAGGCAATATTTTGTACACCAAAGTTGAAAAATTGCACAAAAACAAAGGATTCATCTGTTTGATGCTCACAACTATCAGTTTAGTCTCTGTTCAACGCCAATGGAGGCTGTTACATTTGAATCAGGCTTCTTCTGTCCAAGCTTCATCTCTGATATCAGCATACCTGACAGTATAAGCAGACAACCCACAGCCTTTATCAAAGAAGGCATTTCAGTAACGCCCTCCGCATTTGGTATCACCATAGCAAAAATCGCCGCAAAGACCGGCTCAGCTGTAAATATCAGTGCTGTATGCGCCGGGGTCGTGTACTTCTGTGCTATTGTCTGTCCCCCAAACCCCAGAGCAGAGCCGAGCATAGCTGTAAAAAGCAGTATGAAGATCACTGTTTTATTAATGATCAGTGGCTTACCCACATCTGCTATCATCCAAAAAGCAGAGCTTGCTATTCCGACAAAAAAAAGCTGTATAACTGCTAGAACCACAGGGTCTTCCGACTCAGTGAACTTATCAATGGCAATGATCTGCAAAGCCCAGCAGATAGCACAGAGAAATGTCAGAAAATCTCCTGAATTGAAGCTGAAGCTAAGCCCTCCCGACAGAAAAAACAGGCCGGCAAAAGCCATCAATACACCTATGAGAGAAGCTCTGTCCGGTTTCTTCTTAAGAAGGACCGCAGCTATCATAGGTACTATTACAACATTTAGGCCTGTTATAAAGCCGGAGTTTGATGCGGTGGTCGTATAAAGTCCTACCACCTGAAATGCCATTCCACCAAACATAAACAGACCTATAATGCACCCATATAGTAGAGCCCGCCAGCTGAGACGAGCCAATCGTCTGTGAAAAACAACAGCCAGCACTATTCCTGCAAGCAGGAACCTCAGCGTAAGATATGCATATGCGGGTATGTATGCGAGCACTATCTTCATCAAGGGGAACGATGCTCCCCAAATCATCGTGATCAAAATAAGCAGTATATCTGCTCTCAGCTTCTTATTCATATTTTTATTACTTAGCCTTTCTTCTTTTGGTACATTTTTTAGGTGTTTTCTTCTAACTAGTACTACAGGCAATCATAATCCATAGACATACTTAAAATAATACAACTAATAAGCTGTATTATAACATATTGGGCTTGTAGTAAATTTTTGATTAAAGAAAAACTCTTTCGAAAAATAATAAATATAATACTATTCTTTATTTTGTACACTAACAATTTACGTAAATGAGGAGCTACCAAGCCAAGTAGGCAATAGAAAATAAATAATTCAAATGAAGACCAAGCCAGGTTTTTTATATAAAATTCTTTCCCCATCCAATAGCTCAATATCCATCATTTTTAGGTAACGTTTCAATCAGGTATTATATTTCCTTTTCAACAATATCTTATTCTCATTATAATAAATGTGATTCACTTTAACGTATATGAAAATAACTGTTTTGCAGGATGAAATTCAATCAATCCAATTCGCTCTACTATCCCGTCAATTGGTAATTCCATATTTGATAGAAAATCAATTGACCTTTTTAGCTTATCCTTTTCAATATGAATAGTTAATTGACAATCTGGTTTCCAAATACCTTGGTCAAAATAATTATTATCATATAACGTTCCAAATTGGTCACATTTGTTCCTGATTTCAGCTTGTAAGTCCAGAATTAAATGCGTCACTGCAATATCAATGCAAATGAACGGCTTTTCATTTGGATAAAAGCTATATGTCTTAAATTGAACGGGTATCCTTTCTATGGTTTTTGTTATTGAATGGAGTGTCTGTTCAACATGATTTACACTTATATCTTTGTACATTGCAAATTTGAAATGTGGATTATTCTCTGAACGAATCAAATAATCATCGACACCAGCATCTTTCATGCCCGTCCATAATAGTTTGATCTTCTCATCAGTAAATTTATCGAAGTAACCTACAACTGCATACGGCATTATATACCTCCAAAATTCTGATTTTTCAAAAAATTATTACAGAATCAATTATTTACTTTCATCATCTATTGTGAAAAATACGATATTTCACAATAGGTTAATAATTTTTTGTTTTCATTAACTTCAACTATTATAACATTTGTATATTCTGTATTACAACATAATCCAGCTATCTGCGAGCACACGAAGAAGAGAATATAAGAAAATGTAATATCTACACTGATAAAGAAGCATAAACTTATTCAAAATGACAAGATAACAGTTACTCGTATACCTCTTCGAGTAAACGGTTATCATGTCATTTTTTTCGATATGACAACATTTCAGACCTTGGAATTCTT
>JAEYRB010000011.1 GCA_023409735.1 Bacillota bacterium | reverse complement strand
ACTAAACTCTACCCCCTTTTTCAGTGATGTGGACTTTACTCTTACAAATTCAAGGTAAAAGGCATAGTGGATTTTACCTTTACAAATATTAGCGCCTTTTTGCATCAGTTATCAGGGAAGAACCGACGGCGCCATTTATTCCGATTATGTTTCCAAGCACCGACCACAGTGCTCAACTATAGCATATTTAGTGTACAGTTTAGGAGTCCCTTCTCACGGGCATTGCAGGTGCTCCTATCCAACTATGTGCTTGGCAGCATGCGCCTATGAAGCAGGAAATATTAATGGATTTCTGCTTTGCAGAAATACTACACTATTGTAACATTTTGCTTAAGCAAAATATATTTCTCCACAAACGGCACTGCCGTTTCTTGCTCATACTGCTAAGCTTCTTACAATTCGTACAAACAGTCTTTATGTACATATAATTAGATAGAGACCCACATTTCCATGTTGCATTCTATTGATTCCCTTGAACTTCATTCGAATAAAAACTATTATTAACTTATATGTTAATTTATACTACTTTTATGTAATTACATAATAGGGAGTTAAGGGTAAGAGGTGATACCAATGGGCTATTTAGAATATACTCTAAAGTATGAGTCAGCCTAAAAATGCAAGTCTTTCTTAACTACTCCAAAATCCAAACAATAATATGGAGGGAAAAACATTGACCAGAAGTAAACTACTGTTATTGCTTTTCACTATAATTGCAGCTGCCTTACTTATTTTTAACCTGTTTTGTCTACTTTCTAGTACCAAACTGAAAGACAATAACAGCGTATATGCTGACTGTACAAATAACACTATTGTTCTCCGGTTGGACAGGCAAAGTGATATTTGTTACTTTTACGGGATTTATTTCGAGAAGATGGCAAACAACGAGATGTCTAAGAGTGAGTTCTTGCAGTATGCTTTAGGAACAGAATTAATAACCAGAGAAGATATTCTTAACGGTTTCTATAGTCTCCAATTTGAAGATAACAGTGAAATTGCGGATGCAATTCACACAATGTCCTATAGTACTTATATTTCTAAGGAAGCTCTTAATATTCTGACCATCGACGACATGAATCGTTTATCTGAACTGTATTTTCAACTTTCTAAGCTATTTGGCAGGAACAATAAAC
This sequence comes from Bacillota bacterium, assembly GCA_023409735.1. Lineage (GTDB taxonomy): Bacteria > Bacillota > Clostridia > Acetivibrionales > DTU013 > JAEYRB01. The sequence goes on along the minus strand of JAEYRB010000011.1, from coordinate 92,911 downwards.
AGTCTCTCAGTTATTTCGTCAGCAAAAATGATCTGGATAACCCGGACTCAATTTCTGCCAGTAAAAAAATATGCGCTCTATCAGATCAGATCGTGAACTTCTTTGAAAATAGCAATGTACTGGACAGATAGCACTGCAAGTTAAGATGATGATGCACACTCTTTACAACCACCATTACCGGACTTGGAGGAAACGCCAGTATTACTGGATGGGGCTTCAGCATATCGTGGAATACTGGTGTCAGTCAATAAACTTATAGTGTAGAAGGCCTACCATTAATTGGTTACCTACCTCCCAGTCGAGTAGCAAAGAGTAACCTCGCCTCCATGCTCTCACGAACTGTACGCGAACCGCTCGGTTCATATGGATCTTATCATTCGCAAATATTAAGGTTACCCTTGAGAGCCCAATGCTCAAACGTATTGGGTTCTCTTTTTCTAACTTGATTCCTCGGCTCTTCTGCAGTTTCTGTGGAATTTCTTGTACTTACATATAGCCAATTTTATTCAGACACATTTGTCTGTTGAAAGTGGTCAGGCTTGAATTATCCCAGACGTTCAACTTGGAATTTTACGCATTCGCTGCAATCTGGGCACTGCACCGGTCCATCTTTCACCGACCCACCTCGGCGAGCTGCATATACAAAGGGATAGATTGCGTTTAGTGCCACCATACAGAGCGCACCGCTCTTTTCTTTATTCACAAAAGCACCTTCAAAATAGATCTCATCTCCCGGACTATATTTTGGACATCCGCTTTCAAGCACAGTCACCTTTACCTTGTGGTCTTCCATTTTCATTGTCCCCCTTTAGCTCTATCATTTAACACATTTGAAATTTAGCTTATCTGTAAGAAATCAAACACAACATATTCTAGCACTTTGCCAGGTGCTTGGAAACATAATCAGAATAAATTGCGCTGTGGTCATACCCTGATAATCATTTTTGACCCGTAACCTGCTTTTGTGCAGAGACCAGAATAAGTAGCCTGATGGTCTTACCCTGATAATTGATGTTAAATTTGTATATCAATAATTCGATCTAAATTTACAAAATATTATCATAGATATGTACTTTGGCCCTATATTTCTCTAAGCTTTTCAAGTAGGTCGTTGAACTCCTTTGGTGGTTCCGCCTGAAATTCAACATATTCCTTTGTCGTAGGATGCACAAAGCCCAGCAGCCTGGCATGGAGAGCCTGTCCCTCAATATCATACTTCTGTTTTGCTCTTCCATATACAGTGTCACCAACAAGAGGATGACCTATATATGACATGTGTACTCTGATCTGATGAGTCCTGCCTGTCTCAAGTCTGCACTCAATAAGTGTTACTTCACTAAAGCGTTCCAGCACCTTAAAATGAGTAACTGCTCTTCTTCCATTCTTTACATTTACGGCCATCTTTTTTCTATCTACGGGGTGCCTTCCGATAGGAGCATCAATCTTTCCGCTATCCTCACGTATTACGCCTTCAGCAATTGCTACATAAACTCTTTGGATGTCGTGATCCTTAAGCTTTTCAGATAAAAAGCTATGTGCTGCATTGTTTTTTGCTATAACAAGTACTCCAGAGGTATCCTTATCAATACGATGTACTATACCCGGCCTTATAACTCCGTTTATATCAGAAAGTGATCCCTCACAGTGAGTAAGAAGTGCATTTACAAGTGTTCCGGAATAATTCCCTGCTGCTGGATGTACAACCATGCCCCTCTGCTTGTTTATAACTATTATGTCGTTATCCTCATATATTATGTCTAATGGGATCTGTTCCGGCTTAACATCCAGCACCTTGGGCTCCGGTATATTAACCTCTATGTTATCACCCTGCTTTAGCTTATATCCGGTCTTTACCGTCCTGCCTCCTACCGTGCAGTTACCATCCTCGATCAGCTTTGCGATAAAGGATCTTGAGAAGTCTCCTGTAAGCTTGGAGGTCAGCCACACATCAAGTCGCCTATCTGCATCGCTCTCTTCTATTATGAAATGCTCATTTATCATTATTAAATCACCCTATATCAATTTTCACTGTTTTTCTTATTATTGCTTCTTTGCCTGAACTACCATATCATAAGCTTTAATAATAGTATTGTGTTCACAGGCATTGGGCTACGTCAAAAGCTCTAGCTTACAAATTGCAGCAGTACCGATGGTTATGTTTTCAACGGCATGGATTATGCTATACACCTTTTAACCAATTACAACCGGTTTAATAACATAATTCTTATCTACTTCAAGAGCTATTAGCACCGGCATCGGCTGTCTTAGCATGCTCTTCTTATATATTTTAGCTGAATCAATACCTCAACATCTATCCACTTCAGTCGTATCAGTACAATCTTCTTTTTTGACTTCAGCCGCATCGATACTCTTACTTTCCTTTAAAGCATTAGTATCAATCTGCTCATTTACACTGACTTCAGTTGTGTCAATATTTTCACTTTTACCTAAGTCATCAGTATGTATAACTGTCTTATCAGTTACCTTATTATCGCTTGCTTTCCCTGTAACAGCAGCTTCCTCCTGCTTTCTTTCAGCGGTACTGCTTTTCTTTGGTTCAGAATTCTTAGGCTCCTTGTATATGAAGATGTAATAGATTGCAAGTAGAATAGTTCCACAGGTTATTGCAATATCCGCCACGTTAAAAATCGGGAACGGATATGAACCTATATAAAACAAGAGAAAATCCGTTACCTTACCTTGAATAAGCCTGTCAATATAATTACCTATGGCTCCGGCTAATATTAATGCACATGAAAAACGCAAAAAGCTGTTCTTGTTTTTCAACATGAATATAAGAACAATCAGTGATATTACAGGAATCAAAATAATAAATAAAAGAGTACTGTCCTTTAATATTCCCCATGCTGCACCAGGATTCTTGTAATGGGTAATGTAAAAAAACTTATCAATAACCTGTATCATTTCACCAACTTCGATATTGTTTAAAATAACATATTTTGAAATCTGATCTAATAATACTACCAGCAAGACTATTGCAATCCAAAGCATAAATTATCTCTCCTTAAGTTTTTTCCTTTTGTTATTCAAACCATACCGTTACATTATAATGCCTCAACTTTACGATGCTTCCGGCTTATACCACTGAGTAAAATCATTATATCGATTCCATGTATCAGGAGCAAATATACCCCTCACATTTTTACTATAAACCATTGCGTTGCTAAAAAAATACAGTCCAACATACGGTATGTCTTCATTAAAATATTGTACTGCCTGACTAAAGTTGCTTTTTATTAGCGCTTCACTATCAAATTTAAACATATTTTCTATACAGGAATCAACATTGATATTGCTATATCCTGAAATATTGCCAATGCTCTGATTGTTTGCCGGCAGTGATGTGGGGAAATATGATTTTGAATACAGATATGATAAATCTGGAATCTGTGGTACTCTGCAACCTGTTAATGCTATATCATATTTTAGTGAATTAATTCTGTTTATAAGCTCGTTCCATTCAACCTCGGTATATTTTGCTGCTATTCCTGCCTTCTCAAGCTGTGAACAGATCTGCTTTGCTGCAAGTACCCTGGTGTTATTGCTGGAATTTACAAGTATATCTACCTTCAGATACTTTCTCGAACCGTTAATAGTTTTATAGAATTCGCCTTGACTGTTCTTTTTCCATCCGCCTTCAAGCAGGATATCAACAGGAGCTTTATCAGTGCTCACAGAAGTGTTTTTTTCATAGATCCAGCAATCATTTAGGATTGGTATATCCGCTGCCATAGCGCTACCGGGTAGAATATCATCTATAAGCTCATCACGGTTAATAGCACTTTTTATTGCCTTTCTAACGTATATATCCGACATAACAGCACTGTTCAAATTAAATGAAAGGAATTCATAATCCCGTGATGGATATTTTTTAATTATTACATCTGATCTATCCTTGTATTTATCAATATCAGACTGCTCAATGCTCATAATATCAAGTTCGCCGGTTTGAAATGCTCTCATAGCATCATTTTTGCTGTTATAGATATTTATTTTTATATTATCTATATACATGGTGTTATCACTTTCTTGTGTTTTTAAATACCACCAATCGCTGTTCTGCTTTAATAATACACCTTTTTCATTCTGAGAGGCATATTTATATGGCCCTGTACCAACAGGTTCAACACCTTCTAAAGTATTTAGTGCACCTGCCTGGCTGAACTTATGCTTTGGCAATATTGGAAATGTCATCATTTCAGCAATAAACGAATTGGGTTTATTCAGAATAATTTTTACATTAGATGAATCTACCGCTGCACAGGTCAGAATATTTTTGACTAAAGGCTTATATATCGTTTTAATACCGGCATTAAGCAGTGCTTGTATTGTAAATTCAACGTCATATGCAGTAAAAGCCTGTCCGTCATGCCATTGTACTCCATCCCTTATATGAAAATTCCACATAAGCTTATCATCTGAGACAGACCAGCTGTCAGAAAGCATGCCAATAGCCTTCTGATTTTTGTCGAGCTTTGTGAGTCCTTCATATATAAAGCCTAAGAAGTCTGAGACATAGGAGTTATTTGTAAGTAGCGGATTAAGAGTATCAGGTCTCGTAGTAAAAAGGTTAAGAGTTCCCCCCTTTACAGGCCCTTTGTCCATTATGTCGTAATCCTCATAATATTCCTCACTATCGCTAATCGTACCAGGATTATTGTATAAGGTCTCTGAGCATGATGTTGCGAGAACACATATTAGAGTTAATATTGTAAGAATTTTAGTTTTTCTCATTAAATGCTCCCCGTTTTCCTTATCTGCATAAAAGCTGCTAAACTTCCTGTTTTCATATTGTCTCCTCTGTAGGAAAAAAACAATTCCTTCCTGCACATTGTACAAATTTCGCTGTCGTAAATATTTTTAACATAAATTCCATTATCCACAAGCTGCAATGTAATTATACCCTGCAGGTCAATTAACCATTTTCCTCTACTGTTCCTTTCAGAGAACAAACGCATATCATATTTATCTTCAAAAAGACTATATACATCATTACCGACTTCAAAACAACATTTCCTTATAGATGGCCCTATTACCGCAATAATTCTTGATGCATCAACTCCTGCAATATCTTTCATTGCCTTAATCGCAGCTGCAGAAATATCTTTCAAGGTGCCTCTCCAGCCTGAATGAACAAGTGCCACGACGCCGGCTTCAGGTTCGTATAAAAATAAAGGCACGCAATCCGCATGAAAGGTGACCATTGTTATACCCGGCGTTGAAGTAACGAATCCGTCAACTCCGATAATATCGCTTTCCTTTGAATAGCCCTTACCTCTATCACTGTCATCAATTAATCTTACAATATCATTATGCACCTGGTTTGTCAGTACAAGGCTGTCAGCATCTATTCCAACACATCCGCAAAGCTTTTGATAATTTTGTATAACATTTTCCCTTTCATCGCCTCTGTTAAAACCAAGATTTAATGTACTGCAGGCACCACGGCTTACACCACCGTTTCTGGTACTCATACAGTGAATAAGCGAATGAGAATATTTATCAAAGCATTCAAATTTTATATATTGAAGGTCACCATCGGTGACTAATATTGCACCATTACCAATTCTTTCTTCCTGTTTCAAAAAGAATCCTCCATATCCAACAAAATTGATACTATTCAGAATCAAAACTATATTACCATAATAAGCTTATATTCTCAATATAAAGCCATTAACACTAAACAAGAAAAGCCTTATTGCCTTTTGAATATGGTTTTGTCAACCTACCAGAGATTGTAAAAATGAACGACAACTAGCAACAATAAATATTGAATTAGTATAGACTGGTTTGAATTAGGTCAGATTGAATTAGTATAGACTGGTTTGAATTAGGTCAGATTGATTTGCATAGGACTGGATGCGGTCGGATTAAGCTTGATTAATTTGGGTTGGTCTTGATTGATTTGACTCGTCTGGATGAGGTTTGATTGATTTGTCTGGAGGTTAGATTCAGCTGTTGGGGTAAGGCTGCTAACAAAGGTATTATTGAATAACAAAATCCTGGAATAATGCTATCTCCAGGATTTTTTCTTAAGTATGCTTTTTTTGCTAAATTACCTTCTAGGTTCAACTATTAATTTAATAGCAGTTCTTTCTTCACCATCAATAATAATATCTGTAAATGCGGGAATGCAGATAAGCTCCATACCTGATGGAGCAACAAAACCCCTAGCTATAGCTATTGCCTTAATTGCCTGATTTAAGGCACCAGCACCAATCGATTGCATTTCAGCAACACCTTTTTCTCTTATAACTCCTGCTAAAGCTCCTGCTATCGAATTTGGATTTGATTTTGCTGAAACCTTTAAAACATCCATATAAATTCTACCCCCTATTGCAACCATATTATTACTATAAATTCTACATAGAATTTAAAATTCCTCTTATTTAGTTAACATTTGATTATTTAAACATATAAATCCATTTAATAATTATAAATGAAGGTATAATCATAGATCGAATACTCTGTTAATCCTTTCTATTGACATTGATTTACCTGTATTCTCATCAATATTTAGCAGAACCGCATTAAACTGCACCTTTCCTTTTGCCATCTCGAACCTAACCGGCATATATGATAGAAACTTTTGTAATATTATGTCTTTATCCACACCAAGAATTCCTTCATATGGTCCTGTCATACCAACATCAGAAATAAATGCAGTACCAAATGGTAAAATCCTTTCATCTGCAGTCTGCACATGTGTATGTGTACCGAGTATACAGCTTACACGGCCGTCAGCATACCATGCAAGCGCACATTTTTCAGAGGTTGCCTCTGCATGCATATCTACAAGTACAACCTTTACTTTTTTCTTAATGACTTCCAACTCTCTGTCGAGTACCTTGAATGGACAATCTACACTGTCAAGATATACTCTGCCAAGCAGATTAATGATCCCTAGCTTACCATCCAGAATAATTGACCCTTTTCCCGGTAATTCAGGCGGATAATTTGCAGGGCGTACTATTTTAGAGTCATCATCTATAAAATTAGTAATTTCCCTTTTAGACCACGTGTGATTTCCCAACGTAAGAGCATCAATACCATATTTATAAAGCTCCTGAGCGATAACATAGTTTATACCGCTGCCGCCTGCAGAGTTTTCACCGTTGGCTATACAATAGTCACATTGTGTTTCTTTCCGAATTTGCGATAAAATCTCACCTAAAGCTCTTCTACCGGGTTTTCCTACAATATCACCAATAAATAGTACCTTCAATTGATCTCCTCCGACTTTATAGATTCTGCCATATATCTTTAACAAAAGTCTCGGGGTCATCGGACCCCTCTCGCCTTTTTGCTGTAGTCCTTCGGTCAACGCCATAAATAAAAATCAAGGGGGGCTTATGTGCCCCCCCTAACTTATTTTGCGTATTCAATCGCTCTTGTTTCTCTTATTACATTCACCTTGATCTGGCCTGGATATTCAAGTTCGCTTTCAATCTTCTTTACAATCTCTCTGGCTTTAAGCACCATTTCATCATCAGTAACATCTTCTGGCTTGACTATTATTCTTATTTCCCTACCGGCTTGAATAGCATAACATTTTTCAACACCTGGGAAAGAATTTGCGATTTCTTCAAGCTTTTCAATTCTCTTGATGTATGACTCAAGGGTCTCCCTTCTTGCACCAGGTCGTGCTGCAGAAATTGAATCAGCGGCCTGTACGAGAACAGCTATAACTGAAGTAGGTTCAACGTCTCCGTGATGGGACAATATTGCGTTAACAACATCATTTCCTTCTCTGTACTTCTTGGCAATATCCCCTCCGATAGTTACATGGGAGCCTTCCATTTCATGGTCGACTGCCTTACCTATATCATGCAATAATCCTGCTCGTTTTGCCAAAACCACATCGGCACCTAGTTCAGCAGCCATAATTCCGGCTAAAGTTGATACCTCGATGGAATGATTAAGAACATTTTGTCCATAACTTGTTCTAAACCTAAGCTTACCAAGCAGCTTAACTACTTCAGGATGTAATCCGTGGACACCTGTTTCAAAGGTAGCCCTATCACCTTCCTGACGTATTGTGTTTTCAACTTCCTTTTTTGCCTTTTCAACCATTTCTTCAATCCTGGCAGGATGTATTCTGCCATCGATTATGAGCTTTTCAAGTGTTATTCTGGCAACTTCCCTTCTTATAGGGTCGAAACCTGAAAGTATTACTGCTTCCGGTGTATCATCAATTATTAGATCTATTCCGGTAAGCGTTTCAAGAGTTCTTATGTTCCTGCCTTCGCGGCCTATAATGCGGCCTTTCATTTCATCATTCGGCAGAGGTACGACTGAAACAGTGGTTTCAGAAACATGGTCAGCAGCACACTTTTGAATTGCGGTAGACACAATATCCCGCGCTTTTCTGTCTGCTTCTTCCTTAGCTTTTTGCTCAAGCTCCTTCACAAGTATTGCTAATTCATGTTTAACTTCGTCTTCCACATTCCTGATAAGATATTGCTTAGCATCTTCAATAGACAAGCCCGAGATTCTCTCAAGTTCCTCAAGCTGCTGTTTCTGCACTTCAGCAATCTTATCCTGTGTTACTTGTACGTCCTTCAGTTTCTTATTTAGCACTTCGTCCTTTTGCTCCAGAGTCTCCACTTTCTTATCAAGTGTCTCCTCCTTCTGCATAAGCCTGCGCTCTTGCCTCTGTATTTCGTTCCTTCTTTCCTTGATTTCCCTATCCAGTTCTATTCTGCTCTTATGAATCTCTTCCTTAGCTTCCAGCAAAAACTCTCTCTTTTTACTTTCTGCCATTTTTAAGGCATCATTTACGATTCTTTTAGCTTCCTGCTCAGCACTGCCGATTTCAGCTTCAGCATCCTTTTTCCGGTGGTCATATCCTTTACGAAACGATATCAATGAAGCAATAACTGCTATTACTGCTCCAATTACAAGGCCAATTAATGTGAAAAGTACCTTATCAGTTATAACACACACCTCCTCTTATTCAGTTTTCAATGGTCATGCCGGTAAAACCCGGCTATTAATAATATGCAAATAGACTTAACTATTCACTAATTATAAAAAATACAAATTTATTGTAAGCTTTTTTAATTTTTATGTCAAGAAAAACAAAACTTTCAGCAATTGCCCGTTCGCTTTTATGCAACATTACTCATGCTTTATGTCTCTTTGCTTGTGTTGTCTTCTTTTTGTTTATATTAACCTTATTTTTCCGGTTTTTATCTCCATCCTTCTTTTCCGTGGAATTGCGTTCGCTTATTTTTGCCGAAGCGTTACGTCTGTCTACCGTTCCGGCAGAATTACGACCATACTTACTTGCTATGGTATTACGTACGCCTTTATTGGTAACTTTATCATGTTCGCTCCTGCTACCCGAAGAATTTCGCCTATCTTTTTTCGCAGCGGCAGAATTACGCCTGTCCTTCTTTACTAAAAAATTATCCCTATCCTTCTCTTTGCTTTTTCTTACGAAGCTTGTATTATGTTCTGGAGAAACGAGGTACTTTTTACCGTAACCTATCAATTCCTCTCTACCCGCCTCAATTAAAGCCTCTCTTACCAGCGCATAGTTTTCCTTTCTTCGGAACTGCAACAAAGCTCTTTGCATTGCCTTTTCTTTTGGATTGGACGGAACATAAACCTTTTTCATTGTCCTTGGATCAAGCTCTGTATAGAACATACATGTAGAAAGCGTTCCCGGTGTAGGATAAAAGTCCTGAACCTGCTCAGGAGAGTATTTTATTTCCTTAAGATATAAGGCCAGCTCAATAGCAGCATTAAGATCACTTCCGGGGTGGCTCGATATAAGATAAGGGACAAGATATTGCTCCTTCTCAAGCTTTTTATTAATTGCATAGAATTTTTCTACAAATTCATCATAAACTCTTCTCCCCGGCTTACCCATCTTTTCAAGTACTCTGTCAGACACATGCTCAGGTGCGACCTTAAGATGCCCGCTTACATGATACTTACAGAGCTCTCTGAAGAAAGTATCATCCTTATCCAACATTAGATAATCATATCTGATCCCGGAACGTATAAAGACCTTTTTCACTCCAGGCAGCTCTCTTAACTTTCTCAAAAGCTCCAGGTATTCACTGTGGTCAACCTTGAGATTTTTACATGGCTGAGGATAGAGGCACTGCCTTCCCTTACACGCACCTAATGATTTTTGCTTATCACACGAAGTATCTCTGAAATTAGCCGTAGGTCCGCCAACATCATGGATATAGCCTTTAAAATTAGGACTTTTGATGAGCTTTTCAGCTTCCTCTAAAATTGACTCCTGGCTTCTCCTCTGAATCATTCTGCCCTGGTGGAAATTTAATGCACAGAAGGAACAACCACCATAGCACCCACGATGGCTGGTTATGCTAAACTCAACCTCTTTTATTGCAGGGATCCCTCCTGCCTCAATGTAAGATGGGTGAAATGTCCTTTCATAGGGAAGCTCATATACCTTATCCAGTTCGCTTGTCGTCAGCGGATATGCCGGAGGATTCTGAACTACATATTTATCGCTATGCTGCTGGACTATCGTCCGGCCATTAAATGGATCCTGTTCATTATACTGAACCATAAACGCTTTTGCATATTCATATTTGCTTTCTGATACCTTTTCATACGATGGTATTAAAAGCTTTGGAATCTTTGCTACCGTAACATTACTATTTTTCTTTTTGTCTTCAAGATAAACCTGGTTGGTTTTAGTGTTGTCCTTATATGGGTCCTGCAAAAAATCAGAAAGCTCATCTGCATCGGCAAGATATGCTGTACCTCGGATACCACGCATTTTATTTATCTTCCAGCCTTTTGACAAGCCCTCGGCAATTTCAAGTATAGGTTTCTCTCCCATTCCATAAATAAGCAGATCAGCAGTACTGTCAACAAGAATAGACCTTCTTACCTTGTCATCCCAGTAGTCATAATGTGCAAATCTTCTAAGGCTTGCTTCTATTCCTCCAATTATCACCGGTATATCCTTAAATGCCTGGCGTATTCTATTAGCGTATACAATAACAGCGCGGTCAGGCCTATGCCCTGCCTTCCCACCCGGTGAATAACTGTCATCACTTCTTGGCTTTTTACTTGCTGTATAATGATTGACCATTGAATCGATTACACCTGATGAAATAAATACTCCATATTTAGGTCGTCCTAACCTCATGAAGTCTTTATTGCTTTTCCAGTCAGGCTGAGCAATTATACCAACTTTATAGCCTTCACTTTCAAGCAGCCTTGTTATAATAGCATGTCCAAAGCTAGGGTGGTCTACATACGCATCTCCGCTTATATAAAGGAAGTCAAGGCTATCCCATTCCCTGTCCTCCATATCCTTCCTCGTCATAGGTAAAAAAGACATTCAGCTTACTCCTTACATATTATTGTTATTTTTTAGTACTATTTCTTTGCCAATAGAATCATCTGTCTTGATTTTTACCCTCATATGGTATTTTGATTCAAGATACTTAATATTAGCTCGCTTTTGTCCAATAACATTTGAAATATTATTAGGACCTGTATATATAATTAATTCGTTAATGTCCTTACTGCCTTCTTTTTCCAAGGCTTCTTCAATTTTTTTCAGTGACAGCCTGGCTTCTACCAATTGTCGTATTGCGGGGTGAATAGGCCCTGCCGCAACCTCTGAATCTGAATTCTCATTAATATTTTCCGTAGCCTGAAGTCCTATTCGTATTACCTTAATATTGTGCTCCTCATACATGGAAAGCAACTCTGCGCATAAATCTACTGCTTCATCCAATGACTGCGGTTCATAAATTCCCTGGATGTATTTTCTTTCAAGTTCTGTACCTTTTATCACCAATACAGGATATATCCTCACTATTTCAGGCGCTATTTCAATAACCTTTTTAGCAGTATTAATGCATTTTTCCCTTGTATCTCCAGGAAGACCAGTCATAGTTTGTATGCCGAGTCTAAAGCCCCACTGCTTTATAAGTCTGGCTGATTCACATACGCATTTGGAATCATGACCCCTGTTGCTTGCCGATAAAACTTCGTCATCAAGGCTCTGGACACCAAGCTCAATTGTTTTAACATAATATTTCCGCAATAGCTCCAGTATCTCTTCGTTAATGCAATCAGGCCTGGTTGATAGACGTATTTCAGTTACACTTTCTGTTTCTACATATTTAGCAGCTGCTTTGAGATAGCTTTCCTGCAATGATAAGTCAATGGCTGTAAAACTGCCGCCATAGAATGCAATTTCAACAAACGAGCTCTTATCGATAGTCTTTAAATGTTCTTCAACTATTTGTGATACCTGTTCCGGTTTTAGATCATCAAGCTGCCCGCTTATTTTTTTCTGATTGCAGAATATACAATCATGCGGGCAGCCCTTATGCGGTACAAAAATCGGTATAATTACATGCCTATGGGACATATTATTTTACCTTCAGCTTAGCAAGCGCTGCTTTTGCAGCATTCTGCTCTGCTTCCTTCTTGCTTTTACCGACGCCGGTACCCAACACATTATTTCCTATACTTAACTGAATAACAAATTCTTTATCATGATCTGGTCCCTTTTCTTCAAGTATCTGATAAAAAATCTTATCTTCGCTGGTCTTTTGAATTACTTCCTGAAGCTTAGTTTTATAATCAATAAAAACTTCACTATTATCCATATGACCAATAATTTCACTCATAGCCATGAATATGAATTTACTGGCCTTTTCTATTCCACCGTCAATATATATTGCTCCGATTACTGCTTCAAAAGCGTCAGATAAAATAGATGCACGCTGCCTGCCGCCTGTATTTTCCTCTCCTTTGCCAAGCATAATAAAGCTGCCAAGCTTTATACTTTCGGCGCATTTCATAAGAGCGCTTTCGCACACCATTGACGCACGCGTTTTAGACATCTCACCCTCTGATAGATTTGGTCGTTTCTTAAATATATAGTCACTAATCACAATATTTAAAACGGCATCTCCCAAAAATTCAAGTCTTTCATTGCTCGAAAGTCCTTCATTTCTTTTTTCATTTGCGTACGAGCTATGTGTTAGTGCCAAAAGTAGATTCTTCTTGTTTTTGAAGCTATAGTCTATAATATTTTCCAGTCTCTCAAAGCTTTCAACATGCTTTGTTAATATATCTTTATTCATTTAAATCTCCTGTATAGCATGAGAATATTTTAAAAAGCGGGAGCAATCCCGCCTTTAAATATTATAGCCCTAAAATCTGCATTAATCTATATACTTATAAAAATTCAAGCTTACTCATACTTCTTTAATACTATGGCTGCATTATGCCCTCCGAACCCAAGTGCATTTGATAACGCATATTTAATTTCTGCATTTCTTCCCTTATTGGGAACATAGTCAAGATCACATTCCGGATCGGGGTTCATAAGGTTGATTGTCGGAGGAATATAGGAATCCCTTATGGATAATGCAGTTATTATTGCTTCTACAGCACCTGCAGCACCAAGCAGATGACCGGTCATCGATTTAGTCGAGCTTATCGGCAGCTTATATGCATATTCACCGAACACCTTTTTTATTACATTTGTCTCTCCAACATCGTTGAGCGGTGTTGATGTGCCATGTGCATTTATATACCCTATATCCTCAGGATTTATACCTGCATCCTTAATTGCAAGCTGCATAGACCTTATTCCGCCAATTCCGTCAGGATGTGGTGCTGTAATGTGGTATCCGTCACAGGTACAGCCATAGCCTGCTATTTCACCTAATATTATTGCATTCCTATTCAAGGCGTGCTCAAGCTCTTCAAGTATAAGAATTCCTGCGCCTTCACCCATTACAAATCCATCCCTGTCCTTGTCAAATGGTCTGCACGCCTTTTGAGGATCAGGGTTTGTTGATAATGCCTTACTTGAGCAAAAGCCTGCTATAGAAAGTGGAGTAATTGCACTCTCGGCACCGCCGCATACCATTATGTCAGCGTCTCCACGCTGTATGACTTTAAAAGCATCACCTATTGAATTGTTGCCTGAAGCACACGCTGTGACTACACATTCATTAAAGCCCTGAAGTCCATATTCTATAGCAATTCTTCCTGCCGCCATATTAGCGATCATTGAAGGTATGAAGAACGGGCTAACTCTCCCCGGTCCCTTTACCTCAAGTGTGTGATGCTGGTCCTCAAGCGTCTGGATTCCTCCTACTCCTGATCCAACTATGCAGCCTGCTCTGAAGCTGTCTTCGCTATTCATGTCAATGCCCGACATCTCCATGGCCATTTTTGCAGCTGCAATGGCATATTGTGTAAAGACATCCATCCTTTTTGCTTCTTTTTTATCTATATATGCAGTTGGATCAAAATTTTCTATTGTTGAAGCGACCTTAGCATCATAATTTTCAGTATCAAATTTCGTCAAAAGCTTGATTCCACATTCTCCATCCTTTATTGCCTTCCAAAAATCGTCAACGTTGGAGGCTAAAGAATGTATTACTCCCATTCCAGTGATTACAACTCTTTTCTTCATAAACGACCTCCCAGGAAATATATCTTTAAAAAGTTAAGATAATGAATTTATTTTGAAATATGATTATTTTAGAGAAAGGATTATAAAAAAAGTCCCTTTATCGGGACTTTTTTTATGTGTTATTTTTAATGTAGTCCACAGCATCGCCAACAGTTGCGATTTTTTCAGCTTCATTATCAGGAATTTCTATATCAAATTCCTCTTCAAGAGCCATTATTAATTCAACGATATCAAGTGAGTCTGCACCTAAATCTTCAATGAAGGAGGATTCCATTGAAATTTCATCCTCTTCTACGCCCAACTGCTCAACAATAATCTTCTTGACCTTTTCAAAAACCATGTATTCACCTCCTCCCAAAGGGAGCACTAATATATAATAATTCCATGTAAAAGACACTAGCAAAGGATATCTTTTACATTAAAATATTATTACATAACCAGTCCACCGTCAATATCTATTACCTGACCAGTTACATACGATGCATCATCTGAAGCTAAAAAAGCTACTACACCCGCGACATCCTCAGGTGTCCCAAACCTTCCGAGCGGGATGCTCTCCAAATATTTCAGCTTTAATTCCTCAGGCAATGCATCTGTCATTTTACTTTGTATTGTTCCAGGTGCAACAGCATTACATGTAATACCTCTTGAAGCGAACTCTTTAGCCGTAGTCTTAGTAAGTCCGATTAATCCTGCCTTTGATGCTGAATAGTTAGCCTGTCCAGGATTGCCATATCTTCCTGCAACTGAGGAAATATTAACTATGCGACCGTATTTTTGCTTCATCATCTGCTTAGCAGCAAATTTGGTACATAGAAACGCCCCCTTTAAATTAATGTCCAATACTGCATCCCAATCATCCTCAGACATCATAGCCATAGGCTTATCCTTTGTAATACCGGCATTGTTTACAAGTATATCTACCCTTCCAAATGCTTCAACTGCGGCAGCAACCATACTTTTTGCATCATCTGCGCTTCTAACATCACCTCTGGTTACTATAACGTTAAAACCTAAGGCTTTGAATTCCTCAGCCGTTGCATCCAATGAATCCGAGGCCGGTATATCATTTAAAACAATGTTGGCGCCCAAATTAGCCAATTTTAAAGCTATTGCTTTTCCAAGACCTCTGGCCGAGCCTGTAACTATAGCCGTTTTTCCTTTCATCTGCATATTTTAACCTCCATCTTTCGAAATTACTTCAACTATTCTTCATTAGTCTTTAGTATCTCCGCCATTAATTCTATTCTGGTTTCAGCAAATGGTCAGCGATCATTTACTCCATCTAATAACTGCGGAAGCCCAGGTCATACCTCCGCCGAAAGCCACCAGCAGCAAGTAATCACCCTTTTTAAGGTTGTCTGTATTGTAAGCATCATTCATCGCAACCGGAATAGATGCAGATGAAATATTTCCATATTTCTTAATTGTTGTATACAGCACATCATCAGATAAGTTCATAGCTTTCATTGCACTGTCAATAATTCTTACATTAGCTTGGTGAGGTATTATGTATTTTACATCATCAATTTTAATATCTGCATCCTCTGCAGCTTTCAAAGACGCCTTTTGCATGACCTTTACAGCAAATTTAAACACTTCTTTGCCGTCTTGCCAAATTGCTTTTTTATCCTTGTAGGCTTCTCTTTTTTCAATATCCTCTTCAGACATATATAAACATGGAATCGTTATCTTATTTCCAAGTGTCCCGTCTGCAGCGATATATGATGAAATAATTCCATAATCTTTTTCAACTTTACCAAGCACTACCGCTCCGGCAGCGTCGCCGAATAATACACAGTCATTTCTATCTGTCCAGTCTGTAACCCTTGACATACCTTCGCTGCTAACAAGCAGCACATAATCATAACAACCGGTTTCAATAAACTGCTTTGCTACAGTTAACCCATAAAGAAAACCGGAGCATGCGGCAGATATGTCAAATGCCGCTGCATTTACAGCTCCTGTTTCTTTTTGTACTATGCTTGATGTGTTTGGCGTTATATAATCAGGAGTAGATGTTGTAACAATTATGAGGTCAATTTCTTCAGAAGCAAGCCCTGAATCCGCTATAGCAAGTTTAGCTGCTTCTACAGCCATCGAATAAATCGGAGTATTTTCATCGAGTATTCTTCTTTCTGATATACCCGTTCTTTTTATGATCCATTCATCAGATGTTTCTACCATTTTTTCAAGGTCTGTATTAGTCAATACTTTTTTTGGAACGAAGCCTCCTACCCCTAAAACTCCAACGTTTGGGTTCTTTTCTTTCACCTTCTGTAACCTCCACACTTTCAATGCTTTCTTTTATTTTGTCAAATACACCGCTGTCAGAGAGATTATATGCCTTTATTATGACGTTCTTAATTGTCTTTTTATCTGAATTGCCATGGCTCTTGATAACTAAACCATTTACTCCAAGTACAGGTGCTCCCCCATCCTCAGAGGGATCCATCTTTTTTTTGAAGTCTATCATATCCTTCATTACGAACAACATTGATAGTTTTGTAAAAATAGTACGCTTAAACATTCCTTTAATAAATGCGCCAAAAAATTTACCTGTGCCCTCAAGAAATTTAAGAATAACGTTTCCAACATAACCATCACAAACAGCAACATCAACATTTCCTTCAGGAATATCCTTTCCTTCTATGTTGCCTATAAAATTAATACTTGCAGCTTTAAGCAAAGTGTAAGCCTGCTTAAGTACTTCCGTACCTTTTTTGGCCTCGGTACCCATATTAATAAGGCCTACTTTAGGTGTGTTCTTATTGTAGCAACAGTTCATGTATATTGAACCCATGATTCCGAACTGGACATAATTTATTGGCTTGCAGCTTGAATTTAAGCCGGCATCAATCAGCAGACATTTACCTTCCTTTGTTGGTATCATGGCCCCAAGCGCTGGTCGGTCGACTCCTTTAAGCCTTCCCAATATAAGCAGTGCACCGGTTAAAAGCGCTCCTGTGTTTCCCGCGGATATAAATACATCACCTTTTTTTTCTTTAAGCATATTAAATCCAACAACCATTGAAGAATTCTTTTTGCTTCGAATAGCATGAGTTGGTGTATCTTCCATTGTTATTACTTCTTTAGCGTGTATAACCTCTAACCTTGAGCTGCTGAATTTCCTTTTATCAATTAACTTATTTATCTGATCGTTATCACCTATAAGTGTCAGATCAAAGCCATTACAACTTTTTATTGCGTCTATACATCCGTTAACTATTGCTTCAGGGGCATTATCTCCGCCCATTGCGTCTACAAGAATTTTCAAGTTAATTCACTCCTAAATATCCAGTTGTTATATAATACTACTAAAATACTATTTTCCCAGCTGTTTTTCAAGCGAAACTAAGATGAATTTACCCCTAAACATTTCTATCTGCTTCTCAAATATTTTTACCCAGACGATATATTTGCTTTCTCTTATATTCTTGACCTCAGCTTTCGCTACAAGCTTGCTTCCCGCATATGCAGGAGTTTTATACTTAATGTTAGCTACTCCGACCAATGCCACACTTGCATCTATTACTGCTATTGCAAGGGATTCAGCAAGTGAATATATAAAATGTCCCCTAATTATTTTTGTTTTTTCAAAGGCCATTGTGTCATCTGTTTCAAGTATAGATACACCGCTCTTACCCAAATTAATATCAATAAGCTCTCCGACTATCTCTTTACTCTGAAGTGACCTTACCTTACTGTAGGTGCGTTCGGCAACACTTCTTATTCTCTCCCTTAGTTCTGGTATTCCAAGCTCCAGTCTATCAAGCCTTATTGTGGGTACACTTACTGAAAAACTCTCTGCCAGCTCGTCATCTGTAAGGAAAGGATCTTCTTTGATCTTATCAGATAATATCCTCTGTCTTTCTTTCTTAAGGATTGATGATCGACTCATAATTGAAACCACCCTTATTAGTTATTTATAATTATTACCTGATACTAATTCCTCATAACAAAGTATAATATATATTTTACTAGCATGCAACAATTTCCTTCAAATTTTAGTAAAGAAAAGTTTTTATCGATAATGTATCGATAAAAAGTATTAATAATATACTTTTAGAGGAACAGCAAATTTAATTAGCGTAAAAGACATAATTGAAGCAAAATGAAAGCTAAGAACAACGTATAATACTAGCAGCTTACTCTTCTCAATTATTTTAGTATATATCGCAAATGACTTTACTTATTTGTATCTATTACATGCGAATTTTTCTTTAGGTAGTCATATAGAGAATATATTGTCAAAATTACCGCTATCAACATCAGATAATCATCCAACGGAAAATCTGTTAGAAGACTTAGTGGAAAATTATTGAGTAATGTCGCAACAATTGCCACATCCTGTGTAATTGTTTTTAGCTTACCAAGCTTGCTTGCAGCTATAACAACTCCATCGCCCACAGCTACAAGCCTGAAGCCAGAAATAATAAATTCACGGGCTATAATAATTATTGCAGCCCATGCATTAAGTTCTCCACTTTGCACTAGTGCCATCAGAGCTGCTGCAACTATAAGCTTATCGGCTATGGGATCAAGGAACTTTCCAAAATTCGTTACCAAATTATTTTTTCTGGCTATATACCCATCCACTGCATCGGTGCTTGATGCAATTACAAATATTGCAGCGGCAACATAACCTCCAAATGAGGCTATAAACTGGTTAAAGGCTATCATCTGAGGCTGTATGAACTGAAGAATACCTGCGTTTACTATAGACTCAGGAATAGGTATGGTGAATATCATTAATAATGGAATAAAGAATATTCTTGATATTGTAATTTTATTTGGTAAATTCATTTTGTACCTCTCCCGTCAAATCATATTGATCACTGTCTAGTATCCGTACTGATACTATTTGGCCAATTTCCAGAGGTTCCGGACTTGTAAAATATATTAGGCCATCAATATCAGGCGACTCCGCATAGCTTCTTCCATAATAGAATATACCATCCTCCGCAACGCCTTCAACAAGTACAGAATACGTTTGTTCCAAACGTTCCTTGTTTATTTCATCTGATATAGCTTGTTGCAGCTCCATCAGTTCATCATAACGCGACTTTTTTATTCTGGCAGGTATCTGGTTTTTCATTTTTGCTGCTGGTGTGTTATCTTCCCTTGAATACATAAACACTCCAAGCCTCTCAAATTTGAACTTACGAGCGAAATCCTTCAGTTGATTAAAGTCGTTGCTCGATTCGCCAGGGAATCCAACTATAAGCGTTGTCCTTATTACGATACAAGGTATACGTTCTTTCAGTTTACAAAGGAGTTTTTCAAGATCACTGCCGGTGGTTCTTCGTCCCATTTGCTTCAATACAGTGTCACTGGCATGCTGAATAGGAATGTCAATATACTTGCATACCTTATCATTCTCTGCTATCTCATTAATCAATGCATCATCTATTTCCTCAGGATAGCAGTATAAGACCCTAAGCCTTTCTATTCCATCAATCTCACCAAGCATGTGTATTAACACAGATAACTGTCTTTCACCATAAATGTCAATTCCATACCTGGTTGTGTCCTGCGCAACTATTATCAGTTCTTTTATACCGGCTGCTGCAAGCTTTTTTGCTTCGTTTATTATGTCTTCTTTTCTTCTGCTTCTAAAGCGGCCACGAAGTGATGGTATTACGCAATAGGTACAAAAATTATCGCAGCCCTCTGCTATTTTCAAATATGCATAACAATTACCTGTTGACAGGACTCTGCTGCCCTCAAGGTAATCAGTTCCTATTAGTTCACCGCAAATTTGCGGGCGGTTTCCCTGATATGCCATTTTTATTATGTTAGTAATTTCCTGGTAGCTTCCTGCGCCAAGCACTGCATCAACTTCCGGTATCTCGTCAAGTATTTCTTGTCGATATCTTTGCGCAAGACAGCCAGTGACAATAAGTAATTCACAATTATGTTCCTTGAAAGCTGACATCTCTAAAATAGTGTCTATTGATTCCTGTCGTGCGCTCTCAATAAATCCACATGTATTTATGATAATTATTTGAGCTTCACTGCTTTCAGCTACTATTTCAAAACCGTCATTTTTAAGAACTCCAAGCATCAGTTCGCTGTCCACAAGATTTTTGGGACATCCAAGAGAAACAAGGCCTACTTTTTTTATCAATTGATACAACTCCCTGTTATAACATGTTCTAAGCTTGTTGCTGCGTTTCAACGAGGCATGTGTTTCATTAGCTTGCCTCGTTATAAATATACACTACAAATGTTATATACTCAATAGCATAGTCTCATTTATGGGGAAAAAGTAATTATCTAAAAATCTAATCTTTTTCTATATTCCCGCCTTCCTCTTGTATTGCCTTTTTTATAACCTCATATGAAAAACCTCTATGCAAAAGAAATGTATATGCTCTCTTAAGTACTTTATCATCAGAAAGATCATACTTTCCAAATCTCCTCTTAAGAAGATTCTCAGCAACATCTATGTCCTCAACCTTCCAATCGTCCAATACTTCATCAGCTATATCTTCTGCTATACCTTTTGAAAGAAGCTCTTGTTTCATAAGCTTCTTAGATAGAGGTTTGAGCTTGCTTCGATCAAAAACATATTTTTGAGCATAAAGCTTGTTGTTTATATACCCAATTGCTTTAAGCTCTTCAGTAACATTTTCTATACATTCATTATCAAAACCACAGCTTTTCAGCTTAACCTTAACTTCTTCTTCAGTGCGAAGCTTCATTGACAAGTACCTGACGGCAATGGATTTTGCTTCTTTGAAGTTCAGAGTGTTTTTTATGTAATCCAGTGTTTCTTGCGTTAACTCGGGATTCTCATATAAATTTAAAGTTATGTAATCTTCTTCAGAGATGGTGAATGAAAACCGTCCATCAATGTATATTAATAATCTGTCTTTATATTTTCTGCTCTTTTCTGCTGATGTTATTGTCATTATATCACCATCCTCATATTACCTCATATAAACGGCAGACGCTCCCACCTCTACATAAAGTGGGAGCTACATTATCGCTGTAACGCATCGATTTAAATAAAATGCTTCGGTTGTAGAAACATTTTATTACTGCTGCGTTTAAACGAGGCGTGGGATGGGTTACATCTTATCGCCTCGCTTTATTATATTTTATCAGTATTACTTACTCAATGTCCAGTTCTGATTCATCCTCCTCATCATTTTCCTCAAGATGAGCGCTTGTACTATTTGCAAAAGCCTGACTATAGCTTTCTCTAATTTTCGTATCTACTTCTTTAGTTATTTGAGGGTTATCTCTCAAGAATTGCTTAACATTCTCTCTTCCCTGGCCAATCCTCTGTCCGTTATATGAGAACCATGCTCCGCTCTTGTTTATTATGTCAAGATTTACACCAACATCAAGGATACTTCCTTCCTTTGATATTCCCTGTCCGTACACTATATCAAATTCTGCTTCCTTAAACGGCGGTGCAACCTTGTTTTTGACAACCTTAACCCTTGTTCTGTTTCCGACCACTTCAGTTCCCTGCTTGATAGATTCGATCCTTCTCACATCAAGTCTGACTGAAGAATAGAACTTCAGCGCTCTGCCTCCGGGAGTTGTTTCCGGGTTGCCGAACATAATACCAACCTTTTCTCTTAATTGGTTAATAAAAATTGCGGTAGTCTTTGATTTACTTATAACACCAGCCAGCTTTCTGAGCGCCTGTGACATAAGCCTTGCCTGAAGTCCAACATGCGAATCGCCCATTTCTCCATCTATTTCGGCTTTCGGAACTAGTGCAGCAACAGAGTCAACTACAATAACATCTATGGCGCCGCTCCTTACAAGAGCTTCTGCTATTTCAAGGGCCTGCTCACCTGTATCAGGCTGTGAGACTATCAGATTGTCAATATCTACGCCAAGCTTCTTAGCGTAGCTTGGATCAAGTGCATGCTCGGCATCTATAAATGCTGCGTCACCGCCGGCTTTTTGGGCTTCAGCTACGATATGAAGAGCAACAGTCGTCTTACCGGAGGATTCTGGTCCAAATATTTCTACGATTCTCCCCCTTGGCACTCCGCCTACACCTAAAGCTATATCAAGACCAATAGAGCCAGTCGGTATTGTTTCAATATTCATATGCGCATTTTCACCAAGTCTCATAATGGCACCCTTGCCAAACTGTTTCTCAATCTGACCCATTGCCATTTCCAAAGCCTTCTTCTTCTCCAACATTACAAGCAGACCTCCTTATAATAAATATTTCATATACCATTGTTCGATCCTTCTGATGCTTCTTATGTATAACAAATCTCGTAAATCGAACATCTGTTCTTGTTAAAATTATATATCATTCAGAAAAAAGAGTCAATACCAATTTAACATATTTTTACATTTATTTCCACTAATATTATATCTTTTTCAAAAAATCCAAACCTTCGCACGCATCTATATCATGCCGTGTGCTTAATTTTGAGCTTTTGTTTTAATGTATCAATAAAATATAGTGCATTCTCATCTTTAAATAATGTCATAAATGCAGTATAAACGAATGCGCCGGCTAATATTTCAACCATAAGGTACATTAGCTGTGCTGCTTTTGTGTCCAGTGTAACAGGCAGCAATTCAAATGCAAAAACAATTACTGCCATAACTAATGTGGATGGTATAGCTTTTCTTAAAAATTCTATCAAACGCTCCATATGTATACCGCACATTTTTTTATTCATTATAAGTAGCAATGAAATAGCATTTACAGTACTAATTATGGAAAATGATAAGGCCATTCCTCCCGGACCTAAATTAGTAAATATGTTGAAGATAACACCGAAGGCTATATTCATTATTATCGATCCTACACCAATTATGAGAGGTGTTTTTGTGTCCTGCTTTGCATAGAAAGACCTATTCATAATAGTAACAATAGATTGTGTAATCATAGACACGGAGAATAAAGCAAGTATCGATGCTACAAATGGTACATTTTCTTCTGTAAATTTCCCTCCCCATTTAAAAATCGCTCTTATTATGGGTTCTCTTAATATTATAAAGCCTGCTGCCGAAGGTACTGCTATAAAAAGTACAGATGTAAGTGACTTCATCATAAGGTTTTTATAATCCTGATAGTCTCCTTTTGCGTACCTTGATGATAGTGAAGGAAGCATTGCCGTGCCCATGCCCATTGCAAATATTCCATAAGGTAGTTGCCAGGTGGTATTTGCATTTCTGAACGCAGCAAGTCCTCCCTCAATTGCAGCCAAGCTTACAAAAGCTGTAGATATTATCACGTTGAGCTGTGTTACCGATGAAGAAAGGAGCGATGGAACAGCTTGCTTTACAAGAATTCTGAAGCCTTCATTGCTTAGCTTTATAGAAAATCTGTAATATTTAAATAAATCTTTTGAGAAAGCAAGCTGTATGATAAAATACACCAGAGCACTTACTGCAACTCCAATCGATACCTTTACCATGCTTTCAGGATCAGTGTCCGCGAATAGATATATACTCAAAGCACAGCCGGCATTATATATGGATGGGCCGTATGCTGCCGCAGCAAATTTCCTATAGGTATTCATAACACCGTTGCATATACCGGCAAGCATTATAAAGGCCACCGACGGAAAAAGTATTCTGCTGAGCCGAACAGCGAGCTCTCTGGTATTTTCATTTTTGTCCGCGAATCCAGGCGCAACAAGAGGAATGATCTTCGGTGCAAATATTATTCCGAGAGCACACAACAAAATCATTCCTATGGTAATAACATTAATAAATATGCTTGCTGCTTTCCAGCCTTCCTTTTCTTCATTCCTTTCAAGCTTTCCTGAAAGAAATGGCACAAGGGCAGCTGAAATCGTGCCTCCCACAAGCAGAACATACATAAGATCAGGCACTGTAAAAGCAGCTACATATGCATCCTGTACCCAGCTAAGGCCAACCTTCCAAGATAACATCGTTTCTCTGAAAAAGCCTGTGATCCTGCTAAGCACTATTGATGACATTACAATAACGGCTGCTTTAGCCATCCTGGTTTTATTTACACGATCCAAAATTAATCCTCCGGGGCTGAGCCTCACTCTTTATCATTTGTTGTTTAAAATCTGCCTTCTGAGCATATCGAATGCATGCAGACATGTTACATTTCTAATTCTGGTTCTGCTACCCCATAAATCAAGCCTTTTGGCTTCAACACCATCCTTGAAGGACAACGCAACATATACTGTGCCTACCGGCTTTTCGAGGGTACCCCCGTCAGGACCTGCAATACCGGTTATTGAAATACCGTAATCGGTGGAAGCTGATTTTCTGATTCCATCGGCCATTTCCTTTGCAGTTTGTTCACTAACTGCTCCGAATTTACTAAGAGTTTCCTGCTTGACCCCAAGCATTTCGATCTTTGCACGATTGCTGTAGGTTACAGCACATCTGTCAAGAACCGCTGAAATTCCGGGAATATCAGTAAGCTTTGCTGATAAAAGGCCTCCTGTACATGATTCAGCAAGTGAAAGCGTCTGCTTTTTGCTAAGAAGCAATTTTGCGACTACTTCCTCCATGCTGCTGTTATCATTACTATATACTGCATCTCCAAACCTTCTCCTGATCTCGTTTTCAATATCGGAAATTATATCTTTAGAAGGTGCGTTCTTTTCATATTTTGCCGTAATCCTAAGCGTTACCTCTCCATCCTTTGCATAGGTAGCTATTGTGGGATTCGTCTGAGCATCTATCAAATCAAGCAATGTGTCCTCCACAGTTGATTCACCAATGCCAAACACCCTCAAGAACCTTGATTCCATCCTGTATTCAGATTTAGCTTCGAAATATGGCATTACTGTCTCATTAAACATAGGCATCATTTCAAATGGAGGTCCCGGAAGCATAATAATAATATTCTTTCCTTCCTCAATAATGCAGCCCGGTGCTGTTCCATTCTTATTTCTTACAACAATGCAGCCTTCCGGCAGATATGCTTGCTTAATATTGTTGGGAGTCATTTTCCTGTTGTTTTTAGAAAAAAACTCAGTCATTATATCCATACTTTTCTGATCAAGAACGAGTTTTCTGTTAACGGCCGCAGCTACAGTCTCCTTTGTAAGATCATCCTGAGTAGGTCCAAGCCCGCCTGTGAGTATTATTACATCAGATCGTGACATAGCCAGTGCAAGACATTTTTTTAGTCTTTCAGGATTATCTCCAACAACATCGTGATAATAGACACCAATTCCAACATCGGGTAATCTTTGTGAAATGAACTGGGCATTCGTATTTGCTATCTGCCCCATCAAGAGTTCTGTTCCTACGGCAAGAATTTCAGCCTTCATTATACTACCATCTCCAATCACACCTGTTTCTAAATAGGATTATCAGAATTATATTATATAATTTACAAAATAAATAACATTCAAATTACATTTCAATCAAATTTTCTCATATTTAATTATACAATACGCAATTTATAAATCAATAAATGGGTATAATTATATTAAATTAATCAAATATGAAGGGGTGAATTTTATGGCAGACAATAACATTGTAAAAATAGCTATAATCGGTGCAGGTTACGTTGGCTCGACAATTTCATATACCTTAATGACAAGCGGACTTGCATCCGAGCTGGTTCTGATTGATATTAACAAGAATAAAGCAGATGGAGAAGTAATGGATATGAATCATGGAATGCAATTTCTCCGTCCGGTTAAGCTGATCAGCGGCGAATATAAAGACTGTGCAGATGCAAACATTATTATTATTACTGCCGGTGTAAATCAAAAGCCGGGTGAAACACGCATAGACCTGCTTAATAGGAATGTGGCTGTATTCAGGAGTATTATAGATGAAATAAAAAAAGTAAATATCGAGGCCATTCTTCTTGTCGTCACTAATCCTGTTGACATCCTGACTTACATAACCTGGAAGCTTTCAGGCTTTCCTCGTGAAAGAGTAATAGGCTCCGGCACAGTACTTGATACAGCACGTTTCAGATACCTTCTTGGTGAGCATGTGGGTATAGACCCGCGTAATGTACATGCCTATATTATCGGCGAGCACGGAGACACGGAGGTTGCTGCCTGGAGTCTTACAAATATTGCAGGAATATCAATGGAAAGCTACTGCAATAAGTGTAATAAATGTGAGGGACAGCTTTCTAAGTATGAACTATATAATAATGTCAAAAACGCTGCATATCACATTATTGAAAAGAAAGGTGCAACCTATTATGCTGTGGCACTGGCAGTAAAGAGGATCGTGGAGGCAATTGTAAGAGATGAAAACTCAATTCTCACCGTTTCAAGCTTTATAAATGGGAACTATGGTGTAAATAACGTCAGTCTGAGCCTTCCGACTATTGTAAACAGACAGGGTATCAGAAGTATCCTCGATCTTCCCTTAAACGATGAAGAAGCGGATCTCTTCAGAAGCTCAGCTAAATCCATGCGGCAATCTTTAGATACGTTAGGCATGTAATAATTTGTCAATATTTTATAATAAATATCTATAATTTCTATTTATTAATGTATTATGTTGATGTAAAATAAGTGAAACAATAAATAGAGGTGGGTATTTATGGATAATGCATCTTTAATTCTTAAGAGAATTGTTAAAAACATTGAATTGGTTATCGTCGGAAAACGTAATTCAATTGAGCTGGCAGTGATATCTCTGGCCTGTAATGGACATGTACTTATAGAAGATGTACCCGGCGTAGGTAAAACAAGTCTTGTATCCGCACTTGCAAAATCAATCAATGCATCATTTTCCAGAATCCAGTTTACACCTGACGTTCTACCATCAGATATAACAGGTTATAATATTTATAATCAAAAAACCTGCGAATTTGAATATAGACCCGGCGCCATTATGAAACAGATAGTGCTCGCCGATGAAATTAACCGTACATCTCCCAAAACACAAGCCAGCCTACTTGAGGCCATGGAAGAATGCCAGATCACCGTTGACGGCACTACATACAAGGTACCAAAACCATTTATGGTACTTGCTACCCAGAACCCTGTAGAATATGTAGGTACTTATCCCTTGCCGGAGGCTCAGATCGACAGGTTTTTTATGAAAATCACACTGGGCTATCCATCAAGTAAGGATGAAAGCGAGATCTTATCAAGGTTCCAGCTGTCCAATCCTCTTGACAGCATACAGCCGGTTGCAGATAGTGCTGACATACTTTCGATAAATGAAGAAGTTAAAAAGGTTCATGTTGATTCATCCCTAAACCGCTATATTGTTGATATCGTGAGCCAAACAAGGAAGCATCCCGATGTCATACTTGGTTCAAGCCCCCGTGGCTCTCTGTCGTTGTGCAGAGCCGCACAAGCATGGGCACTCTATAATGAAAGGGATTTTGTTCTTCCTGATGATATTAAGAAAATGGTTCTTCCTGTTCTATCACACAGAATCATGCTTAAGCAGGAAGCAAAACTCAAGAAGATCAGGTCTGAGGACATTATAAGTTCAATATTAGATGGCATTATTATTCCAGTTAAAGAATAATTGTACTATTAACCTGCTTTTTATCAGCATTGTAATGTTTGATGCATGAATCTTTTACCCTATATTATGCGAGGATGTTTTTATGAAACAAGGCAGAAAGATATATTTTCTTTTTTTGATAGCTGCATTTTTATATGCTTATTTTTATGGCGGTAAAGTACCTTATATGCTGCTTTATATCATGATCCTCCTTCCTGTTGTATCCATTTTGTACACGCTGATAGTTTTTTCACGGTTCAAATATACTCAAGAGCTGGACAAAAAATATATTACAAAGGGAGATGTCATTCATTTCATTTTTAAAATAAAAAATGAAGACTTCTTTGCGTATCCGTACATAGGAGTTAACTTTTATGGCGATAACAAAATTTTTGGTAACAATTTTTCAAAAGTTAATTTTTCTCTTATGCCTTTTAAAAGCCGCAGCATCTCTCTTGAATTACAATGTAATTATCGTGGGAAATACTATATTGGGATAAAAAACGTTGAGATCGAAGATTTCTTTGGATTGTTCAGGTTTAAATACCCTATTAACGACGCCAAGGCTGTAACTGTATATCCCAAAATAATTTACCTTGATAATTTTTCTCTGAAATCTGATTACATATCTGAATCACAATCTGTTGTTAATTCATTGGATGAGGATATGACTACGATAAGTGATATCAGGCCTTTCATCAGCGGCGACAGTATGAAAAGGATACATTGGAAGCTTACTGCTAAAACAGCTAACATATTGGTCAAAAAATATCAATGTACCTCTAAAACAAATACCATTATTCTTCTTGACCTTTTCAAAAATAATTTTGATTCTGAAAGCAACATCATTATAGAAGATAAAGTAATAGAAGCAGTTGTATCCGTTCTGCATTACTGTCTTTACAATTGGATACCTGTAGAAATGGTCTATTATGATAAAAACCTTGCAAGAGTTTCAGGTAAGAATCCTCTAATGTTTACCGATATGTATAATATTATTTCAGACATAACATTTACAAGCACCGTACCTGTCTGTGATATCCTTGATGTAATAACAAGCGATACTCTTGATAAAAACAACATTCTAATATTTACATCAAACCTCGACTACTCACTCTATAACCAGATATACAAGGCCGGCAATTCGGGTTTTGATGTCAGTCTTATATACATTTCACCTGAAGAGTTAACTCAGACATCAAATCCGGATATTGACAAGATGCTGTCAACACTTTCTGAAATTAGTGTAAATAACTACAAAATAAACATAGACGATAATATTACGCAGGTTTTTGCAGAATAAAAGGAGGAAATACTAATATGAAAAAAATGCTATTGTCGATACCTGATATCATACTTGCACAAATTGCAGCATTTAGCCTTACATATGCCCTTTCCTCCTCACTATGCCTTGACTATTCACCTTATAAGCTTCTGCTGATGATAGTTATAAGTATATGCTTGATTAACCTGTTTCTAATAAATAAGATTACTGTTATTGCCGGTGCTGTTATAATTATGCTTTCAGGAGCAGCAGGTATTGTTTACTTATCCTTCTATGTTGGTTTCCGAAGAACATTTTCCTTTATCTCCGGCTATTTTTATTACTTAGTTGATTTTATTGAGAATCCTGTTGTTTTCATACCCTCTTACCAGTTCATTACAGCCCTCTTTCTTAGTTTTGTTTTATCTTTGTTTATGTATCTCATTATAGTTAGAAATTTCAGATTTTTTATAGTAGTCAGCTCTGGCTTTCTACTTTTCACTATACAATGGTGTATGGGTATTATGACCAGTATGATTTCCTTTTATATCTTTCTTTCTGTATTTCTTTTATGCTACGTTAAGAAGGTTTACAGTATAAAAGCAAAAGCCACTAATGAATATTTAGGCGGAAAATCGGTAATGCTGTGGAGTCTTCCGTTATGTCTGATAATAATAGCTTTAGCATTTTCGTTTGATGCCAGTGATCAGCCGATAACATGGCCTTGGCTTGATAGCAAAATCACTGCTGCATATAATTATTTAACAAACAACTACCAATATGCCTCTTTTGATTACTTCTCAGTTGCTAACTCTTCAGGCTTTGGAGACAGCGGCATTCTCGGCGGCAGGGTAAGACTTGATGATACAGATATCCTGAAGGTTTCAACAGACAACAATGTATATCTTAAAGGCTCCGTAAGAGATGTATACACAGGTACTTCGTGGGAGTATAGCACTGAGGAAAAGCTTAATATAGGACACGATTTTAGCAGCATTTATAATGATGTATCTGAGCTAAAAGAAGGATTTACTCTGCTTGCAGGCGAAGATGCAGATTTCTACGATTATTTTGACAGAAATGATATTTCTGTTACATACCTAGATCTAAAGACAAAGACAATGTTTTTACCTGCATTAGTAACGAATCTTAACCTTGGTGTTTCAGGAAATTTTAACGGTTTTGTCAGTGATACAGGCGACCTTTCGGCAGAAAAGCGCCTTTCAAAGAATTTTGAGTACTCCTTAGGTATGTATAGTCCAAGATTAGGAAACGATGAGTTTATAGAGCTTATGAGGAAAAGCCAGAGCAATCTTTATGATAATAAGCTATCTGATTATTCCTCGCTTATAGCCAAGGATCTTTTGTCTAGCGGCTTTTCTGATGCAGATGTTAGCAATATATTAGATAATACATATTCCTCTAATCTAACAACCTTTAATAATAAGTCATTATCTGAAAATACAAGATTATATATAAAAAAATATAATAATGCTAAAGAATTAAAAAGCATAAGTGATAAAATTTACCAGAAGTACCTTCAGATGCCCGATACTCTTCCCAATCGTATTAAGGAGCTTTCAAAAACGCTTACCGCCGATTATTCAAACAACTATGACAAGGCTAAAGCAATTGAAAAATATCTTTCATCATCCGAATTTTTATACAATCTTGATGTTAAATCTACACCCAAAAACCGCGATTTCGTTGATTACTTTCTCTTTGATCAGGGAGAAGGCTATTGCACATATTTTGCTTCCGCAATGACCATACTTGCTCGTTGTGCCGGGCTTCCTGCAAGATATGTTGAGGGCTATATACTTCCGCCGGATCCCGCAAATTCTCTTGGAGACACTTACATTGTGACAAATATGCAAGCGCATGCCTGGGTGGAGATATACTTTGAGGGATATGGCTGGCTTCCCTTTGAACCTACTTCCCCATTCAGATCAGAGTTTTATTCTACTTTCACTTCTGACGACGTCGCTTATAGTGGAGACTATAGTCCCGCATATGATGACTACATGGAAATGATGGCAAGGTATGGTAATATGACTCCTTCCATGCCGACAAATTTAAATCTAACAGGTCATGAAAACACTATAAAACCACGTGTAGTTTTAGCATTTGCAGCTTTGTTCATAGTTGCCTTATTTATGATCTTGCTTTTATTTAATGCAATAAGAAGAAAATACAGGCTTTATAAGATGTTTAACCTTCCGGCAAAACAGTGTGTCTTAAAGCTATACAGCTATTATGTATCAGCTTTGTCCTTCGAGGGGATCAGTTATACTCCTGCGGAGACTCCGCTGCAGTATTCACAAAGAGTTGATGAGATACTGCTATTAAAACCGGTTAAATTTGATGCAATAACTGATGTCTTCATTCGTGCAAGATACAGCAGCAGAATACCAACCGATGATGAAAAGAAACTGATATGTGATTTCTATGAAAGCTTCATTAAAGAATTAAAGAAGAGTATGGGAAAATTCAAATTCTTCTTTTATAAAGTAGTCCTTTGCAGGTTCTGACACTTTGTAGCTATCACAGCCACTGAATATGTAACAAAATTTATTCATGTAATAACGTGAGTATCTAACAGAGGCTAAGCTGATATCGCAGCCGGGTTACGTCACAAAACAGGCTCCATGTACCCAGCTTAGCTCCAGTTCTCTATATGGACATATGACAGCAACCCCATTCCCTTGACAATAACTGAAAAAATCCTTGATATTAGTGTATTCAAACCGTTTTCTCTCAAATATTTTTCTGCTTCGAAGGCAATATAGGCGAGATATGGCTGCAAATCAATGCATTTTATGAAGAAATGGTTGCAGGCTGTTTGTACTGTTGGAACCCGGGATGCATGGGCGAGCAGCTAGTGTGTTGAGTGCAATAGCATGAATTACCTCTACAACATACAAAAAACAAAGGTTGCGACCAGCCTGCGGCACGATGCCGCAGGCGCTGTATTATCATTCTCTCCCATAACCCTAGTTAAAAAATGAAAAAGACTGCTATGCAATCTTTTTCATTCTTAATGGATCTTCTTATACACTTACAGAAATTACAGTCCATACACCTCTGATGCAGTAAGTACCTTAATGCTGTTTACTTTTAAAACCTCAACTGCTCTTTCGGGATCTTCAACCCTTAATATTACCAGTGCTTCATCTTCATTCTTACTAACAAAAGCATACATATACTCAATACCAATGCTTTCACTATTTAGAACAGTAAGTGCTCTTGAAAGTCCTCCCGGTTCGTCTGCAACACCAATTGCCAAAACATCCGATACACTTACAGTGAAGCCCTCGTCCTTAAGTATTCTTTCTGCCGTCACTGGATCATTGACAATGATCCTTAATATACCAAAGTCTGTCGTGTCAGCAATTGACAGAGCGCTTATATCAATGTTTTTTTCACCCAGTGCCTTTGTTACCTCAGCGAGTCTGCCTGACTTGTTTTCAAGGAAAATGGATATCTGTTTAATATTCACACACATACCTCCTCGATTATTTATTTTGGGATTTGCATTAGTAAAATACTGCCGCGAAATTACAATAAGAACAAGAAAATTTATTTCACCTTCGCGGCAATAAGTACATTTGTTGAGTAGCGAGCGGTAGTCCACATTGGACTTTTATACTAATTTACGTTTATCGATTACCCTTTTGGCCTTGCCTTCACTTCGTTCAATGCTCTTTGGTTCCACAAGCTTCACCTTTGCACTTATTCCCAGGGTGTTTTCCATTTCTTTTCTGATCCTTTTTTCAATATTCTCTACGTTTTTAACCGTATCAGAAAACATACTCTGAGTCATCTCCACCATTATTTCCATAGTGTCGAGATTACCGACTCTGTCAACAATGAGCTGATAATGAGGCGCTGTATCACCTAATTCCAATAGCACACTTTCAATCTGTGACGGAAATACATTCACTCCGCGTATTATCAGCATGTCATCAGTACGTCCTGTCACCTTACTCATTCTCACAATCGTTCTTCCGCACTCACACTTTTCATAATTTAGTGAAGATAGATCATGTGTCCTGTAGCGTATCAGAGGAAGGCCTTCTTTCGTTATCGTTGTAAACACAAGCTCGCCTGTAGAGCCTGCAGGCAGTACTTCTTCTGTCTCAGGATCAATGATCTCAGGATAGAAATGATCCTCCTGAATATGAAGGCCACATTTACATGGACACTCAACGGCGACACCTGGCCCTATAACTTCACTTAATCCATAAATATCAATTGCCAGAATTCCAAGCTTGCGCTCAATTTCACTACGCATTGCAGTGGTCCATGGTTCTGCTCCGAAAATACCTGACCTGAGTTTAAGTTCACTCAGCTCTATTCCGGCTGCTTCCAATTCTTCTGCCATATAAAGAGCATATGAAGGTGTACATGCCACCATAGTTGTTCCGAAATCACGCATTAGTTGAAGCTGAACCTTTGTGTTTCCTGTGGATGTAGGAATTACAGAAGCACCTATACGTTCTGCACCATAATGTGCACCTAGACCTCCTGTAAATAAACCATATCCATAGGAAATCTGAATTATTGAGGATTTATCTGCCCCTGCGCTTGTCATAGCTCTTGCCATAACCTCAGACCATGTGTCAATATCCTTCCTGGTATACCCAACAACAGTCTTTTTGCCGGTAGTTCCTGATGATGCATGAATGCGGATTATTTCGCTTAAAGGAGCTGCAAATAAACCAAATGGATATGTATCTCTCAAATCCTGCTTATTGGTAAAAGGAAGCTTTGATAAATCCTCTATACCTTTAATATCTCCCGGCTCGATACCCTTATCCTGCATCTTGCTTCTGTAGTAAGGGACGTTATGGTATACCCTCTCTACAGTTTTTCGCAGTCTTTCACCTTGCAGCTTTTGTAATGCTTCTCTTGGCATGCATTCGCGTGACAGGTTCCAGAAATTCATTTTTTATTTTACCTCCCTTGACTTTATTGAAGCCTATCTATTCTCCCATGAGAATAGCTTTCAGGGATTGCGGGAACACCCCGCCCCACGCAAAAGCAACAGGCTGAATATCAATTACATAACAATATGATAAAACATTATTTATGTGCATATCCTTCATTAAATGCCTTTATGTTTACATCAAGTACTTTCTTTGGAACAATTTCCTCAATAGCCTTAAGCCAAACCTCTTTGTCTATGCTAGTTGTCCTTGCCACCAGGCCTATAAGTACAATATTTACTGCCTTTATATTTCCGCATTTCCTTGCTATATTTAGAGCGTCAATGGATTGCAGCCTGATGCCTGCATCTCTGAGCTTTTTAATAATGTTTTCCGGATATTTCGCCCTTCCGGTTATTACAGGCATAGGATCTATTTCTTGCTCATTTACAATGAGCGTGCCGTCTTTTTTAAGGTAATCTACCCAGCGCAGTGCTTCAAGAGACTCGAATGCAATAACAATGTCGGCTTCTCCCTTTTCCACAAGCGGTGAGTAAACCTTCTCACCCATTTTTACATAGGTTACAACACTTCCGCCTCTCTGAGACATGCCATGTACCTCTGATACTTTAACGTCATAGCCCTGATTAAGCGCTACATTTCCCAGCACCCTGCTTGCAAGCAAGGTACCCTGACCACCGACTCCAACGATCATTATGCTTAAATTACCCATTATTCTCACCAGCCCTTTCTATGGCATTAAAGCTGCACACATTGGAACAAAGCTTACAGCCTACGCAAAGAGCACTGTTTATCACGATCCTGTCACCCTTGTCAACAATAGCGGGACAGCCAATTTTCAGGCACATTCTGCATTTTCTGCACCTATCTGTTATTACCTGAGGCCCTTCGTAACGAACATTCTTCAACAATGCACAAGGCCTTTGTGAAATTATCACTGAAGGCTCGTCAACAGCTATCTCCTCTGCAACTACCTTTTCAAATTCCTTAACATTAAACGGGTCGGCTATTCTTACCCTATCAATTCCTACGGCTTTTGCCAACATTTCAAGGTCTACCTGCTTAGTGGGTTCATTCTTTATTGTAAGACCTGTGGTTGGATTCTGTTGATGGCCTGTCATTCCTGTTATAGAGTTGTCCAGAATTATAACGGTTGAACATCCTTTATTATATACCACATCAATAAGCCCGGTTATTCCTGAATGAATAAAGGTCGAATCACCTAGTATTGCTACAGTCTTCCTTCCGAATTCTCTGCCCCTTGCCTTTTCCATGCCATGAGCCATACCTATACTTGCACCCATACAGACACATGCATCTATTGACTCAGTAGGAGCTAGCGCTCCAAGTGTATAACAGCCTATATCGCCGCACACGTTCAGCTTAAGCTTCTTCAGTATATGGAACATACCTCTGTGCGGGCATCCCGGGCACATAACAGGAGGCCTCATGGGAGTTACAGCATCAATATTTACAGATTTTTCGGGTATAATTCCTAAAATCTTTTCCTTCAAAAGTGTTGCTGAGTATTCACCTGTCGACGGAAGTAATTCCTTTCCTATAGCCTTTATTCCAAGTTTCTTTACCTGATTCTCAAAAAAAGGTTCCAGTTCTTCTATTATATACAGTTTATCAACCTGCTCAGCAAATTCTTGAATAAGCTTATCAGGAAGTGGATATACCATGCCAAGCTTTAGGTATGATACATCTCCAAATGCTTCACGAGCATATTGATAGGATATGCCTGAGGTTATAACTCCTATATCTTTTCTACCCCACTCAACTCTGTTAAGGTTTGTTTCTTCAGCAAGATCTTTAAGGGCCCTCATTCTCTTTTCAACCGCAAAGTGTCTATTTCTTGCCATTGCAGGCATCATAACATATTTGGCAGCATCCTTTACATATGACTTAAGCTCTACTGGGCTTTTCTCTTCCGTTTCTACAACACTCTGAGAATGTGCAATGCGGGTAGAAAGCCTGACTATTACAGGGCAGTCATACTTTTCGCTTATCTCGAAGGCTTCCTTAACATAGTTCTTGCATTCTAAGCTATTTGCAGGCTCAAGCATCGGCACCATTGAAGACCTTGCATAAAAACGTGAATCCTGTTCATTCTGCGAGCTGTGCATTCCGGGATCATCAGCTACCATTATAACAAGACCGCCGTTAACACCTGTATACGATACTGTGAAAAGGGGATCAGCTGCAACATTAAGTCCTACATGCTTCATTGAGCATATAGCCCTTGCTCCTCCTATTGACGCACCGATAGCTACCTCAAGTGCAACCTTTTCATTAGGTGACCATTCACTATATATTTCATCATACTTTGCAATGTTTTCGGTAATCTCTGTACTGGGCGTTCCGGGATATGCTGTGGCTACTCTTACGCCGGCTTCAAAAGCACCTCTGGCTACCGCCTCGTTTCCAAGCATCAGTTTTTTCATTACATTTCTCCCCTATATAAAATAATTTATAACAATCTATCACTTTAGCTTAATAAATTATAACATTACTATATTTCAAGGTCAATTGTGCATTATGGCAAACAGACAATACTTAATTATCATAGGTCTCGCGGACATCGAATCCCACTCGCCTTTTACAGGTAGCCCTTCAGGCAACACCATAAATGCAAAGAGACCTGCCCCTCGCCCAGAGCAGCGTCTCTACAAGTAACTTCAAATTTACTAATTATTCTAATGAATTATACATCTGCTTCAACCTTTGCCTTACTGCTATCTAAAAATACCGTTTCAACATGCTTTTCAGGAAGCTTTGCTGTTATTATGCTTACAACCGGTACTGCTACCAGAGAAAGGAGCATAGCTACAGCACCGATATTAGGTGCCATTCCGGCATCCATCTTATAAACAATGGCTCCTATAACTGCTACAGAAAATCCGGTAATGAAACCAGCCCATGCACCAGCCCTTGTAGTTCCCTTCCAGTACAGTCCGTATAGGAACGGTGCAAGGAATGCTCCGGCAACTGTGCCCCAAGAGAATGACATAAGACTCAATATAGAATTAGGTGTTACTGCAACTAAGAAAGACAGTACAACAAATATCGCACACATCAGCCTCATTAAAAGCATAACACTTTCCTTTTTCATATCCGGGAAAATTGACCCTTTGATCAGATCCATTGAAATTGCTGAGCTTGAGACCAGAACAAGTGATGAAAGCGTTGACATTGAAGCTGACAAAACAAGTATTACTATAATTCCGATTAATGCGTCAGGAAGAGCCTTTTCCAATACCATAGGCATTACCATATCTGCATTGGGCTTTCCATTAGCTCCAAGGGGTATTGAATTATCCAGGAATAAACGGCCAAAACCACCGACAAAATATGCTCCTCCGGCAATTATCAGTGCAAATACTGTGGATATTATCGTACCCTTCTTTATTGCATCGTCATCCTTTACAGCATAGAATTTGTGAACCATCTGAGGAAGTCCCCAACTTCCGAGGCTGGTCAAAATAATTAAACCAATTAGATTTAACGGATTAGAGCTAAATATACTTACAAGCCCGGGGCCTGCCTCAGGAATTTCTGAAAGCTTCTTAATTCCATTTGAAAGACCTCCTACAGCAGGGTTAGATATTATGAAGTATACCATTAGAATAACACCGACCAGCATAATTATGCCCTGAACAAAGTCATTAAACGCTGTTGCGACATATCCTCCAAGCAGAAGATACACACCAGTTAAAACAGCCATTGCAGCCATACAGTAAATGAATGGTATGTTGAAGGTTCTTTCGAATAAATATCCAAGGCCTTGATAAACAGATGCGGAATATGGAACAAGGAATATAAATATTATCAAAGCTGTAACTATCTTCATAGCCTTACTATCGTATCGTTTTTCAAAAAATTCCGGCATAGTAGATGCATTTAATTCATGCGTCATTCTGCGTGTTCTCTTTGCAAGTACAAGCCATGCGATTAAGCTTCCCAATATTGCATTTCCTACGCCAATGAAGGTTGAGGATAATCCAAAGTTCCACCCTATTTTACCTGCATAGCCTATAAATATTACTGCGGAAAAATATGTGGTACCATAGGCAAATGCTGTGAGCCAAGGCCCCATTTGTCTTCCGCCCAAAAAGAAATCCTGCACGTTATTAACTTTTCTTTTGCTGATTATTCCGATCGTAATCATTATGACTACAAAAAGACATAGAAATACATACTTAAACATATCCGTCCTGCCATCCTTCCATTCTTAAGTTTTAAATTTTACTTCAATCAACCATTCTACTATACTACAGACAACTTCTTAGTATTGGTGAATATTATAGCAGGAAATACAGCAAAAATAAAGAAGTTTTTATTATCTTTTTTCATTCAATACTTTATAAATCTAATTATTTATAGCCCAGTTTATCACATCTCTTCCTTGTCTCATTATTTACTTAATAATATCTACAATATACTTTTCAAAATTCTTCAGTTTGGACATCAGGGCTTCGATCTCAATGTCATCCTTTTCGTTTTTGAGATCGCCTCTTATCATTGATGAAGCCTCATCAAGCTCATCTTTAAGCTTATCAAGCATATATATAACTTCCAGTCGTGCAAAGATATTTCTCTCTCTTGTCTTTTCTGCTGCTTTTTCCGTTTTGTATCTGGAAACGCCTTCTTTCCTGAGATCTAAGGTATCTCCCATCTCAGGTATAATAGTAGCGATTCCAAATTTTTCGTTAATTGCTTCTGATAATTCCATCATGGCCTCTTCCTCGCCATGAACAATAAACATTTTCTTGGGTTTTTCTTTAATTTTATCAATCCAATTTATAAGCCCTTCTCTGTCCGCATGACCAGAAAAGCCCTCAATTATCTCTATCCTTGCGTTAACCGATATTTCTTCTCCGAATAATCTAACTTTTGAAGCGCCGTCAATAAGCCTTCTTCCAAGGGTTCCCTGCGCCTGGTAGCCTACAAAAATTATGGTGGATTCCTTCCTCCAAAGGTTATGCTTAAGATGGTGCTTAATACGTCCTGCATCACACATACCACTGGCAGAAATAATAATCATGCTTTCCTTGCTCTCATTCAGGGCCCTGGATTCATCAACACTTTGTGTAAATCGAAGGCTTGGAAAATCAAGAGGATTGTCCCCATTCTCTATGTAAACTCTTGCCTCTTCATCAAAGCAGTCAAGATTGTTTCTGAATACCTTGGTGGCTGAAACAGCAAGTGGACTGTCTATATATACAGGAGTTGCGAACAGCTTTTTGAGCTTATCTCCATATTTTTCATACTGCTTGAAAAGATCATAGATTATTTCCTGTGTTCTTCCTACTGCAAACGATGGAATTATAACATTACCGCCTTGCTCAATGGTAGTATTTATTATATCTACGAATTTATCTTCTTTGTCCTCTACATTCATATGAAGCCTGTTTCCATAGGTTGACTCTATGAATAGGTAATCAGCGCTGTTAATAATGGATGGATCTCTGAGTATTGGCATATTCATGTTTCCAAGATCACCTGAAAATACGAGCTTTACTTCTTCTTTTTTTTCCTTGATCCATATCTCAATAATTGATGAACCCAGTATATGCCCTGCGTCATTAAATCGCACACTTACATTTTCTGATGGATTAATGATCTCGTTATACCTGACGCTTTCAAAAAGCTTAATAGAATCAACTGCGTCCTGCACCGTATATAATGGCTCAACTGGTTTCAAACCTGCCCTTTCACGTTTACGGTTTACCCACTCGTTTTCAGACTCCTGTATATGACCGCTATCGGGAAGCATTAAAGTACAAAGCTCAACAGTTGCCTTAGTAGCGTAAATCTTCCCCTTAAAGCCGTCATTATATAGTTTAGGTATTCTTCCACTGTGATCAATATGAGCATGCGTCAGCAATGCAAAATCCAGTTCTGCAGGATTGAATGCAAAATCCTCTTCATTTTGTATTTCATATTCCTTACTTCCCTGAAACATACCGCAGTCAACAATAAATCTGCATGAGTCTGCTTCTATATAATAGCATGAGCCTGTTACAGTTTTGGCGGCGCCAAGGAACGAAACCTTCATTATTATAAACACCTCCGCTTAATATACTTAAAAATGCTTCCCGAATAACTCTCCTAATAAACTTCGACATTTAAATTGCATTATCCTTTACACTTCTTTTATTTTTTGCTTGACTTAAAAAGTTATATGCTTTATACTAAGTTTTGTCGTTTTGCGGGCCTTTAGCTCAGTTGGTTAGAGCAACCGGCTCATAACCGGTTGGTCCGGGGTTCGAGTCCCTGAAGGCCCACCAAAATATAAGACCGGAGCTTCCGGTCTTATGTATGCCCAGATAGCTCAGTTGGTAGAGCAGAGGACTGAAAATCCTCGTGTCGCTGGTTCAATTCCGGCTCTGGGCACCAAAGATTATCAGCCAACGGCGGCATAATCTACCTTTTAGAAGTGTAACGCAGATAGGCTATGATTTATCCGACGAAGTCGAGAAAATAGCCTACCTTTTAAAGCCTCACGCAGTGAAGTTGATTATTAAACTTTGTTAAAGCGAAACGATAGCTTATCTTTAATAATTTGGATGGGTTCCCGAGCGGCCAAAGGGGGCAGACTGTAAATCTGTTGTCAGCGACTTCGGTGGTCCGAATCCACCCCCATCCACCACATTTCGTCTGAAAAGCCTGATAAATCAGGCTTTTCGGCGTTTCTGGAGACATTTTAATGCGATTGCTGATTTTGAATACGTATACCTGCTACACAATAGGTTCTGATATTTTTGTAAAGAGTATCTTCATTACAGATGATATCTATAATTCTGATGTAATACATTATCTACACAAAAATATAGTTACATAATTTTATATAATTTCTGTTGGAATAAGCTGCAGTAAGACATCGGTCTGTATCATGTTGTTATCTTGACACATTGCAATAATATTGTTAGTATTTC
Organism: Bacillota bacterium; assembly: GCA_023409735.1. GTDB lineage: Bacteria > Bacillota > Clostridia > Acetivibrionales > DTU013 > JAEYRB01. Next base: position 51,868 of record JAEYRB010000011.1, on the reverse strand, counting down.
AATGAAAAGATAAAATGCTGCTCATAGATACTCTGAAGCATTGTAAACCGGCATTGGGCAGCCACAGTTTTTGCTTTATCTACTGCTAACAGGAGGTCTTTCTATGAGTTCTGTGCTTGAGTTACTTGCTGAAAACCCAATAATTGCGGCTGTGAAGGATGAATCACAGCTTGAGGATGCACTTTCTTCAAAATGTGATATTCTTTTTTTTCTATTCGGTACCATCTGCAACATCTCAAAGTTAGTTGATCAAGCCAAAAAAGCTGGTAAAACTGTGTTTGTTCACATGGACCTGACCAATGGCTTGTCCTCTAAGGAGATTGCAGCCGACTTTATCCGTAAGACAACAGCTGCAGATGGTGTGATAAGTACACGCCCTTCTCTGCTCAGACATGCCAAGGCACTAGGACTTTTAACAGTACTGCGGGTATTTATAGTGGATTCTCTAGCGCTTGCAAATTTAAAAAAGCAGCTGGACTCATGCAATGCTGACCTGGTTGAAATTATGCCAGGTGTCATGCCTAGTATAATAAGCCGAATAAGTTCGGAAATCAGTGTACCTATAATTACCGGCGGTCTTATCTTCGATAAAAAGGATATCATCTCCGCGCTGTCTGCTGGAGCTCAATGCATTTCAACCACATGTGAAAACATCTGGAATGAGATGTAGCTTTGTTGCGTTTGTTAAAAATATTAGTTATCGACTTTTTTCAATTTTTTCGCTTGTTTTTTGTCAATCAATGTGTTAACATAAGATTGTTGATATAGTTGCTGAGACGAATGAGGGTAACAACTAAAGTAATACTTTGTTGTTGTCCTTTTTTTGTTGCATTAAATCAATGTATATCAATAATTTACATATCAATACTAATGTATATCAATATACATAACTAAAAGGAGATGATTTAATGGAAACAAGGCCTTATGTTTCATGGGAGCTAATGAACAGTTTTCTGATTGATGTATTCAAAGCCTATGGTGTGCCAGAAGAGGACGCTGCAATATGTGCCGATGTATTATTGGAATCCGATCGTCGCGGCATTGAGAGTCACGGCTGTAATCGTTTCAAACCAATCTATATCGACCGCATAATTAATGGGACACTAAAACCCATCACAGATATCAAGATACTAAAAGAGACTCCAGCCACAGTAGTTATGGATGCACAGGATGGTATGGGTATGGTAGCCAGTTACAAAATGATGAATATGCTGATTGAGAAAGCATCAGCGTATGGCATTGCCGGCGGATCAATCTGCAACTCTACTCATTACGGCATTGCCGGTTATTGGACTAACATGGCCAGCAACAAAGGTATGATAGGCATCACAGGCACCAACGCTCGTCCCTCTATCGCCCCCACCTTTGGCGTAGAAAATATGATGGGAACAAACCCGTTGACTTTTTCGTTCCCTACCGATGAAGAATTTCCTTTCTGTATCGATTGTGCTACATCCATTGTACAACGTGGCAGAATTGAATATTATGCTCGCGAGGGAAAGGACACTCCGGAAGGAATGGTCATATCCAACGACGGTACTACCATGACGGACTCCAAAGCTATCCTCAAGGCATTGACTGACGGCTCTGCGGCATTAGCTCCACTCGGTGGAATCGGAGATGAGCTCTGCGGCTACAAGGGCTACGGTTACGCAGCTGTAGTAGAAATCCTATCAGCAGCTTTATGTGGCGGACCTTTCATGAAGGCATTGACAGGTACTGACTCTGACGGTAAACCACAGATGTATCATCTCGGTCACTTCTTCATTGTTATAAATCCAGAATTTTTTATGGGCCTTGACACCTTCAAAAAGACTGCCGGTGAAATATGCCGTGAACTTCGCTCCTCTAAGAAGGCTCCGGGACAGTCTCGTATCTACACAGCTGGTGAAAAGGAATGGCTCTCCTGGCTTGAACGCAAAGACAAGGGTGTTCCGGTGGGCGATGCTGTACAAAAAGAAATGCTTACATTACGTGATAATTTAAAGCTCCCCTATCACTTCCCGTTTGAAGCCTAATTTGTTTGGAGCATAATTTGTCTGGGGCATAATGGTTTCATTTATTTGAATATTTGAAGCACATCTCAGCATTTTGAATTGTGTTTCTATGAATAATAATTTTTTGGAGGTTTTTTATGGATTATGCAAAAGAGTCCCTCAGATTACATGGTGAATGGAAGGGCAAGATTGAAGTTGTAGCTACAGTTCCTGTCGCTACAAAGGAGGACTTAAGTCTGGCTTATACACCTGGCGTCGCCCAGCCGTGCCTTGAGATTCAGAAGGATATCAACAAGAGCTACGAGCTCACACGCCGCCACAATCTCTGTGCAGTAATAACTGACGGCACAGCCGTACTTGGTCTTGGTGACATTGGACCTGAAGCAGGCATGCCAGTCATGGAGGGCAAGTGTGTACTTTTTAAAACCTTCGGTGACGTTGATGCCTTCCCTCTTTGTATCAAGAGCAAAGATGTGGACGAATTTGTCAACACTGTATATCTGATGTCAGGTTCCTTTGGAGGCATCAACCTAGAAGACATATCTGCGCCACGCTGCTTTGAAATTGAACGCAAGCTTAAGGAAAAGTGCGACATTCCAATCTTCCATGACGATCAGCATGGTACGGCAGTAATCACATTGGCAGGTATGTTGAACGCACTGAAAGTTGTCGGCAAAAAGAAGGAAAACGTAAAAATCGTAACATCCGGTGCAGGTGCAGCTGCTGTCTCTATCGTAAAATTACTGATCTCCGCAGGCTTTAAGGACATCACCATGTGTGACCGTAAAGGCGCGATATACACCGGCAGAGGCGATCTCAACTGGATTAAAGAGGAAATGTCTCTTATAACTAACCTAAACAAGAAGTCCGGTCCGCTCTCCGAGCAGCTTAAGGGTGCAGATGTATTTATCGGTGTGTCAGCACCTGGTATGGTTACAAAGGAAATGGTACAAACAATGAACAAGGATGCAATAATTTTCGCCTGTGCCAACCCTACCCCGGAAATTTTCCCAGATGAGGCTAAGGCAGGCGGAGCTAAAGTCATTTCAACCGGTCGAAGCGACTTTCCGAATCAGATCAACAACGTATTAGCTTTTCCTGGTATCTTCCGCGGCGCGTTTGACGTGCGTGCGAGCGACATCAATGAAGATATGAAAATGGCAGCAGCACAAGCGCTGGCCAATCTGATCTCTGATGAAGAGCTGAGTGCTGACTATATCATCCCAAAGGCATTTGATCCGCGTGTTGGTAAGGCAGTAGCAGCAGCAGTTGCAGAAGCTGCCAGAAGGTCAGGCGTTGCCAGAATTTAAGAATTTCAGAAAAATAGGCTGATGTAAATACATCAGCCTGATTTTTTTGTCTACATAAGCTTTGCCAGGTATTGTTCGAACGGATTTTGTAGGGATAATTAATCGTCCTTTGCCCAGCCGTATGCGTAGCTGACAGCTTTCTTCCATCCTTTTATTCGAACTTGGCGCTCTGCATCTCCGATCTCCGGTCGGAACACATGGTCTATACCGCAGTTTCTTACAATGTCCTCTTCATTTTTCCAATAGCCAACTGCTAAGCCTGCCAAATATGCTGCACCAAGAGCGGTTGACTCAATGCAGGCTGGTCTGATAACAGGTGCGTTAATTATGTCTGCCTGTGTCTGCATCAGGTAATTGTTGCTGCTTGCTCCCCCGTCTACCTTAAGTTCAGACAAATTGATACCGGAATCAGACCGCATTGCTGTCAACACATCATTGACCTGATAAGCCAGGCTGTCAACTGTAGCTCGGATTATATGGTATTTATTACATCCCCTTGTCAGACCTACAATGGTGCCTCGTGCATACTGATCCCAATGCGGTGCGCCTAAGCCGGTAAACGCAGGAACAACATAGCAGCCATTGGTATCAGCAACTTTTTTCGCCATATACTCAGAATCTGCCGCAGAATCAATTACCTTAAGTTCATCTCGAAGCCACTGAATTGCTGCACCTGCCACAAAAATAGATCCCTCCAATGCATAGGTAACCTTACCGTTCAAGCTCCATGCAATAGTAGTGATTAAGCCATTCTTCGAAAAAATAGGCTTTTCGCCGATGTTCATCAAAAGGAAGCAACCTGTGCCATATGTATTTTTAGCTTCTCCGGCGTGGAAGCAGTTTTGTCCGAAGAGCGCTGCATGCTGGTCGCCTGCCGCACCGGAGATAGTAATCTCACCGCCGAGGAATGATGGGTCCGATACGCCATATACACTGCTGGACGGAACGACCTTGGGCAGCATACATTTGGGAATGTTTAGCTTCTGTAGAATTTCATCATCCCAAGTAAGCGTGTTTATATTGAACAGCATTGTCCGGGAAGCGTTTGAATAATCAGTTACATGTACCTTGCCACCTGTCAGCTTCCAGATCAGCCAGGTTTCCACTGTTCCAAATAGCAGCTCTCCACGTTCAGCACGTTCGCGCACTCCCGGTACATTTTCCAACAACCAGCGAAGCTTTGTTCCGGAAAAGTAAGCATCTATAACCAAACCGGTCTTTGCTCGGTATACTTCTGTCAACCCCTCTGCTTTCAGTTTGTCGCAGTAGTCACTGGTGCGACGGCACTGCCAGACAATTGCATGATATACAGGCTCTCCGGTTTTTCTATCCCAGACAATAGTCGTCTCGCGCTGGTTTGTGATACCTATGGCTGCTATATCGGAGGCAATAGCACCAACCTTTTGCATAGCCTCTACCGCAACACTAATTTGTGTTGCCCATATTTCATCCGCATCATGCTCCACCCAACCGGGCTTAGGAAAATACTGCTTAAATTCGCGCTGTGCCATACTGCATATCTTTCCATTTTCATTAAACAAAATACAGCGGTTAGATGTAGTTCCCGCATCCAACGCCATAACATACTTAGGCATAGAGTGCTCCTTTCGTCCTGCGGCGTCTATATCGCGGGTCAACTACTCCAGAAAACATATACTCAATTTTCGGATGACTCTCGTGTCCAGATGTACCGCAATTCTTACTGTCTGTATATTTTAATGGCTTTATTATAGCAATTTTTCAGTGCTTTTTCAATCTTGTAATCCTGTTCTGACATAAAATTACGATATTTTACATAATTTTATTTATGTCTATCTTCCATTATGTATAATTGTAGTAATATATTATTTTTTTCTTAATATATTACATGAATTTAATAATGAACATTTCATCTTAGCATACTATTTAAAGCACATAAAAAGGAAAATATATAGTATTTCATCATACCTTACCAGCTGATTTACAATAATAGTAAATTAAAATAAGCTACTTAGAAGCACTGACCAAGTTATTGATCTAATTTTCCAGAAATGATAAACATAGCGTTGACAAGGATAGCATGCAACAATAAAATGTTAATAACATTAACATTACCATGAACAAACATCTTAGTTATTAACTGTATAAGTGAGGCATTAATATGTTGTACGATAATAATACTATTATACTAAAAAATGGACTGGCATGTACCCTGAGAAGTCCCTGCGGTAAAGATGCTTCTGCTATTCTCAAGCATCTGAGGCTAACCTCAGGACAGACTGATTATATGATGCGTTATCCGGATGAGATAAAGATGACCGAAGAAAATGAGGCGGCTTATCTTGAGAATATTGCCAATAGCGACGATTCCATAATGATCTGTGCTGAGATTGACGGCGAAATCGTTGCCAATGCAGGCTTCAATCCAATTGCACGTTTAGATAAGTGCCGACACCGTGCAGAATTCGGGATCTCTATACAAAAAGACTTTTGGGGTATTGGCATAGGTTCTTGGATACTCAGCGCCATCATTAGCTTAGCAGGCAGCGCCGGATATAAACAGCTTGAGCTTGATGTTGTCTCATCTAATATACGTGGCATATCGCTATATGAAAAGTATGGGTTCAAAAACTTCGGCAAAAATGAAAAAGCATTCCGTCTTCGCGACGGAAGTTACCAAACCACCATTATGATGAGCCTGGAATTATAGTTTTCTTTGATAAATGAGATTCACTTTAAACATAAGTAATCTACCCTCGTCAAAAATAGACCATATTGTTAATACGAGGAGGAATATATGCCCTCCTCGCATTTTATATAAAATTCAACGTTTATGCAAAACATAGCCTAACTCACAAATGAATTCATAACAGCTGTTCTTGTATTTGTATAGCCTTTAAGCATACTTCCTTAAACGCACTCCTTTAAGTACACTTATTGAAGCTTATTTACTATGTCCTTGAACATATTGCCTCGTTCCTCAAAGTTCTTAAACATATCAAAGCTGGCACTCGCAGGCGACAAGATAACTACGTCACCCGGCAAGGCTTCACCATATGCCTTATTAACAGCAGCTTCAAGTGATTCACAGTGATAAACAGGAATCTCGGCACCTAATCCCGTATACTCTATTTCATTTTTTAATGCTTTATCAATTTTTTCACCTGTCTGCCCTATCAGCACAAGGCATTTAACTCTCTCAATAATCGCCTTTCCCATCACATCATATGGTATATGCTTGTCGTAACCGCCTGCAATAAGAATAACCTTTTGCTTGAAGGAGCTTATGCTGGCAATCGTCCTTGTCGGGCTTGACCCTATTGAATCATTATAAAAGCTTATGCTGCCGACCTCTCTTACAAATTCATTTCTATGCTCCACTCCCCTGAAGCTTTTTGCTATAGCTTGTATGTCCTTTGCGTCAACGTAGTTGATGGTTGCAGCGGCTGCCGCCATGTAATTTTCAATATTGTGAACACCTGGAAGGATGATATCTTCTATATCCATAATTATGTGATCCTTACCTGCATTCCTATAAACAATACTGCTGCCTGATAGTGTGATTCCGGCTTCAAGCTCCGTTGCTCTGGAGAAAAATACTGTCTGCCCGTTAGCTTCTTCATAAAAGCTTTTTGTAATTGTGTTATCATAATTAATAACCAAAAGATCATTGGGATCCTGATATCTAAAAATATTTTTCTTTGCATCCACATATTCATCCATTGATTTATGTACATCAAGGTGATTTGGAGAAATATTCGTAACCACGGCTGTATGCAGCCTGTTGCGCATAGTATGGAGCTGAAAGCTGCTTAGCTCCAGAACAACCATATCCTCCTGTTTTATTTCATCGATTTTGTCAAGCAAGGGAGCGCCTATGTTCCCTCCAAGCCAACATTTATAACCGTGGTGAGACAAGATTTTCTCTATCAGCGTTGTTGTCGTTGTCTTACCGTCACTTCCGGTTACGGCAAATATTTTTGCAGGGCACAGTCTACAGAAAACTTCCATTTCAGATGTTATTCCAGCCCCTGCATCAGCCTCGCTTAAAAGCTCAGGTATGTCAAACCTCACCTTTGGAGTTTTAAAAATAACATCAAAGCCCTTAAGCTTCCGTAAATAATCCTTACCAAGACTATATTCCACATCCAACCCATCAAGCTGAGCAAGTGTTGTTTTTAAGTCTGAAGCCTCTGCCATATCAAAAGCAGTAACCTTAACTCCAATGTGCCCCAAGTACTTAATGAGCGGTACATTGCTTATTCCCATTCCAAGTACTGCAACCCTTTTTGTAACAATATCCTTTTTAAACTGTTCAAGCTTATCGTTCAATCTATCCGCCTCCATTGTGAGGGATTTGTTTTTTTTTGTAATTCAACAAGTGAATTATAGCAGAATTATCATCTACAGCAAAGCACATTCATAAATATGTTTATTAAAAAGTTAGACTTTTATAATATTTTTTATCTTTTTACTTGCATTTGAGCAGTTTTTCTAGTAGAATAGTTATTGCGCTTTAGAAATGCGGGAATGGCGGAATTGGCAGACGCGCTAGCTTCAGGTGCTAGAGCTCGCAAGGGTGTGCAGGTTCAAGTCCTGTTTCCCGCACCAAAATCGAACTTTGGGTTTATACCGAGGTTCGATTTTTTGTATATAATAGGACTTGAACCTGAGAAGGCACGAAGCCGTTAAAAAATGTGCTAAATGCACATTTTTAGGCGAGTGTGCCGAGACTTAAGTCGAGGCGGCAGTATGCGAGCCTCTTCAGGAACATTGGAAGCGAAGCAGACGGTCAAGTCCTGTTTCCCGCACCAAAATCGAACTTCAGGTTTATACCGAGGTTCGATTTTTTGTATTTAACATATCATCAAGTACACTCTTCTCAATGTACTGCCTTTGTAATAATTGCTAAGCAGGTTGACTGCTTCAACTCACTTAACTGTAAATATAGTATTGATACACTAATCAAGGTACTCCTCAAGGCAAATACCTTTATTGTGGATTTCAGTCGCTGCATCAACTCCGACATAGCGATAGTGCCATGGCTCATTTGCTACACCTGTTAATTCTGTCTTTTCCATAGGATAGCGACAAATGAAGCCATACAAATGTGCGTTCTTCTCCAGCCACTTATATACCTCCTGGCCATATGAATGAACACCATCTGCATTAATATCGACTGCAAGGCCAAGCTGGTGCTCACTAGTTCCGGGAACAGCTACCCATTTCTTAGCTTCTGTTTCTGCATCCTCATTTGAGTAGCCATAGGATTTGTACTCTTCAATCTTTTTATCAAATATCTCCTGTTGTTTTTTAGCGGTTCGATAACCTGACGCAACAATTGGGTAAATGTTGTCTGCTCTTGCCGCATCAAACATTTCTTGCAGCATTGGGAGAATACGTTTATCTACACTTTGTCCGTTTGAAAGCTCAGTTAATTTGATTTTGTAGTCACTTGGCATTTCATTCCACTTATTGACTAAAGTAAGGTACCATTCAGTTTCGTCAGCATTATTCTCTATGCCTGAAGATGGCTGGCTTGAAACAGCTTTAGTTTTATCACTTTCATCAGCTATTTGATTGGTACTATGATCAGATTCTTCATTGGCACCTTCATTAGTATTTGAGTTTACTATTGTTACGGTCTTATCATTAAGATTTATGTTTATTTTTTTGACAGCATTATCATCCGGTGAAAATACAAATTCCCTGCTTTCTAGCTCGGATATGTTGTTGTTCTGTAATATTCCGTCATTGTGCAGCAATTCGATGCTCATTCCAAGTATTGCAAGTAAGCAGCATATTCCGAGCAGAAATACTATCCTTCTATATGTAGTTCCTCGCCCTTTTTTTCTATAATGCTGATGTTTCATTGGTTAAGGCTCCTTTCCATAAAAAGCAGTGTAATAAAAGTCTTTGGGGCATCGAGCACTCCTCGCCTTTTTGTTGTAGTCCGCAGGGCAACGCCATAAAAAAGCCCCTGCTAGTAGTATCATACCCAACAGGAGCTTGAAAAATTTTAATATATTGTATTTTAATTCTTAAGTTATTATTAATTTGTAATTATTATTCTCTTAATTCATATCAGGCAGTGTTATGTCAAATGTAATTTCATTGTTCTTACTATCTGCTGTAATTGTTCCGCCATGTAATGTTATAATTTCCTTTGCTATAGCTAATCCTAATCCAGCTCCGCCAGTATTTGAAAAGCGTGCTTCATCAAGTCGATAGAACTTTTCAAATATTGCGGATAATCTATCTTTAGAAATGGTCCTCCCCTTGTTCTGAAAAGTAATCATCACATAAGTATCCTTTTTTTCAGCAGAAATTGTAACCTCTGTATCAGGGAAACTATACGCAGCAGCATTTTTCAATACATTATTAAATACCCGAGCTAATTTGTCAGGGTCACCATACACAGTCAAATCCTCATTCACCTTAAGTGCTACTGTGTTTCCATTTGCTGCAAGAACAGGCGAAAGTTCATCGCAAAGCTGCAAAAGCATATAATACAGATCTATGTTCTCCTTTGCCAATGCAATCTGCTGTGAGTTATATCTTGTTATCTCAAAAAATTCATTGATCATTTTCTCTAAGCGATTAGCCTTATCCAACGCGATTTTTATGTATTTTGTTCTTAGCTCTATAGGCATATCGGAAGCTTCCTCCAGCAGATTCAGATAACCAATTACTGATGTGAGAGGTGTACGTATATCATGTGCCAAATAAACCACTAATTCATTTTTTCTTTGTTCTGCGTCCCTTGCCTCAGCCTCACGCTTCTTTAGCTTATGTTTTACTTCATTTAACTTTGTTTCAAAAAAAGACAGTTTTGGGCTCATCACTATCTGCTCATCGACCTCTTCCGATAACTGCTCGATTCCGGTAACGATCTGATTAAAATACTTCGTAAACCACGACAGACAAGCTCTGAATAGTATGAAAAAAAAGATTAAAGTCACTACAATGGCAATGATGTCTAGATTATTTCTGATCGTTAAGTGATAAATTCTTACACCCTCATCCCACTCAACATGCCGTTGTGAGCAAATAATTCTGACCAAAAGATCTGCGAATTTTCCGCGAACAGCATACCTTACCAATACTACAATCAAAGCAGATACTCCAAGAATTATAAACGTCTGGTAAAAAAGCTCACGTATAAGGCTGCTATATACCTTTCCCTGCAACAATTTATTTTTCAATTTTATACCCCACTCCCCAAATTGTCTTAATATATTTGGGATCATCAATAGTATCATTCATTTTTTCACGTAAATGCCTGATATGAACAGTAATAGTATTGTTGCTTTTACTATAGTATTCGTCGGCCCATATCTCGTGAAACAGCTCTTCTGCACTTACGACCTTACCTTTTCGTTCCAAAAGAATGCGAAGAATTGAAAACTCAGTAGGTGTCAGTGTTAGCAGCTTTTCATTCAGGAGGCACTCATGTGTGTTAACATCCATTACTAAACCGGAATGCGTGATAACTGAGTCGTCAGAGTTAGTTACCTGTGAATTGTATCTTTTATACCTCCGCAGCTGTGCCTTGACCCGTGCCACCATTTCAAGCGGCCTGAAGGGTTTTGTTATGTAATCATCCGCTCCCAGTGTAAGCCCTGTGATCTTGTCAGTCTCCTCATCCTTAGCCGTCAACATAATAATAGGATATGTATGTTTCTCCCGTATCCTCTGACATAGCATAAAGCCATTTATATCTGGCAGCATCACATCCAATATTGCAAGGTCAAGAGAAGTTGTTTCAACACAAGCGAGAGCAGCCTTAGCTGTGTAAAATTTATAAATAATGTAGTCCTCGTTTTGTAAGTAAACCTCAATTAAATCGGCAATCTCGTGCTCGTCATCCACAATAAGTATCTTCTCGGGCATACATCTTTCTCCTTTTTTCATAAGCATCACTTCTATCTTACTAAATAAACTTTATAATTTTTATGATTTTTTCTTGATGTTTTATTAAGATTTTATTAGCATTTGTTTCAGTACTTATACATATGGTCAATAAAGTAAGGAGGTCCTCAATTCTTTTGGAATATTTGTTATGTCACTCTAAGACCAATTTCTTTTACATCTCATGTTATATATTACATATTTATATATAACTGTAATATATTAATGGCGTAATTATATCATAGTGTTATGAACAATTCCATCAGAGGTTTGCTAATCAAACTGTTGATGGAATTACTTTACATAATGCATTTATTATGTACTTCTTCTCTTTCATATGATATTTGGAGATTGTACTTCCAGGTTATTTCAAATAACAAATTAATGTTTTGAATCGGTGATATTATTCTTTTTAACAATGATGAACGTTAAGGGCATACCGAAGATAGAGATGAATTCTGTATGCTATGAGAGTCAGCAAATGATATTACTGAAGAAATGAACGATTTTTAGTAGTACTTGATCCTCGATTTATGATATGTGTTAGCCCTGCTTTACACCTTATTCCCTTGGTATCTAATTAGAAGTGACAAGTTTTCAGATATAAATTCTATACTACAAGCCATACTACCATACACAGTACTGATGCTATACTATGCAGAGAAAAAGCGCTTGTATATGACATGAATCAAATTGTTCTGCCAGAATAACAAGCGCTTCCCCACACAGTTGATTTCTTTATCTTCCGGCTATTGGAGTATATTCTCTAATTTCAGCTACACTCTTATATGCAGGGCGGATAATCTTATTTAGATTGATTAATTCCTCCAGCCTGTGAGCACACCACCCTGTGATGCGAGCCATAGCAAATAATGGAGTAAATAGCTCTTTGGGAATTCCGAGCATGCTATATACAAAACCGCTGTAAAAATCTACATTTGCACATACACCCTTAAAAATTTTACGTTCCGACGCAATTATTCTCGGTGCCAACTCCTCAACCGTCTCATATATTCTGTAATCTTTTTCTCTTCCCTTTTCACTTGCCAACTTTTTCACGAAGGCTTTAAAGCATATTGCACGAGGGTCTGAGAGAGAATAAACCGCATGTCCCATACCATAGATAAGTCCTTGTCTGTCAAAAGCTTCTCCATGAAGTAGTTTTTTTAAGTATTCAGCAATCTGTTCTTGATCTGCGGGATCCTGAACATTCACCTTTAAATCATCCATCATTTCAATAACCTTAATATTCGCTCCGCCATGCTTAGGGCCTTTCAACGAGCATAATGCTGCTGCTATGACTGAATATGTATCTGAACCTGAAGATGTCACAACATGAGTGGTGAATGTGGAATTATTGCCTCCGCCATGCTCCATGTGGAGTACAATAGCTTCATCAAGTACGCGTGCTTCAAGCTCTGTATACTTTTGGTCAGGCCTTAGCATAGAGAGTATGTTTTCTGCAAATGACAGTGATTCATCAGGCCTGTGAATATAAAAGCTATCTCCGCACTGATAGTGGTTAAAGGCATGGTAACCGTAAACAGCCAGCATCGGCAGGACGCTGATCAGCATTATCGATTGCCTGAGTACGTTCTCCAACGATGTATCATCAGCCTTCTTGTCATATGATGCCAGCGTTAGTACACTCTTTGTCAATGAATTCATTATATCCTTGCTGGGAGCTTTCATTATTACATCGCGGGTAAAGTTCGACGGAAGTGTCCTGCTTTGTGCAAGAATAGTTTTGAAGTTTTCGAGCTGTTTATTGTTAGGAAGCTGCCCGAATAGTATAAGGTAAGCTATTTCCTCTGTACCGTATCTATTTTCCTTAGTAAATCCGCTTGTAAGGTCGAATATTGAATATCCGCGATAGTGCAGTTCTCCCTCACATGGAGTCTTTTCGCCGTTAATCAGCTTAGCGCCGCATACAGTCGAAATATTTGTTAAGCCAGCAAGAACACCGTTGCCATTTTGATCCCTTAATCCACGTTTGACACCATATTCATCAAATTTTTCTTTGGCAATGTAGTTATTCTTCTGCAGATCACCGGTCATTTCAAGAGTAAACGCTTCCATTTCTTTGCCGTTCATAATTTCACCCCCTGAAGATTTTATTTGTAAGTACTATATATTACTTTTAATTTATTGTCAAACCATTTAATATATGAATACCCGAGCATATTTAAACAGTAAATTCTATCTGTATAGGGTGAGCTGTACATTAAGCAAGAAGATTTTCTGTTATATGCCTGGAAAGTATGGCAAGTGAAGTTGCCATATCTTCATTTTGCACATGAACTCCGTCAGGTACCTTTAAATGAATAGGCGCAAAGTTCCATATTCCCATTACTCCAGTTTCAGTAAGGGCATCGCATACCTTTTGTGCCTCAGAAGCAGGAACAGTTATTATTCCAATGTGTATCTTCATCCGCTGGCACAGATTCTTCAGCTTTTTAACAGATAAAACCTTTTTACCGCTTACTTCTGTATTAATCACATTTTTGTCTATATCAAAGCCTGCTACAATGTTAAGGCCGTATTCTGAAAAGCCGACATAAGACATAAGTGTACGTCCAAGATTACCTACGCCCACAACGATCGCGTCGTTTACATCATCATAGCCAAGAACTTTTTCCAACCTTTTTATCAAGCTGTCGGTAATATATCCTATTTTGGGCTTGCCGCCGTCACTTATTGCGGCAAGGTCCTTCCTTACCTGAACATCGTTAAGAGAAAGCGCTTCAGCAATTGCCGTTGCCGATATAGTAGTATTGTCTTCCTTAGGCAGTGCCTTCAGGTAAGAAAGGTACTGAGGCAACCGCTGAAGCATCTGAACTGTAATATTAGTTCTCATATTCAATCTCCTATCTGAAGCCTATAACGGGAACCCTATTTCTTATTCTGCAGATACTCATCTATTGCCGCAGCTGCATTTTTTCCTGCGCCCATCGCCCAAATAACTGTAGCAGCCCCTGTTACGGCATCTCCCCCGGCATATACTCCTTCACGCGAGGTTAAGCCTGTTGCTTCGTCTACGATAATTCCTCCCCATTTCTGAGTTTCAAGTCCCTTTGTAGTAGATTTTATCAGAGGATTCGGTGATGTACCCAGCGCCATGATTACACAGTCAACATCAATGACGAACTCACTTCCTGGTACTTCAACAGGTCGACGGCGTCCTGATGCATCAGGCTCACCAAGCTCCATTTTTATGCATTTCATGCCGGATACAGATCCGTTACGAGGGTCGCGCCTGTCATCAGGATTATTGTAGCCCAGAATTTCCACAGGATTATTCAAGGTTTTGAAGATTATTCCTTCCTCTTGTGCATGCTCAACCTCTTCATGACGTGCCGGCAGCTCTTCCATACTGCGGCGGTAAACAACATAAACCTCAGCACCAAGACGCTTTGCACATCTTGCCGCATCCATTGCAACATTACCGCCTCCTACAACAGCTACACGCTTTGCATGTTGAATAGGAGTATCACTGCCTTCAGTATAAGCCTTCATCAGGTTCATTCTTGTAAGGAACTCATTTGCAGAATAAACACCCTTAAGGTTTTCACCCGGTATTCCCATAAACTTGGGAAGTCCTGCACCTGAGCCGATAAATACTGCTTCAAAGCCATAATCATCCATAAGCTCATCAATTGACAAGGTTTTTCCTATAACCATGTTTGTTTCAATGTCTACTCCAAGCTCCTTAAGTCCATCGATCTCCTTCTGAACAATCGACTTTGGAAGACGGAATTCAGGAATACCGTATACAAGGACACCGCCTGCGAGATGCAGCGCTTCAAAAATAGTTACCTTGTAACCTTTTTTAGCCAAGTCGCCCGCACAGGTAAGCCCGGATGGTCCTGAACCAATCACAGCTACCTTACGGCCGTTTGATACCGGTTTTTCCAGTTTAGCATTTTCGTTTGCATTATGGTAGTCAGCAACAAAGCGCTCCAAACGTCCTATTGCAACAGGCTCGCCCTTTTTCCCACGTACACATTGCTGCTCGCACTGGCTCTCCTGAGGGCATACACGTCCGCAAACTGCAGGTAGACTTGATGATTCACTAATAATATTGTATGCTTCTTCGAACTTGCCTTCAGCAACCTTGCTAATAAAGCTCGGAATATATATTCTTACAGGGCAGCCGCCTACACACGGTTTAGTTTTACAACTCAAGCAGCGCTTTGCTTCATCTATTGCCTGCTGCTCTGTGTAACCCAAAGCAACCTCTTTAAAATTCTTTTTTCTTACATCAGGCTTCTGTACAGGCATTTCATTCCTTTTCGGTGACATATTAGGCATTTTATTTTACCTCCATATTATAAAGATTGCACACTTCCTCGCGCTTCCTATTCTCAAAGCTTCTGTACATTGCACCACGTGCCATGGCCTCATCAAAATCTATTTCATGACCATCAAATTCCGGGCCATCTACACAGGCAAACTTTGTTTTTCCGCCAACAGTTAGACGACATCCACCGCACATGCCTGTCCCGTCGATCATAACAGGATTCATCGATGCTATGGTTTTTATACCATATTGCTTAGTCAGCTGGCAGACAAATTTCATCATTATTAAAGGGCCGATGGTAATAACCTCGTCATATTTTTCACCTGCTTCAATTAGCTTCTTAAGCGCATCTGTAACTAAACCTTTTTCTCCCCATGAACCATCATCGCTCATCTTCAAAACACGTGTACTGTTTTGCTCAAATTCCTTTTCAAGTATCACAAGGTCACGACTTCTGAAGCCGATTACTGAATGCACCTCGCATCCGCTGTTATGAAGCTTCTTTGCAACTGGGAATGCAATGGCACAGCCTACGCCTCCGCCTACAACAGCGACCTTTTTAAGCCCCTCCGTATGTGTTGCTTTTCCGAGCGGGCCTACGAAATCATGAAGGTATTCGCCCTCGTTCAGATGATTCAGTTTTTCAGTAGTAGCTCCAACCACCTGATATATTATAGTAACTGTCCCCTTCTCACGGTTAAAATCAGCTATAGTTAGAGGAATTCTCTCGCCGTCCTCATCTGTTCGAAGAATTATAAACTGACCAGGCTCAGCTTTTCTAGCTACCATGGGAGCTTCAATTTCCATAAGTGTTACTGTTGGGTTCAGAACTTGCTTTTTCATTATTTTGTACATATTCTACCTTCTTTACTAATTAAATTTACGGGGCATGATGCCCAACTAACCTTTTTACTCATGCATATAGTATTATTCCATAAAAAGAGGCTGTTACTTATGCAACAGCCTCTTTGGTTCAATAATCAGTCTATTAAAAATCAACTTCAGTATCATAGTAGCAACACTTAAGCAGCTTTTCCATTTCCTCTACTGAAGGCTGACGAGGATTTGAACCGGTACATGCATCAGCTATTGCATTAACAGCTATTTCATGAAGTCTTTCAAGGAATACTTCTTCAGGAACAAAGCCCTGTTCACATGGATAGCTGTCTGCTCCGTAGTTCTTTATGCAATGAGGAATTCTCAGTTCATCATTCATTCTGCGAAGCTCTTTAATAAGGAGCTTAATCTTTTCGTCTGTAGTATTTCCGCCAAGGCCCATAAAGTCCGCGATCTCAGCATAACGCTCAGCAGCAGCTTCATTCTTAGCATTAAAGGCAATTACCTTTGGTAGGTACATAGCATTTGCAGCGCCATGAATTATGTGCGCTCCGTAGTCAGCAAAAGCAGCACCTGTCTTGTGAGCCATGGAGTGAACTATACCAAGCAGAGCATTGGAGAATGCCATACCTGCCAAGCACTGTGCATTGTGCATTTTGTCGCGGCTTGCTACATCACCATTATAAGACTTAATAAGGAATTTCTGGATCATCTTGATTGCATGCAGAGCAAGAGGATCAGTGTAATCACTGTTTGCAGTTGAAACATATGCTTCAATTGAATGAGTCATGGCATCCATGCCCGTATGTGCAACAAGCTTCTTTGGCATTGTTTCAGCAAGCTCAGGGTCAACAATTGCTACATCAGGTGTGATCTCAAAGTCAGCTATCGGATACTTGATTCCCTTGCTGTAATCTGTAATTATTGAAAATGCTGTTACCTCGGTAGCTGTACCTGAAGTTGAGGATATAGCGCAAAAATGAGCTTTTCTGCGGAGTGCAGGAATACCAAAAACCTTGCACATTTCTTCAAAAGTTATATCAGGATATTCATACTTGATCCACATTGCTTTGGCAGCATCGATTGGTGATCCTCCTCCAATTGCAATGATCCAATCAGGTTCAAATTTCTGCATAGCTGCCGCACCCTTCATAACCGTTTCAACTGACGGATCAGGTTCGATTCCTTCAAAGAGTTCAACCTCCATACCGGCTTCCTTAAGATAGCTCACTACCTGATCAAGAAATCCGAAGCGCTTCATGGAGCCGCCTCCAACACATACTATAGCCTTTTTGCCTTTAAATGTTTTCAGAGCCTCTAAAGCTCCCTTTCCATGATATAAGTCTCTTGGTAATGTAAATCTAGCCATTTAAATATCCTCCTATAAATTATATATTTATCGATTAATAGCTTGTTTTCTCTTATGAGTATAAGTTAGCATAATTCAAAGCTTTTATGAAATATCAATAAGCCATATCGATATTCCTTTATCGATATGGAAAGCGCGATAGCAAATACACAAAAGAAAAAACAGGTCATCATTATTATGTCTGATGTGCCTGCTTGATATGTTATATAATAAATTTTAATAGCGAATTGCTCTGTTAAGACAACATAATTAACGAGCAAGCAGTTAAATCCGTTCAGGTCTGAAGCTTATTTACGCTGCTTTGACCAGTCATTATGAAAGTAAACCATTCTCACATCTCAAGCTGTACAGATACTTATCAAAAATGAAATATACAAATATGCATATTGATATTCCAATATTGATATAAGATTGTTAAAAATTTATCTATATTCGTTGAATGCTACCTCATTTTTAGTCTCATACAATTTATTAAGAAAAAGCTTATCAACGACAGAAAATTTATAATCATGTGGGTATATTAAAACATCCTTAAACATGTATTCTGCATTAATACATTTCCTTTGTACGAGGTTATAGCGTGACAACAGACTCTGTGGTATCGGTGATACCCACATAAAAGTATTTTTAACAGCGCCAAGCAATTCAAGCTGGCTACCGCGCTCGAATACATATATTCTCTTGTTGCAGCCGCTTTTCTCATCACACGAATGCTTTATTTCAGGTGTTGATAAATATGGTATTGTATTATCCCCGTGAACTATCTCGATTGAAATTTTCTTCAGCTCTTCCTCATAAATTCTTTCTGCCTTAGCTAAAGGATGCTCCTCCGGCATTAATGCAAGACATGAAAACTCCCAAATAGGTTCATATGACAGCGATTTTTCCTTAAGATAGTCCATAAAATAATTCTCATACGAGGTCTGATATCGTATGATACCCATGTTGAACCCGTTGTCTGCTACATTGGCAATTGTTTTCAAAGAATTTGTTTCTTCTATTGTAATGTTTATATCCTCATTCATATTCAGTTCTGATACAAACTGGGCAAAGCCGGCAGAGATGTAGCTTCCACGAGGCATCGACACTTTTAGCTGCTGGCTTTTTTCAAGTTCCTTCGTAGGAATATATATAGATTCCATCTTATCCAATTGAACAAGTATTCTTTTAGCATACTTTAAAAACTCTTTTCCCTGCGCAGTCGGAGTGACACCCTTTGATTTTCTTTTAAATATTACTATCCCAAGTGTATCCTCTAATTCTTTAATAGCTTTGCTAAGATTAGGCTGCGCCATAAAAAGATTCTCTGCTGCCTGGGAAATTGAGCCTGTTTTTTCAACTTCAACAGCATATTTAAAGTGTAATGTATTCATATGGAACCTCGACTTCTCTTATCATTTATTCCTAATTATGTAAATTTTCCATTTCCTTTCGCTCAATAGCATTGTTCCTGTATGTAATATATTATTTCTAATTTAATTGCATATTAATATGTTCACATTAAGAACGGATAATCTTATGAGTGCTTTTCTCTATCCAATTCTTCCAAAAGCTTTGCTCTCTTAAGCTTATCGGTTCCAAAGCGTATTCGAATTGAGTCAATTGTGCGCTCAAGCTTCTCTTCTTTCTTTCCTTTATCCTGCAATTCATTATTAATGTCAAATATCGACAACTGTTCAAAAATATCTTCATTTATATTTCCGATTCCAATTCCGAGCAGCCGTATGGGTCTTCCTTCTCTCCAATTATCTTTCAAAAGTGATATTCCTGTGTTATAAATGTCCTTTGTCAGATATGAGGGAGAAATGGATCTTTGTCTAGTTATTGTGGTAAAATCACTATACCTTATAGATATTGATACGGTCCTGCCCTTGAACTCATTTCTTCTGGCCTCCATACCTACTTCCTCAGCCAAATCCAGGAGCACCTTTTTGGCATAGTCAAAATTATCTATATCCCTTGTCAAAGTAGTAGACCTGCTTATAGATCTTGTTTCATGCTTTGGGTGTGGCGTTACAGGCGATGGATCTATACCATTGGCCAGCAGTCTCATTTCTTCGCCATATTTTCCAAAGCTTGATCTCAAAATCCCTTTATCACACCGTGCAATATCACCTATGGTCAAAATTCCAAGCTCCATCAGCCTTTTTTCTGTTTTCTTTCCAACACCATACATTTCACCAACCTTAAGAGGCCATAGCTTGGTGCTGATATCCTTTTGCCAAAGCTCGGTTATTCCCAGAGGTTTTTTCATGTCAGAGGCCATCTTTGCCAAAAATTTATTATCCGAAACACCTATAGAACACCATAAATCAAGCTTATTCCTTATTTCGTCCATTATTTTTTCCGCTATTTGCACAGGCTCACCAAAAAGGCCTTCACAGCCGGTCAAATCCAACCATGCTTCATCTATGCTATTTTGCTGTAGAACCGGCGTGTATTGCGATAGTATTTCCATTACCAGCTCTGACTTCTTTTCATAGAAGACATGGTCAGGTGGAACTAGAATGATCCCTGGACATAGCTTTTTAGCCTCATGTACAAGCATTGTTGTTTTGACACCAAAAGCTCTAGCATCATAATTTGCAGCTAAAATAATACCCATTCGGTTTTTTGGATCACCTGCAACCGCAGCAGGTTTGTTTTTCAATTCCGGCCTTCTTGACATTTCACAGCTTATGAAAAAAGCATTCATATCTACAAGAAATATAGTTCTTTTCACACCATCACTCATTGTGCAATATTTCCCCATCCTTTTGGTAGAAAAAGGTTCTGAATGAATTTAAATTATATCTGCTTGACCATATTATCTGTTCGGTACTGCCTACAAATAATATACCATCCTTCTTGAGTGACTTGTTAAATTTAATATAAATACTATTCTTACCCTCATCAGTAAAGTAAATTAACACATTTCTGCATACTATGAGGTCGCATTCTTTAGGATATTCGTCCTTGAGAAGGTTATGATGTTTAAATTCAACCTGCTTACGCACTTCATCCTTTATTATATATGTATTTTTACTTTTTACAAAGTATTTGTCAATATACGCCTTCGGAAGGTTTTCAATACTTTTCTCGGAATAAGCACCCATTTTTGCTTTTTCAAGCGCATCATTATCTATATCTGTCGCGATTATCCTAATGTCCTTAAGAGGCAAGTATTCGTTAAGTGTCATTACTAGAGTATACGGCTCATCACCTGTAGAACATGCAGCGCTCCATATCTTCAATTTATCCGATTTTTTCAGCAATAAAGGAAATATATCCTTCTTTAATATCTCCCACTGTTCAGGATTTCTAAAAAATTCCGACACATTAATAGTCAGATAATTTATAAATTCATTGTACAAATCATTGTTTTTCTTTAATGCGCTAACATATTCAGCATATTCTTTATAACCATTTTTACTTATTAATGAATCTATTCTCCTTTTCATCTGCTTTTCTTTATATAAGCTCAAATTGATATCTGTCAATTTGTATATTTCAATTTTAAAGCCTTCATAATCCATAATGTCTGCTCCTCCAATTAAACATATAATGTTATACATAAAGCATTGCATAATGAATATCGGCTTACAGCCGGAATTTGTCCAATGAAAATACAGAAAAAACAAAAAATGCAAGGCCGAAGCCCTGCATCTTTAAGCGGAAAATTACTTGTTATCTTCAATTTCTTTAAAGGCATCGGCTAAAGTGTTGCTCAAATCTTCCTTATGCTCTGTTGGCAATGCTTCCTCTTTTGCCTCTTCTACATTTTCTGATACAGCTTCCTCTTGCTTCAGCTCTTCCTGTGCCGTTGGTACAGGGTCAATAGCATTGACTTCCTTTATGCTCATGCTGATCTTCTTGCTCTCAACATTAACTTCAATTATCTTTGCTTCAACTTCTTGTCCAATCTCAAGCACATCGCCCGGCTTTGCAATTCTTACATTAGAGATTTGTGATATGTGTACGAGAGCATCCAAGCCTTTATCCAATTCTACAAATGCTCCAAACGGTACAAGCCTAACTACCTTTCCTTTTACAATATCTCCGGTTTTATACTTTTCTTCAACCTTGAACCAAGGATTATCTTCTTCCTTTCTAAGTCCAAGAGATATACGCTTTTTGTCTTTATCAAATTCAAGCACAATAACCTGTACCTTATCGCCAATCTTTAAAACGTCAGATGGATGCTTTATCTTTTTCCATGATATTTCAGAAACATGTACTAATCCATCAACACCGCCTATATCAACAAATGCTCCAAAGTCCATAAGGCTCTTTACAACACCGTCATACTTCTTGCCTACTTCTATATTGGACCAAATTTCATTCTCACTTTGCTCTCTCTGTTCAGCGAGTAAAACTCTTTGTGAACCTACAATTTTTCTCTTCTGCTTGTTTAGTTCAATAATTCTGATATTAACCGTCTGCTTCAGATACTTGTTAAGGTCCTTTACATATCTTTCTTCGATCTGGGATGCAGGAATAAATACTCTAACTCCCTTAACACTTGCAACAATACCGCCATTTGTGATTTCAACGACCTTTCCTGTTACAGGTGTCTTATTTTCATAGGCTTCTTCAACTTCATCAATACTTCTTATTGAATCAACTTTTTTCTTAGAAAGCATTACATTGCCTTCTCCATCATTGACCCGCACAATAAATACATCAATCTCCTCACCAATGGTGATGCTTTCTTCCGGCTTAAAATCAGGGTCATCTGAGTACTCTCCAACTGGAATTATTCCATCAGATTTGTAACCCAGATCGACATAGATTTCTGCATTGTTATAGCCAATGATCTTGCCTTTGGCAATCTCACCGCTTCTGAGAGTAACCATTGAACTCTCAAATGCCTCCTGGAAGCTTAGCTCATTCTCCTGTTTATTTAATTCATCCATTTTCAAAATAACCTCCTTGATTATGCGTTCCGGTGTAGATGCTCCGGCTGTAATACCCAGCGTGTTTATTTTTTCTATATTTATCGGCGGCAAATCACCGAACGTCTCAATTATATATGTGCTGCAGTGCCTTTTACAGATGTCGTACAGCTTATTTGTATTTGAGCTATTTTTACTGCCTATGACCAACATTAAATCTGATTGCCTGGCTATCTCTTCAGCTTCAGACTGGCGTGTGCTGGTCGCATTACATATTGTATCAAATTTCTTAATGTTTTTACATCTTTCTTTTAATTTAATATAAATACTCTCGTACTTTTCTTTTGTAAGAGT
Source organism: Bacillota bacterium (assembly GCA_023409735.1). GTDB lineage: Bacteria > Bacillota > Clostridia > Acetivibrionales > DTU013 > JAEYRB01. Next base: position 28,937 of record JAEYRB010000011.1, on the reverse strand, counting down.
AGTCTGTGAAAACAAACAACAGTTCCCATCGATCTGCGGAAGCTCGTCCACCTCCTGAGGATCGCCAATTATATACGCGCTGTTATCACACCACCCATTTATTCCTATAACTTCAGGATGATTTTTATCACCTGCGATAAAAATAATATTGCCCAATTTATGCTCTTCCATAGCAAGACTTTGTATTTTCTTAACATATGGACAGGTTGCATCTATCACCTTCAGCTTACACTTGTCTATATCCTCAAACACATCTGGTGTAACCCCATGTGCCCTTATTACAATCGTTGAACCACTCTGTGTATCGCTGACGTTCTCTGCAATTCTGACGCCCTTACTACAAAACTCATCAATCACCTGTTCGTTGTGTATTATCGGTCCAAGCATATATACATCACTCTGCGAATTTTCTATTAAATTATAAACTATATTTACTGCGTTGTTAACACCAAAACAAAATCCTGCTGATTTTGCCACTAATATTTTCAACTAATTCTCCTCCGCAAGTGAATAAATTCTCTTTATTATGTCTCTGCTCATTTCTTTCAATTCTTCACTTGTAAGCTTTCCACCTTCAGGGTTTTCCAGCATAAATGGATCCCCATATATTACCTTCATTTTGCTGAAAAGTTTGTAGCTGCCCTGCACCATGGCAGGAACTATCGGTACGCCCGCATTAACAGCTATCATTGCTGCTCCGGGCTTTACTCTTGTTGTCTCCAGCTTTGATGGATCAAGTCTTGTGCCGTGCGGAAATATTCCAACCATTTTTCCTTTTTTCAAAAGCTTATAAGTATTTTTTATTGACCCTACGTCACCTTTGCCCCTTTTTATGGGAAACGCTCCAAGGCTTCTGAGCAATACTGCCATGAGTGGATTTCTGAAAAGCTCCTCCTTTGCCATCCAATATATCCATCTCTTTAGCTTGAACCCAAGAAAAAACATATCGATCATGGTATTATGGTTTGCACAAAATAACGCGGGTCCATCTTGTGGTACCTTTTCTATATTAATAACTTCAATTCTATAAAATATAGTAAAAAATATTCTGGTAACAATATAGGTAAACCTTTTCATTTATAGCACCACGAATCTGTTTTTATAGTAATTCAATAAAAATCTTATTTCAAATGAGATAGTATTAATTCTGTAACCTCTTTGGGCGATAATCCGGTAGTGTCTATTTCTACAGCATCTGCAGCCTTCGACAAAGGAGCAAATGCTCTTGAGCTGTCATTCCTGTCTCTATAGGAGATATCCTTAGCGACCTCCTCCAGGCTAACATTCTGTGCACCCTTCCCAAGCAGTTCATTATACCTTCTTTTTGCGCGCTCCTGAATAGATGCAGTAACATAAAACTTGTATTTGGCCCTTGGCAGCACATACGTTCCAATATCACGTCCATCCATTACTACATTGTTCTGATCCGCAATTTTACGCTGGAGCTCTACAAGCTTTATTCTTACAGTAGGCATGACAGCAACGTCAGATGCTCCAATAGAAACCTCTGGTGTTCGGATAAGTCCGGAGACATCTTCCCCATCTAAGTAAATGTGCTGTTCATTATTTATATATTCAACCCTTATGTCAATGTTTTTTACAAGCTCTTCAAGACTCGCTTCATCTTTTGTGTCAACACCTAAGCGTATGGCTTTCAAAGCAACTGTTCGATACATTGCTCCCGTATCAAGATAAATAATACCAAGAATGTTTGATATGTTTTTTGCAGCTGTGCTTTTACCGGCTCCTGCAGGTCCGTCTATAGCTATATTAATTGTGGACAAACGGTTATCCCCCAATCTAAATCACTCACTAATAATGTCAGGTCTTAACTTTTTTGCTTCCTTCAAATAAATATATTTCAGTTCATCATTTTGTTTTTCTGTATTAAAATGCATCAGCACTCTTATACACCTTTCCAAGCTTCCGGGAACATCAGCCTGCGCAGTGTCAAGAAGTGCAATATCTGTCCAGCCAAGCTGTCTTGCTGCTGCAGCCGGGAACGCAGCATTTAGATCAGATGTTATTGAAAAAACAACGCTGATTATATCTTTTGTATTTATTTCGTTAGCTGTTACCATTAACTTTAGTAACTCAGCCGTTGCATCTAAAATCAACTGCTCATCATTATTTTCAACGGTTGTCGCACCTCGTAATGCTCTTACCATGTTAGAATTACTCCGTCTTTCCTTCAAATTTCTTTCTATACAACTCTATGCCCCAATCCAATTGCTACCTCATTGAGATGCAATAAGCCGATCCCAAAAAATATGCATACACTTATGTGATCCTTATATCTTGCTATTCCTATTTTTCCACCTACGTTTAAGCCAAGAGCCTTTGGCATAATCTGAGTCAATGCCTCTCTTGTTGCACCAGCCACAGCACCCTCCTCAACATGGCTGTCATTTATGACGCCCTCACGTTTCGAAGAAACAACAGCTCTTTCGACGATCTTCATTACCGAATTAATGAACTCTCCTCCAAAATCAGCTGCCACTGTGTGTATATTGTTTTGAGCATATTCGGCTTGAAGCTGCTTTTCATCAGTTCTGTCCGCTGTCAATGCTATTCTCACTGCTGCAGCAGCTATATCCCTACTGCCGTAATCTCTACCTTCCGCCATATATGTAGTCCTCTCAAAACATATTTTATAACACTTTGTTATCATAGAAAATGTTTCGATTGTAGAAACATTTTCTTACATTAGTAGTGTTTCAACGAGGCTAGTCGCCCATACATCCTAAGTTAGATACCTGGTGCCTCGTTATATTATATAAGATAAGTAAAAATTGTACAATAAAAAAGTTTATGTAAGGCACTTGCAATGCAACTCTATTCCACAGAGCTTAACACAGGACACTGCAAATCCCTTTAAGCGATGTAACTATTATTTTAGTTTTCTTTAGCAGGTCCAATTACCGCGAACCTGTTAATGCCATCAAATACAGTCGTTTTCTTGTCAAGCAGGTTTTTAATATTCGGGCTTGCATATGTTGCCTGCACCCTGACAGCTTCAATTAACCCGCTGGCATCAAGCTCCACAACATCCCCCTCTTTCAGTTCGAGTACTATCTTCCTTTCAGTAAACATAGCTGCCTCATTGCCATTGACCAACACTGACAGATCGGTGCAGCTATCCTTATCCATCAACGAAAGCTCCAATATACATGGTTCAAAGATGTAAGCCTGGGATTCTAAAGGTACTCCTTCTATATTAAATGCTTTTTCCGATCCAGCTAAAGCCTTTACATGCTTCACCTGGCATAAAATCAAACAAAGAATAATACTGGCAGCGCATAGCAATACAAAAGCTTCTATTTTTTTGCAGCTACTTTTACACTTGTCAGCTGCCGCTCTATTGTTATCTTTGTACTCGTTAGCACTACACTTTTTAACCGAATCAAAACTCATATTATGCTCCAGAAATTAACACACATTTTTATCTGTATTATTGACTTAAGAAGCATTAATAATTCAACCTAGTCATATGCGATGTACGATTTTTATCCCGCAGCCCGATATGTAGTGCTTCTGAATTATTTTAAGGTTACAATGCAATATCCTAACTAACAGCTAATACCCGCTACATACCCCGTAGAAAAGGCTATTGTAAGATTAAAGCCACCCGTATAGCCATCCAGATCAATTACTTCCCCTGCAAAGTACAAGCCTTTAACCAGCTTTGATTCCATTGTAGATGGATTGATCTCGTCCGTGCATACGCCTCCCGCAGTTATTATAGCTTCGCTTATAGGTCTTGAGCCTGCTATTTCCATTGAAAAATCCTTCAAAAGCCTTACAAGAGACCTTCTTTCAGTTCTTGTTATTTGGTTAACAGGTTTATCCTCCGGTATTCCCGACAGCATTATAACAACAGGTATCAGCTTCTGCGGCAAAAGCTCATCCAGACTGTTTTTGAACAGCTTGCGTGTAAATTTTTCAAAATCTCTCTGAAGTCTTGAATCCAGAGTTTCTTCATCAAGAGCCGGCTTCAGATCGATCGAGAGCTTTACATTTCTGTAATCATAGCTTAGTATATGCCTGCTGGCGCTTAGTATCAGCGGCCCGGAAACACCAAAATGAGTAAACAGCATTTCACCGAAATCATTATAGAGCTTCTTGCCCTTGATATCTGTAATAGTTATCTCTACATTTCTCAGTGACAGTCCCTGCAGCTCTGTCACCCATTTTTCCTTAATTAGCAGCGGTACGAGTGAAGGCTTTAATGGAATAATATTATGTCCAAGCTTCCCGGCCATTACATATCCATCTCCTGTAGAACCTGTGCCGGGGTAAGATGAGCCTCCTGTTGCCAGTATAACAGATGACGCCTCCAAAAAACTTCCATCCTTGAGCCTCACGCCGGTAACAGCTCCATCCTTCTGTGTAATCTCTGCAACAGCAGAACTCAGCTGGAGTTTTACGCCCCTTTTCTGTACATATCTTTGCAGCAGTGTTACTACATCCTTTGCATTGTCAGAAACAGGGAAAACTCTTCCTCCTCTTTCTACCTTTGTTTCCAATCCTTCAGAATTAAGCAGTGCTATCATATCTTCGTTTGAAAAGGTGTAGAAGGCAGAATATAAAAAGTGTCCATTTCCGGGAATATTTGCAATCAATCCTTCTATGTCTGTGCTGTTTGTAATGTTGCAGCGACCTTTACCGGAAATGAGCAGCTTCTTTCCTACCCTATCATTTTTTTCAAGCAGAAGGACGTTTTTACCCTTTTCTGCTGCTTTCGCAGCAGCCATCAAGCCGGCAGCCCCCGCTCCTATTACGATCACGTTGTTTTTCAATAGTCTACCTTCCTGTGGGGTTCCACATTATCATATTTTTCATAAACCTGGTATTCATCCCAAATTTTCTCAAGTCTTTCGAATGAATTCTGAACACTTTCCTTTTTTCTCATTCCAATAGTGACTATCAGGGCATTTATTACACTAAGCGGCGCTACAAGCGAATCAACAAATGAAGCCATATCGCTCCTGACTGCAAGGCAGTGGTCTGCACATTGCGCAAGGGGCGAATCATTACTGTCGGTAATAGCAATGACAGTCGAACCCTGGCTTTTTACAAACTGCATAGCCTTTATAGTCCGTTTAGAGTATCTGGGATAACTTATTCCAATTACTACATCGCCTTCTCCTGCTCTTAATATTTCCTCAAACATCTCACTTACACTATTGGTGTGAACAAGCTTCACATTATCAAAAATTAAGTTAAAGTAAAAACCCATAAACCCTGCGAGTGTTGCTGAGCTTCTTACTCCAATGATATAAATTCGCTTAGCGCTTAGAATGCATTCAACGATTTCATTAAAGATCGTCTGGTTGATATCCTCCATGGTCATTTTTATTTTCTCCATATCGGATTGAAGTACGCTTTTTAGGATGTTTTCCTCGCCGATACGGTTTGATGATACCTCAATTCTTTGCACAGCAGTAAGCTTGGTTTTAATAAGCTCCTGCAGCATTTTCTGAAGCATTGGGTAACCATCGTAACCAAGCTCTATAGCAAATCTTACAACTGTTGATTCACTTACTCCAACAACTGTTCCCAATTTTGCCGCCGTCATAAAGGCGGCCTTGTCATAATGGTTTATTATGTAGTTAGCTATAAGCTTTTGCCCTTTACTCATATCAGGAAGCTTGCTCTCTATCATTTTTATCATATTGGACGTTTTTCTTTCCATATTTGCCTCCAAAGGAATAACTATAATTTATCTAAATTGTCTTACCAGCTCATTCCTCATTTATTCATCTTACATAATGGCCCTTCAAAAATCAAGTAGCTGCAAGCACAGTTATTTAGTTACAGAGTTATTTAGTATTGTTTGCAGAAAAAAATCAAATCATAATTTACGAAAGAAAATTTTTTACTTAAGGCAATTGCGAGGTAACCTTAAATGAATCTAGCTGAATGATATATGGCGACTTACTGCAAGTTCATCTACTATAATATATCGTGCGGCGGAGCATTAAAAATGTCACTTCACAAATGCCCATACTCGGAGGAAGCATGCTTCAGATTGATGACTCAGGCAGCGGCAGTTTTGTAGGTGGAACCTGTATCGGTGTTTATAGACCTGAGACAAATGAATACTATTTTGATGTAATTCCTGTCGAGCTTTATAACAAGGATAATATTAAAAAGAAGCTTTATCTGGATTCAGTGGTATCCATAGTCTCTCATGCTATTGAAAGCTTTAAGCCTGCAAAAGGTGAGATCATTGAGATATGCAGAGGCTATATGTTTGAAAAACTGAAGCTCTGGCTAGAGCAAAATGGCTATACCTGGTACAGTACTCAGATAACAGGGAGAATACAAACTGTTGTTGAAAAGAATTTTGAGCTATATGCTGAAAATCTTGGACTTCCAAGGCATTATATAAACTATACCCGATATCCCTTTCATTTTCACAAGCTATTACGATGGGTCTATGCAGATTTTGAAAACCGGATAAAGCTCTGCAAGGTAGGATGGCAATGCTGGCAGCGGCTTGAGGGACAAGAGCCCGAGATCACCTTTGCCAGCATACTGTCACCTACCTTCACCTGTTTAAAATGCGGCAGGCATATAAAACCCGGCAGTAGGATAAAGATCATGAAATATACAAGTAATAAAGAGAACTATATTTATCTGCATGAAAACTGTTGATCCTGCACATGAAGCAGAACTAAACAGGATGAACTCTCGTTTCAAAATTTGCCATTTCAATATCTATCTTATATTTTTTCGCCTGGCGAAGCTTAAAAAAGCCTTCAGCTACCTGTGGGAATAGTGCATATGACAAAACGTCCTCATCCTGCTCCATGTACTGGTTCATCTGTTTCTTAATATTTTCAAGCTCAGGCTCAATAAGATCAGCAGGTCTGCAGGTAATAAGTTCTTCATCTGTGAGTATTTTATTCTTTACTGCTTCTGATACCGGAGCCGGAGTTTTTCCATATTCCCCCTTGACCAAAGCCTTAGATTCCTTTGGTATCATTTTATACCTTTCACCTGTAATTACATTCAGTACGGCCTGTGTACCAACAATCTGGCTTGTCGGAGTAACAAGCGGCGGATATCCGAAATCCTCCCTGACCTTTGGTACTTCCTTAAGAACCTCTTCAAGCTTATCTGATTTTCCTGCCTGCTTCAGCTGAGATACAAGATTTGAAAGCATACCTCCCGGCACCTGGTATATAAGGGTATTAACATCAACTCCCATAACCTTTGTGTCAAGCAGCCCTGTGGATATATATCTCTCTTTTATAGGTCTGAAGTATTCTGCGATCTCGCTAAGCTTCGATAAGTCAAGTCCAGTATCATACTCCGTACCCATCAGCGTAGCAACAAGGGGCTCTGTTGGCGGCTGTGAAGTGCCCATTGCCATTGGAGAAATTGCACAGTCAACTATATCAGCTCCGGCTTCTATAGCCTTCATGTAAGTCATCGAGGCAACGCCGCTAGTATAATGTGTATGTAGCTGTATAGGTACTTTAATGTATTCCTTCAATGCTTTTACAAGTTCATAGGCTGAATACGGCAGTAGCAGTCCTGCCATATCTTTAATGCAGATGCTGTCGGCACCCATTTCAACAAGCATGCGCGAATCCTTAACAAAGTGCTCCATGCTATGCACAGGGCTTATGGTATAGCATACAGTTCCCTGTGCATGACCGCCCTCCTTTTTACATGCCTTAATTGAGGCCTCAATATTTCTTGCATCATTAAGTGCGTCAAATATTCTAATTATGTCAATACCATTTGCCACGGCCTTCTGAACGAAATATTCCACCACATCATCAGCATAATGCTTATATCCAAGCAGATTCTGACCACGCAGAAGCATTTGCAGCTTTGTTTTCTTAGCAATGTTTTTTATTTTCCTGAGTCTGTCCCACGGATCTTCATTGAGAAACCTGAGGCATGTGTCAAATGTAGCACCGCCCCAGCATTCTATTGAGTTGTAGCCTATATTGTCAAGCTTTTCTACAATGGGCACAATATCATCAATGCCCATTCTTGTGGCTATCAATGACTGGTGAGCGTCCCTTAGAACTGTTTCTGTAATCTTTACTTTACTCATAGCACAATCTCCCCTAATTCAATGATATAAGCAGCTCGCCTGCACTAATGGAATTCCCTTCTGCAACATTGATGGATGCTATAACACCATCAGCAGGAGCTATTATCTCATTTTCCATCTTCATTGCTTCAAGAAGTAGCAGAACCTGACCTTTCTTAACCGATGCCCCAATGCTGACCGGTACCTTTAATATTACGCCGGGCATTGGTGCTGTGATTTTTACCTTACCATCAGTTCCGCCGGCTGAAGACTCTTTCCCGGAGCTTACCGCTGCGGGAGCCTGAGTGGGCGCCTTAGCAGGTAACTTTTGTACAGGTTCTGCCTTAGTACAATTCATTTCATCTTCTGTCATAGATATAGAGTTATCTCTTATCTCTTCGACTTCAACCTCATACTGATTGTTATTTACCTTTATTAAAAACTTTCTCATAGCTTACGTCCTCCAAACAAACATTATTTTCTAAAATAGTGTGATGTACCGTTTCATAAGCAACTAAAATTTACACATAAACTGCAAATAAAGTCTCTATGGCATCAAGCCCCTCTCGCCTTTACTGTAGACCTTCGGTCAACGCCATTAATACAAAACTACCATGTAAAACATTGTTTATGGTTTATTTACTTCTCATTCTCTCAAGTCTTCCCGCAATATTCCATGCGGGCGAATTCTGGTCAACATGTCTCATCGATCTTACAACGAGCTTATATCCCGGCCTTGAACGCATAGTAGCAATAGCCGCTGATATCACGGCAATAACTTCATCATCAATATCCATATTGATTTTTCTTTTACTATCTTTCATGTTTACCTCCATATTACTCGGCACATTATAACGCTTCAATAAAAAGAAAGTGTTTCGCCACTTACTTCTGTCTCATTATAATGGTATATTGCCATGCTTCTTCACCGGTCTGTTTTCTCTTTTTGAAGCTAAAAGCTCAAGAGCATTAATAAGCCTTGGACGGGTAGTAGCCGGGTCTATTACATCATCTACATAACCCCTGGCTGCTGCTATATAAGGTGTAGAAAATTTGTTCCTGTACTGCTCAATTTTCTGATTTCTTGCTTCTATCGCATTTTCAGCTGCTGCAATTTCTTTTCTGAAAATAATATTTGCTGCTCCTTCTGGGCCCATTACAGCTATTTCTGCACTTGGCCATGCAAACACCATGTCTGCTCCCAAATGCTTGCTGTTCATTGCGATGTATGCTCCACCGTATGCTTTTCTTAATATAACATTAATCTTTGGTACAGTTGCTTCAGAAAAAGCATAAAGGAGCTTTGCACCATGTCTTATAACACCGCTGTATTCCTGGTCTGTACCGGGGAGATAGCCTGCGGTGTCAGTAAATGTAACAACAGGTATATTGAAGGAATCGCAGAAACGGATAAATCTTGCTCCTTTATCAGCAGAATTTACATCAAGTACGCCAGCCATAACATTTGGTTGATTTGCCAGTATTCCCACTGTTTTACCATTCAATCTGCCAAAGCCGATAACAATGTTTCTAGCAAAATGCTTTTGTATCTCCATGAAATCACCATTGTCGACAATATACGATATGACATCCATTATATTATAGGGTTTATTTGGATTATCAGGAATAATGCTGATCAATTCTTCATCGATCCTGTTCATACCATCATTATCTGCAGTCATTGGAGGGTCTGATAGATTGTTGTCGGGAAGAAAGCTTATAAGTCTCCTTATCTCCTTTAAGCACTCCTCCTCGTTTGAGCTTTTGAAATGAGCAACTCCGCTTTTAACATTATGCACGTCAGAGCCGCCCAGATTTTCAGAGGTGACGTCTTCACCTGTAACTGATTTTATTACCTGTGGGCCTGTTATAAACATATAGCTGCTTTTATCCACCATAAAAATGAAATCTGTTATTGCGGGAGAGTATACTGCACCGCCGGCACAAGGCCCCATTATAACTGAAATCTGAGGTATTACGCCTGACGCAACTGTGTTCCTGAAGAATATATCACCATATCCGCTTAAAGCATCAATACCTTCCTCGATCCTTGCACCACCTGAATCATTGATAGAGATAAACGGTGCTCCCATCTTCATGGCCATATCCATTACTTTGGTAATCTTCCTTGCATGAGCTTCTCCAAGTGAGCCTCCAATTACTGTAAAATCCTGTGAAGCTGCAAAAACCGGCCGCCCGTCTATTGTTCCATACCCTGTTATTACTCCGTCACCTGGTATCTTTTTCTTTTGCATATCAAAATCTATAGCTCTTGACTCAATAAAAGCATCAATTTCTACAAATGAGTCTATGTCAAATAACCTTTCGAGTCTTTCCCTTGCTGTAAATTTGCCTGACTCGTGCTGTTTTGCAATTTTTTCAGCTCCTCCTCCGGCTTCAATTTTCCTTTTTCGGGCATGGAGATCATCAATCTTTTTTCTGGTATCCATGTGCCTGCACCTCATTTTCATAACTTAGTTATAGTACCTGGTACTAATTATTCTTATTATAATATTAATTTCCTAAATATTCAATACAATGATTACAATATTAGTAATAATTACATTAAATTAAAAAAGAACTTCAGCATGGTCCCAAATCTTATCATGTTAAAGTTCTTTTTTATAAAGTACAAGGCATACTCTCTACATCTATTCCTTATTGGACTTTTGTATCATATGCTGCCTGAGCAGCATATTAGTTATATATGCCTGTCTCAATTATATTTAAATGCTGTATGGCCTTCTCTGCATATACAGAGCAACTATATGAGCTTTTCTATACATACTAAAATAGGCGGGCAGTTTATTTGATTTACAAATTCAGTCTTTGATACTGTAAAACTTTTATTGTCAATGCTCTCAATAAATTTCAGTACTTGTTCTTTCTCTTCAAAGCCGCTGTCTCCGCCATAATAAACAACTAAGGTGATTATTCCGTCTATACTTATCATTTTCATAGCACTTTCAACAGCTTTTATTGTTGATGGGCCCTTTGTGCTGATATTGTGGTCTCCTCCCGGCAAGTATCCGAGATTGAACATTACAGCTTTAACGCTGCAATCAACATAATCGCACATATTCGAATGACTGTCATTTATCAGAGTAACCCTTTTCTCAATTCCTTCTGCTCTCAGTTTTTCAGCCGTTTTGTCCAGAGCTGCAGCCTGAATATCAAAGCTGTAAACCCTGCCTTGGTCGCCAACAAGCTTTGCAAGAAAAACAGTATCGCCCCCGTTGCCACAAGTAGCGTCTATGACTATGTCTCCACTTTTTACAGCTGTTCTCACAATTTCATGTGACTGGTAAAGAGAGTTTTTTAGAATACTTTTTTCAATTGAACCGTTCATTTAAAAAAGGCCCCTTAATATAATTCATCAGATAGCTGTCTGCTATTACTTTATTATGTCCGTTTGCAGGTGCAATCAGTATAAATCCATTAATGCAGAGCTTGCTGCATCGCTTAAGTATTACATATCTGCTACTTTTCTAAGCGCTGTTATCTCTTTCTGATCCAGCCTTCTCCACTTTCCTTCCTCAAGACCGTTGATTTTAATTGGCCCAATGGCTATTCTTTTCAACCTTAGTACTATATGACCTATTGTCTCGAACATTTTTCTGACCTGTCTGTTCCTGCCTTCATGAATAGTTATATCAACTGTCGAATTATTATCGGCTTCACTAATCACCTTAACAATTGCAGGGGCTGTCTTATAGTCCTCAATAATTACGCCTGCTTGCAGTGCTGATATTTCACTTTGCGATAAAACTCCCTTTATTATTGCACGATACACCTTTGGCATCTCATGCTTTGGGTGTGTCATCCTGTTAGCCAGCTCTCCGTCATTAGTTAAAAGAATAAGTCCCGATGTGTCATAATCAAGTCTTCCCACAGGATAAATTCTTTCCTTGACATTACTCACGAGGTCAAGAACTGTCTTGCGTTCAAACTGATCCCTAGCTGACGAAATATAACCTACAGGCTTATTAAGCAGTATATATACTTTATTTTCTTCAGGCTCAATTACCTTACCGTCTACCTTAATAATCTCTGTACCGTCAATTTTAGTTCCAGGAACTGTAACTACATTACCGTTAACCTCGACTCTTCCCTGCAGTATAAGCTCCTCCGATTTTCTTCTTGATGCGACTCCTGCTTCAGCCATATATTTTTGAAGTCTTATTTCAGGCATAACTTTATTCCTTTCATATTTGTCTGTTAATTCTAACTTAAGACATTTGTCATGTAGACTCAAAGCTAGTCTACAGTTGAACATCGGTTGTAAAACGCACCAGTAATGACATTGCGGGTCACTCTGAAAATAATCAGCATCCCGCATCCTCATCAAAGCACTGTAATAGGCTGCATTTACCCGGTAGCTTTTGCTGATGTCTATTGCATACATATCAAATGGCCTCAATTATAGACTATTAGAATATAACATTTATTTATAAAAAAAACCACTGGCAATCCCGGATTGATTTTCCGGATTTGTCGTGGCTTTTACCTTTTGTTTTCATATCATTCGCTGCATTCTGTCTGTTCATTCTTCTTTATCGTCATTTTTTTCTTACAAATCTCGCTGAGCTTATCCATAATATCCGGTATCAGATCAAGTATCTTATCTACTGATGAATTGACATTGACAGGCATAAGCTTTATCTGACCATTTCCAACCACCATAAATGCAACAGGACTTATACTAACTCCGGCACCGCTGCCGCCTGCAAAAGGAAATTTACCATCAGATGAGCTGCCTTCCTCTTCTCCGAGATCCTCACCATCTTCATCACTAGCTGAGATACCGTATTCTCCGCCTCCTGATGCAAACCCGAATGCAACCTTTGATATTGGTATTATAACTGTTCCATCAGGCGCCTGTACTGCATCACCAACAATAGTATTAACGTCTACCATTTCCTTGATACTATTCATGGCAGTTGTCATAAGACCTTCGATTGGATGTTTTTCACCCACTTATTTCACCACCCACCGTTTTTTTTGATTTTTGCTTTATTCTATGTTTTATTAAGTATGTTCTCATTAGCACTACTATAATATGGACTAATTTAACATGAATTATGCAATTAACATTTATTTCAAATGTCTTTTTATTAAAGCATGGCTTAATCCTAATCCTTCTCCGATAATGCTTTATGTATCTTGAAACATAGCACTCAAGGATTCCGGCAACACTCCATAATAGACCACATATCAATCCGGTTTGGGCTGCGTCGCCGTTTCCCTGCAAAACATCTGCTTTTATGTCTACCTTGATATCCTTTTTATTTATGTAGCCTATAATATAGTCAACATATTCTTTTCTCTCGGTGTAATTCACCTTAAAATTTACTATTTTTTTATATACTGCATCTAATCCAAGCTTCTGTCGGTTTTCGTTTTTAATTCTCTCTCTTCTTTTTTTGCCTCTTTCAAGCTTAAAGCCTTTTTTATGTTTGTCTTTCTCAGACAACGTCAACTCATACGTATACTCCAGGGCATCATTTCTAATACAAAAATAAAGCATCGCCCATTCTTCCCGCTTATTTCTTGTATACTCGAACACGACGTTTACTCCCATGACGAACAATAATAAGTATAGAGAAAGTAATATAAAAAAAATAGCTATATATTTTAGCACTTTACCTCAGCCCTTTACTGATATGCTTTAAGCTATTTTTCCCATTTTTTATTTATTCAATTCCACTATTTTCATTATCCTTAGCTGCAGATACCTCATCCTCAGACGGCAACATTGTATCAAGCTCAATGATGGGCAGGCTATTTATGGACTTGAAACCAAAGCTTCTAAGAAATTCCTCTGTTGTCTCATAAACCATTGGTTTTCCGGGAGCATCCAGTCTTCCTGCATCTCTGATAAGATTACGTTCTACAAGTCTGGATATTGCGCTGTCTGAGTTCACACCTCTTATCGCTTCGATTCTCGCTCTCGTTATTGGCTGGTTATATGCTATTATCGACAATGTTTCGTATGCAGCCTGAGAAAGCGCCTGCTTTTGCCTTGGCTCCACTAACTTTTGAATATACTGCGCATGCTCCTGTCTTGTGCAAAGCTGGTAGCTTCCATCTAACTCACGCAGTATTATTCCTCTTTTGGAGTTTTGAAGCGATGCCGCCATATTGCTAAGTATCAGCCGCATCGTTTTTTTATCCTGTTCAAGAATATCGGCAAGCTTTTCAAGCGGCAGAGGGTCTCCTGCTGCAAACAGCAAACCCTCTATTACTGATTCAATATCTTTTATATCCATAAACCTAATTTCCTCTTATGCCAGATTATCGATATTTTCATGTTCAAACCGCAGCAACTCCTCTGAATTCTCTGCTCTTTGAATATATATCTCATCAAATTGCTTTTTCTGATTTATCCGGATTTTTTTAAGCTTAGCAAGCTCCAGAACTGCCATAAACCCAGTTATAACATCTGTGGATGATCTTTTTTTAAGCGAGAAAAATTCTAAAAATCTTATTTGACTTTTCTTAAGCAGTTCACGAATTATCTCTCGCATTTTACTCTTCATCGAAACCTTTTCATGCTGTATGATCCTGTTCATGCCGCTTACATTTGGGTTTATCTTTCTTCTGTTCCGGCCCAGCAGCTCCTCGTATATCCTCTTTAGCTCATCAGGAATCAGTTCCAGAGTTTCTTCCTTCTTCGTAAACTGTATTATCTCAGGAAGCTTATAATACACCGTCGACCATTCTTTTTCACGCTGTCTGAGCACATTGGAAACATCCTTGAATTTTCTGTACTCCAATAAGCGCATGACGAGCTCTTCTCTTGGGTCCTCCTCCTCCTGTTGTTCTTCCTTTTTTGATGGAAGAAGCATTCTTGATTTAATATGAAGAAGAGTAGCCGCCATAACCAAAAATTCGCTTGTTACCTCAAGATCAAGCTCCTGCATTGCAAAGAGGTATTCCATGTATTGATCGGTAATAATATTTATAGGGATATCATATATGCTGAACTGATTCTTTTCGATCAAATGGAACAGCAGGTCGAATGGTCCCTCAAAATTATCGATTTTTATTTTACATGCATTCGTTAGTACGCTTTCCAATCACGCGCCCCCAAAACTACCAGTCTATCTTTATTGCCCTTCTGACTTCTTCCATAGTCTTTTTAGCTGCAATCCGGGCATTTGTATTTCCATTTTCAATTACTTCCCTGATGTATTCAGGCTTATTTAAAAGTTCCTGCCTTTTATCATATATAGGCGTAAGCTTTTCTGCCATTTTTGCTGCAAGGTTCCTCTTACACTGGACACAGCCTATCGAGCCTTCCTTACACTGGCACTCTATCTGTTGAACTTCAGTCTCATTAAATACCTTATGAAAGCTGTAAACAGCACACACGTCAGGGTGTCCCGGATCATCCTTTTTTATCCTGGCAGGATCGGTGATCATTGACATCACCTTTTTGCGTACTGTTTCGGGATCATCTGACAAAGCAATAGTGTTATTATAGCTCTTGCTCATCTTTCTTCCATCGGTGCCGGGGAGTACCTTTGCTTTAGTGAGCTTACCCTCAGGTTCCGGAAATACCTCTCCGAATAAATAGTTAAATCGTCTTGCTATCTCTCTTGCAAGCTCCAGATGCGGCAGCTGGTCTTCTCCCACAGGAACCACCTGTGCCTTGTAAATAAGTATATCGGCAGCCATCAGGCATGGATATCCCAGGAAGCCATAAGTGGTAATATTCTTTTCTTTCAGCTGTGATAGCTGATCCTTATATGTTGGGCATCTTTCAAGCCATGAAAGCGGAGTGCACATCGAAAATAAAAGGTGCAGTTCTGCATGCTCTTTTATGGAAGACTGGAGGAACATTGAGCATTTCTCAGGATCAAGACCGGCGCTCATCCAATCTATAACAAGGTCATTTATATATTTCTTAATATTCGATGTATCCTCGTAGCCTGTTGTAAGTGCATGCCAATCAGCCACAAAGAAATAGCATTTGTATTCGTTCTGAAGCTTTACCCAGTTTTCAAGTGCTCCAAAGTAATTGCCAAGATGAAGTGCCCCTGTCGGTCTCATACCGCTGAGCATTACCTTTTGTTCCATATTTTCACTCTCCGATAAATGTTTTTATACCCTTAACTACTTCATTTTAAATATATAAAAATGCTATGTCAACCTAAAAAAAGTCTCGAGGGCATTGAACCCCACTTGCCTTTTGCTGTAGCCCTTCGGGCAACGCAATTAATAAAAATTCCTCTATCATCTACTGCTTCACTTTTACATAGTGTGATGCATTCCTTTTATCAGCAAACCTCAAAAACACACCTACACCAACAACCCCAGCAATGGATCGGCTATTAACATGAAAACGCTCTCAACGCCTCTTCTAAGCGGCCACATTATAGTGGAAAGTATACCTGGCCTTAAAAGCATAATAAGCAAAAATGCAATCCCTATATACTGCTCATACTGCATAAGCTTGAAATACTGCCTGTCAGGCAGAACAGCCGACAAAATCTTTGAACCGTCAAGGGGCGGTATAGGAATGATGTTAAACACAGCAAGTCCTATATTTATCATATAGAAAAATCTGCTTATATTATAAATAACCGCCTGAAATGAATAACCGGAAAAGTATATACTGTAACTGCTGTTGTAGATTTCGCTGATCTTTAGACCTGATCCTGCAGCTATTGCGATCGCAGCCATGGGGAATGAAAAAAGGAATGCCAGTAAAAGGTTAGACAAAGGCCCGGCCAGACTTACAAGTATTGTACCCCGCTTCATATTTCTATAATATCTTGGATTTATTGGTACAGGCTTTGCCCATCCAAAACCAAAGCCGCTGAACATTGATATTACCAGCATAAGCGTACCCAGCGGATCGAGATGTTTAAGGGGGTTAAGCGAAAGCCTACCCATATTTTTTGCCGTAGGGTCACCTTGTCTATATGAAACATAAGCATGTGCAAGCTCATGAAAGCTAAGTGATACTAATATTGCCGGTATTGCCAGCAGATATAGCAATATGTTTCCTCTCATTTTTCTTCTCCTTATCGGATATTGATTTCATTTCGTCTATTGACGGCTTGTCCACTAAAAGTAAAACCCGTATCCAATTAAAATCAATACAATAAAACATTATGCTTTAAAACAATATATCACTATATTATTATACCATTAAGCACTTGAACTTTATGGTATTTTTCGTAATATGCGTATAGTATGAATTAAATATGCATCTTGTGCTAAAGTAAAAATATCCGCATATCCAGTGTCTTTGTAACAAGCAATTCTTGCGTATACATTCATGGTGATCCAAAAACGTTCCTTTGAACGCCGTGGATACTCAAGCTAAAGGCATTACAGACACTGTTAACATACGGATATTATACCAAACAAAATGCGATCAGTAACATTTTTTTATATTTCTTCGTTTATCCTTCTTTGGTTACTGGACTTTGGCTACCTAAACTACTACAATTACGCATATGCTCTTCCCAGTCCAAACCATCTTACTAGCATACTCGCAAATATTTTTATAAACGTTGCCCTCTTAACACTATCCATGGCAACAACATCAGCAATTCCAGCCTCATTTCCATCGATAGTATAAATTACTTCGCCAACTTTTGTTCCGGCCTTTACCGGAGCTATCAGCTCGCTTTTGATCTTGACAGTTCTTTCGATTTTCCCCTTTTCGCCTTTCTTTAGAAGGAGCTTTACATCATCCTTATAGGCAATATCAACCTTTTCCTGCATGCCTTTTTTCACCTGAACGCTGTCAATAATTTCGCCCTTTGTATTTACGACCACTGTTTCAAAATTGGCAAAGCCATAATCCAGCAGCTTTCTGCTCTCTGCAAATCTCGTGTTGGAGTCAGGCTCGCCAAGCACTACCGATATAAGCTGCTGTCCATTCCTTATTGCCGAAGCTGACAGGCAATGGCCGGCAACACTCGTAAATCCGGTTTTAAGCCCGACACATCCTTGATAGTAATGAATGAGCTTATTAGTATTATCAAGTGACACCGGTTTTTTGCCAGGCACGTTTACTCTAAATTTATCCTGCCATGTTCTAGTGTATTTTGTTATTGACGGATACTTTAATAGGAGCTCTCTTGACATGAGCGCAACATCATAGGCACTGCTGTAATGTCCAACATCCGTAAGTCCTGTGCAATCCAAGAATTTCGTATTTTTCATTCCCAGTTCATTAGCCTTATCATTCATCATACCGACAAATGCATCCTCGCTGCCTGCAACTGCTTCAGCAAGAGCTACTGTCGCATCATTAGCAGAATGTATGGCTACTGCCTTCAATAGTTCATCTACCGTGAACACCTCTCCGGGCTCAAGCCACACCTGTGAGCCTCCCATGCTGTATGAGTGCTCGCTGATTGTCACCTTCGTATCAAACGTCAATCTCCCAGTGTCGAGAGCCTCCATAATTAGCAACATGGACATTACCTTAGTTACACTTGCCAAAGGCAGCTCATCGTGGCAATTCTTTTCCTGAAGTACCATGCCTGTGTTAGCATCTATAAGGATCGCACCCTTTGCCTTCAGATCATTAACCGATGTGTTGTTCATTATCTTCGTTACTGTTACATCATCATAATCTACAACTCCACTGGTAGCTGCTTCTGCTCTAAACGGAAATAATGATGATAACATCACAATGATGAGCACAGCCAATGTAATCCTTTTTATCATAATCAACACTCCCTGCTAGCTTTATATACCTTTACAATAACTAAATTATGCCATGAACAGGCACTATATTCTGTGAATAGTATAATTTTCAAAATTAACGTAAAGTTTATATAAGCCCTAACGCAGGATATGTTGAAAACCACATAAAAGTAAAAGTCTCCGGGAGAATTAAGTCCCGATCCTAGTACCTTATTACATTGTTTTCGTCAATATAAGCTAATATAAGAGGTCTTGAAGCAGGTGCAGAAGCTTCTGTTTTATATGCTTTAAGGAACATTTCCTCAGCGTCCTTTATATTCTTTTTTGAGGATGTGTGTAACTCCGCAAGTACTTCACCCTTCTTAACCATTTCTCCAGGTTTTTTGAAAAGTATTATACCTGCGCTGTGGTCGATTATACTCTCCTTTGTTTCACGTCCTGCACCTAGAAGCATTGATGCTTTTCCAATCATATCAGCATGCACAGATGATATATATCCATCAAACGGAGAAATTATCTTCTCAATGATTGGTGCTGTTTCCATCGCCCTGCTGTCTAATGGCGAGTACAAGGCACCCTGCTTTTTTACAACCTCCTCAAGCTTTTTAAGTGCGCTTCCGTCTCTGATCTTTTCCTCTGCAAGTGCCCTGCATTTATCTATAGACCCGATTTGTGCAAGCTCAAGCATTCTTGCTGCAAGCTCTATGCATACTGTTTCCAAGTCCTTTGGTCCGTTTCCCTGTAACGTCATGACCGCTTCCCTTACCTCAAGAGCATTGCCTATGGCATTACCAAGAGGTATATTCATATCAGTGACAACAGCTACTGTCTTACGCTTCATTTTACTGCCAATTGAAACCATTTCCCGGGCAAGTTTTATTGAATCCTCCAATGACTTCATAAAGGCTCCGCTGCCTGTCTTGACGTCTAGTAGAATCTTATCCGCACCTGAAGCCAGCTTCTTGCTCATTATACTGCTTGCTATCAGCGGTATATTATCAACTGTAGCTGTCACATCCCTAAGTGCATAAAGCTTTTTATCTGCAGGAGCCAGATTACCGGTCTGTCCGGCAATTGCTATACCGATTTCCTTAACGTTATTAATAAACTCTTCTCTTGTTAACGAGGTTCGCATGCCATTAATCGACTCAAGCTTATCAATTGTTCCGCCTGTATGGCCAAGACCCCTTCCTGACATTTTAGCTACCGGTACACCACATGCTGCAACTATGGGCCCGACAACAATAGTAGTCTTGTCACCGACTCCGCCTGTACTGTGCTTATCAACCTTTATCCCTGAAATCTCAGATAAATCAGCCATATCACCTGATGCGGCCATATTAGCAGTGAGATCACCCGTTTCTCTGGAATTTAGGCCCCGTATAAAAAACGCCATAAGAAGCGCTGATGTCTGATAGTCCGCTACTTCACCGCTGCATAAGCCGTCAATGAAATATTTGAGCTCATCATAGGAAAGCTCCATTCCGTCTCTCTTCTTTTCAATGATATCAATAATATTCATTGACAACTCTCCTTTTGTAATATTTATTGTAGGGTTTGACAGAAGGATTTGTATTTAATAACACTCTGTTATTGTCTTAAAAACAATATCTCATTCTCTTTTATTTGATTATACCGTAAAAGCTTTCAGCATCAAAGTCAGCCTGCAATCCAAATACATCAGCAATTGTCTGGGCAAGATCTGAAAATGTTTTTCTTATGCCAAGGTTAATCCCATGTTTTAAGCTTTTGCCGTATATAAGAAGCGGAACATATTCCCTTGAGTGGTCAGTACTTTCCGTAGTAGGGTCACATCCGTGATCTGCTGTAATTACCAGCATATCATCTTCTCTCATTTGAGAGAGTATCTGGGGCAGTCGGGCATCAAAGTCCTGTAATGCTTTTGCGTATCCGGTCACATCATTTCTGTGCCCGAAATTCATATCGAACTCAACAAGGTTTGTAAACAACAAGCCTTTAAAATCCTGTTTCATATAGTTAATTGTTTTATCAATGCCATCCATATTGTTGTGAATGTGCACCGAATCAGTTATGCCCTGTCCTGCATATATGTCATTTATTTTTCCAACCGCCTTAACCTTATAGTCGGCTTCTTTAATATACTCGAGAATTGTTTTTGAAACAGGCTTTAGTGAAAAATCATGTCTCCTGTCTGTGCGTGTAAAGTTACCTTCAGTTCCGATAAACGGCCTTGCAATGACCCTTCCTACAGCATGCTCGCCTGTTAGAATTGTCCTTGCCTTTTCACACATACTGTATAATTCATTTATTGGAATTATATCCTCATGAGCTGCTATCTGAAGTACACTGTCAGCTGACGTATAAACTATTGGATATCCTGTCATCATGTGCTGATGTCCTAGCTGCTTTATGATCTCTGTTCCAGAGGCAGGATAATTACCCAGCGTCTTTCTTCCTATAGCTTCTTCAAAAGGCTTTATTACGCTGTCCGGAAAGCCATTAGGGTATGTGGGAAATGGCTTTTTTAATGTAACCCCGGCCAGTTCCCAATGTCCTGTTGTAGTATCCTTTCCCGCAGACCTTTCTGTCATTTTACCATAGCAGCCCATAGGTTCAGAGGCAGCTTTAAAACCTACAGCACCTTCTATATTGCCAAGCCCTAATTTTTGCATATTGGGAAGCGCGAAGTCCTTTACTGCCAATGCAATATGTCCTAACGTATTGCTTCCCTGATCTCCATATTTCTCTGCGTCGGGCAACTCTCCCATACCAACACTGTCTAGTACAATTACAATTATCCTGTTCATTCAAGGATCCTCCCATTAACAAGGTACATTACATAATAAATTCTACCACATTATTTCCTTGTAAAATATTGTTTTTCCCAAAAGTTAATAATTATATCCCAATACCTTATCCAAAATTTATATCTCAATACTTTTATCAAATTATTCTTTAATTTTATGCCCATTGGAACGCGCACCCGCCGGGCGCATATAAAAAACAGCCTCGCGTTCTACGCTTAGCTGCTTCTCATAATGATTTATGGATATATCTTGTTCATTGACAATTCAAACAAAAGCAATTTCCGCCTGTTATGCACGAGGATGCGATTTCTTATAAACTTCCTTCAGTTTATTTTTCGCTATTTGTGCATATATTTGAGTTGACGAAATATCAGAGTGTCCCAGCATTTCCTGTATAGATCTGAGATCAGCGCCATTCTCAAGCAGATGAGCCGCAAATGAGTGACGAAGCGTATGCGGTGTAATATCTTTATTGATCTGGGCCATATTCTTATATTGCTTTATTATCTTCCAAAAGCCCTGCCTTGTGAGTCTGCCTCCATTTATGTTTACAAACAGTGCCTGCTCATCGCTCTTCTGCAAAAGAAGAGGCCTTGACTTATTAAGGTATTCTTTTAAAGCTGATATAGCAATTGAGCCAATCGGGATGACTCTTTCACGAGTTCCCTTATTGCATCTGATAAAAGCAAGATCAATGTTCAGATCCTGGATATCCAGCTGTATCAGCTCAGTGACTCTTATTCCCGTAGCATAAAGGAGCTCTAACATAGCCTTATCTCTGAATCCTTTCAGATCAACACACTGCGGTTGTTCGAGCAGCAATTCTACTTCTTCGGTGGATAATATTTGGGGCAGCTTTTTCTCCACCTTTGGCGATTCAAGCTCTGCAGTAGGGTCCTGATCAATTAATTTGTTCTTGGCTATGTATTGATAAAATGATCTGATCGATGCAAGATTCCGCGAAATTGTGGATGTTGCACGACCTTTTTTCTGCAGATACATTAAATATGCTATCACTGTTGTCTTATTAGAATTTGAGATGTTTTGCAGATTGATTTCCTGCAAGTATGAAAAATACTGTTCTATATCTCGTCTGTACGATTGTAGTGTGTTTAGTGACAAGCGCTTATCTCTTTCAAGAAAATCTACAAAGTTTTGAACTAGAGCTTCCATGATGTACTTCCCTTCTTTTATATAAATATTAGTTATTATCACCATATAATACCATTGAATAAATTGTAATATATTTACGCGAATATTTAAAGTCTAATTTAATAAATTTTATTATTTTAGCCATTATTTGTCATAATAATTTTTCTTTATGTAAATAGTATATACTATTTTTAGGTAATTATACTTCTTTTTTTATAATTTGTAATCGATTATTTACTCTGTAAAAATTGGTGCTATGATTCTGACCATCACAGGCGTAATATATGCATCAATTGCTATCCCCACCATAATAATACTTGCAAAGAGTACTGTTTTCAGACAGTTGGAGATAAATGAAGCTTTTAGCCCCTTCGAAATTGCATTAGTGGATTTGCTTCTGGCAATATACATTGAAAACTTTATTCCATTGACCCCTATAGCAATAAGACATGGTACTATTACGATTTCTTTAGGCAGAAGTGAAAATGCTGTAAAAAGTAGTCCTTTAATCCCGAGTGCATTAATGATAAAGCCTGAACTAAAGCCTGTAATAAATCCTTTTACTCCTAGTATGAGATATATAAATGGAATACCGATAATAGTCAGGCCCAGAACCCACAACAATCCGACTAGCTTCATATTTTCAGCTAATCCATACGAAAAGAGCTCACTGCTTTCAACGGTCTGATTATTTAGCAATTGTAAAAATCCCTGAAAATAATTGTTAAGCTCGTCTCTTTGTATTGTACTTAATCCGTTTACAGTAAATGCGCCCGCCGAAACTCCCAATACAAAGGCCAGCAGTAAAAAGAAATATGAATTACGGTTCTTTTCAATATGCGCTGAGATGTCATCCTTAAGCTTCTTAAGCACTTGTTTTCCCCCTAGTAATTTACTCAATAGATTTTATGTTCTCAAGCAAAAAAAAATTACAACATCATTAAAACAATGATATTGTAAACTTGAATTATAATTTACCAGGAGTCATCTTTATTATATTGTGTAATACTTGCATGCTTCTATTTAATTATTCTCACTATTCTTATTTAGAGCTAACTATCATGTATTTCGTATATATATGCAAATTCTCATTAATATATAGAATTAAGCCTTGCCAGCTTTCAGCTTATGCGTAAGCAGTACCTTTATTTGTATTTTATGTCAAGCTTGCCGGTAACTATTTTCTCAGCTAGCAGTATTCCTATTATGCTTTTTGCATCGGTGATTTCACCGCTGAGTATCATATCTACCAGCTTTTCAACAGGATATTTCTCAGTGGACAGGAATTCATCCTCATCAGCGCATGTATCGCCCTGACTAAGACCCGTAGCAGCATATATGTGTATTACCTCATCTGAAAAGCCAGGCGTGCTGTGCATGCTGACAAGATAAGTTATCTTTTCGGCTGATAACCCAGTCTCCTCCTTAAGCTCTCTTCTAGCACACTCTTCCGGGTCCTCACCCTTAAAATCAAGTTTTCCTGCGGGTATTTCCAATGAGACTTCCTCGATTGGTTTTCTGTACTGTCTTACCATATATATTTCACCATTATCATTAACTGGCACAATTGCCGAGGCCCCCGGGTGACTAACGATATCACGTGTTGACTGCCTTCCATCAGGAAGTGTTACCGTAACAACATTAATATCTATAATCTTGCCTTGATAAATGTGCTTCTTACTTACCGTCTTTTCTTCATAATCCATATTTACTAATCTCCTTAAAGCTTTACATATTTGTGATCTGTTTATTTTTTACAGTAATGCTTCTTATATAACTTATGTAATTCCAAGCTAAACGTTAGATTATTAGTTATTCTTTTTTATTTCACCGGTTGCAAGCTTATCACAACGGTTATTATATTCATTATCACTATGTCCCTTAACTTTTATCCATTTAATTTGATGAATGCTGCATAAACTATCAAGCTGCTGCCATAAATCTTTATTTTTTACCTCTTCCTTGCTGCTATTCTTCCATCCATTCCGTTTCCAGCCTATAAGCCAGTTATTTATAAAAGCATTAACAAGGTATGAGCTGTCGCTGTATAATTCTACACTGCATGGATACTTAAGGGCCTTCAGGCCTTCAATAGCCGCCGTAAGCTCCATTCTTTATCTTTATCAGATTTTGTATAATAAGTACCAAATCCAACTATTTACCCCATTTCAATCATATTATATAATTTTAAGTGTCTATTATGAATAAGTTTATTCATTGTCTATTCATTGTTTATTCGTCTACCTATATCTTTAACCTTCTTCCCGTATAGAATATGATGTTCTCCAACTTCCTTCAAAAGTTCCTGCTCAAGGTAAACGACTCTGTATTTAGTTCATTTCAATGTTCTAACCAGTTGATATTCACGATGTATTTGACCTCCAAAATATTGATTGTAAAAAGTTGCATCTTTAATAAATATGACGAAGTAACACAATATCATATTATGCTTATACTGTTACGCAAGAATTTGTTTCAGCTCATCGAACACTTTAGGACTTGATACAATTATATTGTTTCCGTTAATACATTCAAGAACAGGGTAACTATCTTCTTTTTTATAGTAGCCTATCTCCGCTCCAGCTTCAATAGCAATTAATTTTGCAGCAGCAACATCCCAAGGATATAACTTTCCCTCATAAAATCCCTGCATTCTTCCACATGCTACCCAACATATATCCAAAGCAGGTGAACCTAATCTTCTTAAATCTCTTATATGAGGTAGAACACGCCCTAATCGGTTTATTATTTCTTGAATATCGTCTTTCCTATGTGGAAAACCAGTTCCAATCACACAACTTTTTAATTCTGAAACGTCTTTAACACTAATCTTATTGCCATTAAGAAACGCCCCTGAATTTTCTGAAGCATAATACAGTTCATCAAGGAATGGATTATAAACAACTCCACAGCGGACTTTGCAATCAACTGCATAAGCAATTGATACAGCAACTTGATAGTGGTCGTTTGCATATCCAACAGTACCATCAATTGGGTCAATGATCCATGTAGGCTGCTGTAAAGATTGATTTTTGTTCCCATTATCTTCTTCGGGTAGAATTTCATGATTACTAAATATCTTATTAATCTCTGCTTTAATTACATCATTTGAAGCTAAATCTGCGGTTGTAACAAGTTCATAGCCATCTTTTACAGATTCACTGTATTGTTTTGTTTCTCGTAGTTCTTTGATTTTCGTTCCAGCAAGTTTCGCTATTCTAATAGCTTCGCTCAATATTATGTCCATTAAAAATCTACCTCCTATAATCTCCATTTTTTAATGCTTTTCTCTTAAAATAAGCAACTCAATTAACTTATCCTTTAAATTGGAGTCGAGATTTTTTATATGAGTTAAAGCTTCATCATCGTTAATCATTGCTTTTTGTTTAATTTCGCTAACTATGTTTTCATAATCAAAATTACAGTTATTAACAATTCTAATATTTTCATTAGGGAGTTTTACGTTATCATAATTATCACTATTAATTATCGCTTTAATCTTTTCTTTTAATTCGGATGT
The DNA here is from genome assembly GCA_023409735.1 of Bacillota bacterium. GTDB lineage: Bacteria > Bacillota > Clostridia > Acetivibrionales > DTU013 > JAEYRB01. Next base: position 2,746 of record JAEYRB010000011.1, on the reverse strand, counting down.
GGCTACATAGACTACATTATTTTCTAACCAGTTATTTACCTCACCTGTAGGGGATATTCCTAAAGAAAGTTTAGCAAAAGTATCAGTCAATTCATTAAAAAAATCTCCTGTGTGACTATCAACTTTTACAAAGATAATCTCTAAGGAATTATCTGTAATTAATTTATTTACAGCTTCATAATATTTTTGTGACGAAATATCTGTTCGCTTCCATGTACCTACTGCATGATGATAGATACCTTCATAGTCATGGATTATTACAACCTTTTTTTCACCAAGTTGTATAGCATATTCTAAACCCCTTATAACACTTTTTAATTCACCTGCTATTTGTCTTAATTGTTTTTGGGAATCATCTTCAGAAATTCCATTTTCAATTTGCATGACTTTATTATCTTTGACTGATACAAAAGCATATGAAAACCTTTCTGTTTCCGAATTATAACTGCCATCAACATAAATTTGCATCCAATCTAAAGGGTAGATGTCAACACCTTTTTTTAACAACTTATTATTAGCATTCAAGTATTCATTTGCTTCATCAATAGATTCAAAACTCTTATATTTAGCACCTTTAATTCCCACTACGAGCTTTTTACATTCATCCCATGAATCCACTAATTTGTTTTCAACCTTTTCATTGCTTTTAATATCAAAGCCTTCTTTAATTGCATAAAATTTTTTAGCCATATACAAACCTCATAGTAAAATTTTATTTAATCCCTACTTGCTCTCTTAATCTTCTATTTTCATCCTTCAATTCTTCCATATCAATCAACTGAACAATTAAGGCATCTTGCTCTTTTTTTAACTGCCTTATCTGCTCGTAAAGTTACTTAATCTTTTCATCCTTCTCTTCATTTGGTCTTTTGGCGTTACCACTATGCTTTCATCATGAACACCCTTACTAATTGCCCTTAAGCTTAATATACGCTCTTTAAGGATGGGCTTATTGTATAAGGTGGCCTTTGATACTCCAGCTTCTTCAGCAATAGTTTTAAAGTTAATGGTTTTAGTCTTGGAGCGTTTTAATTTTCAATTACTTCAATTACTTTTTGATGGTATCTTGGTTTTTCTGCTCTTGGTGCTTCTTCAAGCCTTCTACATTTCTTTTATGCTTCATTAACTTGTCCCTCCAAACTGCTCACACGGGGTTTTGAGATATTTCCATTTAATATACTGCCTTTGCTAATCTCTTTCTCTATCTAACTCTTTAAACCTCGACATTTCTATTTCCATCAACTCTAATTCCATTTTCAAAATGGGGAAAACATTGCTTCGGTTATATAGTTAGGACAGTTGTAAAAAAAGCATCCATCTCCATCAGCGCAGTTACCACTTCTAAAATCATACAAACATACACCAGTAGGTAAGGGATTAAAACTCATCGATTTTGCAAGATTTTGAATGATACTATCAATTAACATACTACTATCAATACTTTGAAAATCATACACGCTATACATTATTTACTAAAGATAGCATTCTGTTATTCGTTGTTGCACCTTCATAGCCTGAGAGCTCCTTCTCCTTGCCTTCAAAAATAAGAATAGCGCCCCAGCCTCCCTTTCCGGGATTGCCCGAACATGCACCGTCAGTATATAGTTGGACTTTTTTTAATACCTCAGCCATAGTTACCTGCTTTCAGAGGCACGTCCTATATCAAGCGCCTTCTTTGTGCACTCGGACATTGCCTCCATTATTGAATACCTGAAGCCATTCTTCTCCAGCGAATTTACAGCCTCTATTGTCGTACCTGCCGGTGAACATACCTGATCCTTCAGCTCAGCCGGATGACAGCCTGTTTCCAGCACCATTTTTGCAGAACCCAGTACTGCCTGTGCTGCCAGCTTATACGCAAGTTTTCTTGGTATACCTGACTTGACAGCGCCGTCAGCCATTGCCTCTATCATCATAAAAATATATGCCGGGCTGCTGCTTGTAAGTGCCGTGACTTCACTCATCAGTCTTTCCTCAAGCTCTTCAACTCTTCCTGAGCCTTCAAAAAGGCTTTTTACAAATATTCTTTTTTCATTATCCAAGGAATTATCAAAACAGACCAGTGTCATACCTTCGCCCACAAGCACGGGCAGATTAGGCATCGTTCTGACGATTTTCTTATCCTTTCCTAGCATTGATCTCAACGTCTTAGTTGTAACTCCTACAGCTATAGAGACCAATACCTTATCATCCGTAAAGCAGTCCCTTATTTCTTCAAGCACTTGCTTTATATATACAGGTTTAACCGCTAATACTATGTAATCACACTTAGCAACAAGCTCCCTGTTGTTTGAAGCCGTTTTAACACCTGTTTCTGAAGCCAGAGCCTCTTTTTTGCTGCTATCCACATCAAATATATATAATTCGTCCGCACTTACTGCACCGGAGCGAACGATGCCTCTCACAAGCGGAGTCCCCATGTTTCCGGTTCCGATAAAGCCTACTTTTTTACCCATTTTCTGCTCCTTTATTTACACTATAAATTCTTAATATATAATAACACAAAGCTAGAAATAAAATCCACTGGCTCGAATTATATTACAGTTTATGTATGTGTGACTTCTTACCCATATTGCATACGTTATTTGTTTACTCACGTTTATTTCAAATTACCTGATTTTTATTAATTAATGTTCATTTCATTTCTAATTAGCTGATTGCTGCTGTTTCAGATGCAGCCTTTTTTATTTGCTTATTTTCAGCAGAATTTTCACATTTGTTTTAAACTTACCCATTGACATATTCT
>JAEYRB010000046.1 GCA_023409735.1 Bacillota bacterium | reverse complement strand
AAGACATTAGGCAACAATATTTTTAGGCTGGATAATGACCTGAAACCAAGGATTGAAGCAGCACTTGATGGCTATAAGCAGCATACTGACATATTGGAACGAATAGAAAAAGAAGTTATTAGGCATGACGAATTTATTTTGAAGCGCATTAAGTAAGCAGATAAAAAAATAGCGACTTTCTTTTTCAACGTTTATCATTTATATCACTTCATCATCTCATCAAAGGTCATATATAAAAAATATCCATTCCTATTTCAGCAATGATTTATGTATATAGTCAAAGTGCAGAAATTTATCCAGTGGACATGTGATACATTTAGTTGGTTAATCATACTTATTTGATGTATAATTTTGGTATGATTAATTCGGAATGTAAGAAAAAACGTTACATACAAGATGCGGTTAAATAAATATAGTTAATATTAAGTTAGAAACAGGGGAGCAAAATATATGATTTTTGATACAATACTTTTTGACTTGGATGATACAATACATGATAGAAATAGGACATTATGTAATTTCGTTGATCTTTTTATATTAAGATACAGTGATGCATTGGACTATGATAGTAAATTAATTATGAAAGATGTTTTTTTTGAAATCGATAACAAAGGATATAAACCAAGAGAAGAAGCATTTAAAGAGTTACAGGACAGACTCTCATGGAAGTATAAACCTGATTTAAAAGATTTTATTGATTTTTGGAATGCAGAGTTTCCCAGATGTGCTGAACCTATGCCTAATGTATACAATGTTTTAGATTATTTTATGGATAAGAACATAAAAATGGGGATTATAACAAATGGCAATACTGATTTTCAAAATACAAAAATCGATAAATTGGGTCTCAGAAAATATATGAAAACTATATTAATTTCTGAAGAAGTTGGTATTAGAAAGCCTGACCCTAAAATATTTCATCTTGCGTTATCAAAAATCGACTCCAATAATGAAACAACTCTGTTTGTCGGAGATAATCATTTAGTTGATGTAAAAGGAGCAAATGATTCTGGTTTAGTATCTGTCTGGTTAAGTCAGGGACAAATCTGGAATGAAAAGGACTACGCACCCAAATATATTATTAGTGATATATCTGAACTTATGGAGATATAAGTAAAACAGTTTGGCTAAATAAACTGGTTAACGAAAGGTTGATAAATATGGCGAAGGTTATAAAATTTGATGTCATCGACTTGCCTAAAGTATATTTAGTAGGTAAAGGAATTGAGCATAATATAGAAGAGCATGTAAAAGGAGATAATCCTATTGCCGCCTTTTGGGATAAATGTCTTGCCGACGGTACCTTTTCAGTGCTTGAAAGGCAGCAGGAATATGTTTACGAGCCTGCATATGTTAGCGCCTGCATTGACTGGGATACAGGGTATGGTACTTTCACATATATCTGCGGAATGCTATTTAAGGAAGGTGTTGCGGTGCCAGAGGGGTATGTTGTGCGTGAAATAGGCGGAGAAAAGATTGGCATGTGCTGGATAAAGGGTAAAAATGCTGCCGACGTCTGCAAAGATGCACATACTCTTACAATGCAGGCAATTAAGAATGGCGGCTATTGCCCCAATCAGATGAAATGGTCCATGCAATTGTTCACCAACCCTCGCTTTACAACACCTGATGAAAACGGAGATGTTATTCTTGATTACTATATACCTTTGGCCAAATCATTTGAGAACCTTGCAAAGAGAGTCGTCTACCCTTATTTAGCCACCTATCCTGTTTTCAAACCGGTTAAGGATTGCAATGTCAGCGAAAATTCTCAAAAGCAAATGTATGATTTTCTATATGAAAGTATTACTGCCATTTATTCGGATTTATCAATTATTAATGTTAAATATGAACCGGACGACTGCTATGAGTATTGGGAGATGAATAAAAGCAAACCTGAGTTAATCGTCCAAATGCAGAAGATTAAAAAAGAACTGTTTGCTGTTTATGAATACTTCATTAAAATGGGACTGGCAGGTGAAGTCTTCCAAGATGGCTTATTCATTCGCAAAGCTGATTTGAAAGTAACACAGAAAAACAAGGAGAAGCTTTCGCTTTTCGGACTTGTCTGCGATGAAAAAGAAGATGGTTATTATTTTACGCATAACAAGTACACAGAGATATTCCCTGCATGGAAACTGCATTGTTGCGTTTCCGATTATGGCAAAAACAGTACATATGATATGATAAATTTCTTGTATGGGCGCTTTATGGATAAGAAATATACGGCAGTTGAGATGTTCGGCAAAATGTCTGAGCAGTCACTTATCTCCGAGCTTGAGCAGTACTTTCTGGACAAAGAATATACTTGTATGAATAACGAGATAGCAGTTATATACGAAAAAGAATATCCGAATAAGCAAAAGTCATATATGAAAATATCCTATGATTTTAGGAAGCTAAATCCAATGATGTTTGAATTCAAAGCACCTCATTTCAGCAAGGTATTAAAATTCTATAATCAGATGGACGCCGAATTAAAAGCTATGGTCTTTAATAGGACGAAAACCTGTGATGGATGCGGTTATTGCATTCAAACTTATAAAACCGGTAAGCGCCCACGGCTTACTATGCTTCTAGAGCTAAATGGTGATAAAAAGCCTAAATGCCCATTATTTCCGTCCTTTACCTGGGATAGTATAAGCAAAGAAATGATATCCAAGGTAAAGAAGCTGCTTGAATTTTCAGAAAGTGTATTATGAGCAAGCGTTTCTGCTTGGATTATATGCGGCGAAACAAGGTGACTTTGTTATGATTGATCACCTTGTAACTATTACTATTACTGCATTATAGACGATTGGTATGATAACCTTAAAAACCATACAATAATTTTGCCAGTCCAAGCACATCGTAAGTGAGAAATCAGAAAAAACTTGTCAAAAACGAATATTTGTTTCCGTGTAGAACAAATGAATTATTCTATTTATTGTGTTATACTCTTAATTTGGAAAGTAATTTATAAAGATTGGATTTGTTATGAATAAGAAAAAGACTATTATTGGGATTGCAATTGCTCTTGCAGCATTGCTCATTATGGGATATATAGAACAAGTCGTTGCTCCTGCTTATCTTATAAAAAGCATAATAAAGGTGTTTTTATTCCTTGGAACAATTCTATTATATAAAATAATTTCAAAAGAAAAATTAAAAGATATCATTCGTTTTAATAAAATGAGACCAGCGAAAATCTTATATTTTTGTATGGGCATCGCTTATATTGGAATCATTTTATTATTTGTTATTCTTAGAAATCATCTAGATCTGCAAAATATTAAAAACAGTTTAGTGTCGAAGGAGCAACTTACAAGAGAAAATTGTTTGTTTATTTTTTCTTATATTATGATTTGCAATTCATTTTTAGAAGAAGCATTTTTTAGAGGCTTTATTTTTCATTTATTTGAATCACTAAAATTAAAGAAGCTTGGATATGTGTTCGGAGGACTATCCTTTGCTTTATACCATATTGGAATGGTATCGAACTGGTTTAATCTATTTATTTTCATTTTCTGTATTGCAGGTCTTGCTGTTGTAGGAATGATACTTCAGTTTATTAGTTGTAAATACGATAGCTTAAAAGCAAGCTGGTTGATACATGGATGTGCGAACTTTGCTATTAACACAATAGGGGCTATATTAATTTTCGGTTTATAAAAACACACAGCAAATCTTATGTAATATGCATCAGTGTAGTCAATATCAATGTCAGTGCAGCGAAAAAGCAGATACCGCTGCCGACGACTTTTCCGCCTTCTTCCGGACAGCCTTCGCCAATACGCTGTCCGAGCAGTACCATGGTCATGGTCACTGATGAAGGCTATGAGATATTAGCGTATTAGACACTAATTTACTTAGTATTAACGTATTAGACATTAATATACTGGATAAAGAAACTGCCTTGAAATTGGTACTTATTTCTGCACAGAGAAAAAGATGATTGCCGAAATTTATTTTAATGTAATTACTGCAAAATGCGGCATCAAATGTCGAGTGATTTTATCTGATTAGATATATGATTTTGCCATGGAGGAGAGAAAAAATGGATTGGATCAAGCAGCTGAATGAATCAATAAGCTACATAGAAGAAAACCTTGCAGGAGAAATATCTTATGAAGCTATCTCAAGAATTGCCGGGTGCTCTGTGTATAATTTTCAGAGAATGTTTTCATATATAGCTGATAAGCCCTTATCAGAGTATATAAGAAGCAGGCGCTTAACAATGGCAGCATTTGATTTATTAAACAATACAGAGAGAATTATTGATATAGCTTTGAAATATGGGTATGAGTCTCAGGACGCATTTACTCGTGCTTTTAAAGCTTTCCATGGGGTGTTGCCTTCAAATGTAAGAAATGAAACAGTTCAGCTTAGATCCTGTCCCAAGCTCTCCTTTCAAATAACAATAAAAGGGGAAAATCATATGAATTATCAAATTGAGCAATGGCCTGCATTTAAAGTAATGGGTATCTCACACAGGTTAAAAACCTCTGAAGCTTTTAAAGAAATTCCGCAACTTTGGGAGAACGCCTGGAAGGATGGAACAATGAAAAGGTTTATTGACAATTTCCCTGACTTTAGACCAGCAGGATTTTTGGGGATTGCCGAAGGTGGTCAATGGGGAGAGTCGGAAGAAATGAACTATATTATTGGAGTAACAAATCATGTAGATGTACCGGATTGTAAGCATGTTTCTGTTATTGAAGGAATGAAGGAGTTTTTTTATCCTTCCGCAGCGTGGGCAATTTTTGAAGCTAATGGAGAGTTGCCTGATGCAACACAGAGGGTTTATAAACAATTTTACACAGAATGGCTACCAAATTCAGGATATGAGCTGGCGGATCTACCGGTTATAGAGTGCTATATGCAGGAAAACCGTCAGGAGGTTTGGATCGCTGTAGTAAAGAAGTAGAAGTCATATGAATTACAACTCAATTAAGCTGTTATAAGCAAGAAACATCGATATTTGTATAAGTATCGATGTTTCTTGCTTCAATAGGAGCAATGATTTCAATACAATCTCCAAAGACTTAGCGATCCTAAGTGCTCCTAAGTGCTCCTAAGTGCTCTTAAGTGCTTAACATACATGTAATTAGCTGGTAACTTTATTAACTATTGACATTGACCCTGCGTCAACTTGTATAATAGTTAAAAGGCGGTGAGGTTTTTGGATTTGATTAGAATAAACGAAGTTGTTGACAACTTTGGCATATCAAGCAGGACACTAAGATATTATGAAGAAATGGGGCTTTTATGGAGCAGCCATCCTGATAACAAAGCTCAACGTTACTATGATACCGCCGCACTTGATCGGTTGAAACAGATTATTATTTTGCGAAAATTACAAATCCCGATTAAGGATATAGTCATTATATTCAAAAGTGAAAACACGGCGGCATTGATCCAAGCGTTTGTAGACAAGCTCGAATCACTTGACACGGAAATTTCAGCCTTATCTGAGCTGAGGCATCTTGTCGATGATTTTCTTCATAACATGCTAATGAGTGGTATCAAGAAAATATCTGCCATTACTTTGCTTTATGAGGAAACTGAAAAAAGGCTTGCCACAACAGAAAAAAAAGAGACGGTCACATTTGAAAAGTTGTCGGAAATCAGCCGAGAAGCATTAAGGCTACATGATGTTCGGATTATTCGATTACCACCCATGCGTGTTCTTACTTCACGATTGAAAACAGGACAAGCAGAAAATCTCGATGGGGATAAAATGCAGAATCTATTTGTGAAATTTGGATTCACACCAAGTCCCGGATTACGCAATTGCTTTTATCTCAAAGAACCAAACGGCGAATGGACTATGCTTATCAAAATACCAAGCGATTATGAAAATACAACAGAATACTCAGATGAAAGAATTACAAGCGGGTTGTTTGCCATAACCAGCTCCTTCATGGAAGATATGGATGATACCTTTATTCTGTTGAAAGATTGGGTAAACAAGAGCGAGCATTATGAACTTGATGCTAATGTTGAAGGACAACGGTACGAAATGATTGAGGAAATACTACCGTGGGATATAGCGAGCAAGTTGAACAGATACCAGCAAGATATATTTATTCCGATACAAATAAAAGATGAGAAGGAGAAAAAAGAAAATGGCTGAATTGCCTGAAATTGCTAAACTTACGGAGCAAATGAGAGAAGCCCTGCGCGGAAAGACTATACAATCTCTTACTCTGCTGCAAGAAAAATGCGGCAACATCCCACAGGATGAGTTTCAAAATCGAACAAAGGGTGCAGGGATTGATGATATCCGCAATAGGGGGAAATGGATTATCACTAGGCTTAATAACGGTGAAAATATTCTTTTATCTCTTGGTATGGGTGCGGATATTTTATTCTTTGATAATGAAAATAACGAAGCTGACAAATATCAAATAAAGGTTCTCTTTAGCGATGGCAGCGGCTATACGGCCCGCTTCTGGTGGTTTGGTAAGTTCTTACTTGTTTCTGATGATGAACTTGCATCAGAGCCAAACACAAAAGATATTGCCATTGACCCTTTTGATGAAAGCTTTACGCATGATTATTTTTCATCACTCCTTAAGGGTAAAAAGACACAGATCAAAGCTTTTTTAATGAACCAAAAGAATGTCGGAGGCATCGGGAACATGTATATGCACGACATTTTATTCAAGGCTCGCCTACACCCCCAAAAGAAAATATCGGACATGGACGGGGATGAAATAGGACTCCTTTATGACAGTATAATAGGGCTTTTAAACCTATCACGAGAAAAAGGCGCGTTTGCTTATGAAAGTGATTTCTTTGGGCGAAAAGGAGGCTTCACAATGGATTATTTCCTTGTAGGCTATAAGGAAAACCAGCCCTGCCCGGTTTGCAGCGAAACGATAGTCTCAATAAAAACTGGCAGCACATCTGCCTTTATATGCCCTGCTTGTCAAAAAATATAGTAAGAAATTGCACCAACTCTTTTAAAGCTGGTTGGTGAAGGGTGGCATAATGGGCTGGCAGGAGGATGCGACATGTTCTTCATACCGGCCCTTTCCATCAAGTAATACTTATTTGCAGTGCGAAGGCTGCTTTCAAAGCGACACCTAGTTAGCCTTCCAGCAATGGTTCGATGTATTTTTGTATAAACTGAACTCGGTCAAGGACGTTTGGCTTAAAGGTGCCAGTAACAGCAACGACTGTGTTGTGTTCAGGGTCAATATAGATCACATTACCACTGTTGCCGAGCGCGGCATAAGCGGGCCTGTCCTTATCCGGAGTCCACCACAGATAACCGTATTCCATATTTGCGAAGCTCTCATCGCACTGTATGCGAGGTTTTGTGCTTTCGGCGATCCATTCTGCCGAAACGACTCTTTTACTGCCGTATACGCCGCAGTCGAGGCAGAGCTGACCGAGCTTAGCCATATCCTGTGCGGAAATGCAGAGTCCATAACCAGCGGTACCGACGCCCTGCGGGTCGCAGAACCAGATGTTTTTCTTCGGTTCCTTTGACAGGATAAACGCCTTATGTTCTTCAGCAGTCATGGCCTCATAGTTGCTGTATGGCGCAATTCCCAGCGGCTTGAATAGATATTTATTGACAAAGTCGACCGTCTTCATGCCGCTTGTGTTGGTGATAATACCCGTCAGGATATGTATGCCGAGAGTTGAGTATTTAAAATTTCCCGTGATACCGGCTTTACCGCCTAGAAGGTCAAGCGCTGCTACAGTCCAGTCGCTGCTGGTGCAAACCTTAGTCCATGGCTCGGACCTATACTTGTACGGAGCGGTCATGGTCAGCAGATGCCGAAGCGTAACCTGCTGTATCGTTTTCTCGCCGCGCTTTATCGTGTAATCAGGGAAGAAATCCAGCACTGGTTGATCAACATCACGGATAAGCTTTTTGTCTATCGCAATACCGATAAGCAGAGATACAACACTTTTTGTCACAGACATGACGTGCAGTGTGTCGGTGGGCTTGAATCCGTGCCAGTAGTCCTCGTATACTGTTTTACCATCTTTCATGGCAACAATCTGACATATATTACTGTTTTGTGTTTCAACAAAACTATGTAAGTCGTTCATTGTATCTCCTCCTGATAATTTTGGTAAATTTCTTGCTTATATTAGAGAGCGTTTACTGCATAGTCAGGGCTTTTAGCTAATGTAGCCTTTGAGCTCTCTGTTTGGTCTACATGATTCAGTATATCACCGGATAAGCTTTGTGTCCCGATATTTTCTGCTCTGATATGTCATATACAGTTCGTTTTACATTAGGGCTCATATCCGCATTTAAAAAAGAGTTCCATTGTCGCTGTTATGGGAATTTATTGAACTCGGACATATGGTTTGATAAAATATTGCCATAGAAAATCATGGAAGTACTATTAAAGGTTACTTTAGTAGAAATCCAACATGGAGAATTTGGCTACATTTAAATTTAAACAAAGAAAGGCGTTAATTAATGTTAGAGAGTATGTTTAAAGACACAATGGTCAATATGAAATGGACAGATATTGAACAGTCCGTTGATAAAAATGCACTTGTTTTGCTCCCACTTGGAGTTATTGAAGAACATGGTCCTCATTTGTGTTTGGGAACCGACATATATACTGCACACATATATTGCCTTGCTATTAAAAAAATGCTTGAAGAAAGGGGACATGCCGTTGTAATCGCCCCGCCCTTTTATTGGGGGATATGTCAGTCAACCGGCGGCTTCATAGGGTCCTTCAAAATGAGAAAAGAAACTGTTAAGGCAATGCTTTTTGATATACTTGCATCCTTAGCAGAGTTTGGATTCAAAAATGTATTTGGTATCAATGCACATGGTGATATTGAACACAGCGTCGCGATAATTGAAGCTTTTCGGGAAGCTACAGAGCAGTTGGAGATTAATGCATGTTATACATTTGATGAACAGCGGCTGCAGCCGTTTGGATTAAGCGGGAATGAACCATATTTATGCACTGTAAAGCCGCAAGCAATTACCGTAAGCAAGTCTGCAGTAAGTGATGTGCATGCAGGTGATATTGAAACAGCCACAATACATGAATTTTACCCAAGCCTGGTTGATGTAGAAAGAGCCAGACAATCAGAACCTGTTACATTAAATAAAGATAGAGTTTATGATTGGCTGTTTGGAGGCCATATAAAGGAATTATCGCCGAATGGTTATTTAGGATCACCTGCGGATTTCGAAGATGTTGATGTGCAAAAAAACATTGATGATTATGCTTGCAGGATATCAGAAGCAATAATGAAAAAGAATTTCGTCTAGGCGGAGGGGAATATGGCTGAAAGAGAAGCTATTGTATTTGAGACAATTTATGGTAGGCGCAGCATTCGCTCATTTGTAGCAGATAAGAAGGTTGAGAATGAAAAAATAATAAAATTGCTGAAGGCTGCTATGGCAGCACCATCAGCATGTAATATTCAGCCATGGGAGTTTGTTGTTGTTACAGAAGAGCCATTGCTGAAGGAAATAAAAGACAGCATTGAAAAGTATGGCAATTATAATGCTCCGCTCATGATCGTTGTTTGCGGTAATCCCAAATTTATTCCATGGAAAAACGATACTGGCTTTGCTGACTGTTGTGCGGCAATAGAAAACATGTTAATTGCTGCAACAGCAATGGGTTTAGGTTCAGTATGGATAGGGGGCTCTGATCCGGAAGCTGTTCGAGAAATACTAAATATACCTGAGGAAGTGTACCCTATTGGGATCGTATACTTTGGTTATCCTGCTGCATCGCCTGAACCGCGGACCCAATATGTTGAAGACGTAGTTTTTTGGCAGAAATACGACAGAAGCAGAGAAAAACATAAGAGACCAAATAGCATTGTATAGTTGATCCACAAAATGCGGCATCAAATGTCGAGTAATTTTATCTGTTCAAATATATGATTGAACCATATCTTATGAAGCTGGCTCAAGAATTGCCGGATGTTTCGCTTATAAGACAAGAAGATTAATTACAATTCATGCCAATATCTGATTGCCTTTTCAAAGAGAGAGATAAGTAAGATATACGCATAGACGAGTTTAATTTGATTGGAGATTATTATGCCAGAAATATTTGATTCATTTCCATACTTAAAAAATGAGTTGCTTATTATCAGAAAAATGAGTGTTGAGGATGTAGATGCATTATCTGAAATAACCAATAATGATAATGTATACAAATATATTCCACCATTTCTGTATAAAAAAAGTAAGGATCAGCTGTTAACAGCAATCAAGAATCTCGCTGGAAGAGATTTTGATAAAAAGAAGTTAATTATTGCAGGAATCTACATAAATAAAAACCCAGAAAAGCTTGTTGGACTTGCAGAGATGTTTGACTACAAAAAACGAGCAAATCAGATTACAATAGGTTATCGTATAAATGAAGAGTATTGGCACAGAGATATAGCTACTAATGTCGTACAATTGATGGCTGAATACATAACAGAAGAAATTGGTATACATACACTTAAAGCTTTTGTTATGCCTGAGAATATATTTTCTGCCAGAGTGTTATTGAAAAATGGCTTTGCTAAAGAAAGTGGTACTGTGCAGGAGAAAAACTGGGGTGGAAACGAGGTAGTAGATTTAGATGTATATTCATACACCAGAATAAGATAAATTGCGATTATAGCCTTAAAATCCATACAAAAGACACTAATACCTTTCTATGGTATAATATAGCACAGTAGCTATTAATATCTTTTTATAGTATAATATAGCACAGTAGCCATTAATATCTTTTTATAGCATAATATAGCATAGTAATTATTAATACCTTTTTATAGTATGATTTATTAGAAGAGAGGTGTTGACAAATGTTTAAAACAGGCTTTGCGAAATATAGAGTGCTTACTCAACATAGATATCTACGGGTAGCCCATTGATAAAGATATTTTATTTCACATCTCGACATCAAAATGGTAATTGCAGTTATTTCAAGGCTCATATCACTACACTGGACAGTAAATCGTGAGGAAAAAGATGCTAGAGCTCTCTTTACTATTATAAGAGCAGCACATGGTTGCCGTATAGTATTTCACATAATCCAGATGAGTGGCGCGGAACTGGACGCGATCGTGTGCTACAGGGCATGGGGTTGTGAACTTTTATGAACATCTCAAGTTATGAACAGGTGAATTTTGATACGCTGATTGACATTAAGCCAATCTTAACTAACTGTGTGCACACGGATCTGCACTGGCACAAAGAGATTGAGATTATTTTCGCGTGCCAGGATGCGTTGGAACTCAACGTACAGGGGGAAAAGCAAATCCTTGACCAAGGTGGCGTTTATGTCGTCAATTCCGAGTTTTTGCATAGCGTTAACAGTCTGTCGGACAACCCTGACGGAATTGTTTTTCTCTTACAGCTCAGCGAGCACTTTATGCGCGGCTTGCATATAAATATGGACTTGACTCGATATAGTCAGCTGCCCGAACATTCGCAGGTGCTTGATGAAATACGTGACCATCTGTTGCACATTATTGATGAAATAAGGGAGTGCAAACCGGCGTATGAGATATTTGTGCATATCCATTGCTGTAATATCATAGCGCTCTTGACACGCGGATATCTTTTACCGGAGGAAGAAACCAAAGATCAACACAATATCAACGATGTAAATATGGAAAGGATTAAACGCATATTAGCTTATATTCAGGATCATTGCCGAGAAAATCCGTCTTTAGCAGATATTGCGGCGGGAGAGTACGTCAGCCCATATTATTTATCTCATGTGTTCACTAAAAGTGTTGGCATGAATTACACACAATACCTGAACATAGTAAAGATTGGCATGGTGCGGCGCGATCTCACAGAAACCAGTGAGGGTATTACCGATATTATGCATCGGAATGGCTTTGATAACTTTAAGACGTTTAACAGAATATTTAAGAAAGTCGTCGGGTGCAACCCTACCGATTACCGACGTTCTGCCAAAGGGGTTGCAGATACCCAAAAATTCAATTATCCCAAAGCGGACTCCAGATTTGGAAACTATGTGAATGTGAAAAGCAGCATAGAAATATCTGATATATTGCATAAGAAGAGCAATATTATTGCGTCTCAGGTTGCTCCGGGAATGCGAGAGATTGTTATTGATATTGATGTCAGTGCTCAGATTGAATATTTCGGTCATTATTATCAGGTCTTGACTGCGGCTGCCCGGGCCGTCGATTTATTACGCGCCGATGTACAGGAGCATTTTCGCATCGCTCAACGTGAAATCGGTTTTAAATACGTGCGCTTTCATGGAATTTTCAATGACGAAATGTGTGTACTTGACCCGGAGGGTGATGGTAAACACTACAATTTTTCGTACATTGACAATATTTTTGATTTCCTGATTGATATAGGTATTAGGCCCTTTGTGGAATTCTCCTTTATGCCCACGGCCCTTGCGTCGGGGCAAAGGACCATCTTTTTTTACAAAGCAAATGTTACGCCGCCGAAGGACATGCGGCTATGGCAAGAGCTTATCCATGCGTTTATAAGCCATATCGTGGATCGCTATTCAATGGAAGAAGTCCAACACTGGTATTTTGAGGTATGGAATGAACCCAGCTTGCCCGCATTTTGGAATGGGGATTTCGATGATTATATGGAATTGTATCGGGTTACTGCGCTAGAAGTAAAAAGCGTTGACACAAAGTTACGAGTCGGCGGGCCTGCTGTACATGGCTTATTAGATATCAATGCGAAACAATTTCTCTATAAATTTTTGGAATCTTGCAACCAATCTCATCTGCCGGTGGATTTTGTGTCCGCCCATCCATATCCGGCTTATTACAATGACGATAATGGCGTATGGAAAGAAAAGCTATGTGGCCCGGAGCAAACGAAGGAAGATATGCTTTGGATTAAAAATGTTATCCGGAATTCGTCTTACCCTAAAGCGGAAATTCATTTAGATGAATGGAACAACTCTAGTTTAGATAGGGATCTGTTGCATGATACGACGTTTATGGTCGTGTTTATACTTCACAACATTGTCAATTGTATCGGACTTGCAAATTCGTTGACATACTGGGAACTGACGGATCTCATGGAAGAGAACAGCGCTTCCGGCCACGAATTCCACGGAGGCTTTGGACTACTAAATAAGAACGGATTGAAAAAGCCTGCGTATTTCGCGTTTCAATATTTAAGCCGACTGTCAAACAACATCTTGTCTCGCGGCAAGAATTATATTGTTACTACGAATGGTGAAAAAACTCAAGTACTTGCGTGGAATTATTGCCATTATACAGATAAATATGCCAGCGGCGACAGGAGTTCCATTTCGTTTTATAAACGCTACGAAGCATTGAATCCTGGAGATCCAATTCGGTTTAGCTTTCATTTGCCGATAAAAAGTGGCGATTATTGGGTGGAAAGAGTTCAGTTCGATCGTGAACACGGAAGCGTCTTTGATCAGTGGCTTAGGAATGGAGCGAAGGAGTACATGACGCCCCATCAGTTGGAATTAATCCGAGAGCAAAGCATACCAATACGCGGGATGAACATTTATGAAGTTCGGGATGGAAGCCTGGAATTGTCTGCGACAGTGGATCCGCTTGGATTTGTATTCCTTGAAATATCCCCCGCGCGCTTTTAACAATCCGGATTGTTCAGGGCCGCTTCTCCTTGTGAGAAAAGGTTATTGATAACCGCAAATATTGAGCACTTTGATAGCAAAAAAAGGTTACATGGACAAACGATTCTAAAATAGCATTTACAAATAGGCAGTAAATGGCAATATCTGAGAGAAAATAGTCAATATGGATATAGTAAGGAGAAAATGATTATTGTATACTAATAATATTCTAGGGTCTGCGAAAGGTAGCTGATGGTGATTTGAAAACCACAAAAGTGATAAGACGCAAAGATGGCTTGAAATACTTTCTAATCGCAATCCCATTTATAATTTTCATGTTTATGTTTGCCTATGTCCCTATTTTTGGATGGTTTATCGCTTTCACGAACTACATGATCGGCTCGAAGCTGTCCGCTTTGCATTGGAAGGGTTTTAGCGCGTTTGTCACCATGTGGAGCATGCGGGAAGATGTATTGCGAGTTTTGGTCAACTCACTAGTCATAAGCGGCGTGGGTTTGCTCCTCTCCCCTTTGGCGATGATTTTCGCAATTTTACTCAATGAAATCAGGGGCAGAAAAACAAAACGATTTATACAAACCACGACGACATTCCCCAATTTCATTAGCTGGATCGTGGTGTTTGGCTTTGCTTATTCACTCTTTTCCAATAATGGCATGGTTAACACTGTTCTAGGGCAACTGGGTCTTCCGCAGTCCCCTACAGGCATTTTGGGCGACCCCGAAAATGTCTGGACTTTTCAGGTTTGCTTGGGGATTTGGAAAACCTTGGGCTGGAACGCAATCATCTATCTCGCCACGCTCACGGGGATCGATCCGCAACTATATGAAGCGGCAAGAATCGACGGGGCGAACAAATTCAGCTGTATCCGGTATATTACGCTACCTGGCCTGTTTCCCACTTTCTTTGTCCTGCTGGTGTTGGCAATCAGCAATATATTGAACAACGGTTTCGACCAGTATTTTGTATTTTATAATCCTTTGGTGGCAAACAAGATTGAGGTCTTTGATTATTATACATATAAACTGGCGTTCTTAATGAATCAAATGCCCGTATCCGTGGCGGTCAGCATGTTGAAGTCCATCGTTAGTATCATTTTAGTATTCGGGGCAAACCGGGCTTCCAAGGCGGTTCGCGGAGAATCAATTTTCTAAAAAATCTTAAGCATATAAAAGAGGGGTGGAACCCATGCGTGAAAAGGGAATGAACATTAAAATACCCACGTCTGAGAAAGTATTTTACATCATCAGTATGTGTTTTGTTTGGCTTTTTACCGTTTTATGTCTGTATCCGATCTGGTATGTACTTATCGGCTCTTTTTCCAGCGGCGTGTATGCACATTATGCCTATTTTTGGCCCAAAGGTTTTTCATTAACTACATACGAGCAACTATTTTCCCGCAACGATATATGGCTTGCTTTTATAGTTTCCATTGGACGAACTGTAGTCGGTACGTTGCTATGTGTATTTTTCACCTCTCTGCTGGCTTATCTGGTCACCCAGAAGAGCATGTATTTTCGCAAAGCGATTTATCGGTATTTTATCATCACAATGTATATCAATGGCGGTATGATTCCGTGGTACATCACGATGAAAACCTACGGTTTAGTCAACAGCTTTTTAGTTTATATCATCCCGGGAATTATCTCTGTGTTTAATCTGATTCTTACCAAGACCTTTATCGAAAGCCTGCCGCCGTCCCTAGAGGAATCTGCGCAGCTGGACGGGGCCGGATTTTTTATGATTTTCATCAGAATCATCATGCCGCTGATTAAGCCGATTCTGGCTACGGTTGCTGTGTTTACTGCCGTGGGCCAGTGGAACACTTGGTTGGATAACTACATTTTAGTCAATACTAAAGGCCTGAAGACGCTTCAATTGATCTTATACAATTACCTCAATCAGGCTCAACAGTTGGCAAACCAGATGAGAGGCAACGGAGGTGGAGGCGGAGGCGTTGCGGTGCATTACTCGGTTTCTGCTGATTCCGTAAGGATGACCATGGTCATAGTTACTGTGGTTCCCATTATGTTGGTTTATCCTTTCGTGCAAAAGTACTTTACAAAGGGTATTTTGCTCGGATCGGTCAAAGGATAATATTATATTAAAGGGAGGAAAAGAAAGCATGAAAAAACGAGTTCTATGTTTGTTAGTTGTTGTTGTAATGGTAATGGCGTCATTTGCCGGGTGCGGTAATAGTGGCAAGTCAGACAATTCCGCGTCCACTACTACAGCCGCGCCTGAGTCATCGTCCGTAGAGGAGACAACAAGCGACGCGAGTTCAGAGACGGAGACAGGTGATACAGTTGATGGAAAAATTGTACCAACTCCAATTTCTGATACAACGCCCTACACGATTACAATCGGCGGTATTGAGGACACTTCGACAAACTCTGATTTTGCGAACTCTACTATAGGCCAGGAAATTTTAAAACTGACAGGTATTACAGTTAAGCTCGAAAAAATTGACGTCACT
Organism: Bacillota bacterium; assembly: GCA_023409735.1. Taxonomy (GTDB): domain Bacteria; phylum Bacillota; class Clostridia; order Acetivibrionales; family DTU013; genus JAEYRB01. The sequence goes on along the minus strand of JAEYRB010000046.1, from coordinate 5,658 downwards.
AAAATGACGGCTCTCGCAGCCACAGGTGACCTACCCGACATTCTGTACATGAATAACGATGCTACAGGTCAGGTATCAAAAGCGCTGATCCAATCCGGTAACCTTCTTCAGCTTGATGACCTGTTAAACTCCAACGGACAGAATATTCTTGCAAGAGCGAAAGAGGGTATTACCCAGCTGGCCAAGCAGACAGATAACAAAATCTATTGTCTGCCTTGCGCTGTGTCCATAAAAAATACATCTACGCCGCAATATAATGGCAGCAACGGCTTTTACTCACGCTACGATCTGTATCAGGGCATTGGCTCTCCCGAGATTAATGGAGCGGACGACTATCTAAAAGTTCTTAAGCAAATGCAGGATAAATACCCGACCGCGCCCAGCGGAAAAAAGGCATACGCACTTTCTGCTTGGACGGATTGGGGTGCTCTGTGGCCTTACTATTACATTTATCCATATATGTGCGGCTACACAGTGCTACAAGGACAGGAATACGTCAACCGCTATACAGGCCAGTGGACTAGTTCTTATCTGGATCCCCAGAGTATTTTCTGGCAGAGCGTATATTTCTACTTCAAGGCCAACCAGCTCGGTATCTTCGATCCTGATGGTTTGACACAAAATTGGACTCAATTCGGTGATAAAATCGCAGCTGGTGAAGTGTACACATGTTGCGCAGGTAACTGGAGCGTGCCGGATACGACAGTTTGCGGCGAGAACGCTGGACTTTTCCTGCTCCCAGGTTCTTTCCCATCGGCTGGAGATATGTATACTCCTGAACAACCAAGAGGCTACGGATTTAACGATTCCCGCTGCATAAGCGCGAACTGCCAGAATCCCACTCGAGTAATGGACTTCCTCAATTTCATGGATTCAAATTACGGCGCTCGTTTAGCAGTTAATGGTGTAAAGGGTGTAGATTGGGATTATGACAGCGATGGTAATCCGTTGCCAATCGGCAACTATCTACAGGATCTTCTCGCTGGCAGCACTACGTATACAGCCGGCGCTGGCATGTCTATCATTCAATTCATGTCCAGTTCAGCTGCGGAAAAGGTATCCGATGGTATCTCAGCCAACGTTACCATGTCAGCTCCTTGGTATGCTTTAATGGCACAACAAAACACAGCAGCGAAAAACTTTGTAAACGCCAACGCAAACGGCGATGCAAATATCGCATATCCGGGCGCAGTGTATGCGTCATGGGCACAAGCTGGTAAGATCAAAACAGACAGCAGCAAGTATCCATGGCCAGACTTTGGAGCTTACATGTCACAATCCACCGAGCTTGCGCAAGCCGAAGCTCAGGCTGAACAATACATCATTGGTAATCTCGGAAAACTCATCCTGGCCAAAGACGTTGCTGCTTTCAACGCTGAGCAGACCAAGGTTATCAACGCCTTAAAGGCTCAGGGACTTGAACAGGCCGAAAAGGAAATCCAGACTCAGTGGGCTGCAGCCTATAACGAGCTTAAGTCTCAAGTGACCGGCCGTGCTACGCTTCCAGAAAGCGGACTGGACATAAGTGCTATGAATCCCGCCGCCCCTGCGCCAAGTGCTCAGTAAACAATATTGGCTTAGCCGAATCCCTTGAAATACGAAACAAAAATTCAACCGGTGTAAAAGCCGGTTGAATTTTTTTATCTCTATTTCTTTGCTTCTGCTGCGGGGCATGTGCCCGGACAGTTTTCCTTACAGCCACATGGGTTATTAGCCATATAAAATGACTTCTGTGCCAGTTTATCCTGAACGATCCTGAGTGCTTCACCGAAACGCTGGAAGTGGACGACCTCACGTTCTCTAAGAAAACGCAGCGGGTCTATTACATCAGGGTCATCGCTTAGGTTTATTAGATTTTCATATGTTGCACGTGCCTTTTGCTCTGCTGCAAGGTCCTCAGTAAGATCGGCAATGGGGTCTCCCTTGGACTGTATATATGCTGCTGTGAAGGGCACACCGGAAGCACTTGCCGGATAAACGGCATGATCGTGGTCTGAATAGTACGCTCCAAGGCCTTCCTTTTCAAGCACCTTTGCCGGGACACCTTTTGTAAGCTGATATACTATAGAGCCAACCATTTCAAGATGTGCCAGCTCCTCTGTACCTATGTCGTATCCGCAATGTGCCATAGGTGAAAAAAGGCTTGATTCATGCGGTTTTGCAGACTCTGTAAGTGATAAAAAAACGAATGTGCAAAAGGCGAATTTCCTTAAACACATCCAGATTTTTGAAAAATGCAGCCGATATGGTATGCAAAATCAAAGTGATTTTATTCTGTCGGACAAGCCTCAGTATGAAGTGGATATACTGCTTGCCATCCCCTATGGGAAAGGGGGTGATAGCAGATGAAAAAGGATATAAAAATTAGTTTATCGCCGCTCGACCAGCTTTTTACTACCGAAGAACAGCGGCAGGATGACAAACTGGAGCGCATACGGGAAATCGCAATTGATGAACTTCAGCCGTTTAAAAACCATCCGTTCCAGGTAAAGAATGATGAAGAAATGAAGCATCTTTGCGACAGTATTCGTGAATACGGTATATTGACTCCGCTCATGGCAAGACCGAAAGGTGATGGCAGTTATGAAATTGTCAGCGGCCACAGACGAAAAGCAGCAGCAGAAATAGTTGGGATGGACAAGCTGCCAGTTATTGTCCGTGATATGACTGATGACGAAGCGGTTTTGTTGATGGTTGACAGCAATATTCAAAGGGAGAATTTACTGCCCAGTGAAAAGGCTTTTGCGTATAAGATGAAACTGGAGGCTATTAAACATCAAGGTATACCTTGTGGACAAGTTGGCCTCAAGTCCAGAGAAACCATTTCAGAGGACGAAAGTGGAAGGCAAATTCAACGCTATATCCGTCTGACCGAACTTGTAAAACCAATCCTTGATTTAGTAGATAGCCAGCGTATAGCCTTTTCTCCTGCAGTAGAATTATCATATCTAGCAAAAGACGAGCAGGCAGAGTTATGGGATATTATAAAGCAGGAGGACTGCACACCGTCACTGTCACAGGCAGTGCGGCTGAAAAAATTATCTCAGGGGGTTAATCTCACTCCTGAAGCTATATCAGCCATTATGGGAGAAGAAAAAGCTAATCAAAAACCGCAGCTTCGTTTCAGTACTGAAAGATTGGAAAAATATTTTCCAAAGGGATATTCAACGCAGCAAATGGAAGATACAATCATCAAATTATTGGAAGAAAGACAACGCAAAAAGCAGAATGACCGGGACAGCCGTTAAATGTATCAAAAAAATTTTCGCAAAAGCGTAATACAGCATTTTATTTACTAAAATTAGGGAAAAAGTAAAAAGGAAGTGATTTTATGGAAGCTGTGAAATATGAAAACGACATTTGCTATATACTGCAAGGCAACTACTATTTGCCGGATTTAATCTTGCCAGAGCAGGAATATTTCCATATCGGCAAATACGGGAGGCTTCGCAAAAACTTTCTGAAGAAACATAGAAGAGCGCTGTATTCCAAGCTTTTGATTACCTGCAAACTCAACGAGCATCTGCATGAAGTGGATATTATTGCAACAAGTATGATTGAACGGATCATGCAGACGATGGCAGAGGAGGACGGAACAGGGGAGCAGTTGAAAGCAGCAGATCAGATGCGCTGGACAGGGCTCATAAATAATTACCGTCGCTGTGCGGAGGAATTTGTTATTTGGGAAGTCGTTTGTAAATAAAATCGGGAAAAAACTATTCGGAATATAATACTTTTCTCCTCATACAGCAGAAAGAACTTATAATATTGCAACACTTTTTTCTTTATACGGAAAAAACTTTGAATTTGACTGGCTTTAAAAACAAAACGTAATAAGGCAAATTAAGTGAACGGAGAGCTAAAATTAGCCCTCCGTTTTTTTATGCCCATATACAAAGGAGATGATAAATTCATGACTTTTGACAAATATTTTACCATACATGAATCTGAGCAGTTTACCTTTTACCGTGTGCCAAAGGTTCTGTTTACCAGCTTAAGATATAAAAGCGTTTCAGCCGAAGCAAAACTGCTTTACGGTTTGCTTTTAGACCGTATGGGCTTATCGGTAAAAAATAGATGGTGTGATAATGGCGGGCTTGTGTTTATTTATTTTACAATCGATGAAGCAATGGAGTATCTTGGTTGTGGTCATGAAAAAGCCGGTAAGCTGTTCTCCGAACTTGAAAAGATTGATCTCATTGACCGCCGTAAACAGGGGTTGGGTAAGCCGGCAATTATTTATGTCAAAAAGTTCGTTTCAGACATCCGAAAATCAGATGTCTTGATACCCGGAAAACAGATTTCCAGTAATCTGATCCTCAGCAGTCAAGACATCGGAAAATCGTATGCTAATAATATTGATAAGAATTATATTGATTCGAGTTATATCAATCCATCCATCGGAGCGGATGAGATGGAAAATATACTAAAGCAGCAAATTGAGTACGATATTTTTGTAAAACGGGAACCCACCAGGAAGAAACAAATTGAAGAGCTTATATCTATTATGGTTGATGTAATCTGCAACAGTAGTGAAACCATTCGAATATCAGGAAATGACCTGCCGAAAATGAAAGTATATGAACGGTTTATGAAGCTTTCCTTCGAACACATTCAATATGTTCTGGAGTGTCTTGACAGGAACCCTGTCGACATTCGCAATATCCGGTCTTATCTGCTGACGGCATTGTACAATGCTCCGGTGACAATTGATAGCTATTACAGCGCTCGTGTCAATCATGATTTATATAGCGGAACCTAGTCAGATATTTAGTTATTCCGACGTCGGAATAGTTGTAGCAAGCACTGAATAATGCCGGCATTATTCGCTTGTCAGGGATAATCCCTGAAACCCTTATCAAAACGGGAGGTACTATATGCTCAAAAGAAGCATCAAAATAACTTTTCGGTTAAACTCAAAAGAATGTCAGCAGTTTAAGAAACAAGTAGCAAAAACCGGCTTTTCACAGGAAAGATATCTGCGTACACTGGTTAATGGCTATATACCCAGGGAACTGCCTTCGCCCGACTACCATGCTATGATGAAGGAACTTCGAGCTATCGGAAACAACCTAAATCAGATTGCTGCAAGGGCAAATGCAACTGGTCATATCGATCGGATGATATTCCAGCTTGAAGTTGACCGGCTCAGACAGGCTGTATTGGATATACAGACAGCGGTTACGTTGCCGGAGAGGAGGGTGAATAGTAACTCCACAATATATCTTTAATCATGTGGGCTAAAATTGGATAAGCAAAAAAATAATTAATAAAGGCATTTGTATTACTTGTCGATATTTGGTACAATATTCCTGTGTTATATTTACATACAAAGATTATCGGTGGCAAAAAGAGTAACTATATGGTTGTAAGTGGTAATTGCGTCTATAATGTGAAGGACATAAAAAAATAGATGAACATCTAATTATGCTTTTTTTGGTATGTACTAGGAGGGTTGTAACATGAGTGTGAGTGAGATTTCAGTATTTTATGATAATTTACAAAATGAATATATAAAAAACATATTATCCCTATCAGACGATTCTGGGTTAGTTTTTGAGCAATCTTTAGTGCGTATTACAGCTGAATGGATGGGTTATAATCTCAATGAGGAAAATTTTGTTGACGGGGCTGGTGATAGGGGAATTGACTTTTGGT
>JAEYRB010000029.1 GCA_023409735.1 Bacillota bacterium | reverse complement strand
GGTGCTCCTGGATGCGGTAAAACCATGCTCGCTAAAAGACTTCCTACAATATTGCCATCCATGACCTTTGATGAGGCACTCGAAGTGACAAAAATCCACAGCATTGCAGGCATACTTCCGGCACATGTTCCTATACTTACAGCTAGACCATTCCGGAGTCCCCATCATACCATATCAGATATAGGACTTGTAGGTGGAGGCAGTATGCCAAAGCCGGGAGAAATAAGCCTTGCTCATTATGGCGTTCTTTTCCTTGATGAGTTGCCGGAGTTCAGTAAAAAATCACTTGAGGTACTCAGACAACCCTTAGAGGATGGAAGTATAACAATTTCACGTTTAAATGCAACTCTGACATATCCCACAAAAACAACATTGATTTGTGCTGCAAACCCATGTAAATGCGGAAGGCTGCTGGACCATTCGGGACAATGCACATGTACGCCTAAGCAGGTTCAACAATATCTTGGCAGGTTATCCGGACCACTGATGGATCGCATGGATATTCATATAGAGGTGGCTTCTGTCAAATATAAAGAACTGGACAGCGGCTCTTGCGGTGATACTTCGGAGGTAATTAGGGATAGGGTAGAAAAGACAAGGAAAATACAGCTTGAGAGATATAAGGGGATGTGTATATATTCAAATTCTCAGCTCCAGCCTGCTATGCTCAACAAATTCTGCAGGCTGGATGAGAAATGCAGAGGTATATTGAATAGTGCCTTTGACAAGCTTGGCTTAAGCGCAAGAGCCTATAGCAGAATATTGAAAGTATCAAGGACAATTGCCGATATGGATGAGAGTGAGGATATAAGGCCTGTACATCTGGCAGAGGCTATTCAATACAGAAGCCTTGATAGAAAAATTTTGAATGTTTAATGCAGTTTTTCTCTGTTCATGAAATAGGTATAAGTCCAAAAAAATGTTTACATAAGGCGGAGATCACTATGGAAACAATAATTAAATACTGGGTTTGGTTTAGTTCCCTTATTAAAACACCTCCTGCTAAAAAAGTGCTGCTACTCGAACATTTCAAGGATCCTGCACTGTTGTGGGAGGCAAAGGAGTCAGAGCTTAAAGGACTAAGCTTTGTAACACCGCAGATGATAATTGAAATAAAGGATCCAGAAAAGCGCAAAAAGACTGATAAGCTATATGATGATGTCAAAAAATGCGATGCGGATGTTATTACCTATAATGACTCAACATATCCCGGCGAGCTTAGGTATTTGAACGACCCTCCTGTGGTACTCTACTGCAGGGGTAAGCTTCGGAAAGACGATGTTCATGTGGCTGTAGTCGGATCAAGAAGGGCAACTCAATATGGGCTGAATATGGCTAGAAGGCTATCAATGGAGCTTGCATCAAATGGTATAACAATTGTCAGCGGAATGGCACGGGGCATAGATTCGGGTGCTCATAAGGGCGCTTTGGATGCCGGAGGAAGGACTGTTGCTGTATTAGGCTGTGGTATAGATATAGTTTACCCGTCTGAAAATGCTAAGCTTATGAAAGATATTATAAGTAACGGAGCTGTCATATCAGAATACCCGCCTGAAACACCTCCATTATCCTTCAATTTTCCTGCAAGAAACAGGATAATAAGCGGAATATCTCGGGCAATTACTATAATTGAGGCTAATTCTAAAAGCGGTTCTCTAATAACTGCGGATTTTGCTTTGGAACAGGGAAAGGATGTTTTTGCAGTACCCGGAAATATAAACAGTTTAAACAGTGTCGGTACAAATATGTTGATAAAAGACGGAGCAAAATTGGTTACAAGTGCGGAAGATATTTTAAGTGAATTGAATATGAGTTATAGTGCAAATAATATACTGAGCAGAACACCGTCAATAAATCAGATTACAGGCAGTGAGGAGAAAAGTATTGCTCAAAGGCTTCAATTGGGACCAGCACATATAGATACGATCGCCAGAGATTGTAAAATAAGCGTCCAGCTTGCAGGATCTGTACTAGTAATGCTTGAGTTGAGCGGCTTTGTGGAACAACTGCCCGGCAAGTATTATAAGCTGATTGAATAGAGTTATAATAATAAAGTAATTTACATTTTAATATTTTTACTTTACAATGAAAAATGCAAGATTTAGTATATTCGGAATATGGGAGGATACGATGGCAAACAACCTGGTCATAGTAGAATCACCGGCAAAGGCAAATACAATAGGAAAGTTCCTTGGTAAGGATTATAAGGTAATAGCTTCTGTCGGGCATGTAAGGGATTTACCTAAAAGCCAGATAGGGGTTGATATTGAGCATAATTTTGAACCTAAATATATTACCATTAGGGGTAAAGGCGACGTAATAAGCAAGCTTAAAAAGGAATCAAAAGCATCAGGAAAAGTTTATCTCGCTACTGACCCTGACCGTGAGGGAGAAGCTATTTCGTGGCATCTTGCCAATTTGCTGAATATTGATGAATCCGACAAGTGCAGAATAACATTTAATGAAATAACGAAGAACGCGGTAAAAAGCGCAATAAAGGCTCCAAGAAAAATTGACATGGATCTTGTTAATGCGCAGCAGGCCAGAAGGGTCTTAGACAGAATAGTTGGCTATAAGATAAGCCCTCTACTTTGGAGAAAAATAAGAAAAGGCCTTAGTGCCGGACGTGTTCAGTCTGTTGCTACGCGCCTGATATGCGACAGGGAAGAGGAAATAAATAATTTCGAGTCAGAGGAATATTGGACTGTTGTTGCGAATTTATCTAGACATAAATCCGGACCTGCATTTGATGCAAAATTTTTCGGCACTGCCGATGATAAAATCGAGCTAAAGAGCGAATCACAGGTTAAAGAGATCCTGGAGGAACTTAAAGGTAAAAAATATATTGTCAAAAAGGTTAAGCTCGGCGAAAAGAAAAAAACGCCCGCACCGCCGTTTATTACAAGTACAATGCAGCAGGAAGCTGCAAGGAAACTTGGCTTTCCTACCAAAAAGACAATGATGATTGCACAGCAGCTTTACGAGGGAATTGAGGTCAAGGGGCATGGGGCGTTGGGCCTTGTAACCTATATTCGTACAGATTCTACAAGAATATCGACAGAAGCACAGCAAGAAGCAAAAAAATATATAGAAGAAAAATATGGTCAAAAATATCTGCCTGAGGAATTTAGAGTTTATAAGAACAGGTCAGCATCTCAGGACGCTCATGAAGCTATCCGTCCCACATATGTTTCAATGGACCCGGATAGTGTGAAGGATTCATTGACGAATGATCAGTACAAGCTTTATAAGCTTATATGGTCAAGGTTTATTGCATGTCAGATGGCTTCGGCTGTTTATGATACTGTATCTGCTGACATTACTGCAGGAAGGTTCCTCTTTAAGGCAAATGGTTCTAAAATAAAATTCCAGGGGTTTATAGCAGTTTATATCGAAGGTAAAGATGAAGATACGGATGAAGCCGAGACGCAAATACCTATTCTCGAAGAGGATGAAGCACTGGATCTAAAGAAATTAGTTGACAAGCAGCACTTTACACAGCCGCCTCTGAGGTATACGGAAGCTTCCCTGGTAAAGGTCCTTGAGGAAAAAGGTATAGGGCGTCCCAGCACATATGCTCCAATAATTACAACTATACTTGCCAGGGGTTATATTGAGAAGGAAAAGAAGTTCCTCCTTCCAACAGAGCTCGGTAAAATAGTTAATGATCTTATGACCAGCAATTTTCCTGATATAGTAAACGTTCAGTTTACGGCACAGTGGGAAAACAAGCTGGATGATGTTGAAGAGGGTACAAAGAAATGGGCTGACCTGATGAAGGATTTCTATGGCCCTTTTGAAGAAGCGTTGAAGGAAGCAGAATCCAAAATTGGGCAGATTGAAATTCATGATGAGGTTACAGACATTAAATGCGAGAAATGCGGCCGTAATATGGTGATCAAAAACGGTCGGTTCGGAAAATTTCTTGCATGCCCCGGTTTCCCGGAATGCAGGAATGCTAAGCCCATATTGGAGGAGGCTGGAGTCTCTTGTCCAGAATGCGGAGGAAAGGTGCTTTATAAAAAGACAAGAAAGGGTAAAAGATATATTGGGTGTGAGAATAACCCCACTTGCAGCTTTATGTCATGGGATATGCCCGCGGGTGAAAATTGTCCTAAGTGCGGTAGCTTCCTTCTGAAAAAGTACTCTGGAAAGAAGCTTGCTCTTAAATGCAGCAAGGATGGATGCGATTATACTATAGAAAAAGGTAAGGAATAATTGAGCAAAGGCATTTGTAATTTAACCATTGACATTTAGCGGTGCAATATGCAGTATTTTATCATGGCAACACAAAATATTACCGTTGCACAGCTAAAAGGATAACTTGCAAGTGCCAAGGCAGAATTCAATCAGGAGCATTTTAATAATGTCAGAACAGGTTATTAACATAATAGGGGCAGGACTTGCAGGTTGTGAAGCGGCTTGGCAGGCCGCGAAGAGGGGCTTAAAGGTAAGATTGTATGAGATGAAGCCCTTGAAGCATTCACCTGCACATAGTATAGACACATTTGCAGAGCTTGTATGCAGCAATTCTCTCAGGTCTGATAGGCTCGATAATGCCGTAGGCCTTCTCAAGGAAGAAATGCGGCTTCTGGATTCGCTTATAATGCGCTGCGCTGATGCGACCAGGCTTCCGGCAGGCGGTGCTTTAGCTGTTGACAGAACGCTTTTTTCTCAAATGGTCACAGATGAGTTACTAAAACATCCAAATGTTACAGTAATAGCAGAAGAGGTAAGTGACCTTCCAGAGGAAGGTATTACAATTATAGCCACCGGTCCGCTGACGTCTGAGGCCTTGTCAGACTGCATACTTAAGCTTACAGGAAAGGACTGCCTGTATTTTTATGATGCAGCAGCGCCGATAGTAACCTATGAATCCATTAATATGCAATGTGCATTCAGGGCGTCACGTTATGGCAAAGGAACAGATGATTATATCAATTGTCCTATGGATGCTGAACAATACCGCAAATTTCACACTGAACTGATAAATGCACAGGTCGTCCCTTTGAAGGTCTTTGAAAAGGAGATCCTCTTCAGTGGCTGTATGCCTATTGAAAGTATGGCACGAAATGGTTATGATACCATGCGCTTTGGCCCGCTCAAGCCTATTGGATTAATTGATCCCAGAGCAGGGAAGGAGCCTTATGCAGTAGTTCAGCTAAGACAGGATAACAAGGAGGCTACACTTTATAATATCGTAGGTTTCCAGACACATCTGCGATGGCCGGAGCAAAAGAGAGTATTCGGTCTTATACCCGGACTTGAAAATGCAGAATTCGCAAGGTATGGAGTGATGCATAGAAATACTTATATTAATTCTCCGGGCTTATTGAATGCAGCTTATCAAATGATATCAAAACAGGATGTATTCTTTGCAGGCCAGATAACAGGCGTTGAAGGCTATATAGAATCAGCTGCCTCCGGGCTTGTTGCAGGATTAAATGCAGCACGCATATTTGCAGGACAGGATAGGCTCATATTTCCTCAGGAAACAGCTATAGGCTCTCTGGCAGCCTATGTTTCAGGAAATGCAGTAAGTAAGTTCCAACCGATGAATGCTAGCTTCGGCCTTATAAAGTCGCCAAATGTAAGATATAGAAGCAAACAAGATAAATATGCAGCAATAGCAGAAAATTCAATAAAGTTAATAAAAAATGTGACAATTTAGTCGTTTATATATATTTCTAAGCTTACAAACCACAATATATTGCCTTCATTTTAATATTTCAACAATATAATGTTGAAATTGTAATATTTATGTGTTAAAATCAATTTTATTGACATGGAATATTTTGTATTACTTTTTTGCTGTTAAGAATATTACTATGATGTCGAAAGATACTATGGTAAGTATTTTTATTTGTTAATTATTTGTATCAGGAGGCAAAAAATGTTTGACAAACTGACAAGTAATCTTACACTTCGTGAAAAGTCACTTAATGCGGCGTGGACGCGCAATGAGGTTATAGTTAACAACATTGCTAATGTTGATACTCCAAACTTTAAGAAAAGCACAGTTAATTTTGAGGGATACCTTGAAGATGCAATAGGTGGCAATGGCTTCAGAGGTATAACCACAGACAAAAGACATATACAGATAGGTAATAAAAGCCCTGAAGACATTGATCTAAAGGTGACAAAGGATTACAAAGAATTAAGCACAAGACTTGATGGTAACAATGTTGATATTGAGACAGAGATGGCCTCGTTAGCGAAAAACAACATAAGATATAATACGCTTGTACAGAGTATAAACAGTAGCTATCAGAGGCTTAAGTCAGCGATCAGGGAAGGGGGCAGATAGTGTATGGGTTATTTCAGTGCACTTGATGTTGGTGCATCAGCGCTTACAGCACAAAGACTCCGTATGGACACAATTTCTGAGAATATAGCTAATGTTAATACGACAAGGACTAAAAATGGCACGCCATACCGACGTAAGATAGTTGTTTTCGAGGAAAGTAATCCGGCTTTTTCCGATTATCTGACATCAAGCAGTAAAAAACTGATGGGAAGCAGCACAGGCGGCGGTGTAAAGGTTGCAGCTATTATAGAGGATAACAGTCCGTTTAAGATGGTGTATGAGCCGGGAAATCCGGATGCTAATGAGGATGGTTATGTGGAGAGACCTAATGTTGACGTAATAACTGAAATGGTCAATATGATATCTTCAACCAGGGCATATGAAGCTAATGTTACTGCTATAAATACTACAAAAAGTATGGCAATGAAGGCACTTGAAATTGGTACATGATATTTTGAATTTTACTAAAGAATTATTAAGGGTGGTGTAGTTACATGGCCATTAATGAAATCGCGTCAGCAGGCTCATTGGCGCCTTCGCGTTCACTATTTGAAACAGTAGATGAGCAGAATGGAGTCGGCAGTTCAATTCCATTTTCCGATTATCTGAAGAATGCAATAAACGATACAAACAGCCTACTCATTGAAGCAGATAATTTGGCAGATCAATTTGCCGCAGGCAAAACAGATAATATCCCACAGGTGTTGATTGCAGCCCAGAAGGCTGATACAGCATTTCAGTTCACCATGCAGATCAGAAACAAGATATTAGATGCATATAAAGAGATTATGCAAATGCAGATTTAATTTTATTATTAGTTTATTTTAGTTGTATTTCTTAGATTTGGATACGAAATGCTGATGTTTACAAAAATTATAGATCTAGTTGCTGCAAGGTGGTGTTACAGTGCCCGAATTTTTAAAAAAGTATCTGAATCAAATTAAAGAATTTTGGGGAAGTCTTGATAAATCGCAAAAGACACGTCTTTATGTTACTTCTGCAATTGTAGTTGTAGCTATAACTATATCCATTATCCTTTTGACAAGGCCCAACAGGATAGTCCTTTTCACTAATTCTGATAAAACACAGATAGGCGAAATGATAACTGTATTAAATGATAATGGCATCTGGAACGAAGCACAGAACAATGGTACAAGTATTGTAATTGATGCTAAAAATAACAATAAGGCGCAGATTTTGTTGGCACAAGCCGGTTATCCCAAGGATGGCTTTACGTTTGAGGATGCTATTCAAAAAATTGGCATTACTACAACGCAAAGTGATAGAAAAGCAATCTGGAGGCAGCAGGAGATATCAAATCTGGAAACAAAAATCGAAATGCTGGACAATATCGATCAAGCTGCAGTTACACTGGCAGTCCCTGAAACCTCGTTGTTTTACAGCGAGGGACAAGAACCGCCTAAATCTACTGCGTATGTTATGATAAGACCAAACACTAAAATAACATCAGCGCAAGTAAACGGCGTCGTAATGCTTATGTCGAGCAGTGTAGAGAATCTGGATCCGAGCGATGTAACAGTAGTTGACAATAATGGAAATATACTCAATACCGAATCCGCCGATGATTCAATAGCTGCAGCAAATAGTCAGGATGAACTTCGCCGCGCGAGAGAGGCTGAGCTTGAGCAGAAGGTACTTGATTATTTCAGTGTAGAGCAGCATGATAGCTTTGATACGCTGAGAGTTATTGTACATGCTACTCTAGATTTTGACAGTGAAGAGTCAAAAAGCAAAACTATAACAAACCCAGATGGAATGACCGGAGGGGCAGTTATTAGCAGCAAGACCAGCGAGGAAACTATAAAGAACGGATCGGCTTCCGGGGAACCGGGAATAGGATCAAATCCCGGAGATAATAACTCCACCACCTATATGCTTGGCAATGATGGAAATTCCGATTATTCCAATGTTGAAGAGGAATACAACTACGGCTATGACGAGAGGATGACAGAAAAGAAGAAGGCACCCGGAAAGCTTATAGCAAATGAATCAAGTGTTGCCATATCCCTTTGGTATGGCAGAGAAGTACAGGATGACTCGAAGCTTGACGAGGATTTTCTCAACGAAGTAAAATCTGCAGCAAGCGCTGCTACAGGCATACCGGTCAAGAATGTGGTAGTAAATAAGCTTAAGCTTGCACAACCGAAGATTATAGAAGAGTCATTAGAGGATAAAATAAACGAATTATTACAGAGATATGGATTCTTTGCATTAATGCTTATACTAATAATAGCACTAACTATAGCTATTATCCCAAAGAAAAACAAAGAGCTTGAAGAGGTTACGCAAATTGCTACAGCCGACGGACCTAAATTCGTAGTTCCGGAACCGGAACTGCCTCTGCCCGATCTAGATGTGGAAGAAAAATCTGAGATCAAAAAACAGATAGATAATTTTGTTAAACAGAAGCCAGATTCAGTAGCACAACTTTTGAGGAATTGGCTTTCTGACGAATGGGATAGTTAGGAGAGGAATAATTGTATGGCGAGAGCATCAGGCGTAAAAGAACGTTCAGGACGTGAAAAAGCGGCAATGCTGTTAATTTCTCTCGGCCCTGAAAGATCTGCAGAGATTTTTAAACATCTGAAGGAAGAAGAAATAGAACAGCTGACCTTAGAAATAGCGAATATAAGAACTGTTTCACCGGAAGAAAAGGAAAAGGTACTTGAGGAATTTTATCAGATATGTCTGGCACAGGAATATATAGCTGAGGGTGGTATTGGTTACGCAAAGGAGATTCTTGAAAAAGCGCTTGGACCGCAGAAAGCACTGGATATTATAAACAAGCTTACTGTATCGCTGCAGGTAAGGCCATTTGAGTTTGTAAGGAAAGCAGATCCGTCACAGCTTCTTAATTTTATACAGAAAGAGCATCCACAGACAATAGCTCTTATACTTGCATACCTAAAACCACAGCAGGCGTCCATAGTAATGGCTGCATTACCGCAGGATAAGCAGGCAGACGTAGCAAGGCGAATAGCCACAATGGACAGAACGTCGCCTGAGGTAATAAAGGAAGTAGAAAGAATTCTAGAGAAGAACCTGTCATCGCTTGTAACAGAAGACTTTACAGCTGCAGGAGGCGTACAGGCAATTGTTAATATTCTCAATACAGTGGACAGGGGCACAGAAAGATATATTATGGAAACGCTTGAGGTAGAGGATACAGACTTGGCGGAAGAAATAAGAAAGAGAATGTTTGTATTTGAGGATATTCTATCTCTTGATAACAGAGCTATTCAGAGATTCCTTAGAGATATTGAGAATAACCAGCTTGCAATAGCGCTTAAAGGTGCTACTGAGGAGGTTCAAAAGGTCATATTTGCCAATATGTCCAAGCGCCTTACTGAGATGATTAAGGAAGATATTGAATTCATGGGTCCTGTAAGATTGAAGGATGTAGAAGAAGCGCAGCAGAAGATTGTCAATGTGATCAGAAAGCTTGAGGATGCTGGTGAGATTGTCATTTCCAGAGGAGGAGGCGACGAGATTATTGTATAACAGGATTTTCAAGTTTGATCAGATTACATATGGCAGACCGTTTCAGGTTAATGTACCAATGAGTACGCTTGACACCGATTCCCTTGACGATTCCGATATGCAGGAGCAGGAGAATGATGCGGAGTATGTATCAACACCTGATGAACTAATTGAGAATGCGAGGCAGGAAGCAGAGCTTATTATAAAAGAGGCTGGTTTAGAAGCAAAAAGGATTATCAGAGAAGCGAGAGAAGAAGCAGAAAGGGAAGCAAAGCTACAAGAGGAAGAAGCATGGCAGAAGGGCTATGCCGAAGGAATAGAAGCAGCAAACGCTCAGTATGAGGCACTGCTTTCTGAAGCGGAGAATATTAAAAAAAGCTCAGCTGAAGAGCACAGCAGCATTTTAGCAGGGATGGAAAAGGAAATTATGGAGCTTGTACTAAATGTAGCTCGTAAGACTGTTGCAGCAGAGCTCAAATTAAACAGGGAAGTAGTGTTGCAGCTGCTCAGAGATGCTCTTAATGATTGCTCAAACAAAGAGGGCGCTTCTATAAAGGTATCAAAGGAAGACTATGATATATTAAATGAATATAAAGAAGAATTGTTGTCGATTGCGGGAACAACAAGTGAAATAGAGATAATAAGGGATGCTTCAATGAACAAGAGTGATCTTATAATTGAAACAAAGCTTGGTGGAATCGACGCTGGAGTGCAAACAAAGCTTGATAAGATAGAAGAGTCATTCAAAGAACTCTCCGGAGGGATTTAAGCTTTTAAGTATTGTAGATTAATAGTTGCTGTTTTTCAAATGTATCTTACAACAAAACAAAAGCAAGGTGATACTACTGAAATTGTCAATTTAGCTTCTGAAAGCGGGGTTTTTTTCGTTGCAGATCAGCCTTCAAAAATACCATGATATACTAACTAAATCTGATTTCAAGAAATACTACGGAAGGGTATCGAAGGTAGTAGGCCTTACTATCGAGTCAGAAGGCCCGGAAGTGGATATAGGAGAGCTGTGTAAGATACATGCGTCCAGAGGAAGAGCGGTAATAGAATCAGAGGTTGTCGGCTTCAAAGAAAACAGTGTGCAGTTAATGCCATTAGGTGAGATGACCGGTGTTGGCCAGGGAAATATGATAACTGCTTCAGGCTATGTTCTTAAGGTTGGTGTAGGAATGAACCTGATGGGGCGGGTGTTGGATGGACTTGGTATACCTATTGATGATAAAGAGCCGTTTGTACCTGATACGTTCTATCCGGTAAATAACAAACCACCACATCCACTTAATAGAAAAAGGATTACGGAACCACTTACATTGGGTGTAAAAGCAATTGATGGTTTGCTAACGATTGGAAAGGGTCAGCGTGTTGGTATTTTTGCCGGCAGTGGAGTAGGAAAAAGTACTCTTATGGGTATGATAGCACGAAATACAAAGGCTGATGTAAACGTAATTGCACTCATTGGCGAACGAGGTAGAGAGGTGCGAGAGTTTATTGAGAAGGATCTTCAGGAGGAAGGTCTTTCAAGATCAGTTGTAGTTGTAGCAACCTCCGATCAACCTGCTCTTGTGAGGCTTAAGGGAGCTTTAGTTGCGACTGCTATAGCTGAATATTTCAGGGACCAGGGAAAAGACGTTCTTCTGCTGATGGACTCCCTAACAAGATTTGCGATGGCACAGCGTGAGATAGGGCTTGCTATAGGAGAACCGCCTGTTTCCAGAGGATATACGCCTTCTGTGTTTGGAGTAATGCCTAAGCTTTTGGAACGTGCAGGGAATTCTGAAAAAGGTTCTATAACCGGACTTTATACCGTCCTTGTAGACGGTGATGATATGACAGAACCGGTCACTGATACAGCCAGAGGTATTCTCGATGGACATATAGTACTTTCAAGAGCATTAGCAAACAGAAATCAGTATCCTGCCATAGATATTCTCGCAAGCGTCAGTCGTGTTATGTCTGATATAGTGTCTCCAAAGCACAAAAAGTCTGCGGGAGAATTAAAAAAGGCGCTTGCAATATATCGGGATTCAGAGGACTTAATTAACATAGGAGCATATGTGAAGGGCAGCAATGAAAAAATTGATTATGCTATTAGCCTGATAGGTGGAATATTGGACTTTATACAGCAATCGACAACAGAAAGCTTCAGCTTTGAAGAGGTTTTGGATAATCTTTATAACGTTCTGAACAAGGAATAACCAAAGGAGAATAGCAGATGCCTAAGTTTAACTTCAGGCTGCAGCCTGTCCTTAATATCAGGAATCAACAGGAGGAAAACCTAAAAAATGAAATGGGAAAAGCTATACAATGTCTGGAAGCAGAAAAGGAAAAGCTTATGTCCCTTGAAAATGAAAACGACCAAATAGTTGATGAATTTAATAAAAAAATTAAGAGAACAACAGTTCAAGACTTATTACAGTTCAATGATTATCTGGAATTTCTTAAAGTTAAGATCAAATCACAAAAAGAAAATGTAAATAAAGCTGTTATTAATGTCGATAAAATTAGAGAAGAGCTTGTTAAAGCTGTTCAAAAACGAAAAATTTTAGACAAGCTGAAAGAAAAGAAAGAAGAAGAGTATATTCGGGAAGAGAAAAAGCTTGAACATAAAGCAAATGATGAAATAGTGAGCTACGATTATAAAGATGGCTTACCGGGAGAGTAAAATGCCTAAAAGCAAAAATGCAGCAAGGAAGATAAGTGAGAGCCCTGATACGACCGGCAATGGTAAAAAGAGTAAAGGCGCAGCGTTTGTGCTGCTGACTATACTTGCAGTTGTGCTAATTATTGCGGCAGTTATTGGAGGCACTTTCTATTTTATAATCAAAAATAATACCGGTGGCTTTGCTGATCGTTATCGTCAGACTATACAGACTATACCTGTTTTAAGAAGCGCACTGCCTGCCGTATCTGATCCTTTAGATCCCAAGTACTTGAGCGAAGATGAGTTGAAGAATAAGTATACCGAATTCAGAAATGAAAATGAGTCTCTTAGGAAGGAACTTGAAGCTAAAAATAAAGAACTCGAAGTATATAGCGCTCTTAAGGAAGAATATGAGAGCGGCAAACTGGCAGCAGAGAGTAAAATAAAGCAGGCGGAGAAGCGCAACGGTGATCTTGACTTAAAGGAAGCTGAATTGAAAGAACTCAAGGCGCAGATAGACAAGCTGATTGCAATGGGGGACAAGGACTCATTTGCCGCCTATTTCGAATCGATTGATGCTGAAAGCGCGAAAGAGCTATATTCTCAGGTAGTTAAGGAACAACAGCTGGATGCTAAAACAAGCGAGTTTGCACAGATATATGCAGCGATGGATGAAGCTTCTGCAGCTGCTATTTTCCAGCAGCTGGGAGAAGGAAAATTAGATATGATTACTAAGATATTGATGGCAATGAGTAAAAAGGACTCTTCGGCAATACTTGAATCAATGACCCCTTCATTTGCAGCAAAGGTAACTGAAAAGTTAGATGAGCTGTACAAGGGTAATTGAGATAGATAAAACACGTGAGAGGAGGTGAAAAATGATGTTAAATGAGATGTACCTTGGAGGATTTCGATCAGAACGCACTAATGTGGTATACCAGCCAAATGTCAATAGTACGTCCAGACAACACAAGAGTGGAGCTTCAACATTCGATATGATACTTGGAAGTAAGGTGAATAGCACATCAAATAGAAGAGTATCAATTAAAAATGATAATAGCTTTGTATCAACTGATAGAGTTAGTCATGAAAGAGCACTAGTTAATGGCGATAGAAGAATCAGCTACCAGAACCGTGGTTTGAGGACTACTGCTGGAAGTAAAGAATCTCAAATGGTATCGTCAAGGAAGGATTTGGACTATGACAAGTCCGATAAAAGCTCAGTTAAAGATGATAGTTCTAAGAAGAGCTTGCCCAACGATCTGATCTGTGCTGTATCACAAATTTTGGGAATCAGTGCTAATAAGCTTCAGGAGCTTTTGGATGAAGCAGGTATTAGTTCTGATATGCTCATGTCAGAGGCACTTACATCTGGACAGTTGGCATGCTTAGATGGCACATCAACTGCAATGGCACAGCTTTCAAAGCTACTAGGTCTTAACAATGAGCAGCAGCAAACGCTTTCACAATTAATTCAGATGGCAGGTGATGTTCTTTCCGGGGCGGAAGGAAGCTCTGTAAAGCTTTTAGGCCATACCGGCAATGGTATTGGAACTAACATTATCACAGGCATGAACAAAACCGGTGAGGTCAACGTTTCTGAACAGGTATCTGGTGATTTAGGTCAAATTATCAAGGAAAAGCTTGACACATTATCAATAAGGCTTGAAAGTAATGAGCTTGAAACAACAGAAGAATTAAAACGCCTTATTGAGCCATTGACAGCAAAGGCAAATGGCAGAGTACAACAATCATCAATTGATCAGCAGATCGATAGTATAGAGCTTACTACAGACGGTGTGAAAGATATTGCTGATAGTGCCAGACCCGAGACAGATACTTCTAGTGCCGGAAATGGAAACAGAAAAAATGAAAGCAGTAAAAGCGAGAAAAGTGAAGTAGAGAGCTTTATCGCTCCGATAGACCAAAAGCCGCAGGAAGCTTTTGATAATATTCAAATACAGCCATCATACCTAGAGATTCAAGGCAAACAAAATGTTGTTCAACGAACAGAAACTGTACAGTTGAGTACACCTATGCAAGCTAAGGAAATACTTAGTCAGATCATCGAAAAAGCAAGTGTTGATATGACAAACGGTAAATCTGAAATGTCTATCGAACTGAAACCTGAGAGCCTTGGGAGAATTTCACTTAAAGTTGTAACTGAGAATGGTATAGTTATGGCAAAGTTTGTTGCAGAAAATGAGCAAGTGAAAGAGGTGCTTGAATCAAATATGCATCTTCTAAAGGATTCACTTGAAAATCAGGGTATGAATGTGCAGGGCTTTAGTGTATCAGTCAGGCAGGATTCCAACAGGCAAAGAATGAACTGGGAAAGACAAAATAACAATGGAGAAACTGTTGTACATGGTGCTTCGCCAAGAACGTCTGAGATAGTGGGAAATCTTGCAGACCCCAGCATATCAGAAAGTATGGTAGATCCATATCGGTGGGAAAGCAGCACAATTAACTTAACGGCTTAGGAGGTGTGAAAGTGAGCGAGATTTCAACAACTTATACAAAAACAATACAGGATATAATAGACTCAAATTCAGCAACAAAAAATGGAAGAAAGACAGGTGAGCTGGGAAAGGATGATTTTCTTAACCTTTTAGTGACACAGCTTAGGTATCAGGATCCTTTAAGTCCAACAGAAAATACAGAGTTTATCGGGCAGATGGCTCAGTTCAGTGCATTGGAGCAGATGCAGAATCTCAATAACAGCTTCACTGGAACAATGGCTTATAGCCTTATTGGAAAAAGTGTACTTGCAACTACTGAGGGGACCGAAAACACTAATGCCAAGCAGGTTTCAGGAACAGTTACGAGTGTAGCAGTTGAAAAGGGCAAGTATTACCTTGTCATTGATGACAAGACATTGGTACCTGCTGAAAATACTCTCAAGGTTTATGAAAATACCGGTAGCTTTGAAAACACACTATCTGCTTTCACAGGCCTTATCGGATGCGATGTAAATGGAATTGTGTACGATCCTGAAAGTGGTGCGATGATTAAGGTAAGCGGAAAGGTGGACTCACTTCAGAAAGGTGTTTATGAGGATTACGCGGTTCTTAACAATGTAAATGCTGAGATATCCGGGTTATATAATAACAAGGTTTATACAAGTGACCCTGATTATTTAAAGAATTATCTAACAGAGGCTATGACTAACGAAAGTACCGTCTCGCTAGTCATTACTGACAGTAGTACTGGTCTGAAGGTTCCTGTTTCAGCTAAAATCAAGAGCGTTGATTTTTCAAATCCCAACTCCATTAAAGCAGTTCTTGACGGTGTTCACGCTCCTCTTGACAGCATAACTAGCATATCGAATGCAGGCAGAACATCACAAGCCGGACAGACAACCTCTGGGGCTGAAGATGCTGATTAGGTAGGTGATGAAAATGGTAATAGATAAAAGCGGAAATAACATCACAAGACAGATAATTACAGGCAGAGGCATAGCAGGTGTTAACCAGACAGGAAGCATAAGCAGGCAGCAGCCTGGTGTTACGGCAGCGGGTGGATTTGATAGCATACTAAAGCAGAAGCAGGCTGAGAATAGTGAAATAAAATTCAGCAAGCATGCCGAGCAGAGGCTTCAGTCAAGAAACATAAGCCTGTCACAGGATCAGAAGGAAAAAATGAAGATTGCGGTAACCAAGGCAGAGTCAAAGGGTGTAAGAGATTCTCTGGTGCTTATGGACAATCTGGCGTTTGTGGTGAATGTGCAGAACAGAACTGTCATAACAGCCGCTAATAGCAATGAATTAAAGGAAAACGTATTTACCAATATCGATGGAGCAGTAATAGTATAACAGCCGGACCCTTTCGGGAGGCTGTACATCCCCGAATGACGGACGGGATGGAAAGAGCGATATGAGGGAGGTCAATATAAAATATGATGAGATCAATGAATTCTGCTGTGTCGGGCTTGAGGGCACATCAGATACGAATGGATGTAATTGGAAACAACATTGCCAATGTTAATACGGTGGCATTTAAAACCGGTAGAGTTACATTCAGCGAAATATTCAGTCAGACGCTAAGCGGGGCGTCTGCACCGGACAATGCATCCGGAAGAGGTGGTACAAATCCTAAGCAGATAGGTCTTGGACTAACCGTAAATGCAATCGATACAATAACTACAAGAGGTGGCTTTGATACAACAGATAGTCCTACAGATATGGCAATAGATGGCGAAGGCTTTTTTATTTGCAAGAGCGGCGATTCTCCATTTCAGTTTACAAGAGCCGGGAACTTCACAATAGATGCTCTTGGTAATCTTAATACAGCAACCGGGATGAATGTATATGGCTGGCAAAAGCTTAAGGATGATGGCAGCGGTGAATTTGATACTGAATCCGAGATCGAGCCGATAAACCTGTATAATGATGCATACAGGAACAAGAGGATAATTTCTGCATCGGCAACTAAGTATGCCAATCTTACAGGAAATCTTGATTCTGCAACAAAAGGGGTTGGCACAACACCTACAGATAGTGATTATTTTTCGGTTCCTATGACAGTTTACGATAGCTTGGGAAATGATTATGAAATTAATGTAAAGTTTTGGAAGAACACTGCTGATGCTACAAGCTCAACATGGAATTGGACAATAGGTGGCGATGCCGGGATGAGCGCTACAGGTAATTCCGGGACAATTAAATTTGATGCAAAAGGATTATTAGCAGATGGAAAGAACGCTTCTGTTGAGTTTACACCTCCTACTACTACTGGTACCGGAGCATTTAAAGTGGATTTTGATTTTAGTAAGCTTACGAGCTTTGCTTCCGACAATTCGGTCAAGCCTATTAGTGTAGACGGGTATAAATCAGGAAGCCTGGTGAGCTTTACTGTTGGTTCTGACGGTATACTGACCGGAGTATATGATAATGGAAAACAGCAGTCCTTAGGACTAATGGCAGTTACTATTTTTGATAACCCAGCAGGATTACAGAGAATAGGACAGAACATGTTTTTAAACACAACGAACTCCGGAGCCTACAAGCCGGTAAAGGCAGGCTCAGGCGGTGCGGGAGGACTCAGTCCAGGAACCTTGGAGATGTCAAACGTAGACCTTTCCAAGGAGTTTACTAACATGATAATCACTCAAAGAGGATTTCAGGCGAGCAGCCGAATTATAACTACATCGGATGAGCTGCTTCAGGAGCTTGTAAATCTTAAGAGATAAGGCTTGATGCATATTGCCGGGGATAAATAATAAGCAAAAAATTGTCCCCGGCAATGCAAAAAATAGAAAGCAAGTAATAAATATGAGAAGTTTAAAGTTATCTTAAAAAACTGCAGTATAAACCATAATTAGAAAAATATATTGAGTTTTCGAGGTAAAAATATTATGATTAAATTGATGAGACTAAATGGAACTAATTACATTCTGAACAGCGACTTGATAGAGACCGTCGAAGCAACACCCGATACAGTTATAACAACAACTGCAGGTGTTAAGTATATCTGCCGGGAGTCTGTTAATGAAGTTGTTGACAAAGTCATAGAGTTCAAGGGCAATGTACAGATTTATGCTGAATTACACAAAAGATAGAGGGGGCCGTAAGTAAATGGAATCCAAAGGCGTTTTCTTTATATTAATTATTGTTATAGCTATACTTACACTATCCTTAGCGGCACTTGCAGGGTATATTTTCATTGTTCAGGGAAATTCGGATAATGACAAAGAATCGATTGAGACTGCAAAAGTTGATCCTGATATTCCGGCCAAGGAGGACAGGATAGTAATACAGCTTTTCGATAAAGCAAGGACATTTAACCTTAAAAATAAAAATTCAGATAAAGTGTCTGTAATTCAAGCAAATGTAGCACTTGATTGCCACAAGGTGCTTGCCAACAACAAAAAGGCTGTGGTAACAGATATTATAGCAAATTATGGTAGTGAGATTCAGGAACTGGTCGTAAGATTCTTTCTTGAGAAAACGATAGATGATGTAAAGAATACAGCTGTAATGGATGAGGCTAAAGCCGAGCTGGAAGAAAAGATAAATAATCTTCTCAATGAGGGTGTAAAAAAACCTGAGGACATCGTGTATAAAGTCATTTTCTCTGAATGGATATTTATGTAGGAGGTGTTTTAAGTGGGAGACATTCTGTCGCAAAATGAAATAGACGATCTGCTGAAAGCACTGAGTACAGGTGAGATTGACGCACATAAAATGCAGTCGAACACACAGGAAAAAAAAATAAAGAATCATGATTTCAGAAGAGCAAGCAAGTTTGCAAAAGATCATATAAAAACACTAAACATTATATATGACAACTACGCAAGACTTGTAACCAATTTTTTAACAGGCTATCTACGGACACTGGTTCAGGTTGATGTTGTCACTGTAGAAGCCATGCCTTACAGTGACTTTAGTAACTCCGTATCTAATCCTGTTATATTAGCGGTTATTGATTTTACACCGCTTAATGGCTCCATTATATTTGAGATCGCGCCGCATATAGCGTTTACCCTGGTCGATAGGATACTTGGTGGCAGAGGATCATCAATGGAGCGTATAAGAGAGTTTACAGAAATTGAGCTGGCTATAATAGAAAGAATCATTATTCAGATTTTAAATCTAATGCGTGAGCCGTGGGAAAATGTAATCTCTATAAGGCCGAGGCTGGATAAGATAGAAACAAATGCGCAGTTTGCACAAATAGTTGCTCAGAACGAGACAGTAGCCCTTATAACATTAAGCGCCAGGATAGGAGATGTGGATGGGATGATAAACATCTGCATACCTCATATGGTTGTGGAGCCCATAGTTTCAAAGCTGAGCACTAGGTATTGGTTTTCTAGCGTCGAAAAAGAAGCTACTCCTGAAATGAAGGATACTATAGAAAATAAAGTAAGCAATACTAAAGTGCCAATAAAGGCAATACTCGGGAAATCGACCATATCAGTGAATGATTTTATCGAATTGCAGCAGGGTGATGTGCTTCCGCTGGACATAGGCGTTAATGATGATATGGAAATCCATGTCGGAGATATTTTAAAATTTTATGGCAAGCCTGGTGTCAGAAAGAACAAGGTTGCAGTAAAAGTAACGAAAGTCTTAAAAAAGGAGGATGAATAGCATGGGAGATATGTTATCACAGGCTGAAATAGATGCTTTATTAAATGGAACTCCTTTAAGCAGTACATCTAATGATGTTGAATCTAGTGACAATGATCTTACTTCTCAAGAAATAGATGCTCTTGGAGAAATAGGAAATATCAGTATGGGTACATCTGCTACAACGCTGTTTACATTACTTGGGCAGAAGGTCACAATTACGACGCCCAAAGTAACTGTAGGCAGGTGGGAAAATCTTATACGGGAGTATCCTGATGCTTATGTAGGTGTAAAGGTTGAGTATACTAATGGATTAATTGGAACGAACCTCCTGATAATCAGCGAGGAGGACGTTAAAATTATCACAGATATAATGATGGGTGGAAATGGATCAAATGTGTCGGGGGATATTTCTGAGCTTCACCTTAGTGCTATAAGCGAAGCTATGAATCAGATGGTAGGCTCATCATCTACATCAATGTCATCCATGTTTGATAAGAGGATAGATATATCTCCGCCAAAGGCATTTACGTTTGATGAAAGTAACGTAAACAATGCAGTACATTTTGACCCTACTGAAAAGATTGTCAAAGTCGAATTTAAAATGGTTGTAGGAAATATCATCGATAGCAAGATTATGCAGATACTGCCTATATCATTTGCAAAAGCCTTGGTTTCCAATTTGATGAATATGGAAACAGAGAGCGGTAAAATAGATGTTCTTGATAATATTATAGATGGGAACGAGACAATGGAGCAGAATTATCAAAGGCCTGACATGCCACCTAAGCAGCAGGTCCCATACCAGCAGCAGATAGCTCATCAGTCACAAACAGTACAGAATGTTAGTGGTGGGTATAACAAGAATTACGGGAATGAAGCTGCTGATTCCAATATATATAATGCTCCCAGACAGGTAAAGGAGCCTGTAAGTGTTCAGCCTGCTCACTTCCAGAACTTCGATGACAACAGAATTACTCTTGAACGCAATAATATTGGATTGATCATGGATGTTCCTCTTCAAGTAACAGTAGAGTTGGGAAGAACACAGAAAATGATAAAGGAGATATTGGAATTCAGCCCTGGATCCATTATTGAACTTGATAAGCTTGCGGGAGATCCGGTCGATATTCTTGTAAATGGAAAGCCAATTGCTAAAGGGGAAGTTGTGGTAATTGATGAAAGCTTTGGTGTAAGGATAACCGACATCATTCACCCAAGCAAGCGTTTATAACGAGGCCTGATATAAAATTGCCTCGTTGAAACACAGTAAAGGAAAGAAAATGTTTCTACAACCGAAACATTTTCAACTTATGCAAAAAATAATACAAATGCGCTAAATATGTTGTTCGTTAAAAAATAATGTAATATTGTATCTTGATAATGACACTATGAAATGTTAACATTAGGAAAGACAGCTATTTATTCACACTAAAGGGGAGAGAGTTATGGGAAAGAGGATTTTGATAGTTGACGATGCTGCATTTATGAGGATGATGATTAAGGATATTCTAACAAAGAATGGATACGAAGTAGTTGGAGAAGCAGAAAATGGAGCTCGAGCAATAGAAAAATATAAGGAGCTTGTTCCTGATTTAGTAATAATGGATATTACAATGCCCGAAGTAAACGGAATACAGGCTGTCATGGAGATTAGAAAGATCAATCCAAACTCACAGATCATTATGTGCTCTGCTATGGGGCAGCAAGCAATGGTTATCGAGTCTATACAAGCTGGGGCTAGGGATTTTATTGTTAAGCCATTTCAGGCAGAGAGAGTAATTGAAGCTGTAAAAAAGGTTTTGGCCTAAAAGAGGTGGCTGTGTTCCGAGCATAATGGGATAACTGCCGTTCATACCAGAACGGAGGGTAATAATGGAAAGCTTTTTCGATTATTTAAAAGTCATTCTTATCTTGTGTGGCTTTTTATACGTTACATATTTGACTACAAAATTCGTTGCAAAGAAGCAAAATAAGGCTTTCACCGGTAAGCATATCAACGTTACTGAGACGGTGTTCCTTGGGAAAGACAGATATCTGCATCTGGTAAAAGCAGGTAACCAATTTCTACTCATTGCTTCAACGCCAAAAGGTGTTGAGTTGCTGACAACGGTAGATATAGACAGTTCACTGCAGGAAAATGAACAAGATCCTCCGCAGGCAGTACAAACGTTTGATTTTAAAGCATTACTGGACAAATACTCAAGTACGCTAAAAACAAGAAAGGTAAATAGCTCTGCAAAGGTCAAGGAGGAAAAAGATCAAAAAGGTATCTTTGAAGTAATGCAGCCTGCACCGGAAGGAAAGATGTTCAGGCGTAACCTTGAAAAAATTAGAAAAATGTCGCAAAGGACGCAGAAATAGTTAAAAGAAGACGGGGATGACATTACAGATGATAAATAGAAAGAGAGTACTACAGGCCGTTATTGTGCTGTTCATAGCTGCTTTTTTTAGCAGCAATGTTTTTGCAGAACCGACATTTCCTTTTAAATTCGGTTTTAACGTAGAGCCTGCTAACAATCCTCAGGATGTATCAACAAGTATACAGATACTCCTGATACTGACAGTACTTTCCTTAGCGCCATCTATTATTATAATGATGACCTCCTTTACAAGGATTATTATTGTCCTTTCCTTTGTTAGAAATGCGCTGGGGACACAGCAGATGCCGCCCAATCAAGTATTAATCGGGCTTGCGCTGTTTTTGTCTCTTTTTGTTATGTCTCCCATAATTGGTGATATAAATGAACAAGCCTACCAGCCCTTTAATAAAAATGAGATAACACAGGAACAGGCCCTTGATAAGTCCTCGGATATTATTAAGGAGTTTATGCTTAAACAGTTCGGAGGTAATGAAAAAGAGCTCACCTTCTTTGCTTCGCTCGCTAAGATCAAAGCACCTGTAAAACCAATGGACCTGCCCTTAACGGTAGTAATACCTGCATTTATAATTAATGAACTAACAATAGCTTTCAAAATAGGATTTATTATATATATTCCGTTTTTAATTATTGACATGGTGGTATCAAGTACACTTATGTCTATGGGTATGATGATGCTTCCACCATCCATGATATCACTGCCTTTCAAGATATTACTGTTCATATTAGTCGATGGTTGGAACCTGGTAACTAAGACTTTGATAACGACATTTATCACATAGCTCTGCTTATTAATAGAATTTCAAATAGAAATCACGTTTTCATGTTGACCGGAAAGGAGATAGCTGATGGATCAGGGCACGGTAATTGATATAGCACAGAATGCATTGAAGATAACATTATATGTTTCAGCTCCGCTCTTGGGACTAAGTCTTGTAGTAGGACTTATTGTGAGTATATTTCAGGCTACCACCCAAATACAGGAGCAGACGCTATCTTTTATTCCTAAAATACTATCTGTTATTGTAGCAATAGCAGTTTTTGGTTCATGGATGCTGAATACACTTGTGGAATACACAACTGAGTTATACGAAAGTATAGTGCAGTTAATCAGATAAAAAGGAAGTTGATATAATACGAGCGAAAGCATGCCATACATCCGTAAGGATGATAAAAAGGCGCTAGGGGGTGCCTAAAACGACAGGAATACTTATTAATGGATTTGATGTATTCTTATTGATATTGGTTCGTATGACCGGGCTTTTTGTTATCGCGCCAATATTCGGAAGGAACAATATACCAAGGTACTTTAAGGCTGGTTTTTCCTTTTTTGCAGCTTTGATATTAGTCAATACAACAGTTGTTGAGACAGCTCATAATGAGGGAACTATATTGGTGTATGCTCTTTTAATCATTAAAGAATTTCTTGTCGGCCTGTCCATTGGGTTTATTGCATATATTTCATACAATGCTATATATATAGCCGGAGAGATAATTGATATGCAGATCGGGTTTGGAATGGTCAGCGTTCTGGACCCTGTGAATAATATACAGGTTCCTGTAACATCTAATAT
This sequence comes from Bacillota bacterium, assembly GCA_023409735.1. GTDB lineage: Bacteria > Bacillota > Clostridia > Acetivibrionales > DTU013 > JAEYRB01. Next base: position 110,125 of record JAEYRB010000029.1, on the reverse strand, counting down.
TTACTTTATAATTAGTATGCTGTTGTTTCTAGCAATAAATGGTCATCACATGCTGATAAGGGCGCTGTTTGACAGCTTTGCCACCCTTCCTATAGGAACGGTGGTTTTTGATGCAAGCCTGGCTGATGGTCTTATGAGGATATTTTCAGCAATATTCTCTACAGGCTTTAAAATAGCGGCACCGGTAATAGCTGCCACATTTATGTGTGAGATCGCATTAGGTACGATTTCCAGGATGGTACCGCAGCTTAACATTTTCGTTGTAGGTATGCCGCTAAAAATTGTAGTTGGTCTGGTAGTATTACTTTTTACCATTCCGATATTTATGAACGTAATGGAAGCTTTATTTGGTACTATGCAGGGTAATATTCTTGATTATATAGGGGAACTCAGGCCTTGATGATTTATAAGATCAACCTCCAGTTGTTTGCGGGAGGTGCCGGAGATAAAACTGAGAAGGCTACGCCAAAAAAACGACGAGATGCGAGAAAAAAGGGACAGGTGTTCCAAAGTAGAGAAATTACCTCGTCAATACTTCTGTTGTTTATTTTTATTGCTCTGCGTGTCCTGGGAGGCAATATATATACACAGCTTTCGGGATTTTTGGTAAAATCTGTTACGGAGTATACAGTGATTGATAACTTGTATATGCCGGATATAGTAAAAAAAGCCTTTACTGATGGCGTAATTGTGTTTTTAACTGTTGCAGGGCCATTGTTTTTGGTTGCTATACTGACTGTGTATGTATTAGGGTATGCGCAAGTTGGGTTTCTATTTACTTTAGAGCCACTGAAACCAAATTTCAGCAGAATAAGCCCTTTAAGCGGCATCAAGCGAGTGTTCTCCTCAAGAAGCGTTGTAGAACTGCTGAAGGCAATAATCAAAATAACTGTGGTAGGATATGTGGCATACAGCTATATAAATGGACAAACACAGGCTATTATGAGTCTTATGGATACTGAAATATTATCAATAGGAGTATTTCTGTGCAAATCGACTCTGGATATGGCAATCAGGATATGCGTGGTACTTTTGATAATCGGAGTTTTTGATTACCTTTATCAGTGGTGGGATTACGAGAAAAGCATGAAAATGACCAAGGAAGAGATCAAGGAAGAGTATAAGCAGACAGAAGGTAATCCGGAAATAAAACAAAAAATAAAGCAGAAGCAGAGACAGTTATCGATGCGCAGAATGATGCAGGAGGTTCCTAAAGCTGATGTTATAATCACGAATCCAACACATTTTGCATGTGCATTGAAATATGACTTAAAGATATCACAGGCTCCGGTGCTTATTGCTAAGGGGCAGGACTACATAGCAATGAGGATAAAGGAAATTGCAAAGGAAAATGAAGTTGAAATAGTTGAAAATAAGCCGCTTGCAAGAACCATCTACGATACAGTAGAAATCGGAAATGCAATACCGCCTGAGCTATATCAGGCTGTTGCAGAGGTGCTTGCATTTGTCTATAACCTAAAGGGTAAAAACACCGTGCAGTAATGAAAGGATGGTTGAAACAGTTTGAAGTTTAGGGATTATTCAGTGCCATTGATAATAGTTGCGATAGTTTTAGCTTTCATTTTACCGCTCCCTGGAGCAGTAGTGGATGTAATGCTGGCAATAAATATCATATTTACAGTCATCATACTTCTTAATACTGTATACCTGAAGGAGCCGCTACAGCTATCCATATTTCCTTCTTTGCTTGTAATAACTACAATGTACAGGCTGTCGCTTAATCTTTTGACTACAAGGCTTATCATTGGTAAAGGCGAGGCAGGTAAGGTCATAGAAGGCTTTGGACGATTTGTAGGTGGTAATGATCTTATTGTAGGCTTCATTATATTTGCACTTATAGTAATTGTCAACTTTCTGGTCATAACGCGAGGTTCAGAGAGAGTAGCTGAGGTTGCCGCAAGATTTACTCTTGATGCTATGCCAGGTAAGCAAATGGCAATAGATGCTGATTTAAATTCAGGGCTTATTAATGACACTGAGGCAAAGGAAAGAAGAAGAAAGGTTCAAAGAGAGGCCGATTTCTATGGCGCTATGGACGGCGCAAGTAAATTCGTTAAAAACGATGCTATTGCAGGAATTATCGTTACCGTACTCAATATTGTAGGCGGTCTTATCATGGGTATGGTTTCAAGAGGCGAGTCATTTCAAGAAGCTCTTGAGACATATGCAATACTTACCATAGGTGATGGACTGGTTAGCCAGATCCCTGCCCTAATGATATCAACTGCAACCAGCTTTATTGTTACAAGAGCGGCTTCTGATTCCGATCTGAGCAGTGATTTTATGTCGCAGATATTCAGCAATCCCAAGGTGCTTATTATTGCATCAGGGCTAAGCTTCCTGCTCGCATTTGTTTTACCCACAATTCCTTTTCTCTTACTTTCAGTAGTACTTGGATTCCTGGCATACAACATGCTCAAGCAGCAGAAGGCTGTGGAGAAGCAAGAAGAGGTTGATGTTGAGGAAAAGGAAGTAGAGGAAATAAGAAAGCCCGAAAATGTTGTTTCACTACTGCAGGTCGATCCCATAGAACTTGAATTCGGATATGGAATAATTCCTCTGGCGGATATAAACCAGGGAGGAGACCTTCTTGACAGAGTCGTCATGATAAGACGTCAGCTGGCACTTGAGCTTGGAATGATCGTCCCTATTATCAGACTTAGGGATAACATTCAATTAGCTCCCAATCAGTATCAAATAAAAATTAAAGGTGTAGAGGTTGCCAGTGGAGAGCTCATGCTGGAAAACTATATGGCAATGAATCCCGGTCTTGTAGAAGAGGAACTCGATGGTATAAAGACCACTGAACCGGCATTTGGGCTGCCTGCTATATGGATAACGGAAAGCCAAAGAGATAAAGCCGAAATGCTGGGCTATACGGTGGTTGATTCTCCATCAATAATTGCTACCCACCTGACGGAGATTATTAAAAAGCATGCCCATGAGCTTATAGGAAGACAGGAAGTTCAGACGCTGATTGATAATACAAAGCAAAGCTATCCTGTAATTGTAGAGGAACTGATACCAAAGCTTATGACTATCGGCGAGGTACAGAAGGTCCTGGCAAACCTCATCAAGGAAGGTGTTTCAATAAGAGATATGGTTACTATATTAGAGACGCTGGCAGATTACTCACCCATAACTCATGATACTGATATGCTGACAGAATATGTACGTCAGGCAATGGGTAGAGCAATTTCAAAGAAATTTTTCATGGGTGGAAAGAACAGTGTTATTACATTGGATCCCAAGCTCGAGCAAATGATACTCGATTCACTCCATAAGTCAGAAGCCGGATCATATATAAGCCTAGATCCAAATATTACAAACAGCATACTTGGAAATCTCTCAAAACAAATACAAAAGCTTATTAAGCTGGGGCAGCAACCAATTGTATTAGCATCACCGGTGGTAAGATTATACTTTAAAAAAATGGCCGAACAGGCTGCTCCCGGTATAATTGTTCTTTCATATAATGAGCTTGACCCGGAGCTTGAGATTCAATCGATAGGAGTTATAAGTGCTTAATTAATGTGAATTGTATAATGTTATTTTATATGGTAAAATAATGTTTAGAAGTCGAAATATGTAGTTGAGATTTGTTTTATATTAGTGAGGGTATTATGAAAATTCGCCGCTACATGGCAAAAGATAATCAGGAAGCTATTTTAAAGGTTAAGATGGATCTTGGAAGTGATGCATTAATATTAAATACCCGTAAAGTCAAAAAGAAGGGCTTATTGGGGTTGTTTTCAAAACCAATGGTTGAAGTGCTTGCTGCGGTTGATGAATATAGTAAACCTCAAAATATTGATCATACCCAATCAGGAAAGTCACAAAGTGAAAGCAAGACCGTAGAAGAAAGTGAAATTAGTTGTGATAAAAAAGAGGAAAAAATAACAAATTTGGAGAATAAAATATCAAATATTGAAGAAATGTTTCGACAATATATGCAACAGGCACAAAATCCAAGTGTTCAGGCAAAGCCTGTGAATAAAATAGATTCGCAAGAATCGAGGAAGATAGCAGACACATTTTATAATAACTTAGTAAGGAATGAAGTAGAACCTGATATAGCGAGGGAAATAGTTAATAAAGCAGTTTCAAAGGTGAACTGCGGTAATGATGTAAATAGTATGGCAGCGCAGATTGCAGGCACAGTGAAGGGCATTTTAGGTAAGCCTGAAGCTATTGTACCCGGAGTACAGGGAAAGCCAAGAATTGTGATTTTTGTCGGTCCTACAGGTGTTGGTAAAACTACGACACTGGCAAAGATTGCTGCTAACTGTCTGCTTAGTCAAAAGAAGACTATTGCCATGATTACTGCAGATACATATAGGATAGCTGCTGTTGAGCAGTTAAAAACATATGCTGAGATACTCGGAATACCTGTTTCGGTTGCTTATACAGCAATAGATATTAGGGAAGCGGTACGTCAGAATATGGATAAGGATCTGATACTTATTGATACAGCAGGAAGAAGCCATAAAAACCATTCCCAGTTTGAGGAGCTAAAGGCTATGGTTACCGCCTCAGAAGCTGATGAGATGTATCTTGTTTTAAGCACGACGACGAGTCTGAGAAACTGTAGGGAAATACTCGAAAGCTATAGCTTTTTGACTAATTACAAGTTAATTTTTACTAAAGTCGACGAAGCTCAGAATCAGGGTATCATTTTAAATGTAAGGTATCTTACGGGGAAGAGTATCTCGTATGTAACAAACGGCCAAAGCGTTCCTGATGATATTGAAATAGCTAATATAGACAAGATAGCCAGGAATCTGATGGGGAGTATTGCGTAAATTATGGATCAGGCTGAAAAATTAAGGATAGTTATTGACAATTTAAAAAACAACCTTGATGCAGACCAAACGCGGTTACCCATAATGCAAACCAAGCGGAATGCTAGGGTTATAACCGTGACAAGCGGCAAAGGCGGAGTGGGCAAGACAAATATTAGTATAAATCTTGCAATAGCACTAAGCGAGCAAGGACTTAGAGTAGTGATAATTGATGCTGATTTTGGATTGGCTAATATAGATGTTTTATTTGGTATTATCCCTAAATATTCGCTTGTTGATGTAATGAAAAATTCCAGAAGCATATTGGAGGTACTAACTGACGGTCCTCAAAAGATCAAGTTCATCTCTGGAGGATCAGGTGTAGAAGAATTAACAAAGCTGAACATCAGCCAGATCAGCAAGTTTGTTGAGAATATGGAACTGCTGGACAGGCTTGCAGACATAATTATTATTGATACAGGAGCAGGCTTATCTGAGAATATAATGAGTTTTATTATGGCGGCTGACGATGTGCTGTTGGTAACAACGCCGGAGCCCACGTCAATAACTGATGCATATGCCCTAATAAAAATGGTATCCAATAGGGATAGGGATAAGAAGATAAAAGTCATTGTTAATAAGGCCGATAATATAAATGAGGCTGAGGACGTAATGAATAAGCTGGTCCTTGTTGCTGAAAAATTCCTTGGTGTTAAATTGGATACTGCAGGAAATATGTTGCACGATGAGCTGGTTGTTAGAGCTGTTAAGCAGCAGAAGCCTTTTTTAATAGGATATCCGAAGAGCACGGCGGCCAGAAGTATTAGGCAAATAGCATCAAAGATCATACAAAGCGGGGAAGATGCACAAATACAGCACATTGGAATAAAAGGCTTCCTGAATAGACTTGTAGGTTATATGAAAGCTTAAACTGCAATTGAGGAGAAAGTAAAATGGACATTTCCAAGATTAAAGCAGGTACAAAGCTTGAACTTGAAGTAATAGACAATTATGGACAGAGAATGGGCCCCATGCTTGTCAGCCAGTTTGAGGCATGTACTGATGATAGAAAAGCAATTATTGCAGCTCCGATATATGAAGGGAATATCTTGAATTTACCAAATGGTACTGATATTCTTGTTTGTTTTAAAGCAAATATTAATGGAACTGTTGGTTTAAATGCATTCAAAGCTGTTGTGACAGGTAGAGAGGTCATAGGGAATCTACACCTTCTTAAAATTGAGCAGACAGCTAAGATAGCTAAGATACAAAGGCGTGAATTTTTTAGGTTTCAATGTAGCTTGAATATACAATACAAGGTGTGCAATCAACATAAGGAAGATACGTTAAAAAGTGCAACAACCTTTGATATAAGCGGTGGCGGAGCAGGAATTATGATCAATGAAAAATTGTTTATTGGAGATATAGTTGAATGCGAACTGATAATTAATAGCGAAAGGAAAATAAAGTTTCACGGTAAGATTATAAGGTGTGAAACGAACAGTGAAGAAGGAGTATATAAGTATATTGCGGGTTTAGAATACACAAAGATAAAGAATAACGACCGGGAAGCAGTTGTTCAATTTATTTATAATGAGCAACGAAAACTACTAAAAAAAGGATTGATATTTTAAATGCCAGATAACGTTGGCACGGTTATATATAACTTAGCGTTCAGGAAAAAGGTACCGAATGATAATCTGCGTAATGATGACGGTGTTATTCCGACTGCAAATGTTGGTAACATAATTAAAAAGTCTGAAGATGTTTTGGGTGCACAAACCATCAGACAAGACGGTCAAGTTATTGATAAGTGCTGCAATAGTAAAGACCTGAAAACACTGGTTGCTATCGGAGTATCAACCGGAGGACCGAGGGCACTTCAAGAGGTCCTGAAACATATACCCCATAGTATACCGGCTGCAATATTGATCGTACAACATATGCCAACAGGTTTTACTAAGACATTGGCCGAGAGGCTTAATGCTATAAGCGGCATTTGTGTGAAAGAGGCTGAGGATGGGGAGATCGTTCATTCCGGTTATGCATATATGGCTCCGGGAGATTATCACATGAGAGTTGTTATGACCTCAAATAAGATATTAAGGATTGTTCTTTCACAAGAGCCCCCTATTGGAGGACTCAGGCCATCGGTAAATGTTATGATGAATTCAATAGCAGAGACAAGGTTTCCAAAGGTTGTAGGAGTCATTATGACTGGTATGGGAGCTGATGGAAGTGAAGGAATTGTAAACATAAAAAAATCAAACAGTGCCACTATAATTGCACAGGATGAGAAATCATGTGTAGTGTATGGTATGCCAAAATCTGCTGTAAAAACAGGGTGTGTAGATGTGGTGGTACCGTTGAATAAGATATCAGAGCAGATTGTCAAATATGTGGGGGTGGAGTAATTATGGATATGGGTCAATATTTGGAGATTTTTATCGAGGAAACTAAGGAGCATTTACAAAGCCTTAATCAATGCTTACTGGAAATGGAGAAAAACCCTAATGATACTTCTTTATTAAACGAGATTTTCAGAGTAGCGCATACGATCAAAGGAATGGCAGGAACGATGGGGTTTAGCCGAATGGCGAGGCTGACCCATGATATGGAAGATATTCTTCAAGCTCTTAGGAACAATGAAGTAAAAATAAATTCTGACCTTGTCGATTTACTCTTTAAATGTTTAGATGCTCTTGAAAGCTACACAACTATGATTGTTGAAACAGGAAATGAAGGCATAGAAGACAATGAGCCAATAATAAACGCACTGTCTAAAGTGTTAATGAATGAAAGTGGAGCGGCTCAGACGCAGAATACGGTTGCATTACCTGATAAAGTAGAAGAAACAGTATCTAATCAGACGAATGTCCTCCAGCTGAATATGTATGATAAGAGTGTAATAAGTAAAGCCGCAGATATGGGAAACAACATTTATCAGATAATTATCAAGCTAAACCAAGGATGCGTTTTGAAAGCTGCAAGAGCATTCATAATATTTAAAACGCTTGAAAGAGATTGTGAGATTATTAAGTCAGATCCTGCGGTTCAGGATATTGAAGATGAGAAGTTTGACTATGAATTTACACTTATTATTATATCAAAAGAAGACCAAGCTGTGCTGGAAAAGAACCTTAATTCAATATCTGAGATTGACGAGGTCATAATAACGCTCATACAGGAGAAACGTGACTCAAATACGGCTAAGAGTGAAGTTGCTGTTTCTTCAGAGGCAGCTGCTGTTAATAGTGAAGTAGCTGAAAAAACTGTTAATGTTGATCATGAAAACAACGAGCATAAGACAGATTCAGGATCAAAGAAACCAAAGACAGGAAAAACGGTAAGGGTTGACATAGACAGGCTTGATGTGCTTTTAAATCTTGTCAGTGAGTTGATAATCCAAAAAACACGTCTTGAAGGACTTGAGGGTATAGAACGGACACCGGAATATGTAGAGACTATTGAGTATCTGGAGAGAATAACGACTAGTCTGCATGATGCTGTAATGAAGGTCAGAATGGTTCCTGTTGAGACCGTATTTAATCGTTTCCCAAGAATGATAAGAGACATTTCAAAGGAACTTGGCAAAGAAGTTGAGCTTGTAATGTCAGGCGAAGAGACAGAACTTGACAGAACTGTTATAGATGAGATAGGTGATCCTTTGATACACCTGCTGAGAAACTCTGTTGACCACGGCATCGAGGTTGCTGAGAAGAGAAATGCACTAGGTAAGAGTGACGTCGGAAGAGTTGACTTGAAAGCTTACCAGGATGGAAACAATGTAGTTATTGAAGTTGGAGACGATGGAGCAGGCATAAATGTTGATAAGGTAAAGAAAAAAGCTATAGAAAAGGGACTCATAAGCAAGGAGATTGCAGATACCCTCAGTAAGAAGGATATTATTGATTTTATGTTCAAGCCAAGCTTTAGTACTGCTGATAAGGTAACCGACATATCAGGCAGAGGTGTAGGACTTGATGTAGTAAAGACCAAGATAGAGGCATTAGGCGGAATGGTAGATATTGAGACAGAGTTCGGAAAGGGAAGCAAATTTTTTATAAGACTTCCTCTTACATTGGCTATAGTACAGGCTCTGCTTATAATGGTTGGCGATGAAAAGTATGCTCTTCAGCTTAGCTCGATACAGAAAATAATGAATATAAACCCTGAAGAAATAAAGCTTGTTCAGAAACAGGAGGTCATTCTCTATAGGAATATAGTTATACCAATTGTAAGGCTGGATAAGGTTCTGGAGGTCAATAAAAAAGAGGAGTATACTAAACAGCTGACGCTTGTAATAGTCAAAAAGGGTGACAAGCTTACAGGTCTTGTAGTTGATAAGATCATCGGACAGCAGGAAATAGTTCAAAAATCGTTAGGCAAGCTCCTTTCGGGCATTAAGATAATTACAAGTGCAACCATACTTGGCGATGGTAATGTAGCTTTGATACTTGATGTAAACACTTTAGCCCGCTAATGAAATATTAGAAAGCGGAAGCATTGCTTAACAATAAATTAGGAGGTAGTTCCATGGAAGATAGAAACATATCGGCAGTTGAGCCCAAGCAATATCTTGCTTTCAACCTGGGCAGTGAAGAATATGGCGTTGACATACATAAAATAACGACTATTATCGAAAAGAATGTAAACATATCAAGAGTACCTAAAACACCAAGCTATGTAAAGGGAGTTATCAATCTTAGGGGCGAGATCATTCCTGTGATCAGCCTAAGACTCAAATTTGGATTGTCAGATGATGTGTTTGGAGAAAACACCAGAATAATAATAGTCAAGCTAGATGATGTATCTGCAGGGTTACTGGTTGATTCTGTAGCTGAAGTATTACTGCTCGATGAGAACTCTACTGAGAACATATCGACTATAGCCGGTGATTTGTCACTCGACTATATAAGCGGTGTAGGTAAGCATAATGGTAGAATTATCACCCTCCTGAATCTGGAAAAGCTTATTGAAATAGAATAGTTGAGTTTAATGTCCAGCTAAGCTTTGCTTACTGAATAAGGGAGAAAAAAATGGTTGATGGTATTAGTAATTTAAATAATATGCAATTGGATGTACTAAGAGAAATAGGAAATGTCGGTTCAGGTAATGCTGCAACTGCGCTTGCTAAGCTATTGAACAGAAAAGTTGATATGGAAGTTCCCATAGCAAAGATCCTTGAGTTCAAGGAGGTCAGTGAAACACTTGGTGGAGCAGAGTTGCCTGTTGTCGGTATCCTATTGGGGATGAGCGGGGATTTGACTGGAAACATAATGTTCATCCTTCATGAAAATGAGGCTGAGATGCTGGTTAAAATGATAATGAAAGGCCTTTTAGGATACGAAGCACAGCACGATTCAGGGTGTAGTTTCAATGAAATTGAGTTGTCAGCACTTAAAGAGATAGGTAATATTCTGGCAGGCTCATACCTTACAGCTTTATCTACACTTACAAACCTTAAAATTTTTCCAACTACTCCTGATGTTGCAATAGATATGGCAGGAGCAATATTGAGCGTACCTGCTATCGAATTCGGCAAGGTTGGAGATACAGTACTATATATAGAGACAGAATTTATTGATGGAAATGACAGTGTTATGGGTGATTTTTTCTTGGTTCCGGACTATGATACATACGATGTTTTATTGAAAGCTTTGGGAGTCGTTGAATAGATGGATAATATATTAAAAGTAGGTATGGCGGATTTACAGTCTGCTAAACATCCATGCATAATAACTACCTTAGGACTAGGTTCATGTGTGGGAGTAGCTTTGTATGATTCAAGCAGAAAAATTGTAGGGCTAGCACATATTATGCTGCCATCGAGCACGCAAGCGCGAAATAACGGGAATGTGGCGAAATTTGCTGATACTGCAGTTATAAAGCTTGTTGATGATATGATCAAGCTGGGGTCAATAAAAGCAAATATTGTTGCAAAGCTGGCAGGCGGAGCCCAGATGTTTTCCTTCAGTAATACTTCTGAAATGATGCGAATAGGGTTAAGAAATGTTGCAGCAGCGAAGGAAATGCTGGGTCAGCTTGGGATACCCATTGTTGCGGAGGATACAGGAGGCAATTACGGAAGAACCATTGAGATTAATTCGGACAACGGCGCTCTTTTGATCAAAACAATTGGTCATGGACTAAAGGAGATCTGATGGTATGGAGTATATTCAAAGACTACCGCTGATTTTAGGTTGTGTTGCAGCAATAGTTGCTGGAACAATAAGTTATGCATTAGGAAATTCAAATCAGATTATATACCTTCGTATGGCGGTAGTGATGCTTGTTTTCTTTATTATAGGAATTTATATTAAGAGAACTATATTAAGGCTAAAAAATGAAATTGATAAAAAGAAGGAAGAAGAAAAAAGGAAGCAAATGGAAACAGCGGAAGCAGAGAGAATTGCGAAAAAAGCTGCTGAAAGGCAAAAAAATAACACTCATAAGATTGATCTTACAGCAGGTGATTCAGATGATTTAGGTGATTCAAGCCGAATATCAAATGATGATTTTGAACCTCTTACTGCTAGTAAAGCGATTAAGTCTCAGATCAAGAGTGATCAAGAGTGATTGATGCTTTAATAGTTATTTTCATCATTTATGCGGGGGATATTGATGTTAACTGATAGTAAACAAAAAGATTTATGGAAGAAATATAGTGATACAAGGGATCCTGCAATAAGGGAAGCTTTGATTATAGAGTATTCCTTTTTGATAAAATATATTGCTGGTAGGTTGAATATTTATTTTGGGTCTAATGTTGAATATGATGATCTCGTGAGCTTTGGCGCGTTCGGACTTATAGATGCTATTGATAAGTTTGATATAAACAAGGGAGTTAAGTTTGAAACATACGCATCCTTGAGAATCAGAGGTGCCATTATTGACAGCATAAGGGAAATGGATTGGGTCCCAAGATCATTGAGACAGAAGAATAAGGAGTTAGAAAAGGCATATTGGGAGGTAGAAAATGAGCTTGGTCATTCTGCAACTGATAAGGATGTTGCAGAAAAGCTTAATATTTCGATTCAGGAATTCAATAAGCTTATCAATGATGTAAATATAACCTCTTTGATATCATTGGAGGACTTTCTTGAGCAAAATTATGAATCAGGTGCTGATATACCAAACCCAGGCAAATCTGAAATGCCTGAATATGAGGCGGAATTAAGTGAAGTCAGTGATATACTTGGAGATGCAATAGAAAAATTATCTGAAAAAGAAAGAAACGTATTGACATTGTACTATTATGAAGAATTGACTTTAAAGGAAATAAGTGCAATAATGAAGGTGTCTGAATCAAGAATTTCCCAGCTCCATACCAAGGCTATAATGCGATTGAGGGGCAAGCTTGCAAGGCACAGATCACTTATCAGTGAAACATAAACTTTAAAATATTTATATTTTGTATATTGGGAGGTTCGTATTTTGAGTGATTCAAAATATATTGGCAACAATGTGAATGATGGCTTTTTTCAGTTACTGTTCCAGAATGATGGCGTATTTATTGTTGTCTATCCTCCAGCCGGCAAAGGTAGGAAGATCGAAGTCAATGATGTTATTGAAAGACTTGTTAGAAAACAAGTAAAGAGCCTTGACAGAGCAATGATTGAATTTGCTGTAATGAGAGCCGATAAAAATCCTATAAAAATTGCAGAACCACAGAATGAAGTGAAAATTGATGTAACAGCAAACACCATGGTTTCGCCTGATAAAATGAGAGGTTACATTTCATTAACATCTCCGGATAATGGAAGAATGCTGACGGTGGATGAATTAATGGGCATTGTGAATAGGAACGGTATTATTTTTGGGATCAATAAAAACACCTTACAATCACTGGTGAAATATCCTGTTTATAACGAAATGATATGTGTGGCAGAAGGCATACTGCCAGTAAATGGACAAAACGGAAAGCTTGAGTTCTTCTTTAATATCCAAAAAGAAAATAAACCTACTATTCTTGAAGATGGAAGAGTTGATTTCAGAGAATTGAATCTTATAGAAAATGTTAAGAGTGGACAAAAGCTTTGCAGCTTGATTCCACCATCACCCGGTACTCCGGGTAGAAATGTATGTGGTGGAATAATACCTTCTATAACAGGTAGACCTGCGACTCTTCCAAGGGGACGCAACACTATTATTTCGCCTGAAAATGACAGCCTTTTATCAAATATTGATGGGCAGGTAAGCTTTCAAGATGGAAAAATAAATGTTTTCGCTACATATGAAGTCGCAGCTGATGTAGATAATACAACCGGGAATATAAATTTTATAGGTAATGTGCTTATAAGAGGCAATGTATTATCAGGCTTCTCTGTAGAAGCGGGTGGAAATGTTGAAGTATGGGGTGTTGTTGAAGGTGCGGTAATAAAGGCAGGTGGCGACGTTATTCTCAAAAGAGGCATGTCGGGCATGGGCAAGGGCGTACTCAAAAGCGGCGGTGATATTATAGCCAGGTTTATTGAAAATAGTACTGTTGAAGCTAATGGCAGCATTAAGTCAGAGGCGATTATGCACAGTAATGTAAAATGTGGAAATAAGCTTGAGCTGTCAGGTAAAAAAGGACTATTGGTCGGAGGTTCGTGCAAGGTCGGTAAGGAAATAGTGGCAAAAGTGATAGGGTCTTACCTAGCGACAGTAACTGAAGTAGAGGTAGGTATTGATCCTGCTATCAGAGAAAGATATAAAAGCGTTAAAGCTGAGATTTCTTCAATGGAAGGTGATCTGAGAAAGGCAGAACAAGCAATAACAATATTAAAGAGACTTGAAATCAACGGAGCACTAACTCCTGAGAAACATGAAATGATGTCTAAAAGTGTAAGGACGAAGGTTTATATAAATAACAAGCTACTGGAGCTGAGTGATGAATTGGAGCAAATGGAAGCGAAGCTACAGCAGGATTCATACGGTAAGATTAGATGCTATAATTACATATACCCTGGGACAAAGGTCATTATTGGCACAAGCTTATTATATGTACGTGAAAATCTACAATACTGCACTCTTTACAGGGATGGGGCTGATATTAGAGCAGGAGCTATTGATAGGTAGTATTTACAAGGATGTGATGTGATTTGTCTATTAGACCTGTTGATTTTCAAATTATGGTTCCAAGAACAATGGATGCTGCTAAGGCGAGCAGTAACGAAGCGCAGCGGTATATATCCGCGCAGCAGCAACAGACAACGGCAACACAGAATAAAGCTGAGGATTATACAAAGCTTGTACATTCGCAAGAGCAGGCTCAGGAGGTTCGAATATCTCAAAAGCAAAAGGATAACAGAAGCTATAACCGTAAAAACAAAAAAAAGAGTAATAATGAAGCTAATACTGATTTATCAGAGAACGAAATAAAAATTAGTACAATAGATATAAAAATTTAGTTGGATTGTTATAGCGTATTACAAAAGAAAAATGCGGCTGCTCGTTTGAGAATGTCAGCAGCCGATAAAGAGGTGCTTATGAACAACATTTTACTGTGTATTTGTATAATACTACTTGCGTCAACACTTGGAATATATATTTACCTTTGCAGAAAAAAGGTTTTTAGTTTTATTGGTAGTTATGAAGCTAAAAAGAAAGAGCTTAATGAATTAGTTATTGATGCAGAAGAAATGGTAAATGAGCTTAACAAATTCTCAGAGTATATTGTCAATCAAGTAGATTCTAAAAACGAGGAGATAAGTAAAACTCTTAAGTTTGCAGAAGAAAAAGTTATGCTGCTTCAACAAAGGGTAGATAATCTTGTAATATCATCAAAAAATATTTGTAAAACAGAAATGATAAGTAATATTAAGTCTGTATCAGAGATTTCAGAGGCCGAATGTGATGAATTACAGAATGAAGATAGTCATCTGCTCGAAGACGGAAAGACATTAACTGCAATGAATGGAGACAGTATTATTAAAGGCAGTTCAGTAATATCAGCATATACCACACTCCAACACAGTACTTCAGGACTAGTCTCAAAGAAGAAAGAAAAGGTTATACCTCTTAATACTAAATATTCTGAGGTTATCCGGATGTCACAGCAAAATATGAGTATTCACGAAATTGCAAAAGTGCTTAATATTGGCAAAGGAGAAGTCGAGCTTGTATTAGATATGAGAAGATGACCTAAATAAAATTCATTGACAATAGATCTAGGCTGTTGTATAATTTCTTTTGCATGATTAACTTGCCGAAGTGATGAAATTGGCAGACGTAGTGGACTCAAAATCCACCGGTAGCGATACCGTGCCGGTTCGAGTCCGGCCTTCGGCACCAAAAGCAAGACCGATTTTTATACATTGTATTGAAACCGGTCTTTTCTTATATTGTTTATCATCTTATTGAACAAATGATATTAAAATCAATTCAGAATCTGCCTGCTTTTTTATAATGATGTGTGGTATGATGAAAATTCCGGAGACATTAATTAAACCAGAAACAGACAATTTACGTTTCAACTCGGATTTAGGCATGATATATGCAAATTATAGGTGCTTTGTGAAAGTGAGGCTGTTGTATGAAATGTAGAAAAGGCTGTGGTGCCTGTTGTATTGCTCCGTCCATATCATCATACATACCGGGGATGCCAGATGGAAAACCGGCAGGCGTAAGATGCGTCAATTTGACACGGGATAATGAATGTGCACTTTTCGGTAAGCAAGAAAGGCCTAAGGTATGTCAGAGTTTTCAGGCATCAGAGGAGATATGTGGGAAATCGAATGAATATGCGCTTAGTTACCTGGAATGCTTAGAGGCTGCAACGAAGCCGGGATAGTGCTTTCACAGCTATAGAAAAAGCTGTGATGATATTGAACTATAATGAGAGCAGGCTGCAATTGGAATAAACAACAATGCTGTTGATCAATTATGTAGCTGAAGTTGTTTTGGCTGATGAATACATTAGTTAATAAACATTGGTTACTATTACACACCATATAATAGTATTAAAAGGTTGACATAATATTTTTAAGATGATACTATTTCTCTAGAGATTCTATTGAACTCAGAACACCAACTTATAATGAATTTAATAGAGGGCGACTTATGATTGCAACTAAGAAGAACAGGAGATTTCTAAAGAAATCTTTTATTTTTAGCATAATTTTTTTATTCCTGTTTTCATTTTCAGCAGTTGAAGGAAATAACACAGAAGTTCTATCGGGATTAATCATTACAACAGCAGCTGCAGAAGAGAACCCAATGCTAGAGTCAGCAGCAAAGCTAATGGCAGAGAAGGCGGCAATGCTTATAGCACAATCAGCCGCAAAAATCAATGGATCAACTGTGACAAGACCCGTAACAACGCCGGAGAAAAACTATATAGTGGGCTATTATGGAGCATGGACAGCCTACTCAGGCTTTACGCCGGATAAAATAAATGCATCCAAGCTAACTCACATTAATTATGCTTTCGCCAATATTGGAGATGATCTGAAAATACAATTAGGCTATCCTGATATTGATCCGGCAAACATAAAAAAACTCAATAATTTGAAAAAAGCTAATGTGAACCTGAAAACGCTAATATCAGTGGGCGGCTGGACGTGGTCAGGAAAATATTCGGATGCAGCTCTTACAGATGCATCAAGGACAAAATTTGCTGAAAGCTGTGTAGAATTCATTGTTAAGTATGACCTTGATGGCATCGATATTGACTGGGAATATCCGGTGAGCGGCGGCTTGTCAGCAAATAAACGAAGAACGGATGATAAAAGGAACTTTACACTTCTTCTTCAAAAAATACGAGAAAAGCTGGATGAAAGAGGAAAACAAGACGGAAAGCATTATCTGCTTTCGATTGCAGGTGGCTGTGGGTATGATTATGTAAACAATGTTGAGTTAGAAAATATATACAAGTACATAGACTATGCAAATATAATGACCTACGATATCCATGCAGTATGGGACAAATATACTGATTTTTGTGCACCGCTTTATACTAATAACAAGTCTCCTGAAACAAAGTGGAGCGTCAGCTCAGCCATAAACTTGTGGCTTTCGACGGGGTTTCCTGCTGAAAAGATAGTTGTTGGAGTACCGTTTTATGGGTATAGATACAACAAAGTAAATAGCATGAATAATGGTTTGTATCAAAGCCATTCAGGAGGTACTGCCTTATCTTACGACACCATAGCCTCAAGTTATTTGAGCAATAGCAATTATAAACAATATTTTGATACTGCTTCAAAGGTTCCGTGGCTTTTTGACGGCTCAACCTTTATTTCATATGATGATGCACGATCAATTAGAGCTAAAGGCGCATATATAAGATCAAAGTCCCTTGCTGGAGCTGCCATATGGGAATTAAGCCAGGACTCTAAAGGTACGCTTTTAGACGCTCTGTATAATAGCTTACGGTAATGTTGAAATGCCAAATTATCTATAGCTTTGTTGAGGGTTCTTTTCATATTTATGGATTTATGGTAATATAACTTGTTGAAACATAGCAATACCATGAAGATTTTTCTCTATTAACTAGATGTTAGAACAAGGTGGAAATTTTGTGGTATAACAATAAAGTTTGATTTTATATATAAAGGGGAGCAAAAGTTGGATACATTTACTTATAGAACCAGAGGAGTTTGCTCAAGAGAAATTAACATATCAATAAATGGTGGTAAGCTCGAGAAGGTAAGCTTCAAATCTGGCTGTAACGGAAATCTTAAGGGCATATGCAAGCTTGTTGAAGGTATGACTGTCCAAGATGTTATCACAAAGCTAAAGGGAATTGACTGCGATGGTAAAGGTACATCATGTCCGGACCAGCTTGCGAGGGCATTACAGGAGTATATACAAAAATAAACAGGTTCTTTATCGTGATTATTCATATATCAAAGCTTATGGAACTGTTGTGAATGTAATAAAACCAAATAAGCGAAATGCAGCTTTATTATATAAATTATATAAATTTTGTAATTTTGTAATATAGTATATTGATATCAAATGATTAGAAGACTATAATTATGACAATATAATTCAAATGACAGAGTAGGCTATTGCGCGTTAAGTGCCAGACGGACGGGAAGTTGCCGCTGGACGAAAAATCTGAGATGATTTGCGGTGCATTGGTCGCATTCCGCTGCCACAAGAGGGCATTTCCTACCTTCTGTGACGCAATGTCGTTTAGAAGGTGTTTTGTTTTTGATTAGTTGAATCAAAAGCAGAAACTTAAATGAAAGGAGATGCTTTTTTAATGAAAAAAACAAGGAACTTTGTTTTTTTAGGCCTGCTTATTGCAATGGATGTTGTCCTGATACATATGTTACCGGTCATCCAGGTGGACACATTAAGAATAAGCTTTGGCTTTGTACCGCAAATGTTTACTTCTATGCTTTTTGGCCCTGTGATAGGTGGAGTAGGGGCAGCTCTTGGTGATGTTATCGGCATGATTGTTGCACCAAAGGGGGCCTACTTTCCAGGCCTTACTCTAAGTGCTCTTCTTACGGGAGTTATTTATGGTATCATTCTCTATGATAAGCCAAAGACTGTTCTTAGAATTCTGATTGCAGTATTATGTGTTACAGTGCTTATTGATATACCACTAAATACGTACTGGTTTACGCTCATGTACGGTAAGGGCTTTCTTGCCATGCTGCCCGCAAGAATTATCAAATCTGCTATTCTAGTGCCCTTACAAACAGGAGTTATGTATCCGTTATGGAAATATGCAGGAAGCTACATTAAAAGAATGATGAAGTAAAAAGCCATAAGTAAAGTAAGCTTACATTAGAAAGCTAACAGTAATAAACGAAGTGGTTTAAAAAGGGACATTCCTGTGATATGGCACAAAAGTGTCGTTTATTCAGGTAATGTCCTTAATAATTTGTTTAGATGCTTAACTTATATTATTGCTGTATGGTAAAGGTGTAGCCATCACCATCATTATCATCAATATTGTTATTTGTATCTTTAAAGCTAATTTTCAAAAAATCCTTCCTTAAAGCCGGAATCGTTGCTTCAAAGCAGGTTGAACGCTTGATCATAGGTATATCCTGCTCGTTGCTCCAATCATTACCGTAACCTAGATGCATTGTTACATCACTGGCCCCGTTTTTTGATAGTATGCCATCATATAAGATCGTCATGTGATCACCAATAGTTGGCGATGCAGGAGATATTGCAACACCATTAGTGATGAATTCAAGGTTTTTCATTGAGTTTTTATCCATATTGAGCCTCTCATCTATTATTTTTTAGTGATGTTATTCATAACCTTTATAGCATATACATTTTTTTGCGGTTAAATTCATTCATAAATCTGTATTGTTTCCGCAATAAAGGCAGAAATTAATATCAAGAATAAGTTTCTGTTTAAAATTTATTTTTATGAAGGGATGATAAGATGAAAGCAGTAATTATGGCAGGCGGTGAAGGCACAAGGCTCAGACCACTTACATGCGGCAGGCCAAAACCAATGGTACCGATAGCTAATAGACCGGTAATGGAGCATATAGTAGAGCTTCTTAAATATCACGGCATTACTGATATCGCTGCAACTCTTCAATACATGCCTGATATGATTAAAAAGTATTTTGGTGACGGTTCTGCATTTAATGTTAAAATGCGATATTATATTGAAACCAAGCCATTAGGGACGGCCGGAAGCGTAAAAAACGCCGAGAACTTTCTTGATGATACATTTTTAGTAGTTAGTGGAGATGCCCTCACTGATATAGATATAAAAAGTGCATTTGAATATCACAAGTCAAAAAAGGCAATGGTTACTATCATACTTAAAAGAGTAGATATACCATTGGAATACGGAGTTGTTGTTGTAGATAAGGACGGAAGGATCATACGTTTTTTGGAGAAACCGGGGTGGGGAGAGGTGTTTAGTGATACTGTCAATACCGGTATTTATATACTGTCACCTGAGATCTTCAAATATATGAAGCCAAATCAAATTTTTGACTTCAGTAAAGATCTTTTTCCTATACTTTTAAGTGAAAACAAGCCTTTGTATGGTTATATAACAGAAAATTACTGGTGTGATATCGGAGATACTTCGGCCTATAATAAAGCGCACGAGGATATAATGAACGGTTTGGTCAGAATAACTCTGTCCGGTGATGAGCTGCAAAGGGGCATTTATACAGGAAGGGATACAATAATTGAAAAAGGAGCAAATATCACGTCTCCATGTATAATCGGAGCAGGGTGTCATATAAGAGAGGGAGCCTGCATAGGCCCATACACAGTCATCGGTGATAACTGTGTCATATCAGAGGGCAGCGGCATAAAGAAGAGTATTGTATGGAAAAGCTGTACATTTGATATGGGCGTGCAGCTGAGAGGCAGCATAATTTGCGACAGAGTGCACATGAAGCAAGGCGCTTATGCCTTTGAACAATCTGTTGCAGGCGAGTACTCCATCATAAGCGAACATGCGGTGCTAAAGCCTGGTGCAAAGATATGGCCCGATAAGCTTGTGGAGCCGGGTATAGAGATAAGCACAAATGTTGTGTGGGGTTCTAAAGCCGGAAAACAGTTGTTTGGAAACAGAGGTGTTACAGGAGATATAAATACTGATATAACACCTGAGTTTGCAGCAAGGCTTGGAGCTGCTTATGGAGCCGTAAACGGGAAAAAGAGTATTATAGGTATTAGCTCTGATGAAGCTACGGCAACACTGATGATAAAAAATGCATTTACAGCAGGTTTGATTTCATCAGGAGTTCAGGTTAATGATTTTAAGCGGCTGCTGCTGCCGTCTGCCAGGTCGGCAGTCAGATTTTACAAGCTTGATGGCGGTATCCATATAGGTTTGTGCCCTGGTGTAGGAACTAAAGTAGTTATTGATTTTCTTGACAAAAGGGGCAACAGTATCGATAGAAATATGGAAAGAAAGATAGAAAGTGCTTTTGTACGGGATGATTTCAACAGATGTGAAGGTGACTGCCTGAGAGAAGTTAAAGAAATAAACGGCTTTCATGAATTCTATATAAAAAATATACTAAACAGTGCTAAATCAGAAAAGCTCGATTATAAAATAGCACTTATCACAAACTCTGAATTTGTGTACGACACTGTAGCAGGGCTGCTTAATGAATTGGGATGTCAGGCGGTAAGACCAATAGTTGACAATACAAGCCTTTACAATGATACAAGTAGTGTTAGTGATTTTTGCAATTTTGTTAAAAGGGGCTCCTTTGATCTTGGTGTGTCTATAGAAGAAGCATGTGAAAAAATGCTTCTGGTGGATTCAAAAGGCAGACTTATTACTGAAGATATGTTTGTTGCACTGATATCACTTGTACTTTTTAAAACGCTTAATGGCGGCACAGTTGTTGTTCCCCAGTCTGCCAGCCGCGTTGTTGATGTGATTGCAAGTGAGTATAACGGAAATGTCGTAAGGACAAAAACGTCGACCAGGGACATAATGGGGAGGCTTCTAGGAAAAAACGCAAAGGAAGAGCTTCTCGAACAGTTTACTATGCATTTTGATGCTATTGCTGGATTAGTAAAGCTTCTAGATTTTATGACAGCAAACTGTATTACTTTATCCGAGCTTGTTGATATGATACCCTCGATTCACATGCACAAGCAAGAGGTAGAGTGCAGATGGAATGACAAGGGTAAAGTAATACGCAGGCTGATACAGGAAAACAGCGGAAGCAGGGTCGAGACTCTTGATGGAGTTAAGGTATATAATAGTGACGGTGGCTGGGTGCTTGTACTGCCTGATGCAGAGAAGGCAGCGTGCAGTATTATTAGTGAGGGCGCCAGTGCAGAGTTTGCCGAGGAATTGACAAACATATACGTTCGCAAGGTAAGAGAAATCAGCAGAAGCTGATAAGCTTAATATGGTATTATGATATGCATCAATGTTGTGTTACAAGACTCGATATGATTTATATGACATGTTATAAACATGAACAGATAATACGTTAAACTTGACTTGTTAACTAGAAAATCGCATGTAAACACCGTAAACAATATTTAACTTGAAATATTGCTGTTTTAAACGTAGAATTATACTTAATAAATAGCAGTATATATTGAGAGTTTATATGAAAAAAAATGATAGCCAGTATATTTTATTTCTTATATTTTTAATATTCGGCATTGTTGTTGCAGTTCAGATAAAAAGCATATTAAATGCCCAAAAGACAGCGACCTCTGAGACTATTAATTCAGAAACGCTGAAGCAGCAGATTGTCGAAGTTAACAAGCAAATTGATGATCTGAAGACTGAAATTGATGAGAATCTTATTCTGCGTAATGATATTATTAATGAGTATATCGATCTTCAGAATGATGAGACTCTATCCGGCGAATGGGAAAATATTAGGCTTGCCACAGGACTTGTTAACGTTAAAGGAGCCGGTATCTCAATAACGCTTGATGATGCAGCGGATTTAATTAATGATGTAGAGGTCAGGTATCAGCTTATTCATGACGGCGACATACAGACCATATTAAATGAACTAAAGATTGCCGGGGCGCAGGCTATTTCCATTAATGGAGAGAGAATTGTAGCAATGAGCGAGCAGCTATGCGCAGGACCAACAATAAGGATAAATGGCAACAGATATCCCGTGCCATACCGCATAGAAGCAATCGGTGATCCTGATAAATTGTATGAAGCTATGAACGAGAGTACGCGTATTGCGTGGCTGCGAGTATTCAATATTAGGGTTGAGATCAGTAAAGTCAAAGAACTCAACCTGTCCAAATTCAGCGGCTATGACAATTTAGACAGATATATATCCGGTCTGGAGGTAGTAAAATGAAAATAGCAAGGAACATAGCAATTACAATTATATGTGTGATGCTTGGTGTAATGCTGGCATTACAATACAAGAGTGTGAATGCTAACCAGAGTCTGGCAGCATATGAGAATATGAGATTAGAGGAGCTTAAGTCAGAACTGATCAAGCTTCAGAATCAAAAGGATTCACTTCAGGATCGTGTCAGAGAACTGGAAGCAGAAAATCAGAAATATGCAAGTGCAAAGGTCGGAAGCAGCGAAGCTGTACAGCAGATACAGAATAGTCTGACAAAAGCCAGGGTATTCGCGGGACTTGAAACTGTAAAAGGCAAAGGGTTGATAGTAGTTCTTGACAATAATGGATTGGTTGAGGTACAGGATTATGACCTGCTGGACGTAATAAACGAGCTGAGAGCAGCCGGTGCACAGGCAATTTCTTTAAACGAAGAACGTATTGTTGCAATGACAGAGATAAGGACTGCATCACCCTACATTATGGTAAATGGAAAGCCATTGTCAGCCCCGTATACAATAAAAGCGATCTCAGACCCTGACAATCTTGAAAGATCACTTTCAATGCTTGGAGGTGTAGTTGATACCCTTAAGGGTGATTATCATATTAATGTTACGCTCAAAAAATCTGATGAAATCATAATAGGCAAATTTGTCGATGATGGAACCACCATAAAGACTAATCTTTTGGAGCCTGTTAATTAACATCGCTTACTGACCATAATTGTTTATGCCGACTAAGCAGGGGGCATTTAGCAGTGTACATTTTAAGCCCAGCAGCATAATATTGTAGATGTCATAGTAGATAGTCATCATATATGATACTGCTTAATAATTTAAGGTTACATCGCAAATGCCTTAAGTAAAAGGCATTATTTTCATGAAATAATAATATGAATATAAAGTAGGCATACAGCCTTGACTTGAAATACCAGCGATATGTTGATATGAAAGCCGGGGCTTTTTTTAAGCTAGCCTAAAGCAAAAACAGGGGGGCTTTTGATGATGTGTAAATATGCCCGAAAAACTTTTCTGAGCTTTGCCCGCTTTATTTCACTGTCGATCATAACAACTCTTTTGCTGCAGGGCTGCTCGGTTCAAGCTTCAGACAAAACTGCATTAAGTGATCTTGGAGGGGTTTATTCCAGCAGCTTCAGCGATCTAAATCTGGAGATAGAAATAAGTGGCAGTTTGTCTGAAGGGAAGAGTACTGTAAGTAGTGCCAGGGCAGTAAAATCCCAAAAAATAGAAAAGAAAAAAAGCAATAGCGAAAATAGGGATAAGCTTAATGGAAATCTCAGTAATAAGCTTTTATGCTGGGGTATTTCACGAAGACCTGACAATCAGGTGCCTGCAGCTGATCCCGGCGCTCCGGAGCTTCTAAAAAAATATGGAGCGAAGTATTTGGGCGATGTATCAAAGAAGGTTATTTATCTAACCTTTGACGAGGGCTATGAAAACGGCTATACGGCGCAAATACTGGATACGCTTAGAGATAATGGAGTAAAAGCAATTTTCTTTATAACCGGACCTTATCTTAGCGGTCAGCAGGAACTCGTCAGAAGGATGGTAGAAGAGGGTCACTATGTGGGAAACCATTCCATACATCATCCCAGCCTGCCGGGACTTGATGATAAGCAGCTTGAGGAGGAACTATTAGGTCTTGACAGAGCATTTAATGAAAAATTCGGCGAGAACATGGTTTTTCTTAGACCTCCAAAGGGTGAATACAGCGAGCGAACACTTGCTATCACTGAACAACTTGGATATTGCAATCTTTTTTGGAGCTTTGCATATGATGATTGGTATCGTGATAAAATCAGAGGTTCCGAATATGCTAGAGATATAGTGATGCGAAACCTGCATAACGGAGCAGTAATTCTGCTCCATGCTGTTTCAAAGGATAATGCTGAAGGGCTGGATGGCATTATTAAAGGTGCTGAAGATAAAGGATATATATTTGGTGACCCAAAGGAGTTACTGTCACCGGAAAAGACTGAGGAATGACTTATGGCGAGGAAAAACGCCAATAAAAAAGAAAAAATACATAAACCAGGAATAGCAGAAAAGGTTACTGACGCATTGGAATTGCCCAAGGATTTGATTCTTGACATTCCAAAGATGACTATTGTCGGGAACAGTGATTTATTATTGGAAAATTACAAGACTATTTTAGAGTTTAAATGTGAACAGATAAGGGTAAGCACAGGCCTCGGTGTTATTAAAATATACGGCGAAAAAATGCAGATCCGGGAGATAACTAGGGAGAATATTATTATTTCCGGAATAATTACCGGGATTGCACTTGCTAGCGATGACGCGACAAAATAATCACTAGATAAATGTAAATGCGGGGTGAGTCTCTTGTTGCTGCTTAGGATATGGAATTATTGGCGTGGATATGTTATTATTATTGTCGAAGGATACTTCACTGAAAAGTTTTTAAATATATGTGCACGCAGACAGATCCTCCTTTGGGACGTTCGTGTGCAAAAAGAGCACTTGCTTACCATGCGGATGGGTATAAAAGGCTTTAGGCTTATACGCCCGATTGCCAGGAAATCAAAATGTAAGGTAAGACTGCTGAAAAAGGTTGGTCTGCCATTTATTTTTAATAGATATCGAAAGCGAAAATTATTTTTTGCGGGTGCAGTTTTATTTATTGGATTAATAATTTTTTTGTCGTCTTTTATATGGAGTATTGATATAACAGGCAATGTTAAGCTAGAAACAAGCAAGCTTGAATCAGAGCTGGCACAGATGGGCATTAAAGCTGGTGCATTTAAGTTCAGCATAAATACGGACGAGGCTGTAAACCGTATGATGCTTGGCTCAGACGATATTTCATGGATAAGTATCATGGTCAAGGGTACAAGGGTAAGCGTTGAATTAAGAGAGAGAATACCCGCGCCTGAAATTATACCCGATGATACGCCATGTGATGTTGTTGCTAAAAAAGATGGGGTAATAAAAAAGGTAATAGCTAAAGGAGGCAAGGAAGCGGTCACTGAAGGTGAGACTGTTTCTGAGGGTCAGGTTCTGATCTCGGGAAAGGTGACATTTGAGAACAAAAAAGATGAATTCATGCTTGTACATGCAATGGGGACAGTTTTAGCCAGAACATGGTATCAGGAGGAGGTTCCGGTAAGGCTAACCGAGGTGGAAAGGCTTCAGACAGGCAGAATAGTTAAGGATCATTCTCTTGTAATCTTTTCTTCAAAGCTGAATTTATTGCATAGAAAAAACAAATTCAAGGAGTATTCAAGTGAAGAAATAAGAAAAAAGCTTTCTATAGGTCCAAATCTTGTCTTTCCTATTGAATGGGTCACACAGAACTATTATGAGGAGAATACAGTCCAAATGACTGTAAATGAAGAGGATGCAAAAAGAATTGCCACAGAAGAAGCGTATAATAAAGTTGTTGAATGTATACCTGATAATGCCGAAATAATAAAGAAGAATGTTAAGTTCATTCAAAATGAAGAAACAGGAATCATTGCTAGGGTTACGCTGGAATGCCTTGAGGATATAGGCGTTAGCAGACAGATTGGAGGAAATTGATTGGAAGATAGTACTGAAAAGGTAATCGAATTTGGGAAAATTGAGGACGCAATCAATTTATTTGGTAATTTTGACACAAATATAAGAATTATCGAAGATGGGTTAGATATAAAGCTGATAACAAGAGATGATCAGATAAAGCTTACAGGGAGCAAGGAGAATATCGAGAAAGCGACAGCAATTATCGAGAGACTTATGGCAATGGCTGTGCAGGGCGACCCTATAACAAGGCAGAATGTGAGCTATTTGGTAGATCTGGCATCTGAAGGCCAGTTGGACAAGGTAAGGCAGTATTCAGGCGATTGTATATGTATGACTGCCAGAGGTAAACAGATCAAGTCTAAAACGCTTGGACAAAAGAGGTATGTCGATGCCATCAAGAATAATACTGTTGTTTTCGGAATCGGTCCTGCAGGTACAGGAAAGACTTTTTTAGCGGTGGCCATGGCTGTAACCTTATTTAAGGACAAGCAATTCAACAGGATCGTATTGACACGGCCAGCTGTAGAAGCAGGCGAAAAACTGGGCTTCCTTCCCGGAGATATGCAAAATAAGGTAGATCCGTATTTAAGGCCACTATATGACGCTCTTTATGAAATTATGGGAGCAGAGGCGTATCAGAAATATCTTGACAAAGGGATGATCGAGATAGCACCTTTGGCATATATGAGGGGCAGAACGCTTGATGACTCTTTCATAATACTGGATGAAGCTCAGAATACAACTCCTGAGCAGATGAAAATGTTCCTGACACGTATTGGCTTTGGTTCTAAAGTGGTAGTAACGGGCGATATAACGCAAATAGACCTCCCGAACGACAAAAAATCAGGCCTTAGGGAGGTAATGAAGGTATTGAAGGATGTCGAAGGACTAGAATTTATTTATTTAACCGAAAAGGATGTTGTCAGACATGAACTGGTACAAAAGATTATAAAGGCTTATGAAAAGTATGATTCGCATAAGAGCTAATAACTTATTCATATTGTAATGATTGGGGGTCTGGTGTTGCACACAAAGGGCAGAAAGCAAAAAAGCAGCAATAAACAATTGAAGAACTATATGAAGAATAAAACACTACATCGTTCAATAATTTGTATTGTTACCATTATCCTGGCTTTTTTGCTGGTTGAAAGCAGTGCTGCGCCCAAAAAGTACAAGCTGAGTTTAGGAGAAAAATCTAATTACGACATTACAGCCCCACGTGATATTGAGAATACAATGCTTACAGTCGAGCTGGCAGAAAATGCAGCAGATTCAATACCACCGATAATGACAAGGCTTGAGAATGTACCACTTGATGTTCTTAACAAAACTGATGAATTTATTAATACTATAAAAGATTGCAGGCAGAGTGTAGATAGAAATCTACAGGAGCAGGGTATAAGTAAAAAGAGCAGCAATTATAATGAAATGCTTGCACTTGAGCAGGAAAAAGCTATAAAGGAGCTTGAAGAAAGAAAAACGGACTTTGGAGTGTCTTTATCAGGTGATCAGGTCAATTATCTCATAACAAAGGTAAGTGAGAATGAGCTTGAAGCCTTTGATAAGATCACCAGAGAGCTGGTTAGTTCGATAATGAAGGAAGATATTAATGCCGACAATTTGGCAGGCAAGATAGGCTTTCTTCAAAACAGGTACCAGAGCAGCGATTTGTCGCAGGAGCTTAAAAATATTGGAAGCCTTATGGCAAATGTATTTGTTGTTCCTAATAGCGTTGTAGATCAGGAGAAGACTAACGAAAAGAAGACTGAAGCATACAATGCGGCTATGGAAAATAAACAGATAATACAGGAAGGTGCCAGAATACTAAGCTATGGGGATGTCGTTACCCAGGATAAGCTTGAAGTGCTGAAGGAGCTGGATCTGCTTGAAACAGGGAAACCGGATTATGCCTTTGCGGGTGGTATTCTTGCTGTTATTATTCTTTTGGCACTTACATTAATGCTATATATGATTTTCTTTTGCAGTAATTTGCTAAACAGCCGAAAGAACCTCATTCTTATATCAGTCATTGTTTTGCTTGTACTACTGGTCGCATGGATCATTTGCCCGTTAAGCCCATACTTGATACCCGTATTCATGATACCAATGCTCATTTCGATTTTGTTGGATCTGAGACTGGGCGTAGTTATAAATCTGCTGGTTTCATTAGCAATAGCATTTATGACGGGCGGCAATCAGGCATTTTTGTATACATCGGTCATTGGCGGGACATTTGCGGCATTCATTGTATCAGGCGCAAATCAGAGAAGCCGAATTTCGATGTCAGGAATTGTTATTGCAATAGTAAACGCAATAGTTGTTGCATGTATTGGTCTAATTAACAAAAGCGCACTTATATCTATTGCAGAAAATGCACTGTTTGTAGCTGTCAACGGTATGTTATCTACTATTCTGACTATAGGTATGTTGCCGTTTTTTGAAAGTGCATTCAATATAATAACTCCACTAAAGCTCTTGGAATTGTCAAATCCTAATCATCCACTGATTAAAAAGCTGCTTCTGGAAGCTCCGGGGACATACCATCACAGTCTCATGGTTGGAAATCTTGCAGAGGTTGCAACTGAAGCAATTAACGGTAATGCTTTACTTGCAAGAGTTGGGGCTTATTACCATGATGTCGGTAAGCTCAAGCGCCCAAGCTTTTTCAAAG
This sequence comes from Bacillota bacterium, assembly GCA_023409735.1. Lineage (GTDB taxonomy): Bacteria > Bacillota > Clostridia > Acetivibrionales > DTU013 > JAEYRB01. The sequence goes on along the minus strand of JAEYRB010000029.1, from coordinate 81,384 downwards.
AAAACCAGATATCTGATAATCCACACGACAAAATGACTCCCAGTTTAAGTACACTTGTTATTACCTCTCATACAAACGATGGCGTAGAAATTGCTGAAAAATACAAGATACCCGAAGCTGTTCGTGGTATAATAAGTCAGCATCATGGAAATACGTTAGTAGCATATTTTTATTACAAAGCGAAGAAGCTTGATAAGGATGATATCATCAAGCAGGAGGATTTCCGTTACCAGTGTTCCAGGCCGACTACAAAGGAAGCGGCAGTCGTTATGCTGGCTGATTCAGTTGAAGCAGCTGTAAGAGCAATGCCTGATAAAACAGAAAGCAAGATAGAAGGACTAGTAAGAAAGATAATAAAGGATAAGCTTGACGACGGGCAGCTTGATTTGTGTGACCTTACACTAAAGGATCTGGATACAGTGGCAAAATCGTTCATGCGGGTATTTGGCGGTTATTTCCATGAACGGGCAGAATATCCGGAGATTGTAAAGAAAAAGCCGATTGATCAAAATGATGCTTATGAAAGAGAATTGAGAGATACTAATTTGGATATACAAAAGGCCACAGAGGGAAATGATTCATCCGGTCGTGAGTTAGAGAAGGGTAATGAGGAGAATGAAAAAGCCAGATCCGAAGCTTAAGGACATAAGTGAAACAGAGGTTTATTTTGAAAACGAGCAAACAGTAATGCCTTTTGAAGAAGAATATAAACAACTGCTGAGGAAAACAGTAGCTGAGTGCCTCAAAAGTGAAAATATAAGGTTTGGTTGTGAGGTAAACATTCTTTTAACAGACGACATATCAATTCAGAAAATAAACAGACAATTTAGAAATATTGACCGCTCTACAGATGTATTGTCATTTCCCATGGCTGATATGGAAAAAGGTAAGATCACGTCACAATCTGAAGATTATGATAGAGATAAGGGCTTATTGTTACTCGGCGATATCGTTATATCAACAGAAACTGCGATCAGGCAGGCAGAGGAATATGGTCATAGCCTTCAGCGGGAGATTGCTTTCCTTACTTCTCACGGTATGTTTCATTTGCTGGGTTATGACCATATAGAAAAGTGTGATGAACATGTTATGATGTCAAAGCAGGAGCTTGTATTAGAAAAGCTGGGGTTGAAGCGCAATGAAGAATAAGAACCTGATAGACAGCTTTAATAATGCAGTAAATGGAATAATTGCAGCTATAAGAAGCGAGCGAAACATGAAGCTTCATATACTTGCAGCTGCTGTAGTCCTAATTATGTCGTTGTTTTACAACCTTACAAGGGTAGAATTCATAATAGTCTGTATTACTATAGCAATTGTCATTATATGCGAGCTTTTTAATACAGCAATAGAAGTCGTTATTGATACGATTATCGGAGTTTATCATCCCAAAGCTAAGTTAGTTAAAGATACAGCGGCTGGTGCGGTATTTGTTTCTGCCATACTTTCAGTTTTAGTCGGGTATTTTATATTTTTTGACAGAGTCAGCTCAACCCTTGAAATAGGTATTGTAAGAATAAAGCAGGCTCCCATGCATATAACGGTAATTGCAATTATTGTTACGATGTTGTTAGTGCTGCTGCTTAAGGGATTTTTTAAAAGAGGTACACTGTTCAGTGGAGGAATGCCAAGCGGTCATGCGGCGATATCCTTTGCGGCTACTACAGCTGTAGCGCTTTGGACAAATAATGCAAGCATTACAATATTGTTTTTAATTGTTTCGCTTCTTGTAGTACAAAGTAGATTAGAGGGTAAAATACATAACGTTGCTGAATTGATTGCAGGTGCTTTTATAGGCTTTGCAGTTACACTGTTATTGTTTCAGGCATTTTGGAAATAAGAACTAGAGCAATGTGAAAAACTAATATAAAATAAACTTATTAATACATCAGGAGGAAGCTATGTCATTTAAATCAGGCTTTGTAACTATAGTAGGAAGACCAAATGTCGGTAAATCGACTCTCTCAAATAAATTAGCAGGTGAGAAGATATCAATAATCTCAGATAAGCCTCAGACCACCAGAAATACCATCAGGACGATTATAAATTCGGAGGACAGCCAAATTATATTTATTGACACTCCAGGTATACATAAGCCCAAGACCAAGCTGGGAGAGTATATGGTGAATTTAGCAGAGAATACTCTCAATGAGGTAGATGTTGTATTGTTTCTTGCAGAAGCATCTGATGAAAAGCCGGGAGCAGGTGATATGTTTATAATGGAGCAGCTTATGAAGCTGAAAACTCCAGTTTTCCTTATTATTAACAAGATTGATCTGGTTAAGAAGGAACAATTACTTTCTCGCATAAACAACTTTACTTCAGTAATGGATTTCAAGGCAGTCATCCCAATATCTGCTTTAAATAATGAAGGTACTGACATTGTTGTAAAGGAGCTCAAAAAGGTACTTCCTGAAGGACCAAGGTATTTCCCAGACGATCTGATAACCGATCAACCTGAAAGAATGATAGCTGCCGAGATGATACGAGAGAAGATCCTTAAGCTAGTGCTTGATGAGGTTCCGCACGGAACCGGCGTCGAGGTCATATCCTTCAAGGAACGTCCGGGAAAGAGCCTTATTGATATTGAAGCTAATATCTACTGTGAGAGGGAAACTCATAAGGGAATACTTATTGGCAAGGAAGGACAGATGCTAAAAAACATTGGCTCGTTAGCTAGAGCCGATATTGAAAACCTTATGGGTGTAAAAGTGTTTTTGAAGCTCTGGGTCAAGGTTAAGCCGGACTGGAGAAATAGTGATAATATGCTGAAAACATTGGGCTATAAATAAAAATTGTTACCCATGGGGATTTGCGGTGTTCAATATTTGAAGTTCCACTATGCAATATACTGTGGATGAACCTGCATTAACTCACCATATATCGTGCAGCTGAATTATTTAAAGGTTATATCGCAATTGCTATCCCTTGGAAAAATGCTTGTACAATATTTCAAGTATACTAACAAAAACTTTAGAGTAATATAACGAGGTATAGTATGTCACCCACTTCTACAAGATGCGGGTACCGATTTGGTTGTCAGGCGGCGAGCATATCTCACGCCCAGGATGCATGGGCGAGCAGCAAGATTGCTTGCGAACAGCCTCGTTGAAACACTGCTAAGGAAAGAAAACTTTTCTAAAAAAGAAAATTTTCTTTGAATTGAAGTGTTTTAAATCAAGGTAAGAGTTACTTGAAACAGCTTAGCAAAGACAAGGGGGTATTGTACTGATGTTTATGGAATTTGCGTGGAACACATTTATTAATACAGGTATACTGGAATCCTATTTATTTTTTAAAGAAATTGAGGAAAGGAACAGAACTGAGGAAAATAATAGAGCACCGGAGGAAGAGGAAACCCCGAAACAGGCATAAGTGCATCTTCAGTCTGTAGATCGTACTATGGCTTTTTTAAATACCGTGGGGATAGTAATTAAAGAGGTCGATGTAGGAGAGGCCGATAAGATTGTAACAATATTAACTAAGAAGCATGGCCGGATCTCAGCACTTGCAAAGGGCGGGAAACGGCCTAAATCTGCAATATCGGCCGCATCGCAGATAATGTGCTATAGTGATTTTGTCTTTTACAGCGGCAAGGAAATGTACTCTATTAATAGCTGCGATGTTATAGAACCATTCTATGAAATAAGAAATGATATGGAAAAGCTTACATATGCAGCGCATTTTATGGACATTGTGCTAGAATTGGCACAAGAGAATCAACCTTCATCAAGACTGCTTCAGCTCCTTCTTAATTCTCTTCATATGTTGGCCAAAACAGATAAACAGCCTGAGCTTATTTCGCGAATATTCGAACTGCGGGCATTATCTGTATCTGGTTATGCGCCCCATACAGCTTCGTGCATAGTATGTGGGCAGGAAGCTGAAAAATTGTACTCCTTTAGTTTTTCAAGGTGTGGATTTATTTGTGATAGGGAAAACTGCAGTTCAGCTGATAAATATTCTTTACTTTTATCGCCGGGCGCATCAAGGGCTATACAGTACATCATTTATTCAAAAATGGAGGATCTCTTCAAATTCGGCCTATCTGCCGCAGTGCTGGAGGAATTGGAAAGAGTAATAAGGCGTTATCTGCGTGAGCAGCTGGAAAGAGATTTCACAAAGCTGGATTTTCTCAAAAGCATATAAATACAAACAGTATTGACTATCCCTCTACTAATTGGCCTTAACGAATGTTTATCAGGGAAGGGACGTCAGCGCTATTTATTCCGATTATGTTTCCAAACACCTACCATGGTGCTCGAGTATAGCATTTTTAATGTACAGCTAAGAAGTTCTGTCTCACAAGCATTGCAGTCGCTCCTATATATCTATGTGCTAGGCAGTATGCCTATGGAGCGGGAAAAGTAATCTCCACAAACAGCACTACCGTTCCTTACATGCAAGTGGATAGTAGGTCTTAAAAATAATACATGGTAGCAGGACTCTGTATGGAGGCTGATAATTAGCTTTAAAGAATGTTTATCAGAGTAGGACCGGCAGCGCTATTTATTCCGATTATGTTTCTAAGCAATATGATTGTTAGCTATTGCTGCAGATTATTATGTTAAAGGGAGAATGCTACAAATGCATACCAATAACCAGAAGTAAACATAAAAAAACTACTGAATAAATTCAGTAGTTTTTACTTGGTGCGGTCGATGGGAATTGAACCCATACGGTCTCCCATACGCCCCTCAAACGTACGCGTCTGCCAGTTCCGCCACGACCGCATTCTCTAAGGATTTGCTGACTCCCTGCCAGCAGAATCTATTATACTAACATAAGACTTTTATGTCAATAACAAATTTTAAAATCAAGCAAAAAAATATGTGTGTCAATTGACAAAGTAAGTGCAACCATGGCGAGTCAAGGTAGTTGCAACAATTCTACAAAGTGGGTTTTCGTTTTCATGCTCTCACATGGCCCAAACTAGAGTGAAAATGCTGCCGGAGTATAATCTATATAGAATTATCATCCAACTACTGGGGTAAACAAAGCATGCTGATGACATGATTATTCGATTTTGATTACTCATCAGTTGTGAGCATGGAATATTCTTCCATAGTAGGACCATTACGTGGACTGTCATGAATAATTATTGTTACTTGTTTGTACTCCAAAGCAGTTGCTGATATTTGTAATACATATAGCATATCCATTAATGGAGAATATGTATAACTGCAATAGATTATTTCGATAAAATGAAAGGCAGTAATGTGTTGCTGTTTAATGCTCCATAGTCTGTTGCTTCTCATATAAATATTCAATATATATGGAATATTTAACATTAAGTTAATAATCTAGCTGTTGAATAATAGAAGAACAACTGCTAGAATTAATGTAGCTGAATAGAAAGCTATCATGATTTTAGTAATAATAAAAACTTTAAATATGAAATGAGGAAAAACAATGGCTGGTTTTTTTGGACTTTTTGATTATTCAAAGCCGGGACCTGGTGTACCCAAGGATGCTCCACCCAAAGCACCTTTTGTAGTCTTTTTTGAGATACTACAAAGAAAGTTTTGGAACATTGTTAAGGTAAATTTAATGAATGTGCTTTTCAGCATACCGATCACTCTGTTGGGCATGTTCATATTAGTTTTTTTCTTTCCTAATATAGTACCGGATGCTATGACTGATTCAAATGCATTATTAAGCGATATTGTAATTAAGTTTGTCTTGTTGGCACTTTTAATGTGTACGTCCATGGTCGTTATTGGCCCCGTACAAGCTGGTGTAACGTATATTTTAAGAAATTATTCCCGTGAGGAGCATGCATTCCTATGGGGCGATTTTAAAGAAACTGCTCAGAAGAATATGAAGCAGAGCCTTATTGTTGCTGCTATTAACTTTTTCCTGACATTTTTTATGATCTGGTCAATAAGAGCATACATTTTACTTAGCTCTCAAGGTATGATAATGACTATAGGTGCCTCTCTGCTTGTCGTCATGTTTTTGATCTTTGCTTGTATGAATATGTATATTTATCCAGTCATGATTACCTTTGATTTAAGTATCAAGCAGATATACAAGAACTCATTGATATTTGCCATAATCAAGTTTTTACCTAATGTAGGAATAGTGCTTCTTAACTGCCTAATAATCCTTTTGACATTTGGAGTAATAATACCTTTTAGTCCGGTAATCGGATTAATTCTTTACTTCTTCATAACCGTTGGCCTTACAGGGTTCATTTCTAATTTCTATGCTTATCCTAAGCTTAAGAAATATATGATTTCTCGAGTTGAGAAAGAGGAAGAAGACGATGATGAAGAAGATGACGACGAAGATGAAGATGATGAAGAGGATGAAGAAAATGATTCTACCGAGACTCAGGATAGTAGGGTAAGCGGGGAAGGACAGAGCCTATTAAGCAGTTCGGACGTTAAGCCGAAAGAAAATAATGATAATTACAGCAATACAGACAATGAAAGCTTTGAAGAGGATGATGGCGGTGTAAAAGGAGAAGACGGTGTAAAGAGATATTTCTAGTAAATTACTCTTATGTGATAGACACCGTCAGTAGACACTAGGCCCTAAAGGATTGCTACTGATAATGGATGGGTACTACAGTAACAAGTTCAGTCAAGGAATGAGGCTATAAAATAATTAAAAATTAGTATGATGTTGAATTAATAATAAAGAGTGCCGCAGACGATCTAGCAATAAGATTTTTGCGGCACCTTTTGTTATTAACTAGTATAAAGAACAGATAAACAGCCTAAAGAGGGGTAATAATTGATACAGCTTTCTAATTAATAGCCATATAACTCAAAATGGCAGCTATATGAGCTGATATTCTTGCATAATAGCATTAACGGCTTTATCAACGTCCTTTTCAAATATCAGATACGAAATGTCTGTTTCAGAAGTGGTAACAAGCTTGATGTCAATACCATTATTAGCAAGTAAGGTGAAGAGTCTTGCTGCTACACCGGGGACACTTTTCATGCCTTCACCGAAAACCTGAAGCTTTGTGTTGTCAGCATCAATTTCTATTCTAAGATCCTTTGCATTTTTCTTGAACTCATTAAGTGCGCTGAGTGCATTCACAAGATCTTTGGACAGCAGGCTAAAGGATATACAGACACTACCGCGGTAGGGCGGAGCCTGGGTAATCATATCAATATTAATACCTCTTTTAGCAATTGAGTTGAATAGTTCAGATATAAACCTAGTATCATTTGGAAGCTTATCTATAGTCACCACTGCTACATTATATGTAACACTCAAATTCGATACGGGCTTTTCAGACATACTATACACCTCCATAATACACCATACGTTCAGAAATTGCTTTCAGCAATAAGCTCCTCCATGCTGTAAAGGCCGGGCTTTTTGCTGTATATAAACCTGGCTGCTCTTAAAGCACCGGTGCCGAATATATCCTTTGACATAGCAGAATGTGATATCTCTATTACCTCATCATTACCTGCAAAGATAACAGAATGCTCACCAACAATTGTACCGCCGCGGACAGCATGAATGCCGATCTCTGATTTGCTTCTCTTCTTTCTTCTTGAGTGACGATCATAAACATAGTCACACTTTTGTTCAAGTACAGTATTTATCGAATCAGCAATGGACAGCGCTGTGCCACTTGGAGCGTCAAGCTTCTGATTATGATGCTTTTCAATGATCTCAATATCAAAATTGGGTTCAAGAAGCTTTGCTGCCTTCTTAACCAAATCAATAAGCAAATTTACTCCAAGCGACATATTTGAGGAGAAGAATACCGGGATTTTTTTAGATGCAAGCTCTAAATTGTTCTTCTGAGCAGTTGAAAGGCCTGTAGTGGCAACTACGACAGGGAGCTTATTTGACAGTGCATAAGCTATAATACTGTCAAAAGCAGCAGGGTTAGAGAAATCGACAATAACATCTACATGTACGTTGCAGTCATCTAGACGTGTAAACACCGGATAGTTATTTCCGGAACTTCCGTTTAAGTCATAACCGGCTGCAATACGAAGGTCTTCATATTGCTCGGCAAGCTTTGATATGACCCTACCCATTTTACCATTACAGCCAATCAATAATATATTTATCAAAAAATTACACTCCCTATCTTAAATTAGCTTTAGTCCATAATCCTTCATTGCCTTTATTAGCGTTTTTTTGTTCTCTTCAGCCATATCAACAAGAGGCATTCTGCATTTTCCAACATTGAAACCCATTAAATTCATGGCTTCCTTGATAGGTACAGGACTGACCTCAATAAAAAGTGCCTTTACAAGATCCAGGGCCTTAAGCTGAAGCAGCCTGCTGTTTTCGAGATCTCCAGAGAGCATTCCTGCAGAAAGCTTGTGTGTGTCATTTGGTATTAAGTTTGCCATAACCGATATTACACCCTTTCCGCCTAAAGACATCAGCGGAACAACAAGTCCGTCTTCTCCTGAATAAACCGTAAAATCAGGACCACATAAGTTAATGATTTCACCTACCTGATTAAGGTTGCACTCTTTTATTCCAACTATATTTTCTATTTCAGAAAGCTTCTTTATAGTTTCAGGATTTATGTTGAGGTTAGTCCGCGATGGCACGTTATAGAGTATAACAGGTATATCAATAGCTTGAGCAATTGCCTTGAAATGCTCATAAAGGCCTCTTTGTGTAGTTTTATTATAGTATGGGCTAACTGTAAGTATAGAATCGGCGCCTACATCCTGAGCCTGTTTGCTAAGATTTACCGCATATTTTGTGTCGTTGCTTCCTGTTCCTGCAATAACCGGCAATCTGCCTTTTACTCTCTTTACACAGTACTCAATAACTAAGATATGTTCATCATCGGTCATGGTGGAGGATTCTCCGGTGGTGCCACAGATAATTATTGCATCAGTGCCTTCGTTTATCTGAAAATCAATAAGCTCTCCAAGCTTATCATAATCTACACCGTCTTCTGTAAATGGGGTAATGATAGCTACACCTGAACCGGTAAAAACACACTTTTTCATAAAAACATCCTTTCAACAAATAAAATATAGATAATCTGATACAGTAATCTACCGATATCCTATTAAATGCCCTGTATCAAAGCCAACCTTCGTACTTCAATAATTCTGCCATAAGAACTCCGCCGCCTGCAGCCCCTCTTATTGTATTATGTGACAGGCAGGTGAACTTATAGTCAAAAAGATTATCCTCACGCAATCTGCCTACGCATATTCCCATTCCATTTTCAGTATTTCTGTCAAGCCTTGTCTGAGGTCTATCAGGTTCTTCAAAATATTTGAGGAATTGTGCCGGAGCGCTTGGAAGCTTGAGCTCCTGAGGCTTACCTTTAAACTCTTTCCAGCAGCTCAGAATTTCATCCTTCGATGGCTTATTTTTAAAGCTGACATAAACAGATGCCAAATGACCATCTGACACAGGAACTCTGTAGCACTGAGCGGAAATTGCAGGCATTGTCGCAGGAACAATTTTATCTCCTTCAATCTTTCCCCATATTTTCAGAGGCTCTATTTCGCTTTTTTCTTCTTCACCGCCGATATATGGAATTACATTATCAAGTATTTCCGGCCAGTCGCTGAATCTTTTTCCTGCACCTGAAATTGCCTGATAGGTAGAGGCCAGAATCTTTTCCGGGCCAAAGCTCTTGAGTGCATGGAGGGGAGGGACATAGCTCTGAAGTGAGCAATTGGATTTGACTGCTATAAAGCCTCTCTTTGTTCCAAGGCGCTTCCGTTGCTTTTCAATAATGGCTGTATGCTCAGGATTTATTTCCGGTATGATCATTGGTACATCACCAGTAAGCCTATGAGCAGAGTTGTTGGATATAACAGGTATTTCTGCTTTAGCGTATGCTTCTTCGAGCTCACGTATTTCATCCTTCTTCATGTCGACAGCGCAGAAAACCATGTCAACTTCGTCTGAAAGGCTTTTGATATCAGTTGCATTTTTCACTATAATATTTTTAACTTTTTCAGGCATTGGTTGATCAAGCTTCCAACGACCATCTACCGCTTTTTCGTAAGGAAGGCCTGCTGACCTTGAACTTGCTGCTATTGAAACAATCTCAAACCATGGATGGTTTTCCAGAAGTGTTACGAAACGCTGCCCAACCATACCTGTTCCACCAAGTACGCCAACCTTTAGTTTTTTATCCATAATTATACCTCCTGCTTTCTAAATACTATTTTTATTGAGTAGCAAAAAATGCCTATATAACAAATTAACTGCTGGCAAGTGCCAACAGTTCGATTACATATAGATCCCTGAATAGGGAACGTGCCTTGAACTGATAGCGCTCCATCATAGCAATGATGACAGTTGCAATGTTATTTACACTAACAACCAGGATAAAATTTTACAGATAAATTATCCTTCGGCATTTAACCCTTTCATGATACTTCATGGAACCCTGCAGTTCTCCGGATCCGTACTCATGTTAAATGCGCCTCTACCGTTATATATTATGTTTTTGCGGCTCAAAAGAAGCATCTTTTAACTTCTGTTTGAAGCTTTTTATAATAATATCATCAGGTATATGTAATGTCAATTGTTTTAATATTTCTTATTTTATTTTTGATCTCAATATTGTACTGCAAATTACTAATAATCTATGCAGATTTTGCCAAAACGGCTGCAACCCAATATGTACTTATGTTACAGAAATATTAAAAAATAATCACAAAATTGATAAATACGACAATATAAGAGGAAAGAGGCATTTAAGTGTCGAATACATGTAATAAGAATTGTTATATTGTTTTGATACCTACTAATGAAAAGGGGCTCTCAATATGAATAAAGGCTTTTTTAAGAAGGTTACAGCTTTATGCATGGCAGCGGTAATGTTATTAACAGTATCTCCATTATTTAAAGCAGACGCTGCTGTTCCTGATAAAATTAGAATAGGGTTGTATTACAAAGATACATCAGTATCTGTAAATACTGCGCAGACGTTCTTTAATGTATCTGCGGCTGCAGGTCTTTGTATAGGCTTTATGAAGGATGACTTCTTTAACGAGATATATAAGGTAACAGGCTCATCTTCAATATATGTTCGTAAGGATGCATATTATTATAATGACGGATCGACATTAAAGGAATATAATCCTACATCTAATACAGATACTGCAATTGCAGATCGTGAGAAGTATGGCCCCTATCATATTAAAATTGGTAGTGATTACACTGATGCATTAACAGCAGAAGCACAAGCGTCATTATACAGGCAGATGGGGATACCTGCAGCGATTGCGTATAATGACAGCTGGCAAGTATGGGCCTATTCCTTTATTAATGAGACAGCTGCCCAGGAGCAGATAGCAAAATTGATTCCAATGATAGGAGAAATGGGTTATACAATTACTGTACCTTCACCAAATGGAATAGTTGCAGTAAATGAACAATATCAACCGCTTTGCTATTTCAACAGCAGTATAGCGAACTTCTGGGTAAAGCCTGCTCCAGAAAATAGCCCGTCTGTATTTAAAATAAAAGGAACTCCTTATAGAGGAGCTCTTGAGATAAAGAGACTTAGCGGAAGTGATATGACAGTAATAAATGTAGTATCAATGAATGAATACCTCTATGGTAATGTTCCATGTGAGATTGGAGGGAAATCCCCTGCGGAAGCGATAAAGGCACAGACTGTAGCGGCTAAAATGTATATACTAAATAGTATGGGAAAGCATTCAAAAACAGGCTTTGATTTATGTGCGACCACCCACTGTCAGGTGTACAAGGGATACAGTGCTGAGATCCAAAGCTGCAATAATGCAATAGATCAGGTAGCAGATAAAATTCTCACATATAACGGGAAACCTGCGCTGACGTTCTATTTTGCATCAAGCGGAGGTAGGACGGAGGATGTTAAGAATGTATGGAATTCCTCTTACCCTTATTTGACAAGCGTTGAGGATAAGTATGAGAAAATTTATACATGGACCAAAACGCTGAGCGCCTCTGATGTAAAATCAATAGTAGGAAATATTGGCAATATAATTGGTATATCGATTACAAAAACAGCAGAATCAGGGAGAGTTACACAGCTTGCGGTAAAAGGCGACAGAAGCAGCAACCCTGCATACTTTGACCGCGAAAGAACAAGAGGAATATTTGGTCTAAAAAGCCAGCTTTATACGATTTCAACAGATGCAGATGTATACGCCACAACAGCATATAATGTCTCTGCAGTTACAGCCGCAGCCGGAGGTGGAGTTGATGCATCTGCAATGCAATATGCTGTTCCTGAGCCTAAGGTAATACAGCTAGGAGATAAAAAGGTTATTTCGGCAAGCGGAACAGGGAGCATTAAATCCTCCAATAACAAGGTGACCATACTTGGCGCTAATGGTGCGACAAGTAAAGCTACATTGGTGCCTGAAAACTATACGTTTACCGGTAAGGGAAACGGACATGCGGTGGGTATGAGCCAAGAGGGAGCAATTGGTATGGCTAAAGCCGGAATAACATACGACGTAATTCTCACTCACTATTTCCAGGGAACTAAAATAGAGTAATTAAATTTAATGAATGATGTTCTTGCTGAAGACAGACTTTATCTTGCAGACAATCAGATAGAGTACATAACTATAATAAGAGAATAATTATATTGTAAAAATATAATTAATAATGTATGATTTCTTTTGTAATGGAAATATTTTAGTTACAAATCACTATGAGTATACAGCTTAAGAGATAACAGGGAGAAAAATGAAATCCAGCGATTTTTATTATGATTTACCACAGGAACTGATAGCACAGGAACCTGCAGTTGACCGAAGCAGCTCAAGATTAATGCTTGTTGATAAAAATAAAGGTTTTATTGAACATAAAATATTCAGTGACCTTCCGGACTATCTTAATTCAGGGGACTGTCTTGTACTTAATGATACAAGGGTTATCCCTGCAAGACTTATCGGTGTTCGTGAGGATACCGGCGGCAAAATAGAATTCGTTCTACTAAATAATGTTAAGGAAGATATTTGGGAAGTGATTCTTAAGCCGGGAAGAAAGGCTAAACCCGGCAATAGATTTGTTTTCGGCAATAATGAGCTTCGTGCGGAAATTATTGAAGTTGTTGAAGGCGGGAACAGGTTTGTCAGATTCGAGTATGATGGAATCTTCCAGGAGGTGCTTGACAGGGTCGGGATAGTTCCGTTGCCGCCATATATAACTAAAAAGCTTGATGATCCAGAAAAATATCAGACTGTTTATTCAAAATACAGGGGTTCCGCAGCAGCGCCTACAGCAGGTCTTCACTTTACGCCTGAGCTGTTGGACAAAATAGCAAAAAAAGGTGTAAATATTGCTTATCTGACCCTTCATGTAGGTCTGGGCACATTTAGACCGGTAAAGGATGAAAATGTAGAAAACCATATTATGCATTCTGAATTCTATAAAATCAATAGTAAAACAGCTGATATAATAAACAGTACAAGGGCAAACGGCGGCCGAATAATATCAGTCGGTACCACAAGCTGCCGCGTACTTGAGACAGTAAGCTCGGATGATGGATATGTCAAGGCGTCTGAAGGATGGACAAACATATTTATATATCCTGGATATCGCTTTAAAATTGTAGATGCGCTTATAACTAATTTTCATCTGCCTGAATCCACATTGATCATGCTTGTCAGCGCATTAGCAGGACGTGAAAACATACTTAATGCATACAAAACAGCAATTGCTGAAAAATATAGATTTTTCAGCTTTGGTGATGCAACGTTCATCACAGATAATATAGATTCGAAATAATTGAGGTAATAATGGCTGCGATAAAATACGAGTTAATAAAAAAATGCAAACAAACAGGCGCAAGACTAGGAATTGTTCACACGCCTCACGGAAGCTTTGAAACTCCTGTGTTTATGCCTGTAGGTACACAGGCTACTGTAAAAGGAATGTCTCCAGATGAATTAAAGGAGATAAATGCGAAAATAATACTCAGCAACACATACCACCTTTATATGAGGCCGGGAAATGAATTAATAAGAGAAGCAGGCGGACTGCACAAGTTCATGAACTGGGACAGGCCTATACTTACAGATAGCGGCGGGTTCCAGGTGTTCAGCCTTAGCGATCTGCGAAGCATAAAGGAAGAAGGTGTAACCTTCAGATCTCATATTGATGGATCAAAGCATGTATTCACTCCTGAGCTTGCAGTAAAGATACAAAATGATCTCGGCTCAGATATAATGATGTCATTTGACGAGTGTACACCTTATCCAAGCGATCACGAATATACAAAAAAATCGCTTGAGAGAACAACGAGATGGGCCGCTCGGTGCAAGGAAGCACATAAGAATACTGACAAACAGGCTCTCTTTGGAATAGTACAGGGCGGTATCTACCCAGACCTAAGAGAGCAGAGTGCAAGGGAGTTGGTAAAGCTTGATTTTCCGGGATACTCTATTGGCGGATTAAGTGTAGGGGAACCTGCTGAAGATATGTACAGGATGCTTGAATGCACAGTACCGCTTCTGCCTGAGGATAAGCCAAGATACCTCATGGGTGTAGGAAGCCCGGATTATCTTATAGAAGGCGCGATACGCGGGATTGACATGTTTGATTGTGTTCTTCCGACTCGAATCGGACGAAATGGCACAGTTATGACACACAGAGGCAGGATCATAGCTAGAGATGCAAAATATGCAAGAGATTTCGGACCACTTGATCCTGAGTGTGATTGTTATGTTTGCAAAAATTTTACAAGAGCATATATAAGACATCTTCTGAAAGCTCAGGAGGTACTTGGTATAAGACTCACAACATGGCATAATCTATATTTTTTATTAGACTTGATGAAAAATGTAAGACAAGCTATAATGGATGATAGACTTGGAGATTTTAAAAAGGGATTCTTTGAGTCATACGGTTACAAAAAGTAAAATGATTATTAGGGTTTGTTGACCCATAATAAAATAAATTATTGGAGGAATTTTATGGATCCTAATGGCGGCGGTGGAAGCCTTCTAATTACTGTTGGCTATCTTGTATTTTTTATAGTAATAATGTACTTACTGATATTCCTTCCTCAAAAAAAGAGGGATAAGAAAGCCAAAGCATTGCTTGATGCTCTTCTTGTGGGTGATTCAGTAGTTACTATCGGAGGTATTTCCGGTAAGGTTATCAATATCAAGGATGACGAAGTAACGATCGAGACAGGCGTTGAAAGGGCAAAGGTAAACGTAAAAAAATGGGCTGTCAAGGAAGTTGTTAAGCCGGTAGAGTCTTAAAAAAGATTTGATCATTCATAAATTGGCTGAATATTAAAAGACATTGTCTTTTAATTCTTCAGCTTTTTTGTTATGCTTTTTTAGGTATTAGCAAAAGCAATAGTAGCCTTTTCTTCTTTCTGGCATAAAAATGTTCTATTCCTTTCTGCAAGGTAATAAATATATTATAAAGTACAAGTGTGCGGGGGGAATACATATGCCCAGAGCGACAGATAGTAATGCAGCTAATTTGGAAGGCAAAAATTTTAGCCTTTTTTCCATTCTCAAAGGAATTTTTACTGCGTATGTTATTACAATACCTTTATTTATGTTGTTTGCTTTAATTTTATCTAATACAGATTTTCCGCAAAGGCTTATTTCTCCCGCGGTTATTGTAATAACAATCGCAAGCGTGTTCACGGCAGGCCTTGTTTCAACAAGAGGTGTAAAGAGTAAAGGGTGGATGAACGGCGGGCTGATTGGATTGATATATATGCTGGTTCTCTATTTGTTAAGCAGTATAGTGTACAAATCATTCGTTATAGACAGGTATGCTATAACTATGGCTGTAATTGGTATTTTGACAGGTGCAATAGGTGGTATAACGGGCATTAATGCAAAAAAAGGAATGAAATATAAATCCACTGTCAAGAAGAGATAAACACAAATAAACTGAGCCAATAAATAAAGCAACAAAACTAACAAGAATAAAACCAACAAGAATAAAACTAATAAGAATAAAACTAACAGGAATAAAACCAACAAGAAAAGTAGTTGACTACATAGTTGATAAATACCGATAGTGAACAAAATATCTTCACAAGGGTATTAACGTATGCTATAATAAATGTTGACTTGACTTTTAATGCCAATATAGTTACACCATAACAGCGGGAGGCTTGTTGCCCCTCGCTGTTTATACGTTAAAAAAGATAAGCTGATAATGGCAATGACATGTTTAATAAATGTGTGCCATCAGTATGTTCGCATGAACGAATTTTGGATTGGAAATACTAAGATTAGAATAGGTGTTTTCTTCACAGCAGTTTACAACCCAAAATAATAGCAGCAGGTTAGAAAAGCAGAGGCTTTAGCGAGTCTTCCTGACTATTGCTGCCGAGCAAACAGGCAAGCTTGCCGGATCACCGGGATTAAATTACTTCAGGTATACGGTGTGGAAGCTTGAGTCAAGCTGAAGTAAACATTTTGACTACTTAGGAGGTGATACAAATACTTACATTACAGGATGTAAAAAAGAGCGAGGAAGTTAAAACGTTTCTAACAATAGCAGAAAAACAGATGGAGGTCCTTGGTTATACGGAGCATTCCTTCAGGCATGTTTCTATTGTTTCGAACAGTGCCGGAAATATTCTTGAAAAGCTTGGCTATCCGGAAAGGGAGGTCGAATTGGCAAGAATCGCGGGATATGTGCATGATATAGGAAATGCAGTAAATAGAAATGATCATGCTCATACGGGCGCCATATTGGCATATGAAATGCTTACAAGGATGGGAATGGATGTAAGCGAAGCTGCTGAGATCATGCTGGCTATTGGAAATCATGATGAGAAGACAGGAACTGCAGTAAGCAGTATTTCTGCGGCATTGATTTTGGCAGATAAATCAGATGTACATAGGAGCAGGGTCAGAAACAGGGACATTGCTACTTTTGATATACATGATAGGGTAAATTATGCAGTTGAAAGATCGGTAATATCGGTTGATACTGCATCTAAAACAGCTGATCTAGTATTGCAGATAGATACACAAATATGTCCTGTTATGGATTACTTTGAGATTTTTCTTGCAAGAATGACGATGAACAGAAGGGCTGCGGCTTTTCTAGGGTTGAATTTTCAGCTTCTGATCAATGGTACGAAGCTAATTTAGCACTATTTATGCACTATTTAACAGGGGCAAATAATATTGACTACCTGGAGTGATAGATATATAATAGCATATGCGGTTTAAGAAAAAAAAGGGGGATTTTTACAGATGAAAGGGAACAACGGGTTAAAATTTTTCCTTGTTATTGCCTTGATTGCTGCATTTGCATATATAGCATTTGCGGGCAATTTCTTTGGCATAGCTATTCCCGGAATAAACAGTATAGTACCGGGTATTGATATTAACGGCGGTATAGATGCCATGCTATATGCTGTTACCGATGATGGTACAAAGCCTACACAAGACGATCTTGATACTGCTAAAATTATAATTGGCAAAAGACTTGATAAAGAAGGTATATTAGATAGAGAAATAGCGACAGACGTAGACAGTGGGAGAATTATTTTAAGAATCCCCTATGCTCCTGGACAGGATTACAATAATCCTGATGCCACATTGGCGATGATTGGTAAAACTGCGCTCCTGACATTCCAAGAGGTTGATGAGGACAAGCTTGATAATAATAGCAACCCGCTGCCAACAGGAAGAATTGTACTTCAAGGTACTCAGGTCGTAGATGCAAAGGCTGAGCCCAATATGGAAAACGGAGGAATGCAGGTTGCTCTTACATTGAGTGATGAAGGCAAAAAAGCCTTTGCTGATGCAACAGGCAGATTGATCGGTCAGCGAATAGCTATATTCATGGATGATCAGTACATTCAGGCGCCTACAGTTCAGAGCCACATAACTAATGGTGACGCAAGAATTACATTGGGCAACGCAAGTGACAAGGTCGCTGTAGCTGAAGCAAAAGAGCTTGCTGATACTATAAGATCAGGATCTCTTCCCTTCAAGCTTGAAACAAAATCTGTTAAATCGATCAGCCCAACTCTTGGTAAAGGCGCTCTCGACGTAACGATAAAAGCATTTATAGTTGCATTTATACTTGTTTGTCTGTTTATGATAATGTACTACAGACTCCCGGGACTTATTGCATGTATCGCATTATTCGGGCTTGCGATGATGCAGCTTCTTGCAGTATCATGGTTAGAAATCAGTATGACGCTTCCCGGACTTGCTGGCGTTGTTCTGTCGGTAGGTATGGGCGTTGACGCTAACGTCATTATATTTGAGAGAATAAAGGAAGAAATGCGTAATGGAAAAACTCTTAAGGCAGCTATAGATTTAGGCTTCAAGAGAGCATTCTCAGCAATACTGGATGGTAACGTAACAACCCTTATAGTTGCAGTTATACTCTATATATTTGGTACCGGAACTATGACTTCATTTGCTTACACGCTGTTCATAGGTGTTGTGATAAGCTTCTTTACAGCTTTAACTTTAACAAGAACGATGATGAAGGCTGTTTCGGATGTTGATGTAGCTAAAAAACCATGGCTTTATGGAGTATAGGGGGGTGAGATGAATATGATGGATATAATGGGAAAAAGAAATTATTGTTTCATATTATCAGGATTAATATTAGTTGCTTGTATTATTGGAATGATAGTAAATGGTGTTCAAATGGACATTCAGTTCCAGGGTGGAACAATTATGCAAATTGAAATGCCAAGTGGAGATTTTGATGAAACTAAGGCTGTAGATATTGTTAAGAGCACTATAGGCAAAAGAGCAACTGTACAGAAATCTAAGACGTATAATGCAGAGACCAGTGAAAACGATATAAACCTGCTTGTTTTGAACATTGGAAGTTCAGAGACTCTTACAGAAGAAGAACGTACCAGCGTACGTGATGCAATATTTACTGAGTATAATGTCGACGAAAATGCTGTGGTTGAAGTTAACAGTGTAGAACCTTTTATAGGCGATGAAATAAAGGTAAAATCACTATATTCGATTTTTTGGGCATCGCTGCTGATAGTTCTTTATGTTTGGTTCAGATTCAGAATTATGCATGGATTATCTGCCGGTATATTTGCTGTTTTAGCACTTATCCATGATGTTATGGTAATGTTTACAGTATATGTAATATTCAAAATACCTCTTAATGAATCATTTGTGGCTGCGGTTCTTACTATCATTGGTTATTCTATAAATGATACCGTTGTTATTTATGACAGAATAAGAGAGAATTCAAGGATACTCAAGAAAATGCCTGTAGGCGAGCTTGTTAACAGAAGTGTTGTTGAGACCTTGAGCAGGTCCATAAATACATCAGTAACTACCCTGATATGTATACTTACACTGTATATATTCGCTTCTGTATACAATATCGGTTCAGTTAAGGAGTTTACACTTCCTCTGTCTGTTGGTATATTGAGCGGCTGCTATTCAACAATATTTATTGCAAGTCCGCTGTATATGCTGTGGCAGCAGAGAGGCGAGAAGAAAAAGGCATCCCGCAAAATTGCTAAGGCATAAGCGGAACAAAATTAAAAATAGAAAGAGCTGGTACATATCGTACCAGCTCTTTTAGCATGTTAAGGGCGTAGCATGTCATGGGGACGGGGGTTTGACAACGAAAACATGACTTTAGTGAGTTAACTCAATGCTCAATCATAAGGCGTATAGGAGTAAGTAAACTCCATGTATATAAACGTTAATCTTACAAGTACTATCATATAAATTAATGCTTCTAAAAGAATAGCAGCAAATCAAAGTTTACATAGTATGTTATTAGATGTTTAAACCGGAATGGTGCTTACTATGATATATCTTGATAATGCAGCCACATCTTTTCCCAAGCCTGAATGCGTGTATAATGCAATCGATAGGTGCCTACGGGAGTACTGCGCAAACCCCGGCAGGGGAGGCCATGCTATGTCTGTCAAGGCGGGAATGGCTGTTGTATATGCAAGAGATACCTTATGCAGCTTATTTGGAATAAAAGATACTATGCGTCTGTGCTTTACAAAAAACGCCACGGAGGCACTTAATCTAGCAATAAAGGGGATAGCTAAGCAAGGTTGTAATGTAATTACTACGGCAATGGAGCACAACTCTGTAATGCGCCCCTTAAGGACTCTAGAAAGAGATATTAGCATTGAATTGACAGTTATAAAGGGTAATAGCATTGGAGAAATTGATCCTAGCTCTATCAAAAACGAAATAAAGAGTAATACTGCGCTTATTGTCTGCACTCTATCATCTAATGTTAATGGTGTGATAATGCCTGTAAGAGAGATTGGAAAAATTGCACGGGAGGCTGGGATATATTTTCTCCTAGATGCATCACAGGGCGCAGGCTCAATGGATATAGATGTAGAAGAAGATTGTATAGATATGATGGCGTTCCCCGGTCATAAAGGGCTTATGGGGCCTCAGGGCACAGGTTGTCTCTATGTCAGAGAAGGTATTCCTATAAGGCCGCTAATGGAGGGTGGAACGGGAAGCAACTCCGAGTATCAATATCAGCCTGAGATTATGCCAGATTTTCTTGAAAGCGGGACACTTAATACACCAGGTATCGTTGGACTAGGCCAAGGAGCCCGGTGTGTGGCAGAAGTAGGAGTAAGTAATATTCAAGCATATAAGCATGCGCTTATAAAATTGCTATTTGATGGCTTACAAGATATAAATGGAATAATCATTTATAGTGTGAATGATATTAATAGAAATTCAGGAATCATGGCAATTAATCTGGCGGGACTTGATTCAACCGAATTAAGCTATATACTGGATCATAATTATGGTATTGCATGCAGAGCAGGACTACACTGCGCTCCGTCTGCTCATAGCGTACTTGGCACATTAACAAGGGGAATAGTACGTCTAAGTGTGGGATGTATGAATACGCGTGATGAAATTCTCAGTACTATAAAAGCAATTGAGGAAGTATCTGTAAAATATTCATAGTGAATGTGAAACAATATATTTAAAATTACGTATCTATTATTAAAGCATTATATAATGAATAAAATGTAATGCATGCATGCTTTAACCAAACCAGAAGGTGGATTTGGCTTGAACGGCTAGAATAATGAAGGAGTGATTTTAAGTGAGAAATGTAATTAAAACTATTATTACAGTTGCAGTTATAGCTTTACTGGCAATTATAGCACTTAAGCTGCTACGCTGGGCTATTGCTGTTGTAATACCCCTTGCGATTTTTCTGTTTGTTGTTTATGTAGTATATGCACTTATTACAGGGAAAAGAGCATAGCCTGAAGTTAAGTAAGAAAGAATGGATGTTATAAACACCTGTTGTCATGTTGTGATAACAGGTGTTTCTCTAGGCTCGGTATTATTGCTTAACTATAAAGTCGTAATAGTCATAAAACGCCAGATGTTACCCAAAAGCGCTGTTGCCGAATTATCAGTAACAGCACTTCTTGATATCACATGTAAATTTATTAGCTATAAACATACACTTACTGTGCTCACATCTGTGCATTACTCACTGCGAAGAGCTACAACAGGATCCTTTTTAGCTGCAATTCTGGATGGGATCAAGCCTGCAACGAATGTAAGCACCATACTAATGATCACCAGAATTATGCCGCCCATCCATGGAAGTACTGCAATACCCGAAATATCAGTTAATGAAAGAATGATCGCATTGATTGGTATTGTAAGAAGTAGTGTAATACCTATGCCTATTGTACCGGCAACAAATCCCACAATAAGCGTTTCCGCATTGAAGACACGGGATATATCTTTCTTGGATGCACCTATAGAACGGAGTATTCCAATTTCCTTCGTCCTTTCAAGAACAGAAATGTAAGTTATGATTCCGATCATTATTGATGAGACAATAAGTGATATTGCAACAAAGGCAATTAAAATATAACTTATTGCATTTATAATAGTTGTAACAGAAGACATCAAAAGTCCTATATAATCGGTGTAGGTAATATCATCCTTATCATCCGGTGTGCTATTGTTATAGTTTTTTATGATATCAGATATCGTATCCTTGGATTTAAAATCCTTTGGATAAATATTTATAGAGCTGGGTTTATTTATATCAGCAACGCCGAGAAGAGTAAGGTTGCCGTCATAGGTGGCATCAGTAGACTCAGGCTTCATTTTTTCAGCAAACAACTCAATGATCTGTTCGTCTGTCATGCCACTTGCATACATCTGCTGAATATAGCCATTATACTCAGCCTGCTGGTCGCTTGGAAGAGAGGCAATATAACTATTAATATATTCCATCGTATAAATAGGCTCCTCAGCTTCTTCGTCAGTTTTAAAGGCGATTCCGGTAAATACATCAACATCCTGGTTATCCTTTTGCTGCTTAACAATGTCACTTTTATTAACTTCATCAACAAGGTATTTCATCAAGTCGGAGCGATACCCTATAAAACCGGTGGATTGCGAAGCAATTGAATCAGTATCAGGTTTTAATATACCTACGACCTTAATCTCATGAGCAGAGGTAAGCTTGTTTGCAACATAAATTTCATCAGAGGACTTATCTATCCATTTATCACCCTTCTTTTCAAAGTAATCGGTGTTGACAAGAAGCTTAAATTTAAGTGACAACAGCTCATCATAGGTGTAGCTGGACTGTTCGGAGGCTGTTATATCCTTGCCGGAAGTCATATCCTTCATCATTTGCTTTAATTCATCGCTGTCCTTTAGGCCAAGTGAATACAGGGTGTAGTCACTTATCTCATTTTTCTCATTAACTACTATAGCAACCTCATTATACCTTTCAGGAATTTTTCCTGCGAGAACCTGATATTGCTTTGAAAGAAGCTCATCATTGTTTAAAAGCTCCTTCCACACATCCATATTGCTCATAGAACCCATACCGCCTGCACCCATACCGGACATAGGGAAATTAGTACTAGAAGCCTTCATATTTTTAAAACCGAGGGTGTCCATAATCGTGCTGGGATTTACCTTTATTAATCCATTTGATGTGTCAGAATTATATATGTTCAAAGGAGTAGAATATGTGTACTGTACAGCTGTAGATACATCACTTATACCACTTTCAGGGTTTTCTATAAATTCCTTGAATCTTGTTAGGTTATTTGATGCTACTTCAGACATCATTACGTCCATAAACTTAGTCATAATATTAAAGGAATAGACCTTATCAAGCTCATGAACAGTTGTGCCTTCATCAGATTTATTTACAAAAGTGGTCATTAGACTGCCAAGATCAACTGTCTTCTCCTCGATTGTCAGGGGATAGCTGGACAAAGTATCCTCTTCGACCTTTGTTATATATGACTGGACTCCATTTGAAAGCGACATGATCAACGCAATTCCGATTATTCCGATGGAGCCTGCAAAAGCGGTCATGAATGTCCTTGTTTTTTTTGTCAAAAGATTATTGAGACTAAGAGATAGTGCTGTAAAAAAAGACATTGAGGTTTTCGCAGCTTTTGAATTCTTTTTCTTTTCTGCTTTACTTGGAACAGTTGTGATAATATTGGGATTATAAGGGTTCGTGTCATCGGTTACCTTACCGTCAAGAAGCCGGATGATCCTTGAGGAATATTTTTGCGCAAGCTCGGGATTGTGTGTAACCATAACTATGAGCCTGTCTTTTGAGATTTCCTTTAATATCTCCATTATTTGCACGCTGGTTTCAGAATCAAGTGCACCTGTAGGTTCATCTGCCAATAAAATGTCAGGATTGTTGACAAGAGCTCTGGCAATAGCTACACGCTGCATTTGACCGCCTGAAAGCTGATTAGGCTTTTTGTGTAGCTGATCTCCGAGACCTACTTTTTCAAGGGCCTCCTGAGCCCTTTTTCGTCTTTCGGTCTTGGATACTCCGGAAAGAGTCAAAGCAAGCTCAACATTAGAGAGAACTGATTGATGAGGGATCAGATTATAGCTTTGAAATATAAAGCCAACAGAATTGTTTCTATAAGTATCCCAATCGTTGTCGCTGAAATCCTTTGTGGATTTACTATTTATGATAAGGTCGCCTTTTGTATATTGATCTAGGCCTCCTATTATATTTAGTAGTGTTGTCTTGCCGCAGCCGGACGGACCAAGGACACAAACGAATTCATTTTCACGAAATACGATATTGACACCCTTTAAGGCAGGTACTGCCGAATCGCCTACCATATAATCTTTTACTATATTCTTCAAACTTAACATTTACTAAAGCGATCTCCTTTCATTTTTTTCAAGTATAAGTTTTATGTGTTAACTCAATATGAACATAATTATAGCAATCAACTGTATTAAAATATGCTAATATTAAATTATTACTATTAAATATTTTGTTTAGACATGCAGTAGTTAATTATTAATTTATACTACTGGTTTACAATCATATTAATATAAGATATGGAGGTGATTAGTTGAATGTTTCAGATAATTGTCGTTGAGGATGATAAGAATACGAGAAAGCTTATGGGTACAGTACTTAGCCAGAATGGATATGAACCGGTACTGGCCAGCAACGGTATTGAAGCACTTGAAATAATGGATCACCGGCACATAGACCTGATCATCCTTGATATAATGATGCCAGGAATGGACGGCTATGAATTAACAAAAATTTTGAGAGACAGCGGATCTAATATTCCAATATTGATGGTCACAGCTAAGGAAGCGCCTGCTGACAAGAAAAAGGGCTTCATAATAGGTACAGATGACTATATGGTAAAGCCAGTGGATGAGGAGGAAATGATACTCAGGGTTGCCGCGCTGCTCAGACGCTCTCAGATTGCAAACGAACACAAACTTATTATTGGAAATACTGTTCTTGATTACGATTCCATGACTGTAACGGTGAATGGAGCTTCTCAGTTATTGCCTCAAAAGGAGTTTCTTTTGCTGTACAAGCTGTTATCATATCAGAATAAGATTTTTACAAGGCGCCAGCTTATGGATGAGATATGGGATATGGACAGTGAGACAGACGAGCGTACGGTAGATGTTCATATTAACAGACTTCGTGAAAGATTCAGAGGTAATGAGAATTTTGAAATTATTACAGTCAGGGGACTTGGTTATAAGGCGGTGAAGAAGTGAAGGGTGTTCAATCGTTTCACATGATGGCGGTCCTATTTGTTTTGTTTATAATGGTTTCGTCATCCTGCTTGACAGGTATATGTCTGTTCTTTCTAATCTCTCTGAGACTAGTGCCAAACTCATTAATGGCATCGCTATGGATGCCTGTAATCAGCCTTATTGTAAGTATCATTCTTGGCACGATTATTTCAACAGTAGCCAGCGCAAAATTTTTTAAGCCCATGGATGACTTAATAGACGCTATGCGAACTGTTGCAAAGGGTGATTTTACAGTAAGAGTTGATGATACTCAAAACGATGGTGAGATTGGAGAGCTGCTGGAAAGCTTTAACACAATGACAGAGGAGCTTGGCAGTATTGAGATGTTCCGTTCAGACTTTATAAATACCTTTTCACATGAGTTTAAAACTCCTATCGTATCGATCAGAGGCTTCGCAAAACAGCTAAAAAATCAGAATATCACAGATGAGCAGAGAAGAGAATATACAGACATCATAATTGCTGAATCTGAAAAGCTGACTAATATGGCAACGAATGTGCTTCTGCTGACCAAATATGAGAATCAACAGATTATTACTGAAAAGAATGAATACTCTTTGGATGAGCAGCTTCGAAGCTGTATACTGCTACTTGAAAAGCAGTGGACGAGAAAGAATATACAATGGGATATAGAGCTTGATCAAATTGACTTCTACGGCAATGAGGAGATCATGTCTCATGCCTGGGTCAATTTGCTGGGTAACGCTATTAAATTCACAGGCGAAAATGGAGAAATAGGAGTAAGGGTTAAAGAAACAGACAATGAAATATTAGTAAGAATAAAAGATAACGGCGTTGGTATGAGTGAAGAAACACTGCAGCACATATTTGATAAGTTTTATCAAAGCGAGTCTTCACATGCTATGGAGGGTAACGGACTTGGACTTCCTCTTGTAAAAAGGATCGTGGAGCTTTGTAATGGAAAAATTGTTGTAGAAAGCGAGGAAGGTAAGGGGACGACCTTCAGCGTTTATCTGCCTAAGCATTAAGAAATCGGATGTCGGTAGGGAAATGAGTAGTAGAGTAAAAATCACGATAAAACAGCGGAAGTTGTATCTCATTATCAAAGTAACATCGATAAAGCAGAAGGATATCCCAAAACTAGTAGAAAATATGTCACTGGCGATTATGAAAGTATAATAATGATATAGAACCTTTAAATAAAATGCTTCACAATGCATATAATTTAGAACCGAATGTGTTATGGAGCAGTGAGAGGAATTTTTATAGTGCAAATATTATATCTGAGAGTATATTTTATTGAAAATTGATGTTAAAATGTACTTAAGAAAGTAAGTTTATGGTATATAGTAAGTTGTAGAAGATGCAGTAAATACAATATCAGATAGTGGAAATATACTATGAAAGACGCAAGATATGTTATCAAATAGTCTAAGCAGATTGCAATATAACATGCGGTCAAAATATTATAATACGGAGGAATCGATATGATAAAGCACGTTGTTATGTGGAAACTAAAGGAATTTGCTGAAGGAGCAGGCAAAAAGGAAAATGCAGAGAAAATTAAGGCTATGCTTGAAGGTTTGGTTGGCAAGATAGAGCAAATAAAAAGCTGCGAGGTTGGTGTAAATGTAAACGATTCAGATATGGCTTATGATGCTGTACTTATATCTGTATTCGCCGATGAAAAGGCCCTTAACGAGTATCAGGTACATCCTGAACATATGAAGGTAAGAGAGTTTGTTTCGAAAGTAAGAGAGGCACGGACGGTTGTAGATTACATAATATAGGGTGATCTGTGATCATCTATTACGCCAAAACACAAAAGCAGGCAGATGCGCTAAGAGAACGGGATATAAAAATTATCATTATTGAGACTTTACAAAAACAAGCATACTGTGCTATAATTCAAAATGCGTTGGCGGGGTGTAGCTCAGTTTGGCTAGAGTGCTTGCTTGGGGTGCAAGAGGTCGCCTGTTCAAGTCAGGTCACTCCGACCATAGAAATAAGCGGATTTCAAGAAATTGATTTTCGCTTATTTTTTATTTCCACCCCATTTCCACCCCATTTATATAACTTTACCGAAATTAATCTCAATAATATTTCCATCCTTTTTGATTTTCTCCTTTGCGGTTTTTATTTTTTCTTCACGATCTATTTCTTTGACTTCTGTCTCAAAATTGCTAAAAACAGAATCTATCTGCTTAGCTGTTTCTTTAGATGTGTCCTTTATCATATCACCGTATATTTCAAGTGTCTGTGTTTTTGACGAATGTCCCAAAACATTTTGTATTTCTTCAAGAGATAAGATGCTCTTTGTGAAATATACAAAAGTATGTCTTAAGCAATGCGGGCTTGCTTTTATTCCAGCCTTTTTAGCAAATCTGGAAAGCATAGTGTAATATGAATTCGGCAGCATCATTTTACCTTCATCATTAGGAAATACAAGTTCCTCGTTTGTATTAAATTCTTTTTTGAGCATGGCTTTCTGCCCTTCAAGGTATTCCACAGCCTTATCCGATAGTGGTACATAGTGAGCCTTTGCGCTTTTTGTATCTCCAAGTCCTGTCAAACTGTTAGATTTGTCTATGGTAATTCTCATGTTTTCCTTATCAATATCAGACCATTTAAGCGCAAGAAGTTCTCCGCGGCGAAGCCCTGTTACCAGGTCAAATTTAACAGACCATATCCAGCGGCTATGCTCCATAGCATTGAATACTTTTGCAAGTTCTTCTATAGTTAGCGTTTTTCGCGGTTTAGTTTGCTTTACGGGTATTTCAATACCTTCAACGGGATTAACTGCTATAACCTTTTCTTGCTTAGCTTTAGCAAATGCAATGTTCATTATTTTTCTGCAATGTTTCATCGTACAGCTGCTTAAGCCTTCGTCAGTAACAATTTCTTCAACCATTCCGGTTTCCTTATTTTTCTTACGGATCTTCTTTTTATATTGTGCCATTTTAGCAATAACGCCCTGAACGTCAAAGCTCTCTACTTCTCTTATTCTCTTTTTGCCGATTACGGGTTTAATGTGAGTTCTGTATATGTCGTTGTACTGATTATATGTTGCTTCTTTTTTGAGAGGCTTTATATACGTTTCAAGCCATTTTTCAAACCATTCAGAAACCGTAAATTTGCTTTTAATAATAGGAAGATTTGCAATCTCATTTACTTTCTCTTGTAATTCTTTTGGAGTTTTAGCAGAGACTTCTATTGTATCGCCGTGTTCTGTTTTCCTCCACGCATGGCGGCCGTCACGTAATACTCGATAATTGCCCACGCCATTGGGATTTCTTTTCCTTTTTTTCTTTAATTCTTCAGCCATTGTTTATCACCCTTGTTTAATATTTTTCTTCTCGTCGCTTACACCAAGAAGATAATCAGCGCTTACGCCAAAATAAGTCATTAACTTAATCAGATTTACCGTTTTAACTTCTCTCTCCATATTCTCATATTGGGATAAAGTAGAAACGCCTACCCCTGTTAATTCAGATAAAGCTATTAATGTTAAGTTCTTTTCAGTTCTTAGAGCCTTCAAACGTTCAGCAAACATTTTTACGTGTTCTTCCATTGTGCACCTTCCCAATTACGATATATTTTATTTCTTATTATACTCAATTGAGAAAAAAAATCAAACATTTTATAAAATATTTATCATAAAAATACTTGACAGGAATATAATGTATGTTGTACAATTTTCTCAGATGAGAAAATAACTAAATATTATAGAGATAAAAAGTGAGGGAGATGCTAATGTTCAAGCTATCTGAATTCCTTTCTAGTGATGTTGTCACATATCCAGAAATCCGAAAATTAAAGGGCAAGTACCGTCTTAGCGACAGCGATTTTGCAAAAATAACAGGCGATAGATGTTATCAAACTTTTGCTCGTAAACTTAACTGCGAAAGCGAGTTCACTGCATCTGACAAGATTAACATTTATCAGTATTTCAAGAATTGCGGCGAAAATGTTAGTATTCAATTCCTTTTTTTTGACTGGATTTTCTCAAATGAGAAATTAGCATAATCAGTATAGGGAGGGACAAGCTAATGACAAATCTAATACCAATAAACTACAGCAACGATAGACAGACGGTATCAGCAAAAGCACTATATGATTTTCTTGAATATGATAAAAGTCAATGGTCAAGATGGTACAAAAAAGAATATTGAGGAAGATACATATTTTACAAATGAAATAGACTACATACCCATCGACATGATGTCGAACGGTAATCAAACTAAAGATTTTCAACTTACTATTGAAATGGCAAAAGAACTTTCCATGATGGCTAGAACAGATAAAGGTAAGCAGGCTCGGCAGTATTTTATTGAATTAGAAAAGCAATGGAACTCTCCCGAAGCAGTAATGGCAAGAGCGTTGAAAATGGCAGACGCTAAGATTCTTTCACTACAAGCTGGTATACAGGAACGCGACGAACGTATCAAGGAGCTCACTCCTGCTGCTAATTTAGGCAATGCTATACGGAACAACGAAGGCCTTATCATTATTCGAGGCTTTGTTAAGGTTCTTGCCAATATAGGAATAAAAATAAGGCAATGTGACTTATTCTCATGGCTAGTAAAGAACGATTACCTATACCAGAACAAACATGACGATTATCTTCCGTGTGTTAGATATGTTCACAGCGGTTTGTTTAAAGTGGCTGAAACGCCTGTTGAAACTAAAACGAACGGTTCATTTATCAGCTACACAACAAGGCTCACAACAAAAGGACAGGAATATTTCATTAATAAGTTAAAGGAGGAATATTCATGCCAAGCCAAATTACACGATTTAAATGCGATTTCTGCAAAAAGCACTATTCAACAAAGTATGATGCAGTAAAGCACGAGAGACAGTGCTTATATAACCCAGTCAACAAATCATGTTCGACATGCAATAACCGTACCAGTAACTGGTGCGATAGGCTCTTTAAAGACATTTTTATTGATGGACAGCCAATAAGAAATTGCGAAGGTTGGGAAGAAATAAAGCCATTTGAGGATGAAGAATATGAGTAAAGATTTAAGGCCTATCACCATGTATAAATGCCAACATTGCGGAAAACTTTTCAAAACGCCGGACAAGCATAGTTGCCGCAGAGACCCGGATAAAACAAATTGTTATTCCTGCAAACACTGGGGACATCAGTTTTATATTTATTTTGAAACTGATTATCGTTCAACCTGTGAACTAGAAGAAGCATGCAATAAACACGAAACCAGCTACGTTGAAGAAGCGTACAGGATAATGCAAGAAAGCGGATGGTATCTGGATTGCCCGAACTACGAAGCAAAATAGCTTAATATCGGCTTAAATTGGACAAGCCTTAATACCCTGTTCTCTCAGAAAGGAAAATGTGCCATGAAGTATATTAATTCCAATTCCAAAGATTCAGTAAGCAAATTCACCGCAGCGTTGAAGAACCAATTGTCTACTGTAAATAAGGCCTATGACGAAATATGTGTAGCCTGCATTGGAACAGACCGTTCAACAGGTGATAGCCTCGGACCGTTAGTCGGATACAAACTGCAAGATAGCAAAATAAAGGTCATTGGCACATTAGACAAACCATTACATGCTCAAAACCTTCAACAATTCAAAGTATCAGATTCTACGCTTGTTATAGCAGTAGACGCTTGCCTCGGCAAATTAGAAAACATCGGATGCATAACTATAGAAAAAGGTTCGCTTAACCCTGGCTCAGGGGTTGGAAAAGATATTGACCCGGTTGGGGACATATCAATTGCGGGGATAGTTAATTTTGGCGGATTTATGGATTTTCTTGTACTTCAAAATACACGGTTATCAGTAGTAATGAAGATGGCTGATATTATCGCAAATGGCATTAAAGCGGCGATAGAAAAGTAATTGCCCGGTGGGAGCATATCTCACCCCATATTGTACCTTGACAACTTCATATTGTGACATCAGCCTGAGTGGTCAGAGTGAGCGCAAGAGAGGCTGTGAGAAATAAACAAATGGAGGTAACGATGGATAAAGACAAACTTGCCAAGTATATAAAACTCAGCCAATCGGTACAAAAGAAGCGTAAGTTTAAGGCTCGCTTGGATATAACAGCGGTTGAAAGGGCGAGGACAAAGAGGGTGAGGAGGGGGAAATGAGACAGCTAATCAAATTAATAATTGTTTACATAATAGTTCTGTTTGTTCTTGCTGAGACAGCTATCATCCTTGAAAGCGATAAGCGGAACATATCCAACTTATCCGCTGAAAACGTTGCATTACAACAGAAGGTATCAGAATTGCAAAGTACAGTTGACAAGCTCACAGAAGAAAACACACAGCTTAAAACACAGCAGACAAAGCATATTGAAGCACAAAAGACAAATCGTGGCGATGAACGAGGCGAACACAGAATCATGGAAATAACAGCGTATGACTTATCCGTAGAGAGCTGTGGCAAAGCACCGAATCATCCGCTATATGGCATAACGGCAAGTGGAAAGCATGTTGAGGAATGGAACACTATAGCAGCGGGCCCGGAGTTGGCGTTTGGCACAAAGGTGTACATACCGTATTTCAAAGATAAGCCAAACGGCGGCATATTTACGGTACATGACAGGGGCTCAGCAATCAAGAATGGCTGTATAGATGTGTACATAGTGGATAGTGAAGAATGCTGGCGGTTTGGCAGGCAGAAGCTTGAAGTATGGGTGTTGGAGTAGGCAATAGAAAAATAATGCGAAGGAAGTGATTTTTTGAAGCAGTATTATTTTAGGCATATGCTTGCATGGATTTTATTATGGTGGTGGTTTTTGTACAACAGGATGCACCCTATCAAAAGAACACATCCAGATTGGTATTGTAAATGCGGCGTAACCGTGGAATGTACTGATGATGAATGGTGTGGATTGAGTCGATGGAAAAATAGACTTGTTACTTTTACAGATTTTTATTCTCCTGCAAGTTATGAATATGGCGGTACAGGTTGGCAAACACACACTACTTGTTGGAGATGTGGAAGGCAACATCATTTTTCGGATTCATCGGTTTAGTTCGCATTAACAGGATAACACGCAATTCACAAGCGAACTAATTAATACAGCCGAGGATGTGGAGGGTGACAACACTTTTGGAGGCGGTCGGCATAGGCCGGCGTGTAGGCTAAAATTGATCTGTTGGTTGAAGGGAGACGATTGGCAATGTATCCAACAGGATTCACTTAGCTTCTATCTGTACAAAAGATAAGCAGGCAACAAGGCAGCCTACAATGCCAGTGTGAAAGGTAAGGTGAGCTTATGAGGAATCTGAAGTAGTTTTCTTTATTAAAACTTAATACACAAGCGGGCTATAGTAGGTAGCTCGCTTTTCATGGGGAAGTCCACCATTCGGAGCATTACCGATTAAGCATAGAGCGTAGGTGTCTAAGAGAGTTAGCGGGAGCATTACCCGCCTTCCCCACCAGCCGAAAGGCTAAATAAATTTATAGGGAGGCCAATGTATGAAGAAAAATCAACAGGCATTTGAAAGCTATCAGAAACAAGCAGTAGAGGACATTTTACACAGGCGAATATCTACAGAAACATTCCAGTATGCGCGAGCAATTGCGGATAAAGCACCTGCACATTCTATGCAACACAGAATTGAACTGATTGCAAAGGAAGCAAGATAAGGGAGGTCTACAGCAATGGACACATTGACAGAGTTTTACATAGTTTTAGGCAAGATATTCGTTGTTGTTCTCGTAGGTATATTTGTTGCCATTGTGCTGTATATGCTCGGCCGATGGTTGGACAAATCGGACGAAGAGCCAAAGCAGACTAAGCCGATTGATGGAATAAGCTGGCTTGATTTTAACACATACGACAGCGAAGGGCGGATAAAACAAAAAGGCGATGGACTGAGAGGATTAAGCAAGGGAGGCGTTGAGCGAATGAAGTATAACGTTGGGGATAAAGTTATTCACAATAAGTGGGGCAAAGGTGTAATTGTACACGCTGATGACAGTGGTGTTCCATACGGCTGTGAGTTTGAAAACGAAACAGACAACAATTTTAGCTTTAATGGCAAAGGTAAGGAAGGCTATTGTGCATGGTGTGAAGAGAAAGACTTGAAATTGGCAGAAACAAAGCTGTACGCATACGACCTGATGAAACTTGCGCATGACAATCCACAGGAGTATGAGGGGCGAAGGTATAGGACGGTAAGAGGCATTATAACCACTTGCTGTCCCAAAGCTGAAGAGCCTAAAGTTGTCAAAATATCAAACGGCTATTTAATGGCGCAAGGTACGGAACTAGGCGGGCAAGCCTATGTATCTGTTGATACTCGCCTTGAAGAAATCAAGCCAGAGCCTAAGCCTGTGCCTGTGCCATTCCTTGAAGCAGTAAAGGCGAATGAAAACGGCAAAGTTATCAAATGCCACATTAAAAATGATATTTATGTATATGACTGTTTTGCAAACGCTGACACAGGCGGCTATGGCTTTCTTCAAACAAAAAGTGGGCACATAGTAACTTTTAGGGAGATTCTTGACGGCACATGGTATATCACCGAATAAAAAAATAGCCCCACTTAAGGGGCAAAGTTAAATAGTCAACCACAGCATATCACACTAATTCAGACAAAGCAATGCAGATATACGGAAGATGAAACCCCTTGAAGCGAAGGGAGAATATTTTGGGAGGTAGAAGAATGGGATATAAAGTTGAATCTGATTTTATGCATGAAGGTTGCAGATGCGTAGTTATAATGACAACCATGGGACATAGGTGCGGCTATGTAGGCATTGATAAGGCACACCCTTTATATGAAGTAGATTACGGTCAAAAGGTAGATTGCCTTAAAACTGCAGATATGAATGATGTGCCGATGGATAAAGCAGGAATGGGGCAGATACTAAAAGGTATGACGGGTGAATATGGAGAACCTCAAATTTCACCCGAAATGTTCTTCGCTGTACATGGCGGTATTACTTTCTCAGGCGGTGCACCTTCAAAATATCCTGTTGTATCTGACTTGTGGTGGTTCGGTTATGATTGTGCACACTACGGTGATGCAAAAGATTTGTCAGTTATTGAGAATGAATCCGAGAGAAGAATATACTCAACATTTAATGATGGTATTGTAAGAACAAAAAAATATTGCGAGCAAGAATGCAAAAACCTTGCTGAACAATTAAGCAAAGTTAAGTAGGAGGTAGTGAAATGTACAGTAGTGCTGTTGCAACTATGGGTACACTTCGAGCGACAGCAAAGGTATGCGTAAGATGTGGACGAGCATTTTTGGTTACACGGACAGAGCAAGACTATTCATTCGAACCAAAACGGTGCATGAATTGTAGACGGATTGTGAGGGAGGAAAGGGGGAAGAAATGAAAACACTTGTTGATACCTACAATATGCCATCACAGGCAGATTTGTATGACATAGCTTCTCTGCTTAAGGAATATGCAAGGCTGATTGAGGAATTGGAGGATAAATTGGATGAAGCATATGAAACCATTGAGGAATTAAAGTTAACTTATGGAAGGGGATAAATTAATGAAGCTATTTGAGCTAACTGATCAATATCAAAAAGTACTGTCGATGATAGACGATGAATGTGATTTAGAGGCTATACAAGACACCTTGGAAGGCATCGAAGGTATGATAGCTGATAAGGCTGAGAGTATGGCGAAGTTGATTAAATCAATTGAAGCTGATGAACAAGCTATTAAGGCAGAGGAGGAACGCTTATATAACCGCAGGAAGGCTTTGGAAAATAGAAGGCTATCTATCAAGGGTTATCTTGAATCACAGCTTGTTGGGGCAAATATAGACAAGGTAAAGGGTACTGTATTCACAGTCAGCATACAGAACAATCCACCGAGCGTGAACATACAAGATGATGCAACCGTGCCGGATAAGTATTACATACCACAGCCTCCGAAGTTGGATAAAAAAGCATTGTTGGAAGATGTAAAGGCAGGAGCAATCATTGAAGGCATAAGCCTACAACAGACTAAGGGGGTAAGGATAAGATGAGCAGAGTTATAGCGGTTGCCGGTGAATCCGGTTCGGGTAAAACAACAAGCTTAAGAAATCTAGACCCAAAGTCAACTTATATCATTGATTCCGACCGTAAGGGATTGAGTTGGAAAGGTTGGAAATCGCAATACAGCAAAGAAAGTAAGAACTACATACAGACATCAGATGTCACCAAAATTGCAACTATTCTACATGGCATACACTCACAGGCACTACACATCAAGACAGTTGTCATAGACACGCTAAACACAATTATGGTTGATGATGAAATGAAGCGTATGAAGGAAAAGGGCTTCGACAAATGGCAGGATATGGCTCAAAGTGTGTGGGACTTAGTTTCGGATGCGCACCTATTGAGAGACGATTTGACAGTTATATTTATGGCACATACTCAGACGGACCGTGACGACAGCGGGTTCACATTTACACGCATTAAGACAAGCGGTAAAAAACTTGACAAGATATGCTTGGAAAGCAAATTTACTACAGTTCTTATCTGTAAGACAGTTGACGGTAAACACATCTTTGAAACACAGGCAAGAAATTCTACAGCCAAGTCTCCGCTAGGCTGTTTTGAAGAATTTGAAATTGATAATGACATGGCGGAAGTAATTAAAAAATTGGAGGAATACGAAAATGCGTAAGTATGAAGGATATGAGAAGGCAGAGGCTTTCACGGGAGAGTATGAGAGGCTTGAAGTCGGGGGATATGTTTGCAGGATTTTGCAAGTAAAAGCAGAGGAGAATGACGGTACAAAGAATTACGATACTTTGCTGAAAATAGGCTTCGACATTGCAGAAGGTGAGCATAAGGACTATTACAAGAGGCAGTTTGACAGGAAGAAGCAGAATAACGCTGATGCAAAATGGCCCGGCATGTACTATCAGACAATAAAGCAAAGCGATCTGAAATATTTCAAAGGATTCATCACAGCCATAGAGGAATCGAACTCAGGCTTCAAGTGGGATTGGGACGAACAGAAGCTAAAGAATAAGTTGTTCGGTGGTGTATTTGCAGAAGAAGAATACGAGCGTTCAGACGGCAAGGTTTATACTTCCGTTAAATGTCGTTTCGTTCGCTCAGTTGGCGCGATAAGAGATGGCAAATTTACCGTTCCTGAGAAAAAGCTACTCAGTGGTAGCACATTGCATAAAGGTGTAATAGGACAAGCTGCAGATAGTGGATTTGCTCCTATGGATGATGACGATGAACTTCCTTTCTGATCTAAATAAGTTAAATTGGGGCGGGTAACTCCGCCTCATAAGGATTGAGACAGGATAGAAAAAAATGCGAAGGAAGGGAAGTGAGATTGTGGCTAAAACAGAAGCGACTTTAGAGCTAGAAAAGGCAATATGGAGTGCAACTGTAAAGCAAGGCGTGTTTGGATGTTTTGAAGTTACCATAGGATGGTTTGGTACTGAACGGGTTGACTACATGACCTATGACACAAAAGGTACATGGCGGTGTTATGAGATTAAAATTTCCAAAGCCGACTTCCACAGCAAAGCTCATAATACTTTTATCGGACATTTTAATTATTATGTTATGACTAAAGAATTGTTTGATGAAGTTTGGAATGAAGTACCCGAAGAAATCGGCATATACGTTGACGGATTTTTAACAAAACGACCGAAACGTCAGGCATTGAAGGTTGACGAACAGATACTTAAAAATAGCATGATAAGGTCGTTATGCAGGGAAAATGAAAAGTTTGTTAAGACATGTGACAACAAATATATTGATAGGCTTAAAAATCAAATATCTAGGCTTGAAAATGAATCGAGGGAAAATCAATCAAAGTTTGTGCGTGCATCAAATGCGATATATGAAATTTGTGAAAAATACAAACTTGACCACAGGGAAGTGCGACAATTTGTTAGAGATTGCATGTAGTTCGCATTAACAGGACGCTACGTTATAACTCTCCATCAGCATGGCGGCACTGGTGAGATTAAATATACATAAATCGCAAGCCTGGCAGAGATTGGCCGCCAAATCTCATATGAGGGGGTGATATTACGTTAGTTGAAAATACGTTATTTGGCACAGTTGACAAGGTGGCGAGGTCTATAGATAGGCTTAAGGCGTTTGAGCCTCCAGAAGGGTACTACCTGGCATTTTCAGGAGGCAAAGACAGCCAATGTATATATCATTTAGCTATGGAAGCAGGAGTGAAGTTTGATGCTCATTATAGTCTTACCACGGTTGACCCGCCCGAATTAGTCCAGTTTATTAAGAAAAACTATCCTAACGTGGAAGTTATAAGGCCAAAAGAAACAATGTGGCAGCTAATACCAAGAAAGCTAATGCCCCCAACACGGATTGTTAGATATTGCTGTGATGTATTAAAAGAAGGCGGAGGGAATGGTAGAGTAACTGTTACTGGTGTTAGGTGGGCAGAAAGCGCAAGGAGAAAGCAATGGGGAATTATGACTTTGAACGCACAAACAAAAAAGCAAATAAAGCTTATGAACGATAATGAGGAAAGCAGAAAACTTTTAGAGCAGTGCGTAATGAAAAGCAAGCATGTTTTAAACCCAATACTGGATTGGAAAGACGAAGATGTATGGGAATATTTGAATTCAAGGGGTCTTCCACATTGTTGCTTATATGACCAAGGATATAAAAGGCTAGGTTGCATAGGCTGTCCAATGAATTCTAATGCTGTTCAAGAGCTTGAAAAATATCCAACATATAAAAGAGCCTACATAAGGGCCTTTACTAAAATGATTGAAATACGCAAGCAAAGAGGCCTAAAAATGGTATGGGAGACTGGAGAAGAAGTAATGGACTGGTGGTTATACGGCAAAGGTGAATCAGAAGAATACGAGGGGCAGATAGAGATAGATGATAGTGAGTAAGGGGGTGATATATTGGCAAGACCACAAAAGGAAGGCTTAGACTACTTTCCACTTGATGTTGAAATGGACGATAAAGTAAAACTTATTGATGCAAAATTCGGTGTAACTGGGTTTGGAATTTTGGTAAAAGTTTGGCAAATCATCTACGACAACGGCTATTACATTAAGTGGACAGAAAAAGAGTTATTGCTATACAAAAACCGCATTAATGCTGACATTAACTTGATAAATGATGTCATAAACGAGTGCTTGAAGTGGGGCATATTCAATCAGGACATGTATGATAAATATTTAATACTAACATCATCAGGTGTACAGAAGCGATTCTTTGAAGCCACAAACCGGCGGCAAGAGGTATCCCTCACAAGTGCTTATATATTAGCATCTCTACCGGAAAAATATAAGCCAAAAATCAAAGAATTACCCATAGTTAATGTTAACAATAACTCAAAAAATGCTGACATTGGTACACAAAGTAAAGTAAAGAAAAGTAAAGTAAAGGAAAGTAAAGATATATGTGGGGTAAACCCCACGGACACACCTACAAAATCATCTAAATTCATTCCTCCAACTCTTGAAGAAGTAAAGGCATATTGCACCGAACGGCATAACAGTGTTGATGCTGAAAAATGGCACGACTTTTATCAATCAAAAAATTGGATGATAGGCAAAAACAAAATGAAGGATTGGAAAGCGGCCGTTCGGACATGGGAAAAAGAAAAGCAGAATCAAGGCAGCAATCAGCAATCCAAAGCACCAAACAAAGGCAATTTCGAGCAAAGAAAATACGATGATGGGTATTTCGATAAGCTGTATAAAGATTTTTAAGGAGGTACTAACATGAACGAAGCGAAAAAAGCTGATTTAGAGCAAAAATATCTTATGGTTGATAGCGAATATTTCAACGGCGTGATGTATGCCATAGACCGCAGAGGCAAAGGGATGCACATTCTTGCATGCGGTAAAAGCATTCCTGTAGCGGCAGAAAATATTATGCCATTTGCCGCCGAGATATGCGCAGTATGGGACAGTATGAAGCCGAGAATGGTGCGGTAAGAAAAAAATAAGGCGCAGCAAATCACTGCAGAAAGTAGGGATATTATGAAATATTACGATAACAATGATAATTTGCATGATAGAATTCATACAATCAGAGTTACTTTACAGAGCGGCGAATACAAAGGCCATATCGTTTTTAAAGTTGGTGGTAACTGCTTTGGAATGGATTTACTTACATGGAATCCAGAATGTGAGACGCAGGAAGATGTAGATAGATTTGTTGAAAATGACTGTAATTTCAGGATAGATGAAGAATATAACTGCTATTTATATACTCTCAAAGACGAAAATGGTAACGAGTGTGAGTTTGAATCCGATGAAGATGAACTTAAAGATAATGTTGTTGCAATTGAAATTATAGACTGTGTAGTTAATAAAGATTCTTCGCATTAACATGACAACCTGTTCCCGACATCAATGTCGGCCGCAAATATAAGCAGCCAATATAAAAGAGTGCTGATAATACATCAGATTATTCCAAAACATAGGTGAGAATCAATTCTATTGTGCAAAATGAATAATTAGTCATTTCAAAAATAAGCGGGTACGAGGAATTAGGTGTGGTATTGACCTAAAACAGGTAAATTAATAGATTTTTATAGAAATTGTGGTATTTGGAGGTTAAGATGATAGATTTACTACTCGGAGGAAGTCCATGTCAGGGGTTCAGTTTTGCTGGTAAACAGTTGAACTTCTTTGACCCAAGAAGCAAGTTGTTTTTTGATTACATAAAGGCAAAAGAGGTATTGCAGCCAAAATATTTTTTACTTGAGAATGTAAACATGAAACAGGAGTATCTTGACATTATAACTGAACGAATGGGTGTTGAGCCTATAAGAATCAATTCTCAAGATTTTTCAGCACAAGATAGGGATAGATGGTATTGGACGAATATACCGTTCAGTAAAACATGGAATAAGTGTCCATCCACCGTAGAGGACATTTTAGAGGATGAAGTGGACATCAAGTATTGTATAGAGCCAAACAGGTCTGTAGTAATACTTGAGAATGAAGTCAAAAGACGAAAGATAGGCTATATTGGCACTGATTCACAGGGGAATCGCATCTACAGCATACATAATAAATCGGTTACGTTATGCGGTGATGCAGGAGGTTTAGGTGCTAAAACAGGGCTATATGCATTACCTTGTTTAACACCAGACCGTATGGAGAAAAGGCAAAATGGCAGAAGATTTAAGCCGCCACATAGTAAATTCTATACTCTTACAGCACAAGACAAACATGGCATTCTGACAAATAATTTCATTCGTAAACTAACTCCAAGTGAGTGTGAAAGGCTTCAAACCGTTCCTAATGGGTACACCAGCGGGTGCAGTGACAACCAACGATACAAGATGCTTGGAAATGGGTGGACTGTAAAGGTTATTGCACACATTTTATCTGGAATACCAGAAAACAACCTTCAAACAGTGGTTAGCCTTTTTGATGGTATGTCATGCGGGCAAATAGCATTGGGGTATGCCAGAAAAGTATATAACCAGTATTATGCCTCCGAAATTGATAAATCTGCAATTTCAGTAACGCAGAGAAATTACCCACACACAATGCAATTAGGAGACGTTACCGCAATTGATTGGTCGGCTTTCATTGAAAGACTTAACCTAATACAGAAAGTCTCCTAATTGGCAGATAGTTATTGTACCTTGACAACTGAATAAAAGGACAGCCATGTTACTGGCTATCCTTTGAAGTACGACCGACACGCTGAATGTATTCCAGCATACGGTGCTCCTCGGTGGTTAAGATGTAAAGATTATCCGTTGGCACATCAACACCGTATGAGCTCACACATTGTATATGGCTGGCGATATCGTATAATGACTGCTTTCTCCTTCTTACATAGGATGAAGTGTCTCTTGCCTTATTCTTGTTGACATAGATTGCTTTCTTAAAGTCAAACTTGTCAGGAGCAGGCTTGTTGATAGACAGGATGCAACGGTCACGGAGGACATCAAACTTATAGCCACGACCAGCCTTTTCAATCCTCTTGATGGAGTTGTTGACTGATTCAGTATAGGCGTTAGTCCAGCGATATGACCA
Source organism: Bacillota bacterium (assembly GCA_023409735.1). Taxonomy (GTDB): domain Bacteria; phylum Bacillota; class Clostridia; order Acetivibrionales; family DTU013; genus JAEYRB01. Next base: position 40,437 of record JAEYRB010000029.1, on the reverse strand, counting down.
GTAGTTCAAAATATGCTTCTTACGAGCAGTAAAGGTTGATTTAAGGGTACTAAAATTCTCCATGGGAGGCATAGCCTCTAACCAGTCATTGAACATCTTTAGGGCTTCACTGTAGGTTTTGGCAGTAGTGTAGATGTCACGAAATGTTTCTTTGACCATGTAGGCTTCATAAAGCAACGGGAAGGCTTTGAACCAACCGTTTAACCTATCCATAGCATCATGTGACAAGTCCTCCCAATTGGTCATAAACAAGGTTTTGGAACGCTTAAAAACCCTTATATCATAGCCTTGAGAACGATAATGGTTTTGTATATCCTTACGCACCTGGTCAACACAGCGGTTTATAAGTTGTATAACATGGAACTTATCAATGACAATGAGAGCATCTGGCAACACCGATTCAACACAAGAGGCATAACCTTCCGCAAAGTCCATTGTAACGCACTTACAGATGTTTTTGTCCAAAGTTCTCAAATAGGCTTTAACAGTAGGTTTGTGATTATCCTTCTTAATGTCGATAAGTTTCTGATTGAGGATGTCCGTAAGCACAAGGCGGTAGTGGTCATCAATGTGGGCTTCATCAATACCCAGGATAATAGGAGTATAGGTGAGAATGGCTTGGTCCCTATAAAGGTCAGCATATTCGTTGAAAGCCTTTGCAACAGTCTTACCGTCAACGCCGTAATCGTTGGCGATATAGCGAAATGTCTCACCATTGATGCAACGCCGTACAAACTCGCTCTTGAGCCTTTTGGTTAAATGTTCGTCCTTCTCGTAGAAAGTGAATTCATCGGGAAAGACATACTTACAGTCAGGGCATCGATAACGCCGTATAGTAAGCCCTATAACAACTATTTTGCCCTCGGATTTGATATCCTTGATTACATTTTCGTTTGAACTATGAATATGGGGCTTGATTGAATGCCCACAGGCTGGATTGGTACAACGGGTCGGTCGTTTGGAAACTTCTGCATCGTACAGGATGCTCAAACCGTCAGTGTCTTCATACCGTGCGGTGCAGATGATTTCCGATATTCCAATATCGTAGTTAATGGTAAAAACCCCCTTTCTATAAGGGAGATTATACCACAACTAAATCCGTATGCAAAGCGATGAAAGGAGCATGATGATGAATGAAAAAACCACAACTAAATCCATATACCCAAATAAGCCACCTAGAAATGGCAAATAAGTGGGTTAGGAAAGGAGTGAGGAAAAGATGCTGACAAGGAAACAATTAGAGGATCTAAAAGTGTGTAATGAAAATAAAGATTGTAAAACATGCTCGTGCTATAGCATTTGTATGAATGTAGATAGTAATGCTGCTGAAACCGCATTGGCATTAGCGGATATGCTTAAACGGTTGGAATGGAGCCGCAGGAGCACATTTTTGATGAATGGCGAATATGAAAATCATTGTCCAGTGTGTGGGCGACATAAGCGTGAAGGGCATTCTGCAGATTGCGAGTTGTCTGCTTTGTTGAAAGAATTGGAGGGAGAGAAATGAAACTGACAGATGAACAGATAGAAATGATACGGAACAAGTGTGCTGACAATGACGTGACTTGCTGTGGTACGACTATACGGCACTTACTTGACACCATAGAAGCATTGCAGCAGGAGATTGAGCAGTTGAAAGGCGTATCTGTACAATGTGCAAGGCATACTGCTGGAATAATAGATTTGGCAGCAGAAAATGTAAAGCTACAGCAGGAGAACGAGCAACTACAGGCACGGGCGGCAATGATGCGGGAGGCTCTTAAAATTGCTGATGACAAGGTTAGAATATATGAAACCATATCTGGTGAATGTGGGGCAATGTACGTGCCGCTGATGAATCATGGAGAGATAAGCAAAATTAAAGAAGCCCTCTCCACCACACCCATCGACTATCACAATCCTGCTGATGTGGCGGAGATTGAGCGGCTTAAAGATGAAAATATCAGTATAAGAGCATGGAACAAATGCGTTGATAAAGATTATCCCAAATTGCTCGAAGAAAATAGGCAGTTACAATGTACATTATTTGGCGTTATGCACTCAGTGGATAAATGGTTTGACGAAGTGGACGAGGACACAGACGAGGTTAATCGTGCAGCACAGGCAAGGGAAATAGCACTACAGGCTATCGAAAAGCGAGATGATGCACTAACAAAGGCAAAAGAAGCATTGGAGTTAATCTATAAGAAGCACACAGACATACTAAACCATGATAAATACCCAAGGACATGTTCTGTATGTGAAAATGCCCTTTCAGCCATGTCGGAGGTATTGAAATGATAGAGATAAAATTCAGAGGCAAGCGGATAGACAATGGTGAATGGGTGTATGGGTATTATGTGAGCAATTCAAAGCACCACTATATATTTACAGGGCAATTAGACATAACCGGGTTATATCCTACATGGGTTAGGCATGAAGTTGATTCATCCACCGTTGGCCAATACACAGGCTTGAAGGATAAGAACGGCAAGGAGATATACAAGGGGGATATACTAGATGGCAGTTATATAAATCTCATGAATGGGCAAAAAGTTATACACTTTTACCAAGTAGAATTTTGCAGAGGAAACTTTTACGCAGAATTAATCGGCCGAAGCCCTTACGGCGATACAATGTTATATTTTCAAAACGAAAAAAGCGAAGTTATCGGCAATATATACGACAATCCTGAATTGCTGAGGTGAGCTCATGGAGTTAGATGAAGTTAAGAAAGCCATGCGAACTAAACAGACAGTCAATGAACGCTATTATGTATCGGGCTGTATGCTTCGGTATAACGAGAGGGAAGGCAAATTTTTCTATCAAGCTGAGCTGCATGAGAAGGATAAAAACAGTGTGATAATGACACGGTTGGAAGATGTGAAAGGGGATGGGGAGAATGATTAAGCTTACAATACCAGGTCAACCGGTCGCAAAACAGCGACCAAAGGTATTCAACGGACACGGCGTAACACCTGCTAAAACAGTTAATTATGAGACTCTTGTAAAAGAACTATACATAATGCAGAACTACAGGCAACAACTTGAAGGACAGCTAAGAATAAGAGTTGCCGCATACTTTCAAATTCCGCAAAGTAAGTCAAAGAAGGTTAAAGAGGCAATGTTAAACGGCAGTATAAGGCCTACAAGCAAGCCTGATTGGGATAATGTTGGCAAGATTATATCAGATGCCTTAAACGGCTTAGCATACCACGATGATAGCCAAATAGTCGAGGCTCATGTGTTTAAGTGGTACTCGGACAATCCGAGAGTTGAGGTTTGGGTACAAGAGATAGGAGTGTGAGGAAATATGGAAGAATTATTACGTTGCCCTGAATGTGGGAGTTTACCTTTGTTAAATTCAGTAGCTGATTGGCAAGAGATGAAATATTTTTGTGGGGTACATGTGTCTTGCGGCGATTGGAAAAAGACTGGTGAAGAAGCAAGAGAAGATTGGAATAGGCGGGTAAAAGAATACTTAGAAAATGCAAAGGAGTCAAAACTAAAATCATGTCCATTCTGCGGATATGAGGCAGTATTGGAGGGTGTGAAAGTACGTAAGGGTTACGAGACGATTGCACGCTGCAATGGGTGTCTGGCAATCATTCGCACAATTACTTATGACACAGAAGAAGAAGCCAAGCAGAAAGCCATAGAAGCATGGAACAGGAGGGCGTGAGGAAATGGAATATAGAACAGAATTTATAATTATGCCAGATATGCCGGAGCCATACATACAACATATGGAACAGCAACTTAAGCTAGATGCATTAAGCAAGCTGAACGAAATGCGGACGGAATGCATTTATATACCTGACATTAAAGATATAATACTCAGGCCTACAACATCGTTACGGCAGAGACTAAAGAGTTATGTAAGCTATTTGCGTAAGGGAGTGTGAGGATAATGCAATTTTGTGAGATATGTGGCTCAATCATGCAGGACAAGCTGTGCAGCAACATGCGATGTAGTACACGTAATGAGGCTATGACAAGCTGGATAATAGATGGAGTTTTGTGGAGATTTAAACAGCGCGTGACATTAGCGGAAGCGAAGAAGGCGGTAAAGGATAAATCGGACATCGTGTATACACCAAAGAAGAGGCAGAACGGGTTCGGTGAGTTGAAATGGTGAGGTGATCGGATGAATAAGGATAAGGATATACAGTTTGTTGAGAATATCCTGCGAGGGTACAAATCATTGACAGCGGAAAGATATAACCTTAACATTGAGTGGAACATGTTAGAAAGACAGAAACATGATGCAATAGAGGGACAATATTTATCAGCAATGTGTTTAGATAGTCAGCCGGGAGCACCACACGGAAGTTACAAGCCTTCTCCTGTTCTTGTAGTAAAACAAACGCAAGACATCAAAGATATTGAGAATAGACAGTCTTTTATTAAATCTAGGTCTCTTGATATAGAGGATATATTAACAGTCATTAATTCATCGTTAAATAGTCTAACAGCACAAGATAGGAATATATGCTTTTGGTTCTACTGTGAGAGGTACAGCATAGAAAAGATTGCAATGATGGCGTATTTGCACCCACGAAAGGTATTAGAACATAAAGCGAGATCATTAAGATATTTACATAAAAGCATAAAATCATTAGAGGGGACTGTAATATTTAAATAAATTGTATATTCTGTCTCAAACGTACTGTAACGGCACATTTACGGCACTTTTAATCACGCTTTACATGCTATATTTGTATTATAGGAGCTGTCCGAAAGGGCGGCTTTTTGTTTTGCACTGGAGGTCATTATGGAATACTGTCATGATAATTGCATGGGATGTGAAAAGTATCCTAAAGCAAAGAATCGTAAGCAATGCCCAACATATCAAACGAGGGCAAAGTACATCAGACATGATATTTACACGATGCGCAAAGTGAATAAAGAAAAAATGAAGTAGGTGGTACAATGGATTGGTTTGAGCAAGGTAAAATAGATCTTAGCAACGGAATGTCAATTAACGACATAGCGGTTAAGCATAACATATCATATAAGACGGCTGAAAGTAGATTCTATAGGGAAAGAAAAAGGAATAAAGAGATTTCAACGACAGATAACCTTGTAAAACAGCCGGCTAATCTGCAAGAAAGCATACTAAAAGAGCTGCAAAAAGGAATAGCAATCTCTGAAGTATGCAAAAAGTATAACAGTTCTGAAAGAGTAGTTAAAGCAACAATAGAAGACATAAAAGAAAGCGGTTATGACGTTATTGATAATGACGGATATTTGACTATCAATAAGGTCGCAGGAGTAAAAGAAAATCGCTATAAAGAGAACTGGAAAGGCGAAAAGGTATTAAGGTTCGGACTGATAGGCGACACACATCTCAACAGTAATGCTCAACAATTGACACATCTAAATGATTTCTATGATATATGCGTAAGTGAAGGAATAGAAACTATATACCATGACGGTGACTTAGTTGACGGTGATTGTGTATATCCAGGACACCAATTTGAAGTATTCAACATCGGCGTGGATAAGCAAAAGAACTATGCAATTAAGAATTATCCATCAAGGAAAGGAATAACAACAAAATTTATCGGCGGGAATCATGATCTGAAATGGTTTCACAAAAGCGGAATAGATGTATGTGAAGGAATAGCAAGTGAACGTAAAGATATGTTTTATTTAGGACAGTATGCGGCAGATGTCACGTTAACACCAAACTGTAAGTTAAGGCTTGAACATCCACTTGGTAAACCAGCTTATGCTATAAGCTACAAGACACAACGTAAAATTGACAATATGCGTGGAGGAACAAAGCCAAACATACTAAGCGAAGGACATTATCATTACTCAGATTATTTCTTCAGAAGGAATGTTCACGCTGTGTGTACGCCATCTTTTCAAGGGCCAACAGCTTTTAGTACAAGGCTTGGCTTGGAAAATGATAATGGCGGTTGGATAGTTGAGATAAATGTTGATAGCGAAGGTACGATAACAAAGTTTATCCCATCATTTTATCCATTCTACAAGGTTATAGAACACGATTATTAAGTAGTTACCTATAAGGTTGAACTGCTTATTTATATTCGAGCTATGTGCTGAGAATGGCAGTATAACAGGCAATCCCTGCAAGCTCACCAATGGGGAGGATTTATGAACATTACTAAATTTCCCTGCAACGATTGTAAAACGCAGAATATTTACTATGCTTGTGAACAATCAAGCTGCGAAAAATATAAAGAGTACAAGAGACTGAAAGATGTAAACCCAATTTACATAGAACTTGCTCAAATAGCGTTTGATGAAGTCATTCAAACCATGCTTGAAGGCGAAGCTACACACCCTGACAAGCCTATTGATGGGTGGAAAAGCGTAAGTGTTGAGGAACATTTACGACACATTAAAGACCATATTGACAAACTAATAGCTGGAGACAAAACAGAGGACCACGCAGGACACACCTCAGCTCGTCTTGCAATGATCGAGTATTTAGATGCTGAAAGGAATGAGCCGATGATGTGATATATCGCGTTAAAAAGAATAAAAGTAATCCTTATGCAATGCTCGATAAAACATTTCTCAATGATGTTAGATTATCATGGCAAGCTAAAGGAATGTTGGCATATTTACTCAGTCTGCCAGATGATTGGAAAATACATGAGGCAGAAATTCAAACACATTCAAACGACGGCATCAAGTGTACTGGATCATGTATAAAAGAGCTGATAGACAAAGGATATATAAAACGCGAGAGAATACGCAATAATAGTAAGCAATTTGCAGGCTATGAATATTCTGTATATGAGATTCCAGCCGAAATGCCATTTTCGGAGAACGGAAAAAGGCAGAATACTAATAATAATATAACTAATATAAGCGGCAAAGGATTAGAACATGTTAGGAAACGATATTACTACAACGGAAAAAGAGTAAGCAAAGAAGAGTATCAAGCAATATGTATTAGTCAAATCAAGTGCAAGGATTGACCTCCTCACTATATATAACAGGCATCGGCTTACTTTGGCTGGTGCCTGTAGCTATTTTTATCAAACAATAATATCAGTAGTGGCGGAAAAGGTAGACGCTATAGTGAACTGTAGGACTTGCCTATTATGTTGCAGGATGTAAGCGGAATAAGCTGTCTCTGTAACCAGTGCAATGCTGATGGAAGTAGTCTATGTAAGGTGGCAAATCCTTACCTACTGAAATTAATTATGATAATGGAGTAATGAAGATGGCACAGTCATGGGCGGCAACAATAAAGAGGCTTGCAATTATAGAGGAGTTTGCTGAATAATTATCAGCCGCTTCTCTTTTTTATTAGAAAAGAATAAAAGAGAGAGGTAAAAGAAATGGAAGAAGTGTGGATAGATATTAAAGAATATGAAGGCTATTATCAAATAAGCAATCTGGGAAGAGTCAGGAGTTTAGATAGGCTTGTTAAGCATAGCGATGGGCATGAGAGAAAACAATTCGGGAAGATACTTAAACCCATATTTGATGTCGGAGGATACCAATATATTGCATTACACAAGAATGCAAATGGAAAAATGTTTAAAGTGCATAGGCTCGTAGCGTTAGCGTTTATTCCTAATATAAATAATAAACTAGAAATCAACCATCTAGATGAGGATAAAAAGAATAATAAGGCCGAAAACCTCGAATGGTGCACAAGATTAGAAAACGAACATTGGGGAACTAAAAGAGAAAGGTGTATGCATAATACAGATTACAAATCCATTGCTGTAAAAAATTCTAAAGCCGTAATTCAATTAGACTTAGATAATAACATAGTTTTTGTATGGGATAGCTTAGCACAAATACACAAGACATTAGGATACAGTCAAGGTAATATTTCGATGTGCTGCAATGGTAAATATAATAAGCCTTTATATGGATATAACTGGAGATATAAAGAGGTAATGTGATGTGGCTAAAAGTTTTTCTGCTAAATTTTATTTAAGCAAGGCATGGATAGAATGCCGAAATGGATACATACAGTCAATACATGGACTATGCGAGAGATGCTTAATGCAAGGCAAGTATGAACCGGGTTATATAGTACATCACAAAGTTTATTTAACACCACGAAACATTAATAATCCTGATGTATCTCTTAACTGGGATAACCTTGAGTATGTATGCAAGCAATGCCATCTTGCTGAACACATGACTAAGTACGCAAGCACACAAGATGGATTGGCATTTGATGATAACGGAGATTTAATTGTGAGGGGGTAGCCCCCATTGCGTAGAAAAATCTTGATGGCGGCATACCGTGTGTCCTATAACCATCCAACACGCAAGTCATCGCACATGACCCCCTACCCAAAAGAAAAGAGGTGAATTTTTATGGGAAGTAGCAAGGAATTAACTAAAGCTGAAAAAATTAAGAAGGAAGTAAACAGACTAAAACGTATCTACAAAGAAATAGAAACAGGCGACAAAGAAGGTCTTATTAACGAAGCTGCTTACATGAGAATTCAACTTGACTTATACAGGGATGATCTTGACACCAACGGATACTACGAAATGTTTACTCAATCGGAAAAGACAGATCCATATGAAAGAGAAAGACCAGTAGCAAGGCTGTATAATACTTTAAACAAAAACTACCAAAGCATAATGAAGCAGCTTAACGATATGCTACCGAAGCAGCCTCCAAAATCGCAGGAGGTGGTTGACGATGGGTTTGAAAAGTTCGTCAAAGAGAAGTAGCCTTCCAGGATCTCCAAGTGTAATTTACATTAATCCTATCCTGCAGTATTGGGATGATATAGAACATAACAGAGCAGTGGTCAGCCGCAGAGTAAAAGCGGTATACAAAAGGCTTGTAGATGATATTAACAATCCAAGAGATCCTTGGATATATGATGCAAACAAAGCCCGACATGCCATATACTTTGTGGAAACGTACTGCAAGCACAGTAAAGGCAAGTGGGGCGGCAAGCCGGTCATTCTTGAGACGTGGCAGAAAGCTCTTGTAGCTGCAACATTTGGATTTGTTGATAAAGAAACGGGCTTCCGGAGATTCCGAGAGGTCCTTTTAATTGTTGCAAGAAAAAATGGTAAGTCTACACTAGCGGCGGCAATTGGCCTTTATATGCAGATTGCCGATGGCGAGCCCGGTGCAGAAGTTTACTCCTTGGCCACAAAAGAGGACCAGGCTAAGTTAATTTGGCAGGAAGCCAAACGAATGGTCAAAAAATCTCCTGTGCTGAACAAGAGATTAAAAGGCTTAGTTAAGGTTATTGTAGGGAGAGAAGAACAAGGATACGAAGATACATTCTTTAAGCCGTTAGGATCTGATTCAGACAGCTTAGATGGACTTAATACCCACTGTGCCCTCATGGACGAGATACACGCATGGAAAGATATGAACCTCTATGATGTTATCTACGATTCCATGACAGCTCGTGACCAGCCATTATTATTTGAAACCACCACAGCCGGAACAGTGCGAGAAGGCGTATACGATGAAAAGTATGAGTATGCCTGTAAAGTTGTTGATGGGCTAGAAGGGTTTGAAGATGATAGGCTACTAGCAATCATATACGAGCTTGACGATAGAGAAGAATGGAAGAATCCTGAGTGCTGGCAAAAAGCAAATCCGGGTTTAGGCACAATAAAAAGCCTGCAACAACTTAAGGAAAAAGTAGATAAGGCTATAAAAGTACCAAGCAAGCAGGCTAATCTACTATGCAAAGATTTCAATATCCGCAGCAATGGTGACACAGCATGGTTGCCATTTGAAGTTATCAATAATACTTCAATCTTCGACGTGGAAGAGGTAAGAAATACTTACGCAATTGGCGGTTGCGACCTTTCATCCACAACAGACCTTACTTGTGCAACACTGCTCATAATGAAAGCAGGCAGTAACAAGAAATATGTTCTGCAAAAATACTTCATGCCGGACGCATTGGTAGAGACAAGAGCACAAGAGGATAAAGTCCCATATGACAAATGGGTAGAACGAGGATTGATAAAAGCATGTGAAGGCAATCAAGTTAATTTCTCTGATGTAACAGCATGGTTCCTTGAAATGTACGAAAAGTGGGACATAAGACCACTGTGGGTTTACTACGACAGGGCATTGTCAAGCTATTGGGTAGAGGACATGAAGAAACAAGGGTTTGTAATGGAGAAATGTGCTCAAGGTGCTTTCACATTCAATCAGCCAATGCGAACAATGGAAGCAGACTTAAAAGACAAACTTATCAATTATAACAATAATCCGGTTCTTAAGTGGTGCTTATCAAACACCACTGAAAAAATAGACGACAACGCCATGAAGAGACCAGTCAAAGGCAAGAATAAACGCCAACGTATAGACGGTATGGTGTCGTTACTCGATGCTTATGTGGGCTTAGAAGATAAATGGCAAGATTACCAAAATGTAATTTAACGGGAGGAATAAGATAGTGATTATATTTGCGGGAAAAAGAAAGTCAGGAAAAACAACAGAAGCTATTAAGTTAGCATCTTCCACACACAGCATACTCATAGAGCCTACAACAGAAACGGCTAAATGCGTACAAAGACAGTCCCATGAAATGGGCTATCCTGTACAAGTAATAAGTGCAGAACAATATTTTCACCGCAGAGATAGGGGCGAACATCCACACTACAGTGTGGTTATAGATGAACTGGATATAGTGCTTGAACGTTTATTTGGATGCAATGTAATTATGGCAACTACAACAGGCTGTGAGATTAAGAGTGAAGCAAACGATATAGAACGAAGGTAGTTAAAGAAATGTTTTTAAGGAGGATATATGGTTACTGAAAAGTCATGGAAAGAGTTTAGAGAGTGCGGAATGTTATGGTGGATTAATATGATTCTTCATACCTTCGGATGGGCTATATGTGTTGTAGTTAATGATGACGGAGAAATTACAGAAGCCTATCCTGCTCGTGTTAAGTTCAGAGGATTTGACGAGAAGAGCAATACAGAAGGCTATATCAAGATGTCTGATTATATTGCGGAAAATGCAAAAGATTTACAAGCGGAAAGCCGTGAATAAAGGCAAGCAAACCTAAGGAGGAAACTTTTTATGAAATTCATTATCGAAGACGATAACGGAAAGCAAAAAGAACTTGGTGAATTAACCGAAGCTATTGGCAACGGCGGCATAATTGTTAAGCTAAATTCTATTTACCGCAAAGACGATTTAAATAGAATACACAAAGACTTATCAGAACAATTTGGCAGGAATGTAATTGTACTTGATGCTCGCGTTGATAAAATCTATGTTTTACCACAATAGAGAAATTCTGTCTTAAGGAGGTGATTATCATCGGACTATTTGAAAATATATTCAAGAAGCCTCAAACGGAAAAGCAGATGCAAGGCTATTTCAAGATGTTTAGTGGGTATACGCCTGTATTTACTACACTTAACGGCGGCATATACGAAATGGAATTAACGAGGGCTTGCATCCATGCTTATGCTTCTCAGTGTGCAAAGCTTAAAATTGAGGCGACTGGCAATGCTCGTTCAGCACTTACTAAGAGACTACTGTATAAGCCAAATCCTTATATGGATACATACAAATTCTTGTACCGGCTTGCAACTATACTTGAAATCAACACAACGGCTTATATTGTACCGATAACAGATGATACAGGCACTTATATTGTAGGCTACTATCCGATTCTGCCAAGCTTGTGTGAAGTGCTTGAATATAAAAACGAACCGTGGCTGAGGTATACGTTTGGGAATGGACAAAAAGCTTGTATAGAATTCTCGCGAGTAGGTGTGCTCACAAAATTCCAATATGACAGTGATTTTTTTGGCAGTGGAAACGCGGCTTTGTACCCGACTTTGCAGCTCATTAATACGCAAAATCAAGGCATTATCGAGGGCGTAAAATCGTCTGCAAACATCAGATTTATTGCAAAGTTAAATAACATATTCAAAGGACCTGATATTGAGGCAGAACGTAAGAGATTTACTGAAAGCAATCTTTCAGCCGACAATAACTCAGGCGTAATGATGTTCGACAATAAATACTCTGATGTCAAGCAGATAGTCAGCAAGCCATTTATTATTGACGACAATCAGATGAACGCAATCAAAGCAAATGTTTTTGATTACTTCGGTTGCAATGAAAAGATTCTTCAGAACAATTTCGCTGAGGATGAATGGAATGCTTACTACGAAGGCAAAATTGAGCTTTTTGCAATACAAACCAGCCTAGTAATGACAAACATGACTTTCACAGAAACAGAGTTATCTTATGGTAACTCTTTTATTTTGTCCGCAAACAGACTTCAGTACGCAAGCAATAAAACCAAACTTGAGATAGTCACGCAATTATTTGACCGTGGGTATATGACACATAACGAAGGCAGAGAGATATTTAACATGTCTCCTATAAGTGGTGGAGATAAGTATTTCATCCGACAGGAGTACATTGAGGTTGACAAGCTTGATAAGGCTCAGGGAGTAAATGACAAAAACGAAGTAGAAGAGGGAGGAACCCAAGATGATTGATACATACGAGGACATACAGAAAAAATGGAAAGATAGGGAATTCAGAAAGTTTGACTTTGAAATCAGGGCTGCGGGCGAGAATGACGGAGAATTATACGTTGAAGGATACGCAGCCACATTCAACAGTCCCACCGTCCTGTGGGAATATGACGGAGTACAGTACAAAGAACAAATAAGTGATAAAGCCTTCGCCGAGGCAAACATGAAAGATGTAATTTTCAATTACAACCATGGCGGCAAGGTAATGGCAAGAACGAGAAATAAGACCCTTGAGTTAAAAGTTGACTCAAAGGGTCTTTTTATTAGAGCTCGTTTAGACGGTACCGAGGAAGGCAGAAAGATTTATGAAGAAATCAAAGGCGGCTACATAGACCGCATGAGTTTTGCCTTCACAGTGACAGAGAGCAGTTACGATTCACAGATCAGGCTCAGGACAATTTTGAGGATCAAAAAAGTGTATGACGTTTCAGCGGTGGATATTCCCGCTTATGACGATACAAGCATTTCCGCAAGGTCATTCTTTGAGGCGGCAGCCGAGAAGGAAAGGCTGGCAAGCGAGACTGAGCAGAAACGCAAAGCAAAAATAACAAAATTAAAACTTGAAATGGAGGAATTAGGAATATGAGGTTACAGGAAATTTTAAGGAGAATGGCTGAGATAAAAGCCGAACTCGAAAATGAAGGTGCAGATATTAATGCATTGGATACGGAATTCAGAGGGCTGCTTGCGGAAAAGGTACAGATTGAAAAGAGAGAAAATCTCTTGAAAGATGTTGGAAACTTTGGTACTCCAGTGCCTGGAATAATTCCCACAGAGGAAAGAAAAGCTGAGAACATGACCAGAGAAGAAATAGTTGCTTCTCCTGAGTACAGAACAGCGTTTTACAAGCAGTTACAGAACAAAACACTTACCGATGCAGAGCAGAGAGCATTAAGCTCAGCAAGCGGATCAGCAGGGGCCGCAATACCTACGCAGACAGCAGACTTGATCGTTAAGAAAATGTATGAAACAGCTCCGATGCTGTCCGAGATTACCCTTCTCAGGGTTGCAGGCAATATAACCATTGCAACCGGGCTTAACAGCGATAAGGCTTACCAGCACGGCGAGAATGCTGCAATCACTGAATCAACTGATACTCTTGCATACGTTACTCTTGCTGGCTTTGAAATGGCTAAGCTGATTACCATCAGTAAGACAGTTCAGACCATGGCAATAAACGCTATGGAACAGTGGTTAGTTGACACTATCTTCAATGGTGTTGCTTTGAAGATAGAAAATGCAATCATATACGGAACAGGCACAAATGAACCCGGCGGACTCGGATCAATACTAATGACAGCAGGAACAAATCTGATCAGCACAACTGCAGCTCTGAGCTACGACAACGTATGCACGCTGATGACATATCCTCAGAAGGGCTTAAGGAAGGGTGCAAAATTCCTTTGCAATAGTTCATTCCCTTACACACAGCTTGCAGGAATAAAAGACTCATCCAACAGACCGATATTTGTTGAGAGTATGAAAGACGGCGTACCGGGAACATTGATGGGCAAACCGGTTCTTATCTCTGACGAGGTAAACGACAATGAGCTGTACTATGGAAACTACAAGTACATATACGGCAATCTTGCCAGCGATATCGTTGTGGAATCCTCAACTCAGTCCGGCTTCAGAAATGGCTCTATAGATTACAGAGGCTGTGCAATCTTTGACTGCGATGTAGCTGCACCGCTTGCGTTTGCGAAGTTCAAGAAGAACTAATCTTCTTTAGCTTAAGAGATGGGAAGGTACTCCGACACCTTCCCTTTTCTTTTAAATTGTCGGAGAAAAATACTGTCGGAGGTATTTATATGAAAATTCTTATAGGCGTACCGTGTATGGAAACGGTACAGATAGAATATGTCAATAGTTTATTAAGGCTGAATAAACCGCAAGGCACGCAAATATTACATGTACCGCTATCACTCGTGTACATAGCAAGAGAGAAGATTATAGATTTTGCAATTCAAAATGAATTCACCCATGTAATGTTCATCGATTCAGACATGGTATTTCAATCAGATATGCTGGCGAGATTGGTTAAGCATGACAAGGACATTGTTTCAGCTATGGCATTTCAACGCAAACCGCCATACAATCCATGCTGCTATGCAGAACTAAAAATTGGTGCTCTTGGCGAGAACATTGCTAAGCCGATAACATTAGATTTTTCAAACCTTGGGTTAACCGAAATTGAAGGCTGTGGAATGTCAAATTGTTTGATAAATGTTGAGGTGTTCAAGAAGATTCGCGAGACCGGAGAATTTTGTTTCTTTCCTGTACCGGGCATGGGTGAAGATTTAGCGTTTTGCATCAGAGCAAGAAAAGCAGGATATAAAATCTACGCTGATACATCTATTACAGTAGGGCATATGGCAAGCTTTATCGCATGTCGGGATACCTATGAGGAATGGAATGAGGTGGACAAATGAAAATACTGATAGGCTCACCAGTTCGCCAAGACGAAGGAATATTCATTGAATACCTTAAAAGCTTAGATAATCTTATTATTCCGCATAATGCTCAAGTTGATAAGTTTTTTATTTTGAACGACTGCGAACATTTGAGCAAGCACCTACAACCGAATGAATACGTAATAGAAAATACCGGCGATGAGTACATTTGCACTGAAGAAACGCACACATGGAATCCAGATAACCTTTCTAAGATGGAGTGTCTGAGAAACACGATTCTCTATAAAGCAAAAAACGAATGTTATGATTACTTGTTCATGGTCGATAGTGATTTAATATTAGAGCCTGCGACACTGATCACATTACTTGCCTCGGGGAAAGACTTAATATCAGAGATATTCTGGACAGCTTCAGACCCAGAAGGCAAAAAAGGCTTTTGGCCTAATTGCTGGCAATATGATCAATGTTCAAGCGATCCCGGAGCAATACAAAATTGGCTAGCTCCTGGCGTGTATCAAATAGGTGGTACGGGAGCCTGTTTCCTGATAGACACAAAGGTCATAAAAGCAGGTGTGAATTATTCTCGCATACCCAACATCAAAAACGCGCTATGGGGAGAAGATAGATGGTTTTGCATTAGGGCTTATTGCACAGGATTCAGTATATGGGTTGATACCCATTGCCCTGCTACACATTTATACAGGCCGAGCTTGTACAAGAGATATATGGATATGACATATGGGGGTGAAAGTATTGGCTAAATTACCAAAGTATATAAAAATGCAGTTTCAGGGGCCACCGCTTGGGTGTACGCTCGCTATAAAAAAGTGGGGAATACCAATCATATTGTTTAAGGCTTATAAAGATATGGAAGTGACTCCTAAAATACTAAAATGGATTCTATTCCCAATTCTATGTTTTAGGATAATGGGGAGGTGGACATACGGTGCTGCTGAATGATATAAGAGATGTTTTAAGAGCTGGCCCGGATCACGATAAAGAAATACAGGACCTAATCAATGCTGCTAAAGCTGAAATGAAGTCAAAGGGCATAGCACAAAGCAAAATAATAGAAACAGACCCGCTTATAGCTAGAGCAATTAATTGTTATTGCAAAGCTAATTACGGATATGACAATCCGGAAGCAGATAGGTTTCAGCAGAGCTATGACAGCCTTGTAACACATATGTCATTATCCTCTGATTATGTGGAGGTGACCACGTGAAATATGATAGGCGATACAAAATAGATATTCTTCAGCAATCAATAACACAAGATGAGTATGGTGCTCCTGCTGGAACATGGGAACCTATTTTTACTGGACTATGGGCATCAAAAGCTCCTATCCTTGGTAATGAGTATTTCACAGCACAGGCAACGCAAACAAAGGTAGAGGTTAAATTTGAGTGTGAATATACAAACGGTATCACAAACGCCATGAGGTTACAATGCGACGATGAAATATATGAGATACTTTCTGCGATTGATGTAAAGGGCTTAAATCGTGACTTGCTACTATACTGCAAGAAGGTGATCTAAGATGGCTGCAAAATTTGAAATTGAGGGCATGGATGAATTAGAAAATATGGTGAAAGAACTAGGCAAACTGCCTCAATCGTGTGTGACCGCAGCCGCAAAAGCTGGCGCATTAATAGCACTCAATTCTGCAAGGCAAAAAGCACCTGGAAAGCCCGGAGGAAACCTTAAAAAAGGAATTATTCTTAAGGGCGAAAAAAAGAAGGTAAACGGCAAAAAAGTATATGACATTATGATGGATCCTACAATGAACGACGTCTTTGCAAAGGAATCCAATGGAAAGCGTTACTATTACCCAGCATCTCAGGAATTCGGGTTTATCACAAGAAAAGGCAAAAAGATACCAGGCAAACATTTCTTAAGAGATGCTCTCATAGATAACAAGACAGAAATTGAAAGTGCAACGATCAAAGAGTTAGAGGACCGGATAGATAAAGTTATGAGGGGGTGAGTGATTGTTTGAAAGTGACTTGCGAAATAAGTTAATAACAATCAGCGGTATAGACAACAAAGTATATCCGTTGCAAGCTCCCGAAGGGACCATAGCGCCCTACATAGCATACACAAGCTCAGATATAGATGAAATACAGACTCACAGCGGATTTACGGGAACTGGGTGGGTATCGTGCGAAATTGATATTGTTGCACTTACATATTCTCAATTGAAAGAACTCAGCAAATCAGTAAGAAATAAGCTTAAGGAATTTGACAACCTCATAATTGATACACCGCAACCGGAACTGTACGAAAATGAGGTTGGGTGGTATAGGAAAATAATAAACATTAAGGCATTTATAAAGGAGGAATAATAAATGGCACAGAAAGCATTAGGCACAAAGTTTGTAGTCGGTACATACAGCGTAGCAGAGCTTAATTCCATTGGCGGCCTTGACATTTCTGCGGACACCATAGAGGTTACAACGTTTGACGATGTAGATGGATACCGCAAATACATTCAGGGGCTTAAGGATGCAGGAGAAGTAGCGCTAGCTGGTTACTTTAAACCGGGTGACATCAATGGGCAAAAGGCTTTACAGACCGCTCTTGACAATGGGACACTACTTAGCACAGCAATACAGTTCCCGACAGCATTATCTTGCAGCTGGGCGTTTAGTTCAATTGTAACAGGTTTTTCTACAGGAGCAGAACTCGAAGAGGCAGTATCGTTTGAAGCAACTCTTAAAGTTTCAGGCAAACCAGTATTGAATTAGTTAAATGGGGCTCGGCTAAATACCGAGCCTTAAATTTTGAGTCGGAGGGATAAAAATGTATACACCAGTTATGATTGATAAAATGAGAAACTTCCGTTATGGTATGAAAGCCATAAGTATAATAGAAAAAACACTTAATGCTCCAATTGCAAAGCTGGATTTTGACTCTCTTACAATGTATCAGACAGCTGTAATAATATACGCAGGTCTTGTCCATGAGGATAAAAATTTGACTGTTGACAAGGTTATGGACATGATTGATGATAGCGAAAACAGTTTTACAAATATTATAGCTGAAATGGGCAAAGCAATAGGCGAAGCCTTTGGGGATGCTAAAACAAAAAACTGACAGAGGGGAGCAGTGCAGAATTTGACATTATTGAATGTCTAAAAACTGCTCTCCATTGTGGCATTCCGGTAAGTGAATTTTGGCAAATGACACCACTGGAATTTCATTTTGCTGTTGAAGGCTATAATCAGCGTCAAGAAGAAGCACTACAGCTTGTTTATATCGGTGCGGCATGGCAAAGGTGCAAGAAGATGCCAAGCACAAGCAAAATATTTAAAACGCCTAAAAAGCAAATGACAGATGAACAAATGTTAAAAATAGTTGAAGAGTTAAACACTGCTTTTGGTGGTGAGGACAGGAGGCGTAAAGATGGCAGTAGTAAAGAACCTGATGGTTCGTGCGGGTGCTGATTTTTCAGAGCTTCAAAAAGAACTAAAAAAAGCTCAGACTTTTATGAAGTCAGCTGGTAAAGAGCTAACGGCTATCGGTAAAACATTAACGCTTGGCGTAACGGCTCCTATAGCCGCTGCTGGTACTGCTGCATTTAAATATGCGTCAGATTTGCAAGAATCAACAAATAAGGTCGATGTAGCATTTGGTGATAACGCCAAAGAAGTTGAGAACTGGTCTAAAACAACACTGAAGCAGTTCGGCATTTCAAAGGGTGCAGCTCTTGACATGGCATCACTATTTGGCGATATGGGGACAGCAATGGGCTTTACGACGGGTGATGCTGCTAACATGTCCAAAAGTCTTGTCGGACTTGCAGGCGATTTAGCAAGTTTTAAGAACATTGGAATAAGCGAGGCTGAAACGGCTTTGAAATCCATCTTCACAGGCGAAACTGAAAGCCTTAAAAACCTCGGCATTGTAATGACGCAAGCAAATCTCAATGCATACGCTCTTGCTAATGGAATGAGTAAGACGGTGCAAGAAATGACACAGGCTGAGCAGGTACAGCTCCGCTATAACTACGTTATGGCAATGACAAAGAACGCTCAAGGTGATTTTGCCCGTACAAATGATGGCGCGGCAAATCAAATGCGTATTTTCACAGAATCGCTCAAAGAGGTTGCGGCAACATTTGGAGAGGTACTATTACCAGTAATTACACCAATGATACAAAAAATTAATGAGATAGTACAGAAAATTGGCGAGATAGATGCGGGTACAAAACAGCACATAGTTACGCTGCTAGCGGTTGCGGCGGCTGTTGGCCCTGTACTTCTAGTGCTGGGCAAAACCATGACAGCAATATCCGGGGTGCTAGGCTGGGTTAAGGGCATAACAGGAGCACTTGGCGCTGTAACGGCAGGAACTAAAGGTTTAGGCACCATCCTATCTGCTGTATTTGGACCAGCGGGAATAGTTATTCTTGTAATAGCTGCACTGGCAGCATTGGTTGTAGGCATAAAGTATTTATGGGATAACAACGAGGGTTTTCGTAACGCTGTTATAACTGCTTGGAATGCAATTAAAGCCGCTGCAATAGCTGTATTCGATTGGCTTAAACCTTATTTTACAGCAATATGGGATGCGATGACAAAGGCTGGCAAAGCCGCACTTGAATTATTCAAGGTGGCATTCGAAACTGTATTTAATGCAATAAAAGCATTCTGGGATAAATGGGGACCAGCAATCAAAGTAGCCTTTCAGATTATATGGGACTTTCTAAAAACCTATGTGGGCAGTGTACTTGACGGTATAAAAATTGTATTTGAAACAGTGTTTAATGTTATTGCTGATATATTTGACATATTCGCTGCTGCATTTAAAGGCGATTGGTCGGCTTTGTGGCAAGGCGTTAAAAACCTGTTTTCTGACATATGGAATGGAGTTATAAAAATAGCTGAAAATGCTCTAAATGGTGTTATAGGGATAGTCAATAAGGCGATAGAATGGATTAATAAAATCCCTGGCGTTGATATTAAGGCGGTAGGTGAAGTCAACTTCAGCGGTGCACAAGTTCAAAAACACGGAGACGGTGGAATATTCACTCGTCCTACATTGTGGGGTAACCATCTGATTGGAGAAGCCGGACCCGAAGCACTAGTCCCACTTGACCGCATGGGTGGATTAGGAACTGCTAATATCATAGTTGAATTAGATGGTTACACGCTTGCAAGAGCAATGGGGCAACCATTAGCTGACATTATAAGAGTGAAAACAGGTCTGAAGATATGAGGTGAAAATATGGCAAAACAAGTATTAAATAATGGCGAAACGCATGGCTCTATCCGTACGAAAGTTAATGATAATTTTACCGAAGTTTATTCGCATATGGCTGAATCTGCGGCGAAACATATTAAAGAAAGCGGCAGTAACGCAAACGGAAATTATATAAGATTTGATGATGGTACTATGATATGCCATGCAAAATTAAGATACACATGTTCTTCTGTTGTAAATGAGAACGGCTGGTATAGAGCTACGCTAGTAGTTGGTGGGGGGACAAGTAAACCATTTCCTAGCGCCTTTATTGATGTACCAAGAGTAATTACTTCCCGAGCGTATGATAATGCCATCGAACCATATACATTATTAATAAACGTCTCTAATGCCAATTACTGCATTGTAACCCCATTACACACAGCGGCGTTTACAGATATAACTATAGTATTTGATTATATTGCTATTGGGAGGTGGAAAGCGTGATTAATTTAATAGAAACCCCACAAAGAGCAGATTGCAAAGCGGAATATACGGTTATTGGTGATGCCTTGACTGTAAGAATTGGTGACGCAACAGAAATAATTGACTTAAGTGGACTTCCGGAAGGACAAGCCGAAGCTGTTGAAATCGAAAACTTGCCTGTGAATCCAATCGTATCAATCATAAAGGAAAATGATGTGATAAGCATTACAGTCATACGTTTCTATGGTGAGGGTGAAAAGGAGGCATATGAAAATTATGGCTAAAATAAAGTGGAAATCTCAGTCTGATATGGATGCCGAGAAAGTTATGCAAGTGATAGACATGCTTAAAGCACAACTAGCGGAAACAGACTATAAAATTATCAAGTGCTATGAGTATCAACTTGCAGGACTAGAATTGCCGTATAATATTGTTGATTTGCATTCTGAAAGACAAGCGTTGAGGGATAAAATTAATGAACTTGAAATTGCATAGTCGGATTAATATGCGAATGAATCGGGACGGGTAACACCGTCCTTTTAATTTATGAGGTGGTGTGAAATTTGGTAGTAAAAATAAATGATTCGGTTGTAGAAATAAGGATAGACAGCTTAACATTTGACGATGCCATAGAAGAGCGCTCCACCTGTAGCTTTGTTGTCGTTGATCATATTGGAGTTCATTACTTACAGGGGCAATCTGTAGGGATTTATTCTGATGCGTGGAATGATAACCGCGTCTGGAACGATGCAGAAATTTGGGATGATGATATTATTCTTTATGCCGGATTTATTGAGAAACCGACAGAAAAGAAACCTGGGACAAATATCATTCTACATTCCGTCTCTTGCAAAGATATGCACTACTTGGCGGATAAAAGGATTCTTGCTAAGGCCTATTCAAATGTAACTGCCGGTTACATAGTCAACGACATCGTTGCTACAAAACTTGCCGATGAGGGCGTTACGGTAGGGATGATACAAGACGGTCCGACTGTTACAGAAGCAATATTTAATTATTCCACCGTCACAAAAGCCCTTGAAAGCCTTGCTGAAAAATCCAGCTTCATTTGGTATATAGATTACGACAAGAAGCTTTATTTCATGGCACGCAGTACATTGACAGCACCATGGACAGCCACGGCAGCAGACATGTTAGCTGGCAGCGTATCTGTCGAACACGGAAACAGCCAATATCGCAATACACAGTATGTCCGTGGAGGCAGAGACATAACAGATCCTCTAACAGAGAATAAAAAAGGTGATGGAGCAACCCGGTCATGGGTACTTGGTTTCCCTTGCGCTACTGAGCCGACAATCAAACTTAATGGCACTTCAATATCTGCTTCCGATGTTGGTATCCGTGGTGTGGAATCTGGCAAAAAGTATTACTGGTCAAAAGGCAGCAACAGCATAAATCAAGACGATAGTGAAACCTTACTTGCATCAACCGATACTCTTGCAATAACTTACCGTGGTGAATTTGACATTATTGTAAAAACTCTAGATGAATCAGAAATATCAACGCGGCAGACCGTAGAGGGCAATTCTGGAATAGTGGAAGATGTCGCAGACGAAAACAATTCCACTACAAGAGAGGCGGCTTTTGAAGTCGCAAACTCAAAATTGAAAAAGTATGGTGTAATAGGTCGCAGACTGAAATTTCGCACACGCCGCGCCGGGTTATTTGCAGGACAAATATTAACAGTAAATCTTCCGGCACACGGAATCAACGGCGAAATGCTTATTGAGTCTGTCTCAATATCCACAGAGCAAAATACTGTTGTGTGGTATGATGTGTCTTGCGCTGAGGGTCCTGAACAGCAAAGCTGGACAAAGATGTTTGAGACTATGGCAACCAGAGGACAGACATTCGTTGTCCGTGAAAATATATCAGAGGATGAAGTCTTAATAATCCTACAATCGTTTTCAAAGACATGGAATGCCGGCGACAATCCTAATATATTTACTGAGGTGTATGCGAGTGATGTTCTTTATCCTTCCGCTACCCTGTACCCGATGTTTGCAGCAACAGATAGAGCAAAGTATGTGGAGTTGCTCGATGCATCAAACAATGTATTACTGCGAAAGTCAATTACAAAGCAGACAGGCACAAGCGTGCTCAATAGTATAGTCTATATTGCACCATATGAGAGCATTGGCGCAATTGCAACAGTTAAGTGGTATGGCGGTTATCGTGCTTCAGAGGCAAACGGATCCGGAATTGTAATTGATACGCAATCATGGGCGAGAGTAAAAACAGTGCTGGAGGCCCTACAAATAGACCGTACAGACATACGAAATTTCACACCTGCGAGCGGGGCAAAGGCTCTTACTACGGCATATTGGCAGGGCATTGACGATGATATAACGGAACTGGAAGAGGTGAGCGCATAATGAACTGGACTGAATCAACACCTTTAAGCATAGCAAATTTAAACAGTCTTGAAAGCCGAATAGCCGCAGCATTGGCAGAAGTAACAGCAGGAAAGACAAGCCTATACAATGCTATAGTTGCCAAAGGCATTACTCCGGGTAGTCAGGCCTTTGCTGATTTGGTTACAGCAATTCAAACCACTGCACTTGTAAAGACAAGCGATGCTACAGCTATTGCGGCTCAATTATTAATTAATGCTACAGCCTATGTAAATGGTGTTAAAATTACAGGCAGTATGCCAAATCGCGCAGGAGATACAGCATGTTTGGCTTCATCAGTGAGTGGTACAACACTTAAATTAAGAGCTTCACAGGGGTATAGGGATGGTACTGATGATAACGTAACTATAACTGATGCTAACTGGGTTGAAGGCAATATCCCTAATGGCCTCACTGTGTTTGGTAAAACAGGAACTAACACAAATAAGAAGTGGGCAACGGGAACAGTTGCAACTACATATGAAAACGATATACAAGGCACAGGTGTGCAGCCATACAATATATTTACTGTATCTGGATTGGCTTTTACGCCATCACATGTCATAATTATACCAAAAACTAACAATTTTAGTTGGTCGGTATTTATTACTAATTCTTACAGAGCTCAACTATATTTGGAATTATCACAGCCAATGTCATCAAAGGCTGCTCGTATGGATATTGACAGTTCTAGTAGTTACGCTAAATTACAAATAAGCGGAACAAGTTTTAGCCTTGTTACATACATACAGAATTCCGGCCTAATCGGGACTACTGTCTATCGTAACTGTAATGGTGGCTCATTCGATTGGTATGCTTATGAATAAATTTTAAGGAGGTAGTATTATGCATACAATGATAATTTACGATAACGAAGGCTATATCATTAGCCAAATGCAAGGCTCAGATTTAAGAACGCCTGTTGGAGTGCCTTACTTGCTAGTTGAAATACCGCAAGGCAAGTATGTAGCGAGTATAGATGTATCGGTTACTCCAAATGTGCCTATATATGCTGATATCCCTAAGACTGAGGCGCAACTGCTCCAAGCTCAAATTGACGATCTTAACATGGCTATGGCAGCCATGATGGGAGGCGTATAAACAGATGGCAACATGGAAAAAGAACATATTCGTACGTGCAATAAAAGTAAGAATGGCCTCTGAGGATAGAACTGCAGAGGCAATTATTTTGGAATACCCCGCGTTGAACACTGAGGAAAAGACTGAGATATTGAGCGCAATGACTGAGTAAAGGAGGATGATATATGATAACTAAAAACTTTCCGATAAACTTACAAATTGGAGAAGAAAATATTCTTCCAAACAAACGGTTTAAAGTTGTTCAGAACGACATAGACGCATATTCACTGACTGTCAGACTTTTTAACAACATCACAGAGGTAGACTATAGCGGGATAGACCATGCTACAATCACATTTACTCGATGGGATAACGTAGTAGTACAAGGCGATATGGCAGTTGGCGAGGACTCATTGACATATTCTTTAGGCACAAGCGAAATAGCTTGCGAGGGTACTGTAGCAGCAACAATACAATTATTTGATGCTAATGATGCACGATTGACACCACCTAGCTCATTCAAATTTACGGTTATTGGCGATGCCATTACTTCATCTGCAGTACAGAGCACATCGGAATTTCCCGTATTGCAGCAGATGGCGCACAATGAAGTGGAAAGAATATCTGCTGAAGAATTAAGAATATCAGCTGAAGAATCACGATCAACCGCAGAGGGGTTAAGGGCATCTGCTGAAGCCTTAAGGGCAAATGCGGAAACTTCGAGGAACAATGCTGAAACCGCTAGAACCACAGCCGAAACTAATAGAGCTACAGCAGAGACTAATCGTGCAACAGCCGAGAACAGCAGAGCAACAGCCGAAACAGCCAGGGCTACAGCAGAACAGGCAAGAGCAACAGCAGAGGTAACGCGTCAAGCTGGATATACTGCCATGAATGCGTCTTTGGCTGAAAATACGAACCAAGTAATGCCTGTTGTGTATCATACAACATTAACAGGAGCTGTTAATGCTATAACTATTCAAAATGACGATAACGGCAAAACTTTGGATTTAGCAAGAGCACAACTCAACATCATTGTTCCTGCTGGAAGCACTAGCCCAGTCGGAACAAACATTTATGCATTTGGACAATTAAATAATATTTCAACTGGATATTTTAATCCATATACCAATAATGATAATAATGACTCTTTTTATGTTGGAGCTTATAAAAGCCAATATGGCATAAGTGAAACCAACATTGCTGTCTTGGATAATGCGGCTATTATAAAGACTATTTCAGCATGTAGTGATGGCACAAGTAGGACTAGTGGACAAATTACAATGTCTGCATTGAAATCTGGAATTACATCAATAAATAAGATATATATAATATTAACTTCTCCGTACACAATTCCAGCGGGTTCAATAATTGAATTAAGGGGGAGCAAGGAATGAGTAGGATATTTGATAGTTCAATAGGCACAGTGCGCGATATGACACCATCGGAACAGTTCTTTACTGACTCTCTGGAATGCACAAGGGTGCCATCTGATGCAAAGGCACAAACTATTGAGGAGATTGAAACGGCAACAACAATTGCAGGGCTAAGAACAGCTATGCTTAAATTTATAAATGCGAGTTAGGTGTCATAAACGAACAAATCTCAAAGCCCGGAAGGAATGAAACTCCAACCGGGCTTTACTATACCCTCCAATTGTCGGCGGTGCGCTAACAATGGAAGGCTTATAAATTTTACCATAAAGTGAAAGGCGGTGCAAGATGGATGATGATAAAATACAGCAACTATGGGAAAGACAAGAAAAGTTGGAAGAGCGTATACGATTTGTAGAAAATCAGCAGGCTGGCACAATCATCTACATCAAGGAAATCAAAGAGGATCTGAAGGAAATCAAAGAGGATTTAAAAAAAATAAAACCAAGCGACATAAAATCGGCATTTTGGCAAAGTGATACCGGCAAGACAGTAATCAAAACCTTGTGTATCATTGGTACCATAATCGTTATGGCGGCAATTGGAATGAATTATTTCAAAGAATACTTGGGGGTGATTAAGTGAATAGCAAGGAATTTATTCAGAAACTCATGGACATTGTTGACAAATATAAAACAGTATACATGTTAGGTTGTTACGGTATGCCTGTAACAGAGGCACTTATCACAAGTAAATCAAGACAACTGCCTAATTGGTATACAACGGCAAAGCAGGCACAGCTAAGAAAACTTATTGGCAAAGAATATTACGGCTTTGACTGTGTGAATCTCATAAAAGGCATATTATGGGGGTTTCCTAAATCAAAGTACAGCACGAATGGTGTACCGGACATTAACGCAGATGGCATGATAAATAAATGTATTGATGTGTCAGCAGACTTCAAGGATATTATCCCGGGCGAAGCTGTATGGCTGCCCGGGCATATTGGCGTATACATAGGTGATGGCAAGGTCGTGGAATGTACTCCGAAGTGGGACAACGATGTGCAGATTACGGCATGTCTCAACATAGGTCCTGTAAAGGGATTGTACGGCAGAACATGGCAGAAGCACGGAAAGATACCTTACATAGAATACGAGAAGCCTACAGCTAAACAACAGGGCATAGAAGCTATACGGTACCTCACACAGCAGGGTAGACTATCTGATTCAACTACATGGATTAATCTGGTTAACAGCGGAACTGTAAAGAATCTGGAATATTTATTCATTAAATGGGCTGAGGATAAGAAAGGGTTAAGGTGATATTGTGAAAGAATTTCTATTTACAAACTGGCCAACTATATTGATTATAGTGGCTTTTTTAGTTTATATCGTATGTTTAGCAGTAAGAGGAAAGTGGAACGAGCTCCGGGGGACAGCGTATCGGCTAATGCTTCAGGCTGAGTCTGTGATACGTGGTACAAAGAGAGGACAGGAGAGATTCGAGACGGTATTTCTTCAGGTGTATAATTTAATACCTGCGTGGTTACGTTTTTGGTTCCCGGAGGATCTTGTGCGTGAAAAGCTGCAGGAATGGTTTGACATGATTAAAGATTATTTGGACGATGGTAAAATAAACAAAAGCATAACATAGTAGAGTAAAAGTTAGCCCCTGGGAGTGATCCTAGGGGCTTTATTTTTTTATTTTCAGTTCCTTCAGTCAATCGCAATATAGCAACTGACTAGTTTGAGGTATTGTCCGTCTGCAACAGTTATGTACTTTTCTGCTTCAATGTTATCATTAGTAACAATTCCGTCAAGGGTACCAGTTGAATCATTTGCAACTTCAACATAAGCTGTGCCGGTTGGTACAACTTTATATTCTCCGGCTTTTATGTCTCGGCCTACTTTGTACATGCCATCTGCGTATTTGCCGTCTGCGGGTTCAATGGGCTTAGCATCATCTACTGTCAGCATCTTTGCATTGGTAATTTCAATATACTGTCCATCAGTTACGGTAATGTAACGATTCCCGGAAAAATTATCATTTGATACTATGCTATCGAGTGATCCGGTGCTGTCATTACTTACTTGATAATAAGCCATTGATTCGGCATAAATCACATATTCGCCGGCTTGTATATCTGTACCTGCCTTATACATACCTGCTTTAATCCATGGTGTGGTATCAATTTCTTCAGCAACTCTCTCAGTAATCTCATCGGCAACCTTCTGCGTAGCGTTCGCCGCGCTTGTAGCTACATTATCCGTAGTTGTATCCTTTGTACTGCTGTTATCCTTTGGAATAACCACAATTATAACTATTATTGCTATTACCCAGAACCACCATTTTTTAAATATTTTCATAACAATCCTCCTTGTACATATTGCTAATATTATTATACATAAATGTATTATAAATACAAATAAAATGATTAATTGTATTTTTAAGAACAACATTTTCTGCCAAAAAAGGAAGCCGAATTGCTCCAGCTGTCTTTATGGCAGAGGGCTTATTTTTATCCAAATAGATTGTTGATCCATGCACCTACACTTTCTATTTTCCCTTCGATTTCAGAAAAACGCTGCATTATCTCCGGCAATCCTCTTGTAGCAAGTTTCAGCACGCCGACAATGGGTATCCCTGCTAATGACCATCCGGTGAAATTTATTATATCACTTGCGTTTTTGTCTATCGCTGTAATTTTAGTACATAGCCATGCACCGCCACGGATTGTAATAGCAGAAGTGACAAGCTTAATAGCTGTCTGAGGTTCATTCAGGAGTGCAAGCCCTACGACAATACAGCCACCAACAATAGGCACGTTCATACTAAGCCCCCAATCCTGCTATAACTTTTACTACTTTTGCAAAGGCTGTCAGACTTGTTACAACAAGCCCTGATTTGGTGGCAAGGTCTAAATACTGTGCTTCATCCATTTTACCTACAGCTGAAAATATTTTCTGCGTTACCGCACTCGCTACTGTAAGTGTAGCCATTCCTATTATTAAACCCATATGTAATCTCCTTTCAAAGATGGGGAAGGGAGGCTAAGCCCTTCCACTATGATTCTTCATCCAAACTTTTGTATAATTCTTTCAGGTCCTTAAACTTATCTAGCAATTCCTCATTGCCGGATTTAAGAATTTCCTGTAAAGCTTCATCTTTGCTGATAACTTCCGCATAATCTTTTTCGCCTTGCCATTGGGTGCCGTGTATCAGCACATATTTGCCGCTTTTAAGCCTTGTAATTCCTTTGTGCCTTCCTGTACTTCCGCATGTCTGATTGTGTCCATCCCAATAATCAAGATTGCTGTTGTAGTTTACTCTTGCGATTATTGTTTCGTTTTCATACACGTTAATCATGATTTGTCCTCCGTTTCTTAAATTCTATAACTTTATCCTTGCTTAATATCATTTGCTTTTCTAATGCCTTGTCTAATCGCCTGTTTATTTTCTTTCTTACTAATAACAGCGTTTTACCCATTATGCCTTTGTTCTTTCCCTTAATGAGTTGAATGCCCCATAAAAATAGTCGTACTATAACGTAGAGTTCTAATATGCTTATTGCTAGTTTAATCATTCGTATCGCTCCTTTTCTCATTGGTTATATATGATCAGTTCAGCTGTAGGAAATTGCCGTTGAATATGCGTTTGCAGTATACAGCCTAACCAATGCACTACTGGCAAATCGAGCATGGCCGGTGAACGAAGGACTTATGTCACATGGTAATTGAGCAGACAATCACTATGCGTAATATGAGAAACGCTCAAGGGGAATGTCGGACATGGCAGCAACCATAGGCAAGCTGCCGACCACAGAGCATATCAGCAGAATTTCTGCTGCTGCTCTGACAATATTGATTTCACTTTGTTTCATCAATATTATTGAGTTGTTAAAATGGCGTATTTTAGCCTTTTTAACTTGTACTTATGTAGAGTTATAGTTATACGGTAACACTACAGCTAGACAAGTATCGAAGGAAACATATTTAGCTGAGTGTCAAGCTGTATTATCTCGGTTGAATTGATATGTAGATCTGTATATTTAGTATCGCTGATAAAAAGTATCCTGGGGAAAAAATTTTTATTGAGGAGCTTCTGCACTTCACCACTTGCTTTCAATGTATCATATTTGTCAAGCCTGTGATAATTATTTGCAGTCTGTACTTCGATGAAAAAATGATACCGGCGGTTTTTAACAGTGAATATAGTAAATGCATCACTACGAATCTGTCCGTCAAGCCATTGCTTTTCTATCCCATAAAATTCCACATTAAAACCGCAGTATCGCATTTCCGCTAAAACATCAAGGGTTATCATTCTGTGAGGACTTGGTGGAGTAACATTCTTAATATTTAGCATGTAAATACTTCGACGACCGACATCATCTCTATAGAGTTTCAAAAAGCCATCACTGACCATAGCGCACAATCTTCTTCGGGCTATTTCGTATGAGTTTTGCTGATTTCGGAAAAATGATTTCTCAATCTGTGAGATTGAAGCGAATTTATATGGTTCAAACCATTGCTTAATTACTTCATTGTCCCGATCAGTAATCAATATAATCACCACCTGATACTTGCATAAAATCATCATCGTATATCTTTGATGGAGAGTCCTTCTCTTTCTTTTTCTTTTGGGAATGAACAGATTTCGGAGGTTTTGATTTCGCTTCCTCTATTGCACTAAGCTCGGCTTCTAAGTCAAGTTTATTATGCTTTTTATCCTCGTTTTCCCGGATGAACTTATTGAGCATTTCTGTTGATATGTATGGACTATACAGATAATCTTGTCTTTCGCCACCATTCGTGGAATATACAGCATACCGAGGCGATAGCCCAACTGCTGAATGATCTCCCATTATAACCTCACTGCTTACTCGATCATTCGCCCTAAAACTTATTCTTACAGCGGACATGTTTTTAATTATCGCAGGTATTTCATCACGGGTAGTTTTTTGAGTTGCGTTAATGCAGAATATTCCTAAACTTCTGCCAATTTTTGATATACGTTTTAACATATCTAAAGAATACTGCTTTTGCTCTGTTTCTTCTTTATTGTCTGTCTTGTCAGGCATTAAAACGCTGCATTCATCAATTATCAAATAACAATATGAAAGCTTGTTTTTACTCGCCTTGTTATATTCTTCGATATTAGTTGCCCAGCCTTCTTCGCGAGCTTTGCTGATAACACGTTTCCTTTTTTCTATTTTATGTTCCAGATATTTCATTGCCATATAAAGCTGTTCTGTGTCGTTGATGTAACATTTAACGTGTTTTAGATACATTAGGTAGTTATATTCGTTTTTTGCTATATCACATAAGTATATTTCAACCTCATTAACTGCACAGCTTAGCACCCAGCTCATGATTAACATTAAGATAAAGCACGTCTTGCCTGAGCCTGTGGCACCGCCTATAAGGTACATGCAATAGCGGTTGTTGTTATTGATAATAGGCTTATTGCAAAAATCCACTCCCATATACATTTCCCACGGCTTGATTTCAGGATTTTTATATTCTCTATAAGGATCCATTGCTACTGTAACAATCTGCACATCTGCGTATTCTCTCATTTGTTCAGTTTGCATTATCCATAAGCATTTTAGGTTTTCCTGAATAATTCCTGTATAATCCTGCAGCTTCGTGAACGATAGCCCCGGGCGAAGGTACAGTTTAGCGTAATAGCCGTAATTAGTTTTGCTTTGTATGTACAATCCATAGGTCTGGTTAAACTTATTCAATAGCCCTAATTCAAACATTAATCTCTCAAACTGTTCTCTTAGCTGCGTGGCATCCTTTGTAATACTTGCATCTTTGACTTTGTTGAACATCGTACCACCACCTAAAACAGTTTCTTACCGGGTGTAATGGCTTGCTGCGATTTCTTGTGCCGGATAACCAACGGCGTAAGGTCGCCATAATTCTTTACAATGGGTTTAGTAAGTCTAATAACAACAGCTATTCCGCCAATAACAGTTCCGGTAATACCGACAACATATTCTAAATTATCTAGCAAAAATTTACCCATATCATACCTCCAATGAAAAAGATTCAAAAGGATTCTTCTTTGCTGGCTTTTGTTGTTCCATATCCTTCTTAACTAATTGCTTCAGGTAAATGCTTTCCGACAACTGCTCCTTAACGTGCTTATACATATCTTCCTCATTCTTTTTGAAGCTTAACTGCACTTTCATCCCCATAAGTCTCGCCCCACTTTCTGTAGCCCTACGGCATTAGCAAATACTGATTCATGCATCAATGTTGCCCCAGGTATTCTATTCTTTATTGCCCGGTACAATAGTTCACTTCCTCCACCGATCAGCAGCACATCACGGGTTCTGATGGAGTATTCGATTTGTAGGTTATTAACGAGCGTTTCAACATACTGTCGGAATACTTCCATTGCAGACGATATGTCCACCGGTTCACCATTGTACCGTAATCCTTTCCTCAATATCCGGTCTGCATCTTCCGGCTTAAGGTCATATCCTTTTGAATTAATCGCCTTTATAAAATCACTGTATAGATTTAAGGTACCATGCGGAAGCGAAAAAGGGTTATAAGCCTTGCCATTCATCACTTCTACGCAATCAGTTGTCCTTCCGCCAATATCAACCAGCACGCCTTCAAAATCCGTGCCGTACACTGCTGCTAAACCCTCTGGGTATACTGCAACGTCCTCTACTACTGTGCGTTTCTGTGTGCCATTTACAACTATGTATCTTCGTTGAATGAGTAATTCTCTTAGTCTATCTTTATCTTGCTTGTATTGGCTTATAGGAAGTCCTACGACAACCTTACACGGCTCTGATGGAAGGGCATAGTAAAATAGAGGTAATAAGCTTTGCTTTTGTACCTTGCGATACTCTGTGTCATATGTGCCTTCACCGATGTAGAATGTTTCTCCGTCTACTGAAACTGATGTATTTTTTAAAAGATTCGGCGTTCGTGATACTTTTGACGGAAAAGTATTGCCGTTTGAGACTTTTACTGCATAATTGCCTAAATCTATTCCTAATATCATGCGTTCATTTCCTCACTTTTGGTCATTCTGATATATTTATATTCCGATATACGGAAAAATGTTCCGAAAATCAAAATATTTTTGCCAATAATTAGGCAATAAAATATAATTGCTCTCAGGGGTGCTTTATGGTTTCGTACGAAAAACTCAGAATGATAATGACAAAGTATAAAATTAAACAGTATACTTTACGGGCTAAAACAGGCATCTCCATTTCCGAAGCTGTTAAAATTAACAAAGACGAATACATGACGCTCCAATCTATTGAACGGATAACTAAATATCTATCTGGCGTTCTCGGACGAAAGGTGAGAGTAGAGGATATACTTACATTTTATTAATTTGTAAATAATTTGTAAGCCACTTGTAACAATTTCCAGCAAATCTTATAGCCCTACATTTATATACTTTTGAGCCTATTCATTCAAAACTAATGTTGAATTATAATGGGAAAAACTGTTTTGATATGTAACTATTGCTGGTCTATAATAAAAGAACGGTTGTTCGATTATATTGTTTTATCTTATATTGCTATGAAAGGGAGTAATGCTAATGAGTTATTCATTTGAGTCCGCAATGGAAAGATGCGAAGAAGCAATCACAAAAGACGAAAAATGCCTTAATGCAATGAAAGAATATTCAAAAGCAAGTAAGGCATTTTACAACTCATTATCTCCAGTGCAGCAGAAAGAGTATTTAGAATTTGAAACCAAAATTGAGGCTAGAATATCTTGCCAGATGTTAGCTGTCTATTTCGGATCACATAGCGAAGTAAAAACAGGATAACAGCACCCCATAAACACACCATTTATATTTTTAAATAATAGACATAAAATGTAAATATTAGGAATTTCTCAACCGGAAAAATACCCTGCAAGTCAATTGTATTAAAGGCTTTTAATATTTTCTCAAACGCGAAAAATAACTAAATGCTTGCTTGGGGTGCAAGAGGTCGCCTGTTCAAGTCAGGTCACTCCGACCATATCGAGTGTTCATACAAACCATCTGGTTTGTATGAACACTCGATTATTTATGTTCAGCTTTTCTATATTAAAGTATATTAGCTTAATTTTAGTGGCTCATGGTTTACAAGATCTTACGACTTCCATCTGCTTTTGTAAAAGCTCTATCTGCTTTTTAAGTGTTTCAGTACGGCTTGCTGCCTCATCAAGTCCTGTCAGGTAGTCCTGTTGACTAGCCGCAATTATCATAAGGCCGCCAATGCCTATAAGAAGATTGCCTATAACGGTTACCTGTGCATTATCTAAGGTACCGATTGCAATCAAGGCTACTGCAACAGCAAATAAAGTCAAGTTAAGCGGTGAGATATTTTCAAAGATGCTCATAGTAGTATCAACCTCTCTATCTAAACACATTTTCATTGCTGCCCCCAAAATATCTATAAGAATAATATTCAATATGATACAGTGATTTCTGTCACTTATACAGCAGTTTTATTTTTTTCATATTTCTTAATACCTGAGTACAGAGCAATTGTGCTATCTCTCTTAGGCATCTATTTATATATTACATATAATTGGCTCTGAATGTGCTGTGTTTGACACATCAATTATTTTATATTTCACTGCTAACTGAAAATATAGTTAATCCCAAAGGCACTTAATAAGGCATCAAAATATGTAGAATCGAGAGAAAAGACACCTGAATAAATAAAAGGATATTAGATGATAATATATAAGACCATTATATGGCATTGACATTTGCAAAAGTTAATACGAATAAAAGGGGAGAGGTCTGTTTTGTCTTTATTGAGCACAATTAAAAAACTAATAGTTTTTAATGAACCGAAAAAGCAGGAAGGGTTCATTCTTAAAAGCACAGACGATAAAGAAAAGATTAAAAGTAAAAAAGCGAATACTGATGCCATCGAAAAGCAGATTAAAGCTAAGGAGGCTGAAAAGGCTAAGGAGCCAGAGCCTTCTGATACTATTTCTGACAACTATGAGGAGAGCCTCAGATATATGAAAGATGTATATAGTATTCCTCTTAACTCAGACATTGTATTAAGAGAGTTTATTATCAAATATAAAGAAAAGCCGGTAAAGGCATTTATCATCTTTTTTGATGGGATGACAGACACAGATATGATAAATGATTTTATTCTTCAGCCATTGATGGTTTCATCTGAGCTAAACATAGACGACAGCACAGATAGTTTGGAGGAATTCATTTCTCAGCAGCTATTGCCCCATGGTCAGGTAAATATTGTTAAATCATATAGAAAGGTAATTGACGAAATAAATTATGGAGGCTGCGGATTATTTGCTAATGGAGTTGCAGTAGGCTTTGTCTCGGATGTAAAGGGATGGGAGCACAGAGGTGTTGAAAAGCCCAATAATGAATTAGTAATTAAGGGTTCGCAGGAAGCCTTCAATGAACAGCTGAGAACGAATACCGCTCACCTCAGGCGCAGGATAAAAGATGAAAATCTGATTGCTGAGGATATAAAGATAGGGAAGAAAAGCAAAACTCCATGCAATATAATTTACATAAAGAGTGTTGCGAATGATATGCTTGTTGGTGAGGTAAGACGGAGATTGAGCAGTATAAATGTAGATTACCTGTTGGATACCGGAGTACTTGAGCAGTTGATAGAGGATAGTACCTTTTTCCCGGCACCGCAAATTCTTTCCACAGAGCGACCTGACTATGTTTCAGAAATGTTGATTAATGGAAGAGTGGCAATTATAGTGGCAGGCTCACCGAATGTACTGGTGGTGCCTATAACAGCATATGAGCTGCTTCACTCAGTAGAGGATGAATATATTCGTTTTCCGTATGCTAATTTACTAAGAATTATTAGGATAATCGCAGTAATAATTGCGCTGTTGCTGCCGGGCATCTATATTGCAATAACGAATTATCATCAGGAGATGATACCAACAGATTTACTCCTCGCTATCGAGGCATCCTGGGAGAAGGTGCCATTTCAATCTGTTGTTGAGTTGATAATAATGGAAATAAGCTTTGAACTGATACGCGAGGCAGGAATAAGAGTACCGGGACCAATAGGTCCTACTCTCAGCATTGTAGGAGCACTTATTCTCGGTCAAGCAGCAGTTGAAGCTAATGTGGTAAGCCCTATACTTATTATTGTAGTTGCTATTACCGGCATTGGTTCCTTTGCGATTCCAAGCTACCCAATGGGCTATTCAATAAGGATAATGAGGTTTGTTTTTATATTTTTGGGAACTATAGCAGGCTTCCTGGGAATAACCTTTGGATTGTTCCTGCTGGGTATATGGTCAACTAGTGTAAAATCCTTTGGTGTACCATATATGTCTCCCATAGGACCTAAGACCTCAAATAATTTATTCAAGGTCATATTCAGAGCTCCTGAATGGAAGATGGAATACAGACCTGATTACCTTAATGCAAAGAAAGTCAAAAAACAAGACAAATACAGTATGGGCTGGAAAAAAGATAAAAAGCGATAATATGGTTGGGAAGAAGAGGTGAAATTGGCAAATGCAAACTGGAGACAAAATTGCTTTCGGAAAGTGGGAAACAGTAACTTTATTAGTAGACCTTATATGTACAAAAAGTATTCTTTATTATGTGAGAATGCTTAATCAACATGCTGCTACTGCAGGATGGATTCTATCATTATATCTCAGTATTGTGATCATTATTGTATTTGCAGTATTAATGCTTCTTTATAAAAAATTCGAGGGCAAGGATATCATTGAAATATCTGAGACTGCAGGCGGAAAACCGCTGAAAATCATTATCGGCTTGATCATTACAGCTATGCTTTTCTTTTTTGCCATGTCGGTGATGAGGGAATTTACTGAGGAGATGAGAACGATATCACTTCCAAAGTCACCGCTTTTCTTTGTAATGATGTTTTTTATAGTAGGAGCTGCATTAGGAAGCTTCCTTGGTATAGAAGCAATTGTAAGATATCATGCAATTATGATACCGATTATTTCTGTAGCCGTTGTTCTAATAATCATTGGTATAATACCGCATATGGACATAACAAATATATATCCCATACTTGGGAGCGGCCCCAAAAGTATTTTTGTGGATGGACTTCCGAAAATATCTGTCTATGGAGAGCTCATAATACTGTTTTTACTGCCACCATTTATAAGGGAATATAAGTCCTGCAGAGCCTCAGGCTTCATTGCATTAATCATAAGCTCGCTGACACTAGGCATTGCTGCATTTACGTATACAATGGTAGTACCATATCCTGAAAATTTGCAACCTTTTTTGCCGATATATCAAATGACAAAGCTTATCAACTATGGGAGATTCTTTCAAAGGATCGAAGCAGTATTTGTTTTAATTTGGGCAATGGCAGTTCTTCTTTATGTTACAACTGTTTTCTATTTTATGATCTACGCATTTTCTAAAGCAATGGGACTGAGATACATAAGACCTCTGATTCTACCCTTTACATTAATACTTTTTAGTGTATCGTTTATTCCCAGCGGACTATCTGATGTGGTGCAATTTAAAGAAATGATTATGAATAATGTGCTGTGGATCGCATTATTTGTTGCTGTTGGGCTGATATTTGCTGTGGCCTCTCTGAGAAGTAAAAAAAAGGAGGTCTCAAAATGAGGTGCAAATTTAAGCTTATATCACCTGTGTCTTGTTTGTTGATTCTATTGTTTTTATTATCAGGCTGTTATGATAAAAAGGAGCTTGATTACATGGCGTATCCATTGATCATGGGACTTGACAGAGGTGTATCAGGGGAGCTCATGCTGTCGCTGCAGATCCCTACTCCTATTGCCATAGCTGGCGGAAATGGAAGCGGAGAAGAAGAAAGCAGCTTAGTAATATCAGCTGATTGTTCGTCTGTTTTTGCAGGGTTAGATACACTTAACAGTACAGTTAGCAAAGAAATAAATATTTCACATGTCAAAGCTCTGGTGATATCAAGAGAACTTGCTGAAAACGGAATATATGAATATTTAAATTCACTTATCAGAAACCGTCGGTTCAGGCCGGATGTTTACGTCATTATATCAGAAGATAAAGCATATAAGTATTTGGAAAATATCGAACCGAAGCTTGAAAACAATACAGCCAAGTATTTTGAATTATTGATGGATAACAGGTATACATCGTTATTTCCCAAAACAACACTCAATAGGATAATTGATTGCATGTATTCTGAAGAAAAGCAGCCGGTTGCTGCTCTTTCTGCTACCGGAAAGTATGAAAAGGCAGATGAGCTTAATAATCCTGCTGCTATAGAGGCTTTGACTTTAAATGGCGATTTCAGTATAAATGTAGGAGATCTGCCAATTGCTGCTCAAAAGGACAATATAGTTATGGGAATGGCAGTTTTCAAAAAAGGTACTATGGTAGGTACATGCAATGGAAAAGAGACATTATGCTATCAGATGCTGACGGGAGATTTTGGACAAACAATATGGGAGATTCCTGATTATAAACAGGAGGGTGGAATTATTGCTCTTAATATTAGGGAGTCGAGAAAGCCTCAAATCAAAGTCAAAAAGGGTGAAAGCAATGTTGCAATTGACATAAAGCTTGAACTTGAATGTGATCTATTATCTGTACAAGGTAATGCAGACACTAAATATCAGCCTGAAAAAATTGAAAAAGCAGTTAAAGAGAGTATTGAAAGCAATATAGAAGCGTTCCTGAAAAGAACAAGGGAGGAACTCGATTTAGATATATGCGGCTTTGGAAAGCATGTCAAAGGTAAGTTCCTAACATGGGATAAATGGCAAAGCTACAAATGGTTTGACAAATACAAGGATACATCATTTACAGTTGATGTAGGTGTTAAGCTGCGACGTACAGGACTTATTGTAAATGAAGCAGAGGAAGGGTTTGGTAAATAAGATTGGAGGTTTTAATATGCCGTTAATAATAATTGTAATGATCATTCTGTTCGTTTTATTCATTGCTATTCGAACTGTAAGTTATGCAATATGGAGCTGGAAGCAGAAAAACAAAATAGGTGGTGTAGCGCTTATAATTTTGAGTATAATTACAGCTGCAGTTCCGATATGGGTTTCTTTTTTCATTGGAAAACCTCAAAACTAATGGTACAATAAGTTAATAAGTTGTGTCACTTAAGTGGACAGGGGGTAATTCAAATTAGAAAGAGCATTGTTTATATAACTGCAGTTATCATGGTACTTACACTTACAGCATGCGGCAGTAAAAATGAAGGTAGTACAGTTCAGACGTCGTTCACTGCAGAGGATAGCACAAAGACAGAAGGTACATCAGTCGCTGAAGAAACCAATGTTGCAGAAGGTTCTAAAGCAGAGAATAAACAAGAAGGTACGCAGGAAAGCAACAATAATGACAGTGCAGCAGACAACTCGAACAAGGAAGAGGGAAAGCTTCTACAAAGTGCCAGTGTGGACCTCGATGGTGATGGAACAAACGAAAAGGTGGAAGCAGTTCAAATAAAGAATAAAAATGGCGAAACACAAGGAAAGCTTAAAATAGTAGGAACGTCAGGAGAAAGCGAAAACATCTTTTGTACAAAGGCTTCTGATACAGCGGGTATTTTAACAAGCATGGAGTTTGAAGATCTGGACGGTGACGGTTCAAAGGATGTATTTATCATAATACCGGACAATGGGGCTTCCTTCTCATTTTCTACATATTTTATTTACAGCATGAAAACAAATAAAAGCTTTGCTTTTTCTATTGATAACGAGCTCAATGACTTTATAAGCAATTTTCACTTTAAGTACAATAATGGAAATAAGCTGGCAATAGTAAATGACCAATTGGGTTTTTCAGCCGACCTTAGCATTGAACTGGACAATGAACAATCTCAAGAGGACAGTATGAAGGATTATGAAATGCGTGCGTGGATCGAGCAGGTACCGGTCAATATTAGTGAGAGCTCAATGATTTCTATAGTGAATAGTAATGGAGCAAAAGAAATTAAGATCCCTCTACCTATATTCGGAGTAGCGACCGTTGATATGATAGGTGAACTGGATCTGTATTACAGGTTCAATGAAAGCTTTACTCCCGTTTTAGAGCATTTTGAAGTGCTAGATCTTAATAATAATGAGATGATCAAAGTAGGAAGCTTTGACATTAAGTAATCAGGTTATGTCAGCTGTTTTAACTATGATTAAGTACATTAAGCAAAGGATAAAGGAGTAAGAGTTGTAAAAGAACAAGTTTAAGATAGTAAGGCTAAGTAATAATTATGCTTATGAATAAGGGCTAAATGATGTAGCTTAAGCAAATTATGGATAAGAGGAGAGAAAATACATGCCTATACCAACACCGCATATTTCTGCAGAAAAGAGTGATTTTGCAAGGACTGTTCTAATGCCAGGAGATCCGCTGCGTTCGAAATTTATTGCGGAAACATATCTTGAAGCTCCAAAGCTTGTAAACAATATACGTGGCGTACAGGGCTATACGGGTACATATAAAGGTAAAAGGGTATCTGTAATGGCAAGCGGTATGGGTATGCCTGCAATAGGTATTTATTCATATGAGCTGTTTAATTTCTATGATATTGATAACATTATAAGGATAGGCAGCGCGGGCGCCATTAGTCCTGATTTGAAGCTTCGTGATATTGTCATGGGAATCGGCTGCTGCACTAATACAAATTTTGCGCATCAATATCAGCTGCCGGGGACATATGCTCCGATAGCGAGCTTCGAGCTTATATTGAAAGCTCATGAAGCAGCTAAGCGACTTGGCATTGAACTTAAAGCGGGTAATCTGCTCTCGAGTGATACCTTCTATGATGATGCTGCTGATAGCCTTGCGGCATGGCAGAAAATGAATGTTCTGGCCGTTGAGATGGAAGCTGCCGCGTTGTACATGAATGCTGCAAGAGCCGGAAAGAATGCACTGTGCATATGCACAATCTCCGATCTGCCTCTTTCAGGAGGAGCTAAATGTACTGTTGAGGAAAGGCAGCTGACCTTTACTCAGATGATGGAAATTGCCCTCGAAATAGCATA
>JAEYRB010000008.1 GCA_023409735.1 Bacillota bacterium | reverse complement strand
GGCGCTCTTGACATGCCATTTGCTTTTCACTATATTGTAATCAAGGCTTGCAAGCCAAAATGTGGCTCACAAGCCCCAATAAAAATTATCATAGAAAGCTATTTACAGAGAAAATTTCACACCGTCTCAGAATTTATAGCTTGTTGAGCAATTGCCTAAATAATTTTCTCCAGATATTCTCTTCCCTGAACCTAGCCTTCCTTCACTTTTTTGAGATAAGTAATGCCTTAGCTAAAATACTTGATCAATTCTCAATCCCGGGTATCTTATATTCCGGCGGAAGGAATTCTATATACTGCCATACTCCATCCAGCTTTGCAGATATTACCCCGGTCAGGTATCCATTATTTGAATAATCATCTTCACAATCTTCATTTCCGTATTCAGGAAAAACATCAATTCCTGCTCGTGCCAGTACCATCTTGTATGCATCATACCACCCATGATAGTTGGCAAATTTCTCTACAAGTGCCTGATACTCATCATGACAGTTGTATTGGGTCATTCCTCCGTCATAATAATATCCATGTTCATCAAGAGCGGCTTTTAAAGCAGCGGCCTTTTCTGTCTCAGTCATATCTGATTTAACTGAACTAGAAACTATATCACCTGCAACCTTCCAGGCTTCCAGTTTTCTTGGTGATAAAATATCATTACATAACGTCGGATAGCTTTGAGCTATAAAATATATTCTTTCATCAGAACCACTCGTATAATATTTACGACTTTCACTTATGCTCAGCAAGTGTATATCAATTGAACCTTTGCTTCCGCGCTCAACTATAGCCAAATCATTATTACTCAAATAAACCGGGCCATAAATGTTCCCCTCAAGGTTAAAGACTTCCGCTCTAGTCTCAGTATAACCATACTTATTCCGGTAAAACATGTTATCATTCCACAATTCATCAACAAGTATGAATCTCTCACCTGAGCTTGCGACAAAACTCTTCAGACCACTCCCTATTCTTTCTCCCTTATCTTTATCCCATATAACAATACAATACTCATCGCTTACTAATGTATAAATTGCATTACCTTCCTTACCCTTGACCTTGTCATTTTTATTGTATTCCTTAAGTATCTCTGCCTTTGGCCTATATATTTGAATCTGTCCATATTCCTCTAATCTTTTATCAGTTATTTTTTTGTATTCATACCCAAAATCCTTGAGCTCATCCAGGAATATTGCTTCCTTTCCGCCAATACTGAATACACTTATCTTTTTACCATTTAAGTATGCTTCCTTATTCATTTTTATGGCATATCCCACCGTTACCCCTAACGGAGTAGCAGCCGGATAGATCCATTTTCCGGACTTGTTTTTATATGATTGCTGCTGAGGATACCCGCTATCGTTATTCACGAATGTATTTATTTCCTTCTGCTTTAATGCACTATCAGTAAAGCTGCTTTTTGTAATAATTAACCCTTCTGCAGCCGTCGGTTTATTTATTAGCTCGATCTCTACGTTCTTGTCATTTTTATAGTAGTGGTCCCCACAGAAATACCCACTGTTCTTCGACTTCGACACTACAACAAGATATCCGTTCTTGTTGTGCTCTACTGTAAATATTCCATAGTCATAATAGGTCTGTTTCCCTGATACGACCTTTTCCATTTCAGATTTGGTTTTTACGTAAGAGCTTATATATCCTCCAAGGGAAATAGAATCTATTATTTCAGAATCATATTTGAGGATATAGCTGGTTTTTGTTAAAGCATCCGCGCAAAACATATATGTTTCAATTGAGTAGACCTTGTTATCATATCCCGACCTTTTCATTTTAACGGTATCACCATCAATTACAAAGCCTGACATCAACATATCCATTGTTACCGGAACATAGCCACGTAGCTTTAAAGTCTGACTAGAACCATATAGATCTATATGATTCAACATATTCAGAACAATTAATATAGCTTGTTCTCTTGTTAATTTACCTTTAGAATCAAAAGTTCCTTTTTTAACTATCTCACCATCATCAGATTCTACAGGAGCTACAGTGCCTTTCATTATATCTGGTGAGTACACCCTGATTACTGCCTCCTTGGCCCAGCTAGATATTTTATTAAAATCCGCCATTTCCCTCTCTGCAAACGAATTTTCAAGCCGCGAATCTATCAGTGTATGGCATGTTTGAATATAATTAAGGATCATAACTGCCACTTGTTCTCTTGTTATTTCCCCTTTAGGATTGAATTTTCCGTCACTTCCGTTAACTATACCTAAAATATTTGCAGCAGTCACAAAATCATTGTTGGTGTCGCTAAACTTCTGAGTCGATGATACTTTTGTCAGAAAATTTTCCACTGTAAGCTTTTCAAACTCCCAAGCTTTTTTGTTGTTCTTGTATATTTCCTCGAGT
Source organism: Bacillota bacterium (assembly GCA_023409735.1). GTDB lineage: Bacteria > Bacillota > Clostridia > Acetivibrionales > DTU013 > JAEYRB01. The sequence continues at coordinate 16,799 of JAEYRB010000008.1, read as the reverse complement.
CCTTTATTAAATTCTTCAAACACAGCGGTTACCACCAATTCGGCAAATTCTTCGCGTGTAATGATATTTTGGTAATTACACTGAAGGCTTACCGGCACATAATTACTACCAATAGCCTCATCGACGCCCTCCCTTGCCCATACTGATGGCATTCCCTTACTCCACGTACTCAAGTATTTATTATTCTGTTCATTCTTCTCTTTTTCTTCCTTCATATTCTCTAGCTTGACCTCAGCATCAATAAAGGCATTGTCTGAATAATAAACCAGATCAACATACTTTGGGGTCCCATATAACGGAAACCACTCAAACATAGCTGTTTCACTTATTTCCCTCTTGAAGTCATCAAAGCCTTCCTTCAAAACCTCAAGAGAATATTCCTGACAAGTAGACCTGACTTCCTGAAGCTTTTCTTCAATTAATTTATTTGCAACCTCATCACTTATTTTAGGATACACAGTGTAAACTTCATTTCCACCTGTATCTAAACCCGTTGCTTCTTTCCCCTCATGCCTCGGCCCCTTTTTAAAAATAACCCTGACAGCATCGACAATCTTTTCAATAAATATATCCTTTTCACTATCTGTCGATTCACAAAAAGCAGGCATACTTAAAGAAGTAAAAATCAAAACTACAACCATAATCATGCATAAATATTTTTTCATGCTTTTCCATGCTCCCCTTTGCTTGTTATACAAAAAAACAGACATCTGTTGCTACCTTGTATGTTTATTACATATAGAGACTCTGCGTCTATTATACTTATACCTAAAATTTCCACTTTCGTAAACATTAATTTTTAACAAATTTTCTACTTTTTATTATATTTTTCCTATTTATTTTGTGATATGTATATTAATTTTACATTATATTCCCACTGACATAAAACTTAAAACGAACTATTATTGACATGTGTCAGTAATATATTTAATATAGTTTTAGTACAAGTTCACCATAAGGCTTTATTCCTATCTAGATTCTATAAAGCAAAGTTGGTACAATAGAAAGGCCAAAAAAATTGAGGAAGGATAAGACACATGCAATCGTTATTATAAAACATTGTTTGCACTCATTTCTACAGAAGATGATCCGGACATTTAAACTAATGGATGGCCGGTTTGACCGGTAAAAATGAGTTGAGCGTTAAATTACATGCATGTTATTCTACTCTGGGCAAAGTACATTTATAAATTTGGGTTAACGAGGTAAAACGTATGTGGTTGATTTTTGCGCTTCTTACAACATTATCCTGGGCTTTTGCAGATTTGTTTTATAAAAAGGGTGCTGCGCCTGATGATAAACAAAGTCATATTAAAACGGTCATAATGGTTGGTCTTGTTATGGGAATACATGGCATAGGATACATGCTTATTAATAATATAGCTTTTTCTCCTGTAAGCCTATTGACATATTTCCCGGTTTCATTCATGTATATTTTGTCTATGGCTATAGGGTATTTTGGGCTTAGGTATATAGAATTGTCTATATCATCGCCGATCCAAAACTCCTCAGGAGCTGTTACAGCTATATTAATTTTTGTATTTTTCTCTCACACGCTTAGCTTTTTAGAAACCGGAGCAATTATTATTATCACCTTGGGAATCTTTTTGCTTGCAGTTGCTGAAAAGCGCGACGCAGACAGTACGCTGGTACTGAATGAAAGCGATAAGAAATATCGCAAGGGGATAATAGCCATCGCTTTTCCTGTTTTGTACTGCATCATTGATGGTCTTGGCACCTTCGCAGATGCCATATATCTTGACGAGCTGTCGCTTATAAGTGAGGATGAAGCTCTCCTAGCTTATGAATTTACATTTTTGATTTGTGCAATAATCGCCTTTATTGTATTAAAGGTAAAGAAAGAGCCGTTTAACCTTCTTAAGGAAAAGGATAGGGGCGCAGCTGCCATCTTTGAAACTATTGGCCAATTCTTCTACGTCTTTGCGATATCAAGGAACGCCATTGTCGCAGCTCCGCTTATAGCATCGTACAGCGTCTTTTCAGTGCTGTTGTCACGAATATTTTTAAAAGAGAAGCTCACGAGAAAGCAATATTTATTTATTATGGCAGTCATGATAGGAATTGCAATGCTGGCTCTGTCCGAAGTGGTCTAGGCAGGCAAATATGGGCAATCAATATTGACACATTACCTTATGGTAGAAATGCTTTTAACTTAAATCAGTCTGTACAATAATTATTGTTTTCAATTTTCGCGAAAAACCGCTTCTGAGATAGATTCCCGGAGCGGTTAAAACGCTTAAGTTTCAACAGTTCCTCTTTATCCCCTGTCAGTTCATTTACGCCTTCCTCACACGTGAACAAAATCTGGTAACCTCGCTGCTCTAGGATTTCTTTTGCTTCTTTACAAACGAGTCCGTAGGGGTATGCAAAAACATACGGTTTGATTTTTAGATATTCTTGAAATCTATCTTCAACCTTTTCCAAGTCATCATTTAGGGCCTTGTTATAGTCTTCATAGCTTTCACCCGGCTTTATCCTACAACCTCTTCGATCCTTAAGCTTATGCATATCATAGGAATGAACTGCAAACTCGATTGCAGGAGATTGCTGCAGCTCCGATAACGTTTTCCACGAAAAGTAGCTGTAACTGAAGCAATGCTCCTTTATCTCAGTGTATTTGTCAGTGTAGCTTCCCACTATAGATAAAACAACATTCATACCATATCGCTCTAAAACAGGCTTGGCATATTTAACAAAGCTCTCATATCCATCATCAATGGTAATGAGAATAGGCTTCTCAGGAAGTACTGTATCACCTTTGCAGTAAGCTAAAAGTTCTTTAGTTGTAATTGAAGTATATCCATTTTCACTTAGGTATTTAATGTCATTTTCAAACATTTCATCCGACACAGTAAACTCATTGCAGGTTCGAGGTGCATTATTGATTTGATGGTACATAATTATTGGAAGCTGAACCGGGAGCTCCTTTGCTTCAGCGGATGGACTGAATGATCCAATCAATAAGGCAATAATAAGAATGCTGCATAATAAGTTAAATATCTTTCTTTTCACAAGGTCATCTCCTATCATCATATTTTATCGTACTTGTGATTATTTCATACAGGAGATAAACAGTAATGTTGTACTTTTTTGATAGCAGGGAACAATCAATCACTTTCCCAAATGTCAACAAATATGAGCTTGAAGCGCATCACAGCTGCTTCGTCTATTTTTAGGAAGAAATACTTTATGAACTTTATTTGCTCTTCCACTTATTCAATATTTTTACCGTTCTATATACATCTTCTCTTTCTTCTACTGTCATACCATTAAGATAAGTCACGATTTTATTTACAGAAAAATCATTTTCGGAATAATCATTAAAATTAAAAAACTCTCCAATAGAAATATCCAGTGCATGTATAATCTTCTCAATAGTCTCAAGTGTCGGGTTTTCTTCTCCCCTCTCTATCCTTCCCAAATGAGCAGTATGAATTTTTGCCATATCTGCAAGCTCTTCCTGGCTTAGTCTGCTTTTTTTCCTTAATTCTCGTATCCTATTGCCCACTAATTCAACAATTTTTTCCATAGTTACACCTCTAAATTACCATACCTAAGAATTATAATGTCAACAAAGCAATAAAGATATTATTTTTTAATACTTTTTAATTGCATTTTTGATCAAATTTAGATATAATAGTTATATAAATGGAAATTATTGTTTTGATTTGTAATTAATGTAATGTTCAGCCGGAGCTGTGTTTGTTAGGGGGGAGTAATCAATGAACAACAACATAAAGAAATCGGAAATAGCAAGGCAGCAAATGATATTAAATAATGCAGTCAACTGCTTTAATATACAGAATACTCCAATTCTTGAGCTCAGCAGAAAAATAGACAGACTGATTATTGATTACTATAATGAAACGAATGAAAAACTAGTTAATGATGAGGAAGGACATTAGAAATTATCTTCTTGATTTTTCAGAATACACTTAATCCTGCCATTGTCTAAGCTATGTATTCATAGCTAATTCTACTCCCAGGCAAATCTATCTCCTGTAAGGTACCCGGCAGATCAGCAAACCTTCTGCATATCAATATAAAATACTTCATCAGCAGTTCTTTTTAGCCTTCTTACCAAACAGCTTTGAACGAAACAGGACAATCATCAATAATACAAACATAACAGCAACTATACCAAGAGTAATAAATGCATTTGTTATGCTTTTAGGAGCCACCCCAAGCAACAGGAGTAGAGGAAAACCAAATGCAATTGCATATGGCTGCAATGAGACAAGGTTATTAGCTGCCGGCGTTTCAAAGTTTTGATCACCCTCACGCAGAAGAATTATGCCTGTGCTTGCTGTACCTGTCAGCATACCATACAGAGATAGAAAGGCTTCATCGCGATAATCCTGAAACAGGTTTTTACAAATATAATCATTCAATAAATATGTTACTACTCCTGCCGCAACACATATAACGATCAGAGGTATGATAAACTCAGGATACTTAAAAGCATCAAGGTCAATTGCTGCAATTGAGGCAACGACCATCATATCAAAAAGGAAACCTGAAACACGGCTCTGCAAAAAATCATTTGTGTATTCACGTTTCATCCATCCCTTTTTATGCAGCATATCCATCACAGTTTTAACAATTACAGCACCGAGCATACCGAAAATAAAGTTAAACCCCCATATCAGCGGCCGCAGCGTTTTTGCTCCAAAGCCTTCTGCCGGATCACCCAGGAAGCCTGCATCAATAGCCAAATCAATGCCCTTCATGAACAAGTATGCAAGAATATATGCGATAAAAGCAAGTGCGATCTGGATTGTAAGCTTATCTATTGATTCAGATTGTGGTATCTCATTATCACCGATAAATTCGTCCTGCCTAGTGTCGTCAACAGCATTATGATCCGTGCAGCCCTTAAGCCGCCCTTTTCTGCGCATCACATTTAAATATATTATTCCTCCTATACTTGCTACAATAAACCCGACCGCTGCATAGGTTAAACCTAGTGTTGTACCATTTGCAAGACCATACTCAGTTTCATATGTTGCTCCCCAATTGTATGCCTGCCCCGGGCCCTGTCCAAAACCCAGACAAACAAGAAGTCCGGAGGCACAAAATGAATCAGCAAGCTCCTTGCCTGAAGCTGTCATTATGTAATACATTACAATTGCCAATCCAATTCCAAGAAACCCTTGGATAAGATATGTATTTACAACCGTCAGTCCTGCATTAAAGGAATCACGGCTGTGGCCCTTATTTATTTTTCCCTTTTTCAAGGTCATTGCAACGAATCCAAGACCTAATCCGTGATATGTTAAAGCCCCAAGCGTGGCAGAATAATTGGTCAGAAATGTTGTTTCACTTTTAGTAATAAGTTTTAAGATATATGCCGTCAGCAGCAGCAAAAAGCCACCCAATACAGAGCTAGGAATCATAAGCTTCCTGATGAATGTAAGCTTACGACGGAGAATGTTTGCTACAATCATCGCTACCATTAGAACAGTGGTTATGAGTACAAATGACCACATATTCGGGCTCCAAAAATGGAATTGCGCACTTAAACCAATATCGGTATTTGAAAGAGCAGATGTATTCATGTTTTATGTCCTACTTTATTAATTTTATATAATAATACTAAGATTTGATGATATTATAACCAACGTTCAAATAAACATTAGCTATAAACTGTATATAAATTATAGCAGTGATATTATCGGGAAGTCAATTATTACAAAATATCAATTCTCTCTTTTTGTTTCACTTAACTACCACCTACAGCTGCTTTATTCTAACATATTTAATGATGCAGACCGCTATGAGTCATCCATTTCCATTTTAATGTTTCTTATCTTATTCGCAATGATTTTTCATGTTTTTTGTTATTTTCATATCACAATAAATATATGTTGTAAACTTAGACAGTAAGAAGGTATAATCATGTTAACTTTAATAATAATTGATTATGCCCCACACTGAGGCAGGAAAGGATTTTATATGGAAAAGAAAAATATAAACTGGGGCGAACTTGGATTTGGCTACACAGTAACTGATTGGCGCTATGTGTCCAATTACAAAAATGGTGAATGGGATGAAGGTTCTCTTGTATCTGACCCTAATGTTGTTATAAGCGAGTGTGCCGGTGTTCTGCAATATGCGCAGACCTGCTTTGAAGGACTTAAAGCCTACACGACAGAGGATGGCCATATTGTATGCTTTCGTCCCGACCTGAACGCACAGCGTATGGAGGACTCCTGCAAGCGTTTGGAAATGCCTGTATACTGCAAAGAAAAATTTGTCGAAGCCGTTTGTAAGGTCGTTATGGCAAATGAATCCTGGGTACCGCCCTATGGTTCAGGCGCAACACTCTATATCCGCCCATATATGTTCGGCTCCAACCCTGTTATCGGGGTAAAACCAGCCTCCGAATACCAGTTCCGTATATTGGTGACTCCTGTAGGGCCATATTTTAAGGGTGGTGTTAAGCCTCTTACAATTCGTGTAAGCGATTTTGACAGAGCTGCACCAAGAGGTACCGGTAATATTAAGGCTGGCCTGAATTATGCCATGAGCCTGCATGCTATTGTTGATGCCCACAAGAATGGATTTGATGAAAATGTTTATCTGGATCCTGCATCAAGGACTTATATCGAGGAAACAGGCGGCGCAAATGTACTTTTCGTTACGAAGGACAATAAGGTATTGACTCCGAAATCCAGCAGTATTCTGCCATCTATCACTCGCCGTTCACTCATGACAGTTGCAACTGACTATCTTGGCCTTGAAGCTGAGGAACGCGAGATCAGCATAGACGAGATAAAGGATTTTGCAGAATGCGGCCTTTGCGGTACTGCAGCAGTTATTTCTCCGGTCGGAAAAATAGTTGACCATGGTAAAGAGATTTGCTTCCCATCCGGTATGGAAAAAATGGGACCGATCACACAGAAGCTGTATGATACTCTTACAGGCATCCAGATGGGACGCCTACCTGCTCCGGAGGGCTGGATAAAGGTTATAAAATAGGCTCTTAGAAGCGGACATAAAATATGCTCCTCTTTATAGTAGACAATTTTTATTATTTTAACTGTCTACCATAAGGGGAGCATATCAAAAAATGGGGGTAGATAGCCCAATGTTGCCCTGTCATAATAGAAATTAACCTTTACTTGGAGGTATAAAATGACTTACGATGAATTGGTAAATGCAGCTATGGAAGCAAGAAAGAATTCATATAGTCCATACTCAAAATTCCAAGTTGGAGCTGCTCTCTTAACAAAGGACGGTAAATTATATACCGGAGCAAATATCGAAAATTCATCCTACGGACTTACTGTATGTGCTGAAAGAACAGCTATCTTCAAAGCTATCTCCGAGGGAGAACATACTTTTACAGCTCTTGCAGTGGCCTGTGATACGGACAAATTCGATCTAGCTTACCCCTGTGGTGCTTGCAGGCAGGTCATGACCGAGTTTTTCACAGAGGATGCTGACATAATAGTATCTCTCAATACAGGCGAATACAGGATACACAAGCTAAATGAGCTTCTGCCGAACTCTTTTAGGCTATAACTAAATTCCTTATAAAATAGACCTGATAAGATGATCACTGATGAAACCTACAATAGCAAGGCTACAAAATAATTTGCGGTATTAGGAATTATAATGAGTGTTTTCTAATCAATAATAGCAGGCTTATGCCCTGTGTAGGCTAGAAACTTATCCATAATATCCGATGTCTTTATTTTAAGACTTGATGTATTTATACACGGATGGCATCCGAAATACTCTGCCTCAACGATTTCCCTGTTCATAATCAAATGTATTTTATGCTCCGTATCATATGCCAGTCCAAGTATACTTACTGAGCCGGGTGTAACATTTAAGAATTTCTCCATAAAGTCCGCTTCCCCAAAAGAAAGCCTTGATATTCCCAACTGCTTAGAAACTTCTTTTGTTACAAACTTTTTATTACCGGGCATAACATATAGATAAAACTCTGTTTTTCCGTTATTGCGAAGAAATAGGTTTTTGCATATTTCAATGCCAAGTGCCTTATCAATTTCGGGGCAATCCTCAACACTTGCCGCAGCCTTGTGATCCACCCTTAAATATTCTATTCCAAGCTTATCCAAAAGCTCGTATGCTTCCATTTCTTTTTTAAGTCTGTTTGCGTCAGTTGGCTTCGTGCTGTATATTTGAATTCCCATTTCTTTTATCCTGTGCTTCCTTTTAAATTATTTGCAGTGCTGCTTTTAAGTATTTTGCAGCCTGGTAACTGCTCTTTGCAAATCCATATTTATTAGCAATAGAGTAGCAAAATTCTGCAGAAAATTCAACCTGCACAAGGATTTCATCCTCTTTTCTATTGTTTTTCCTATTTATTTCACCTTATTCCCTACAGTAACTTTATAATGTACCCTATAGCTTGGACACTTTGGGTTTTCAAAGCCCTTACCATCGGACATTAGGTTTTTATAAAACCCTCATTCCGGACAATAGGTTTTATGTAATCCCTATTGTTCGGACACATATTTTTTCGCCTGTATGATAATATGTCTAAGCTATTTAAACCAAATGCAGCAGCCTATCCCTTGTAAAGCCAATCAACGCTCTGGGGTGGAATCGAAACATCCGCAGCAGTTAGAGAGTCCTCCAGCTGCTCACAATTTTTACAGCCAATAATAGCCGCAGCAGGAAAGCGATTTTCCGTAATATACCCTAAAACCACTGCAGAAACAGATAGTCCACTTTCATCAGCATACCTTTTCACGCGCTCCAAACGGCTAAAGTTATCAGCAGTTGCGAAGCGTGAATAGGCCTTTTGACTGACAACCTCAATTCCCTGCTTTACCACCTTTGTAAAAAAGCCCTTAGCCTGAGATGAAAATGCAAATACAGGGAGTTTGTTTTTTAAGTACCATTCATATTCTTTTTCATTCATACATACTAAAGTACTGTCATCATGAGCCTCTGGAGTAGATGACGCTAGGCTCCATTGTATCTGGCTTGCGGCAAAGGGCTCCATGCCATTTTCCGCTGCAAACTGATTCAGCTCCTCTATCCGGTCCGACTTCCAGTTTGAGCAGCCTGCCGCTCTGATTTTTCCTTTTCTAATCAGTTTGGTCATTGTTGCAGCAATATCCTCCACCGGTCTTGACACATCATCCCTGTGAAGCCAGTATATATCTATATAGTCGACCCCCAGCACCTTAAGACTTTCATCCAGGTCGCTTTCTATCTCTTTTTGCGACAATCGTCCGCGGTTCATATCGTTCAGCTGAGGATGCCCTCCCTTTGTTGATATTATCATTTTGTTCTGGCATCCACGAGTTTTCATCCATTTTCCCAGGGTTCTTTCACTGGCGCCTTCTCCTCCGGGCAACCATGAGGCATACATTCTTGCTGTATCAAGACAGTTTCCCCCTGCCTCTTGGTAAATATCCATAATTTTAAAGGCTTCACTCTCCGACACTCCTGTCCCGAAATAATCAGTTCCCAATACAAGCTTCGATATCTTCATGCAGCTATCTGATGTTCTTAACTCTAAATGTTTCATGTTCTCGCTCCTGATAATTGTTTGTTAGTGATAAGTAAATTACACTTAGTTTATATTTTCATTGTAACGTTATATTATTTATTTTTCTATATTTTAACCCCGGCATTTTTCAATGTTCACCTTGTAACATAGATATCACTTCTGTCAGAAAGTTTTTAATGAATCGGACTGCCCTTCATTTCTAAAAGGCAAGCCGTATGTACATTAGATAATATATTTAGGGGGATTTATAATGTGCCCCATTTACAACACTTTATAGTAAACCATGACAAGTGGTTTCTATTTACCAAAATTGAAATACCTAACAGCATTATTGTAACTTATATCCTGTACCATTTTGCCAAGCAGCTTCATGTCTTTAGGAGCCTCTCCATTTTCCACCCAATCTCCTATTAGGTTGCAGAGAATTCTTCTGAAGTATTCATGCCTTGTATAAGATGTAAAGCTTCTGGAATCCGTCAGCATACCGACAAATCTGCTTAACTGTCCTAAATTAGCAAGCGCTGTCATCTGTCTGAGCATTCCGTCTTTCTGATCATTAAACCACCAGCCTGAACCAAGCTGGATCTTTCCCGGTACAATACTTCCCTGGAAACAGCCCATTAAGGCACCAAGCATTTCATTGTCGCCTGGGTTGAGGCAGTACAGAATAGTCTTTGGCAGTTCATCTGTTACATCCAAAGCGTCGAGCAGCCTAGACAGTGCTGCAGCGTTTCCGCAATCGGCAATTGTATCATAACCGGTATCCGGGCCAAGTGCTTTAAACATACGTGTATTGTTGTTTCTCAGTGCACCCATGTGAAGCTGCATTACCCAGTTTCTCTTCGAATATTCTCTTCCAAGGAATACAAGAAGCTTTGTCTTATATTCCTTTATCTCCAGTTCAGACAATGCTTCTCCTCTTAACGCCTTTATGAATATCACGCTGACTTCATCATCTGAAGCCTCACTATATACTATGGGCTGGATTCCATGGTCAGAGATCCTGCACCCCATATCACAGAAGAAGCTTATTCTTGATGCAAGTGCTTCCTTTAAATCTTCTAATTTATTAATAGCTATACCTGATACCTTCTCCAGCTTTGCTATATAAGCCGCAAATTCAGCATTTTCTATATTTATGACTTTATCCGGTCTAAATGTCGGCAGAACCTTGACGGGAAAGTTTTTATCCTCTGCAATAGCTTTATGGTATTCAAGCGTATTCACGGGATCGTCTGTGGTGCAGATTATTTCAACATTTGATTGCAGTATCAGCTCTCGTGCCGACAACTGCTCAAGCCTATTATTACATTTATCCCATATTTCTTCTGCAGTTTCAGGAGAAAGCTGCTCGTCGATATGAAAATATTTTTTAAGTTCAAGATGTGTCCAGTGATATAATGGATTTCCTATACAATGGGCTATAGTATCAGCCCACATAATGAATTTCTCCTTATCGGAAGCATCTCCAGTTACATACCTCTCTTCTATCCCGTTGCTTCTCATAGCGCGCCACTTATAATGATCTCCTCCAAGCCAAAGCTCGGTAATATTCTTATACTTCTTGTTCTCGGCAATTTCCCTGGGATCTAGATGGCAGTGATAGTCAACTATAGGCATATCCTTTGCATAACTATGGTATAATTCGATAGCTGTTTCGCTGTTAAGCAGGAAATTCTCATCCATAAATTTTTTCATTATCGTTCCCTCCATATGTAAGCGCTTACACTACGGATACAATTATATTTTCATGGTAAATGAATGTCAAGCAAAATCAGCTATTAGCCACATATCTGCAAGCTCGCCATTAATAAAAGTCTCGGGGGCGTCGAGTCCCCCTCGGCTTTTTGCTGTAGACCGGAGGTACAACGCCATATATAAATAAAAAGGCAGCAGCTATATAATCAGAATGCTGCCGCTGTTAAAAATTACATTATTTTTGATAAATTAAATTACAGGCATACCCTCTTGGTAATTTTTTGACTTTTATACATATGTATTTACTACTTTACCATTCAGAGCAGATTTTAATGTTCTTTGCCTTAACTCCTTCGACAGCGTTGAGCTCCTTCTCCAGCTTCTCAACCTCTTCATCCGTGCCTTTTAGCTGCAATATTATAAGCCCCTCGTTGGAGCACACATCATCACCTGTATCATGAAGCCCAAGCCTTGTTTTGATTATGCACCCTGAATTGGTTAATACATCCTGTACCTGAACAGCATTCTTTACCCTGTTATTAAGAATTAGTGTCATTATATTATAGCAACTCATATAAATCCCTCCAAGAACTAGTAATTATATGATTATTTACCCATTAATTATTACTATAAACAATAATTAATATAATTAAGAAAGAAACTTTATGAAAACTAAATAGCAGTTAAAAAGAATGTTTATTTTGTAGAAAATGTGATATTTTATTTATATAATCTTTATAGGCATTCATAAAAGGACATAAAAGTACAAAGGAGAGCATCATGCAGAATTCCGGTAAAAGAATAAAAATTTCTATAACAGGAGACCTGGGCAGCGGTAAATCCACTGTCTGCCGCTATCTAAAGGAGAATTACGGCTTTAAAGTATATTCTATAGGACTTATTCAACGCTCGCTAGCTGAGAAGTACAAGCTTGATATATGTGCCTTTAATAAATACATGGAAACTCATCCTGAAATAGATGAAGAAATCGACACAGAGCTGACAAACATAGGAAAAAGGAATGAGGACATGGTTCTCGATTCCAGGATGGCCTGGCATTTCGTCCCGGATTCTTATAAAATTTATTTGTCAGTTGACCTGGGTGAAGCTGCAAGAAGAGTACTCAGGGACAAACGCGGAGATGTTGAGTCATATTCGTCAATTGAGGAAGCAAAGAATAAACTCATTACAAGAAAGCAAAGCGAAAATCTAAGGTATATAACAAAATACGGTGTAGACTGCGCAGATATGAAAAATTACGACCTCATTATTGATACTACCTCAATCTCTCCCGAGGAGACTGCAAAAAGGATAGTTGCAGCAATTAACAGATAACAGTCGGGAAATGGCAATTAGAATTCGGCAATTTACATACGGCAATTAATATACAGTATTCTCCAAAAGGCTTGAAATCTACCGAACGATATACAATTTTCGGGTTACATACAACAAAAACTGTTAACAAAACAACAATTGCAATTCATTCATAATTCCACAACCAAATACTACGGGCAGCTTACATTAAGCTGCTCTTTTAATTAATGGCTTTATACCTCCGATCTACAGCAAAAAGCCGAGAGGGGCTCGATGCCCCCAAGGCTTTTATTATATATATCATAGCAATATTGCTTCGTAGAAGATTATATCGCCGGGTATTAATGGGCGATCAGATGAAAAAGTCATCAAACTGTACCCCCGCAATACGCTATTAATAATGTTCCAAAAGAATCCTATCACTCATATTATGTAATATCATTTTACTTGAATCGAAAGGTGATAACATGGATTCTTTAAGAATAGGAGATATTGTTACAAGACGGTCCTATGGTGGTGATATCCATTTTAAAATAGCTGATATATCCGGAAAAAGTAATGGTTCAAGATCATACTTACTTAAAGGTATCATATTTAGAATTTTAGCTGACTCGGATGAGGAAGATCTGGAATGGAGAAGCACAGAACAGGAACAAAGAGAGCTTCTACAAAACCTCTCATTCAACGGCATACACAAGCAATCACGAGGTGGGCTCCTACCAATACCTGCATTTCGCAGACCTGAAGGAAGAGCAGGGACAATACTCCACATTGATTCAAGCTCGGAATTCACTAATATGTGCAAAAATTATTATAAGGACGCAAGATTAAAGGTATACACCCATGTCATTCCCGAAAGCGAACAGCCTGGACGGATAAGATCTCTTTTGGCAAGTACAAATGCTGATATATTGATTGTAACAGGACACGATGGTCTGAAAAAAAACGCTACTAAGATGAACTCCTTGGACAGCTACAGAAATTCCCGATATTATATCCAGTCCGTAGTCGAGGCAAGAAAGTACCAGCCTGACAAGGATAAGCTATGTGTGTTCTCAGGTGCCTGTCAATCATACTACGAAGGTATTATGGAGGCCGGAGCGAATTTCGCAAGCTCACCGGGTAGAATTCTCATACATGCACTTGATCCTGCCAAGGTAGGCGACAGAGTTGCCCTAACCGATTCCAGAATATATGTTACTGCTGATCAAATAGCAAGGCTCACTCAATCAGGCAGTAAGGGTATAGGAGGCATTAAGTCAAAAGGGCATTATGTTGTAAACTAAAAGTAAATTCATAAGTAAACCGGTACAGAAGGTACACGGCTGTGCATCAGCAGAAATTTACTGCTAATACACAGCCTTAACTTAGCCTTAAGCCTTCATGATCTCTTTTCCGCTCTATTACTACATAAGCTTACAATGTTATAAAAAGCAGCGCTACAATCATACAATCATAAAAGTACTTTGTGAATTTCCCAGCAATAATGCTGATCTCATCTTTTGGGCCCTCCTAATCTATTCAGCTGTTTATTCCGTTTTGTAATGTTTTTGCCGAGCTGCTCCTTACGGCGCAAATGTCCCGCTTTTACATCAACAAATTTAATCTCACTTTTAAGACTAAGATAGCTGTTCCACCTCTCCGCAGATAGCTCACCGCTTTCAATCGCTGCTCTTACAGCACAACCCGGATCCCTTTGATGCTTACAATCTGAAAATTTGCAGCTGCCAAAAAACTGTTCAACATCATTAAAGGCTTCACTAAGGCCATTACTTGCATCCCACATGCCCAGCTCACGCATACCGGGTGTGTCAATAATCATTACACCGTTTTTCAGCATGATCAGCTGCCTGTGTGTAGTGGTATGGCGTCCCTTGCTATCATCCTCACGTATTTCACTGGCAGCCATTACTTCCTCACCTGCCAGTGCATTGACAAGACTTGATTTTCCAACGCCTGATGAACCCAGAAAGACAATTGTTTTACGTGGGCTTAGATAATCTGACAAAGAATCAAGTCCGACGCCTGTTTTAGCGCTGACTACATACACTCCAACCCCTGCAGCGATCTTTTCAACAGCATGTACCTGCTCAGAATAATCCTCAACCAGATCAGCCTTTGTTAAAACAATTACAGGCATGGCACCACTTTGCCATGCAGAAGTCAAATAGCGTTCTATACGCTTAATGTTAAAATCCTTGTTTAACGAAGACATAACAAATACATAGTCAAAATTAGCTGCAACGACCTGCTCCAAAACAGTTTTAACATATGCGGCTGCGTGCCCCGAGAAATTATTGCGTGAAAACTTGGATTTGCGAGACAGGGTTTTAAGGATCAAGCTATCTCCGCTGGAGTTATAGCTTATCACAACAAAATCTCCAACTGCAGGAAATTCCTCTCCTCCTCCGCCATAGTAATTGCTTGATTTCAATCGGCCAAAGCTCTCACCGAATTCACATACAAGTCCGTAGCGTTCCTTGTGAACAGCTGTTATTCTGGCAAAAATGCCATCTGTATCTTTTAATATTTCCGTTGGTATAAATCCATAATCTAATAAATTCAATTTCTATCTTCCTCCCAAATAATTTCAAATTTAGAGCCTTTAAGGCTGCAACCATAAAATAACAACTCCTTTCAAATCAGATGAGGGTAAGCTTCCGTAAGGACATAAAAATACCGCAGCAAGCAGCCTTATTGAACTGCAAGCTACGGTAGCTTCGGTACAGATTATGCAGGTATTAAATGAAAGTCTCGGGGGCATCAAGCCCACCTCACCTTTTTGCCGTAGCCCATTCGGGCAACGCAAATAATAAACAAGCATACCTGTTCGATATGCCCATAATGATTACAGTATTAACGAAAGGTTACTTTTTAGCGGCACAGCAATAAAGGTGAAACCATCACCAGTAAAAGATTGAAGAATCGCATAATTGCAACAACTACTGCTATGCCCAATATTTTGTTTTATACAGAAGCTACCCCAATTACAATGCTTAATACAATAGCCATATTACAAAACCCCTTTCGTGCTCTGCGATGCCATTTATCACAGAATAAAATTCTCGGGGGCATCGAGCCCCTCTCGCCTTTTTGCTGTAGACCTTCGGTCAACACAGAATTAAACTAAAACGATTGTATCATTTTTGTAAAAAAAATCAATCGCTTTTCATAATAAGATAAGTTAAAATCTCATGAACCGGTTCGCGGTCAGAAAAATTGTTCAGTCACCTTTTCGTAGCCAAACAGCCTGGTAAGGGTTAACAGACCCTCCTTGATCTCATCGCGGCTAAAGCCGGCTTCTGCTAGTCTCTCATCACTTAATGTATTAAGATGATCATAAAACAGTAAGCCTACCTTTAAATCGCCTATATTTCTTTCATCAAGCTGCTCATAAAGGAAATTCTCTGCCTCATTTATCCTGCCCATATCCACCAGCTGAACAAGGCTTTCATATTTCTCCTTTATCCTATCCTCATTAAGCAGATATTCTGTTGCTTCACCCTCGCCCGTACCGAAAATGAGCTTTATTAAGAAACGGACCATCTGATTTATCATATTCATTATGTAATCCTGCTTAAACATGCAAATACTCCTTTGAAAACAACTGTGCAGCCGCTTCTACTTCCATAATAACAATGCTGTCAGGATAAGGTTCTCCGCTGCTCAGGTCAATTATACAGCATGCAGCAAAATAACCTTCGCACACTGATTCACAGCCCTCACTGTTAATATTATAGCATATAGGTTTTGCAGCAATAGGTTAAAATAGATACACTTAATATAAAAATTCATTTCGGATAGTAATCCTTGTAATTATGAGAGAATAGAATAAAATCAATCATTATAAAACTCTTAATAAGGAATTAAAATAAAACTGGCAGTAACCTACTTATTTATTAGGTTATCTGCCAGAAAATATATTAATATTTTATTCTGCTGGAGATCCACCCCAGCTATTTAAGCAAAACCAATCTATAGTACAAATAGCTCAGACATATCGCTTCACTCTACAGCTGCAGATAATTGAATATGATAATAGCACCCTCTGCTCTCTTCAGCTTATCCTTGGGCCTGAATGCTGTACTATTGTTGCTTACTAAACCAAGACCTGCTGCTATGGTAACATACCCTACTAATTTCTCATCAATTTTATCCTTATCTGCAAATGAGCAATTATATATTCCCTTTATATCAGCAACCTTGTCATACTTCAGCGCCCTAATTGCATATTTGATTGCCTCTTCCCTGGTGATCTCGCTATTTGGAG
>JAEYRB010000003.1 GCA_023409735.1 Bacillota bacterium | reverse complement strand
GGCGCTCTTGACATGCCATTTGCTTTTCACTATATTGTAATCAAGGCTTGCAAGCCAAAATGTGGCTCACAAGCCCCAATAAAAATTATCATAGAAAGCTATTTACAGAGAAAATTTCACACCGTCTTCTACTGGGAAATGAGTATACTACACAGTTTTATATCCTCTTAGCATTTTCCAGAAGATAGTTTTCCGCTTCCATGCACCATAAACCATTACTACTTTCTACAATGTCAGACAGTCTTGCAAACAGAGGATTAGATTTTCCCTTTTCCTTAAATTCAGCTATTGCTGTTAGCTCCATATCAATATTGGTATAGATCAATTTTTTACCACCAGGAATACCGGGAAGCCTTAGTACTGTATCAACAACACTATTCAGCCCTCCAATATGAGTTATCATAGCAGAAGGATTAATCCGCCTCTTTGCTATCATGTCCAGTGATTCCTTTATATCATCAGTGTTGCCTCCACTGGTTCCCATAACATGTGTTGAATTATAATGAACATTATACAGGTTTAAATCAGCATTGAAAGCTGAATTGCTTGGACCGGCAAAGAAATTCAGGCATCCGTCACGGGCTAGTATTTTGTCTCCCTGCTCCACCACAGGCTTTACAGGAGCAAAAATAAATACATCATCATACCCCCTGCCGAATGTTAATTCACGCAAATATTCCTCCGGTTTTTCTATTTCGGCTGTATTTATATACTTTAGCTTTACCCCGCTTTTAGCTGCTTCTTCTATAGTATATATGGCTGCAGCGCGCTCAAGTCTGGCATTATCAACATCAGTGACAACTAACAATTTAGGCCTTCTGTCACAGTGAATAGCGTAATCTATAGCTCCAAGTCCCATTGGTCCTGCACCTGCAAGGATAGCCATATTGCCCCCATCAGCTATTCCCATACTGTGTACGTACTTCCCCTGAATAGTGTGATAATTTGCATGGAAAGCTCCAACTATACAGGACATCGGCTCTGCTAAGGAACCATAAAAAAATGCGTCCCCCTCATATTTTAACAGGCACCCCATTTCCATTACCACATCAGGAATAACAATGTAAGTAGCGCTTCCGCCTATATATTTAAAAGAATAGCCCGGTGTTTCATATGGCTTGTCTTTCTGGTTGAGTGCCGGCTGTATTGTAAATTTATCACCTGGTCTAAACTGAGCTCGCCATTTTTCTCCTACCTCAACTATCTCTCCGCAGAATTCATGTCCCACTATTACCGGACTTATATCTATGTCCTTTGGTACCCTTTTATGGTCGATTCCCTGAATTGCCGCTTTGTAGGTAGACATACAAATACTGTCCGATATTACATGTGCAAGTATTTCGTCATGCTTTATCTGTGGAAGCTCAAACTCTTCCAGTCGAAGATCATTTTTCCCATACATTCTTACTGCTTTAGTTATCATAGTTATCGTCCCTCAACATTGCTTCATCTAGTAGCTTTAATATTGCTTTGTTACGTTACTTCCTACAATTCACACATCGCTTTATTACGTATTCTTCACTCATTACTTCGTTATATAATAGCTTTACATGTTGCTTTTAACACAATTCACTAAAACATTTTATGGCGCGGTTTTTGCATTTCTCTTTTAAATAGACTCATTATTTTACTTTTATATTGCCTTCTCATAAACCTTTTTACACTCAGCATCATGCAGCTCCATAAATCATTCACCGGCTATTCCCCAATTCAATTGATCAGATCCTTTTACTTACCCATTTTCCATTATCCAATTCCCACAATTCGTTGTAGCCTGCTGATCTTATGATCCTCCTTGCCTCTTCAAAGTAAAAATTAATATTCTCCGGCACATGGGCGTCTGAATTCAAAACCAGTGGTATATCATATTTTTTACATTCTCTGATAATCCATGCTGAAGGATATGTCTCTTCGGTATAACCTCTCGAGATCCCTCCTGTATTGACCTCTACCAAGACATTATAGCTTGATATCTTCTCTAAAGCACTTTTAACAAGCTCTATATACCATTTTTCATTTTCACTGAAAAATCTATTACCGGAATTATTCTTTTTAACAAGGTCAAGATGCCCTAATATATCAAAGCTTTCTTTTTGAAGCATTTCCAGCACTGTCTCGTAATATCTCACGGCAAATTTTTTTATATCAGAGTTTGCATAGTCTATCAGTGCTCTTTCAAAATTCTCATAGCTGTCATCTACACCTAGGTAATCTTCGTTTGACCATGCCTTAATGTAATGGACTGAACCAATGGTATAATCTAAGTCATATCTGTTAAATATGTTCCTGCTATCTCCCGAAAAGTAATCCAACTCCATGCCTTTGTATATTTGAATATTATCTTTATACTTTTCCTTCAAGCAGCTTATTGCCAAAAAATATTCTTCTGTAACAGCTTCGCTCATTGTCCAATCTGTCACAAAAGGAGTGGGCCCATGACATGAAAATCCAAGCGACGAAAAACCTTCTTTTATCGCTTGTTCAACATATTCTTCAGGCTTGCCCTTCCCATCACAGAAGCAGCAGTGAGTGTGATAATTTGCAGACATAAGCCCTCCTAAGTAATGTACGATTTACTTCTCCCTAATTTAACGTTAATCTCTTTAGTACCCGTCCCAATTGAATGGTAGAAGGTAAATGCACAGTACCACAATTAAGCTATTGTTTTATACTCAATAAGTATAGCACAGTTCTTCTATTTTTCTTAGCTAATTTACACATTTCATATGTTTTTATTCTACGATTATATCACCCAATTTGAGCATTTCTTAAGGATTTTGCAACAGTAAGCCGGCTCTATCTTGCAGCAAACCTATAACATAAATTATTTATTCATATTGCATATGTTGCGTATATTGTTTATACTATATACAACATGTTGTGTATTGAAATTGGGGGCAGAAAAATACTTGAAAGTTTATGGTTTGCAAAAATTAACATTGCTGGATTATCCGGGAAAGCTAGCCTGTACGTTATTTACCGGCGGATGTAATCTTCGCTGTCCATTTTGTCACAATGCTTCCTTGGTAAAAAGCTGCAACAGCTATGAAGCAATTCCAGAAAAGGATTTCTTTGCATTTCTGGAAAAGCGTCGTGGTACACTCGACGGAGTTTGTGTTACCGGCGGAGAACCTTTGCTTCAGCCGGATCTTGAAGCTTTTCTTAAAAGGATAAAAGCAAACGGCTTTCTTGTCAAGCTCGACACCAACGGCTGCTTTCCAGACAAGCTTAAGGCTCTTGTAGCTCAAGGTCTGGTCGATTATGTCGCCATGGATATAAAAAGCTCACTGAAGCAATATAATTTGGCTACAGGACTACAGAATATTGATCTTTCAGGAGTCCGTGAAAGTATTGCTTTCCTCCTGACAGAGCCTATTGATTACGAATTCCGAACCACTGTTGTCAAAGGTCTACATGACGCTGTAAGCCTGTGTGAAGCAGCCCAGCTTATTAATGGAGCGAAACGGTATTTCCTTCAGAAGTTTGTTGATTCCGGTGATCTGCTCGGCAGAGGCTTGTCATCCTTTTCAGACAATATTATGAGAAATTTTTTAAGCATCGTCTCTCCCTATGTGAAAATGGCCGCTCTGCGCGGTCTATAAAATACGGCAGAAAAGAGGAGCAGTAAAATGTATCAGGTAGTTAAACGTGATGGAGCTGTTGTTCCATTTGATATCTCAAAAATCAGCGAAGCGATCAGTAAGGCATTCAAAGCAACGGCCAGGCAATCAAATCCCAACATCATTGATCTTCTGGCACTTAGGGTTACCTCTGACTATGAACCCAAAATAAAGAATGAATTGATCGACGTGGAAGCAGTTCAGGACAGCGTGGAATCCGTGCTTATCCAAGCAGGCTATGCTGACGTTGCTAAATGCTATATTCTATACAGAAAACAGCGCGAGAAGATTCGAAACATGAAATCGACCATACTTGATTACAAGCAGTTGGTCAACAGCTATGTCAAGCTTACTGATTGGCGGGTAAAGGAGAACTCAACTGTCACCTATTCGGTAGGAGGCCTCATATTGAGTAATTCCGGCGCTATTACTGCTAACTACTGGCTTTCCGAAATATATGATGATGAAATTGCCAATGCTCATCGCGATGCAGATATACATTTACACGATCTTTCAATGCTCACGGGCTACTGTGCCGGTTGGAGTCTGAAGCAGCTTATCCAGGAAGGACTTGGCGGCGTGCCGGGAAAGATAACCTCTGCTCCGGCAAGACATCTTGTATCGCTGTGCAATCAAATGGTAAATTTCCTTGGCATTATGCAGAATGAATGGGCAGGCGCCCAGGCCTTCTCATCCTTCGATACATATCTCGCACCCTTTGTAAAGGTTGATAACCTTACTTATTATGAGGTAAAAAACTGTATTCAATCATTTATTTATGGTGTTAACACACCCAGCCGTTGGGGAACTCAAGCACCGTTCTCCAATATCACACTGGACTGGACTGTGCCTAATGACCTGGCAGAGTTGCCCGCAATAGTGGGCGGCAAAGAAATGGACTTCAAGTACAAGGACTGCAAAAAAGAGATGGATATGATCAATAAAGCGTTCATTGAGACTATGATTGAGGGTGATGCAAATGGACGCGGATTCCAGTATCCTATCCCTACCTATTCGATTACGCGCGATTTTGACTGGTCAGAGACAGAAAACAACAAGCTTCTTTTTGAAATGACCTCAAAATACGGTACACCATACTTTTCAAACTACATAAACAGCGACATGCAGCCAAATGACGTACGAAGTATGTGCTGCCGTTTGAGGCTTGATCTGCGTGAACTGCGTAAAAAATCAGGCGGTTTCTTCGGCAGCGGCGAAAGTACAGGCTCTATTGGTGTAGTCACCATCAATATGCCCCGCATCGCATATCTTGCTGAAAATGAGGAGGAGTTCTATTCACACCTGGACAGGATGATGGACATTTCTGCTCGTTCACTCAAGATCAAGCGCGAAATTATTACTCGTTTTTTAAACGAAGGTCTCTACCCATATACAAAACGATATCTAGGCTCCTTTGACAACCACTTTTCAACCATCGGCCTTTTAGGCATAAATGAGGCATGCCTTAATGCACGCTGGATTAGAAACGATCTCACACATGAAAATGCACAGGAATTTACAAAGGCTGTACTCACCCATATGCGTGAAAGACTGTCGGACTTTCAGGAACAGTACGGAGACTTGTATAATCTTGAAGCTACGCCTGCAGAATCAACCTCCTTCCGTCTTGCCAAGCATGATGTGGTAAGATACCCCAACATAATTACAGCCTCTGAGAACGGGAGAACACCATATTACACCAATTCCTCCCATCTGCCTGTAGGCTTTACCGCAGATATTTTTGAAGCTCTGGATATACAGGATGAGCTTCAGACTCTCTACACCTCCGGTACGGTATTTCATGCGTTCCTTGGTGAAAAGCTGCCGGATTGGAAGGCTGCTGCAAGTCTGGTGAGAAAAATTGCTGAAAATTACGAGCTTCCATATTACACACTGTCACCAACCTATTCCATTTGCAAGACACACGGCTATCTTCCAGGAGAGCAGTATGTATGCCCGGAATGTGGGGAAGCTGCAGAGGTATACAGCCGTATCACAGGCTACTACCGTCCGGTTCAAAACTGGAACGATGGTAAGGCTGAGGAATACCGTGAACGAAAGCTTTATGACGTGCTTAATTCCACTTTGAAGCAAAACAATCATCAGTCAGCTGAGGCATCAATTTCATCTAGCGAAATGATGTCAGCTGGAACAGCACAATCAGAAGCATTAAAATCGTCGGATGCAATAAAGCCTTCTGACTTATATGCTAATGCTACCGAAGAAGTAAGCTCAACCAAAGTATTGGGGTCAATAGAAGCAGCAGCAAAATCAGCAGAAGTAGTGCAAATGATGCAGGAAGTGGCTGCTGCCGCAGAAAATGCCGCTTATCTTTTCACTACCAAAACATGCCCGAACTGTCACCTGGCAAAAACGATGCTGGATGAAGTGGGTATTGATTATCAGGTAGTTAGTGCAGAGGACAATAGGGACCTGGTTCGTACCTTTGGTGTAATGCAGGCACCGACGTTGGTCATTGTCAAAGGTGGAACAGTCTCGCGCTATGCCAATGCGTCAAATATTAAAAAGTATGTGGAGGATTGCGCTCTCCGCTCCAATTGCTAGTATCAGCAAAAACAGATCATTAAGTAGAGTGGTAACTGCTGAATTTCTTATATCTCTTTAGTAAAAGTCTCTAGGGTACCCACCCCACGAGACTTTTTGCTGTAGCCCACTATACTTATCTTATAAACATCATTTATTTTATTATTGATATTTATATTGATATTATTAAGACAAATTCAGTACTTATTATAGTACTGAATTTGTCTATTAACACTACCCCATAAAATTCCGATACATTTATTGAGCATAATTTTCTACAAATGATAATCACCAAATAATACAACATAATTCAAGGATGATATAAAAATAAAAGCAAGGAGGCGTTTATTTTGAGAATATCTAATTCTTCTATTTCCATGTACTCAAAAACAAGTCAATTGGAGGTCTATAACAAAGAGGAATCATTAAGGGCATGGGTAGGCAATGAGGGACCTAACTTATCAGAGACTAACAATGATCAGATTTTAATTGCCCAATCAAAAACCGATATTCTGAGTATATCCGCTGAAGCCAGCTCGCTGCTTACAAATAAGGATGGGGTCAGCATTGCAGTCGATAAAGCAAATGGTTCCGAGAAACCTGGCTTCGACATAAGTGATACAGAGAAACGAAAAATATTACTTTTTCAGAAGTTTATTGAGCATCTGACAGGAAAGAAGTTTAAATTTGTTTTGCCAAGCGGAATCAAAATTGAGAATGTTGATGATGGTATGCACGGTATAACAAGAGCGGCTCCTGCACCTGTACCTGCACTTAATCCTATACCTCCACAAAGGCAAGGCTGGGGTATTGATTACAGGCTGCAGGAGTCTTATTTTGAGCAGCAAAAGCTGTCATTTTCAGCTGAGGGAATTGTCACGACCTCAGATGGCAGGCAAATTAATCTGTCTGTTCAGCTAAGCATGTCCAGGGAATTCGCCCTCAGACAGAGTATAAGCATCAGGGCAGGTGATGCTGTTAGAATTGATCCACTGGTAATAAATTTTAGTGGAAACGCTCCTTCATTAACAGAAAAGAAATACTCCTTCGATATCGACTCAGATGGCAAACTGGACAATATATCCTTTGTAGCACCGGGCAGTGGCTTTTTAGCACTTGATCTGAATTCTGACGGTACAATTAACGATGGAAATGAGCTCTTTGGCCCTAATTCAGGTGATGGCTTTTCAGATCTGGCACAGTATGATACTGATAATAATAACTGGATTGATGAAAATGACCCAATTTATGATAAGCTTCGCATATGGACAAAGGATGCAAATGGTAATGACCAATTGTTTGCTCTTGGACAAAAGGGTATTGGCGCCATATATCTAGGAAACATTAATACAGATTACAATATAAAAGACTCACAAAATCAGTTGCAGGGACAGATAAGAAAAACAGGCATTTTTCTAAATGAAAATGGCACACCGGGGACAATACAGCATATAGATCTGGCAATATAGCGTATAGATATTACTATACTTCTGTATATATAGTTTTATATCTCAAATAGTTTAACACTCCCTTATAGATAAAAGTATCCGGCGATATTAATAAAATTTGATATACTCCCCTTTCAAGTGTTTCATTGAAAGGGGCCTTTTATTGCAAAATCAATTTATGTTACTTGTTACAATCTTCCTTAAAATCGTCGAGAAAAATCCGTTGAGTATGATATACTAAGCTTACTTCATGAAGGAAATTTGTGGTGATGCAAATGGATTATTTCTTCATAATATGGTCGGTAATTGCATTTGTTGAAAACAGAATTCAGGAAAAATTAAACTATGCTGAGCTGGAAAAAGCAATAGGCTTCTCATTAGCACATATCCGCGATATATTTGCAAAAATAACAGGGACGTCTCTGTCGAAGTATGTACTTAATAGAAAGATAGCCAATGCAGCTTTTGAAATTCTGCATAGTGAACAAAGCATACTCGATATTGCAACAAAATATGGATTTACAAGTCATGATACTTTCACTAGAGCATTTAAGCGCATTACAAGTCTTACGCCTACTGAGTTCAGGCAAAGGCGCCCACCAATTGGCAGAATCCCTCTTTGTGCCAGTGTGTATGGTATTGGACTGTTAAATCAAGAAAAGAGAAAGGATGATAAATCATGAATAATCAATCAAAATATACATGTGAAAACAGCGTTGTATTATATGGCATTCCCAAGGTCAGTTATGGTTTTGATGGTTGCACTCCTTACCCTATGTGTGTAAAAAGCTGCGCAAATTATCTTGGTCAGGATATAGGTATAGACTTTGTAATGGCTGCTTCAGGCGCCGCTTTTCGTCTGACCTGGGACACTACCTCATGGAACGGCGGAAATGTGGATGTCATGCATACCTTTGATGATCCTGAGAAGGTGTACAGACTAGGCATAGAAGCATTAGGGCGTGATTTTGATATATTGACAAGGAAAGAAGCCCAGTGCGATGTGGAATTTAAAACCAATGCAAAATCAGATAGTAAAGAGGATTTTATCAGCTTTATAAAGGCGCAGATCGATAAAGGTCTTCCCTGCATTGCTCTCGGAATAATTGGACCATCTGAGGCCTGTATAATTACAGGCTATAGGGAAAATGGAGCTGCCTTGCTTGGATGGAACTTTTTCCAGGATGCATCTGAATTCGCCTCTCATGTGAGGTTTGACGAATCAGGCTACTATATAACAGATAAATGGTGGGAGAATGAGTCCACTATTGCTGTGATTTCAATGAGCGAAATCATAAAACCCATAGTGAGTACAAAAAGCATAATCGAGAATGCGATCACGGTCATGACCGGACGACTTTACGGTAAGGATAAACAAAAATTTGCAAAAGGTCTCGATGCTTATGATGCATGGAAGAAAGCCATTTTGAGTAAATCGGATTTTCCTTCAAATGCTATCCTGCCGATTTTAGCAGAACGACTGATGTGCCATGGTGATGCTATGGATTGCTTGGCAGACGGCCGCCATAATGCAGCCATGTTTATGAAAAGGCTGGCCGGAGAGCTTCCGGAGCTTAAGGAGCTTTGCGGGCGTGCTGAAGAGCAATTCCAGAAGGTATCATCAAATGTATGGAAAATGGCAGATGTTCTCGGCGGCTATGCCAGGGATGAAAAGCAAATGCAAAACATAGGAAAACTTGAAGTAAGGCAGCAGCTCGCAGCACTGATCGACGAATGCAAAATTGCCGACAGCAGAGCCCTAGAAGCATTAATAGAACTGAAAAACTCTATCTGAAGATAAATTTGTTGGCTTATTAAAAATATCAGGGGCTTCTAGCCCCACTTACCTTATTGCTGTAGCCCTTCGTGCAAAGCACTAATTAAAAAGTCCCCGTTAAAATTACTCTTACTCATAGGTGACATTTTCGCGTTCCGTTAAAATTACTCTTACTCATAGGTGACATTTTCGCGTCCCGTTCATATTTTTTCTTATACACTGTGCTAACCTTATGTAAAATCTTCCGTATATAGTAATGCTATTATATGTACGAAGCTATCAATTAAGCCACCAGTATGGTAGCATATAGATAGTTATCTATTAATTTATGTAAGGAGGCGAAGGACATGAATGGAGACGGAACATATCCATTTGAA
This sequence comes from Bacillota bacterium, assembly GCA_023409735.1. Taxonomy (GTDB): domain Bacteria; phylum Bacillota; class Clostridia; order Acetivibrionales; family DTU013; genus JAEYRB01. The sequence continues at coordinate 60,927 of JAEYRB010000003.1, read as the reverse complement.
CAAAAAGCAAGCCCAAATAGAGGCTTTGATCCTAAGAAAATCAGAAAATTCTTAGTACCTGCAATTATTATAGTTTTAATATTGTCAATGGCGGGGACTTGCTGGTATACCATTGACGACAAGCAGCAAGGGGTTGTCACGACCTTTGGAAGAGTAACAAATATTACAAATGCAGGTGCGCACTTTAAGATTCCGTTTGGAATTCAGAAGGTTAACAAGGTTAACGTAAACGTTTATCAGAAGATTGAGATGGGTTATCGTACTGATGCTTCAGCGACGGACGGATATGTTGTTGTCGATAATGAGAGCAAGATGATAACAGGGGATTACAATATAGTTAATGTGGAATTCTTTGTAGAATATAAGATCTCTGATCCACAAAAATTCTTGTACTCTTCCTACCAGCCTGAGGTAATATTGAAAAACCTTGTCCAAAGCCAGGTTAGAAATGTAGTTGGCTCTACAAGTGTCGATTCTGTTCTGACTGATGGGAAGGAGCTTGTACAACAGAAGGTCAAGGAGCTTATAACTGAAGTACTTAAAGAATACGATATCGGACTGATGCTCACAGACGTTAAGATACAGGACAGCGAGCCGCCAACAGAGGAAGTAACCGCCGCATTTAAGGAGGTTGAGACTGCAAAGCAGGGAGCTGAGACAGTTATCAACAAGGCAAAGGCATATGAAAATGCCGAGGTTCCCAAAGCGCAGGCACAGGCTGATAAGCTTTTGCAGAATGCAGAATATTTGAAACAGAGCAGGATAAACGACGCGGCTGAGCAAATTGCCATGTTTGAGGCCATGTATTCAGAATATGCCAATAACCCTAAGATCACGCGTTCCAGAATGTATTACGAGGTACTCAACAATATGCTGCCGGATGTTAAGGTATACATTGATACTCAGCAAAACGGAGTAAGCAAGGTACTGCCACTTGAGAGCCTTATGGGGAATTCTGCTTCTAATAAAACAGCTGGTGCAGGGGGGAATAATTAATATGAAAAAAAAGATATCGGCGATACTAGCTGGAATTATCATATTGGTAGTCATCATATTAGGTGCATCGAGTATATATATTGTTCAGGAAAATGAATATGCCTGCACTGTCAGGTTTTCCAAAATCATAAAAACAACCGATTCACCCGGGTTATACCTCAAGACTCCGTTTCTTGACAACATCAGGACCTTCCCGAAAGCAATACAGTTCTATGATATATCACCGTCCGAGGTCTTAACTGCAGACAAGCAGAACATGACCGTTGACAGCTATGTACTGTGGCGCATTGCGGAGCCGTTGAAGTTTTTCCAGACACTTGGAACTGTTAACATAGCAGAAGAACGCTTGGATGCATTTACATATAATGCATTTAAAAATATAATGGGTACGCTCGCTCAGCATGATATTATCAATGAAGAAGATGCATCAGAACGTAATGACATTTACGAAAGTATTACCAGTAATGTCGGTGAAATTGCTAAGAATTACGGTATAGAGGTAGTTGACGTAAAAATAAAGAGGTTTGATCTCCCGGAAGCAAATGAGCAGGCTGTGTACAGCAGAATGATCTCCGAAAGGAATCAGATAGCTGAGAAATATGCGGCCGACGGCGAGTATGAGGCATCTATCATACGCAACAATGTTGACAAGCAGGTAAATATCATTGTTTCTAATGCAAAGGCAAAAGCTGCACAAATAGAGGCCGAAGGAGAACAGGAATATATGAGGATGCTTGCCCAGGCATACAATACTGACGATAAGCGTGAGTTCTTTGAATACATGCTTTCGCTTGACGCATTGGAATCCTCGCTAAAGGGCGATAACAAGAGTGTAATACTAGGCAGTGATTCGCTTTTGGCAAAGCTCATAGCAGGTAATAAGGATTAGTAATGGATGAATAAGACACCAATAAGGATTAATACGGGTAAATTTTGTCATAATTTAATATCTGTTTGGAATTGTCTCACATCTCAACTGAAGTTCATGGATAACAATCCATGAACTTCAGTTTTTATATTAATGGCGCTGACCGAAGGTATACAGCAAATTTAAAGGACGGTTCGATGCCTCCGAGACTTTTATTATGAGCAGCATTAATGCATTAAATGAACAAATTAGTTCTATTCAAGTTCACGGAACATTTTATGTTGTTATGCGTCAAATATTGGTATTATTAGGTTTGATAACATTCTGTTGGAGGTATAATATGCGAAAAATATCCTATCTGCTGTTGTTAACAATTCTTTTGCTGCTTACTGCCTGCGTAGGGCAAACCGGCATAAATGAGAAAGCTGTTCCAGCTTCAGCAAAAGCGAGTAACGAAATGACTATTGATACTGGAAGCGTCAAAGGCTTAAACACAGTTGGCGTGTTGGATAAGGCCTCAGCTGATCAAAGTGATCAGGCAGTAAATATACAGGTGAAAACACCAATGACTATATCTGATAATCTTATTGAATATAAAGGAACCAGTGCATATCTGAGGCTAAAAATGATCAGTGGGACATATTGTGAAGACTGGACTCCGGGAGCTATTATGGGTACTATATGGAAGGGCCGCTTTATCCTGGACCTATGCGATGAATATGGTGAATCCCTTGCACAAGCTGAGCTCAGCAAATATTATACAGAGGAATTGACCTTTACAGAAAGTTTTGACCTAGCTTTTGATGATTACAATAATGATGGAAACATTGATTTTACCCTGGGGCAATACGCTTCAAGCAACGGCAGGCTATATAAGCTGTTTACGATAAAGGCTGATGGGACGATTGAACCGCTTGAGATCAAGGATATTCCTGAGTTGTTTATCAGTGATTCGACTGACCGTTACTCCACCAAGCTTTACAAATGTGATAACACATCCTTCAAAGTAAGATATTACGATAACAGTCAGAGTAAAACCTATGAGACTATTTACAAATGGAAGGATGGTAAATTTATCGGTCTGGATAAGAGAGAAGCTGTATCATAAGAAGCGGGTTGCAATGGTTCATCTGCTTAACCAATAATGGTAGGCAAATGAACCATCACCTTAATCACCTGCTTATTCTAATGTAAAGGATGCCAGGCTTGTACTGCCCGAACCTGTATATGTGAAGTATAATGCATGTACCCCATCCGGAATAGCTATATCTGCGGAATACTCCTTCCAGATGTTTGAAAAGCCTACTTTTATCTTTCCAAGCGGTGCCCCATTCCATGAGGTTTTTATTTCAAAATCACCGGAGCAATATCCGCGGGTCTTGATCTTAACCCTCTTTACTCCTCTGCAGTCGAAGTATTTAAATCCGGCTGTAGCAGATTCCTTCATATTTGCGATATAGCCAATTTCCTCGTCCCCATCTCTTCCATCCTGGGTGATCTTCGGGAATTGGTGATCCATCCACGCGCCGGTCCAATCTGTATAAAGTGATTCTTCCTTATAGAACAGATTGCAGGCCAGATATGCAGGATATTCCCCACGTCCTTCAAGAGGTACGCCATTAGGGCCGCAGGAGGTCATCTCCGCTTGAGGGATCGAGCCATCCTCCAGGATGGTAATGGGTTCAATACAGCCTTGCCGGCTGAAATTTGTTCCGTTAGTGTGCCTGTGATAGAAAATGTACCATTTGCCATTGATCTCAATGATGCTTCCATGGTTATTGGCGCCATAAAACATGGGCTTTTCCGCCGGCTTGTAAGTATCAATATGAAGATCACTGTTGCTCACTATCACCCCACCGTAAACAAAACCCTTTGTCGGGTATTTGCTGGTGGCATAACACAATTCATGAAAAACAACCGAAGAATATACAAAATAATAAGTATCACCATTTTTCCTGATGGAAGGAGCTTCAAAGAATTCATGTCCTTCATACCCGCTGCCTTTACTGTATGGCTCACTTGGTGCAATAAATACAGGATCCTCCACAATCGTAAGCATGTCCGGTCCAAGCACAGTAGCCATTGGGCCATTCCTTGACTTATCTCCTCTTGGGCAAAAACCGGTATACAGATAGGTCTTCTCTCCTTCTGTCAGAACACCAGGATCGAACTGAGGCTGATCCCCTGCTCTCTCACCCAGGCGTGTTCCATCGGAATAATGAACATATCCATAAAATTCATACTTACCTGCCGGTGTATCACAAACAGCTACAGAAACAATTGAAACCTTATCGAGGACATAGTACAGATAATAACGTCCATCAGGACCTACCGTAACATCAGGCGCATAAAGGGCCATCTCGCCGTCCGGATTTAGAGGATCATCAGTCTTTTTATAGATCACACCCTCATACCGCCAATCAGATAGGTCCTCTACAGGTGCCGACCAGCACACATAGTCGTTCAGGCAGTATACATACCCGTTAAACCGGTCATGAGAGCCGTATGCATAGACTCTGCCATTAAAAACATACGGTTCGGCGTCAGGAATATACTCCCACGACGGAAGATATGGATTGAAGCCTTGCTTTTTTGCCATCATTGTCTACACTCTCCTTAATTTTATTTATATTTTAATTAGACAAAATGTTATATCCACAACTTTAATTGATTATTTCAAATACCAAAATTAATATTCAAGCTGCGCTCATGATAATGATGTGAGCCATCTACACAGTTATATCAATAAAATTGTAAAATATTGAACCAGATAAAACAATGATATATACTAAGATATAATTGATTTATTCTAAGATTGGAGAAATAAATGGCTCATATTTACTTTGTCGAGTACGATGCCACCCATCCGGATAGTTTTGTGTTTGATATGCCCGGTGGGCATGATTGCTGGCTGCTGGTCCTTACCCAGACTCCTGCAGAATTTTGGGTAAATGGAGAAATGATAGAATATCCGGCCAACAGCGCAGTCCTCTACCCTCCACATCATAAAATATTGTACCGAGCCTGCGCAGACAAGTATGCCAACGATTGGGTGCGTTTTGATTCAGCCGATTCATACCTTATCGATGCTGCAGTACCCCTTGGTATTCCATTTTCTTTACCTGATCCTGAATATTGCCATAAATTGTTTCAGCTGCTTGTAGCTGAGAATACTTTAAATAACACAAATAGAGAGCTATCGATTGATTATTTGTTCAAGGTTTTGTTTAACAAGCTTCACGAAGCTTCTACTTATACAAAGGGCATCTGTCAGTTTAGCACACTATTGGAACTACGCAGAAATATTCATAACAACCCGGGATATAGTTGGAGCGTTCCTGCCATGGCAGATAGCCTGCATTTGAGCCCCGGCTACCTTCAAGCACTGTATAAAGCAACCTTTGGTGTCTCCTGTATGAATGATGTGATAAACTGCCGAATTCGTTTTGCAGAGGACCAGCTTATACATAGTCCGCACACGATTGAAGAAATATCTGCTCTTTGTGGATATAACAATGTTGAGCACTTTATAAGGCAGTTCCATAAAATTACCGGATATTCGCCTCGTGCCTTCCGTAAATCAATGGAACGGTAATCAAGAAGAGCTAAGCGGACACATTTACCACACTTAATACATATTTCATTATTTACAGTCGAGCCTTAAAACCATTTTGCTTCTGCTCCAACCAGACAGACACGAATAGACGGACACTGAAGCTGAAATGGATGAAGGAGCGACTAATTGTATTTAAGTAGTATGCTTATCATAATTATTATTCAAATGTATTCAGAGACATTTTACAAAATAGTATCTTTTCCCGGTGACCGGATATTGCTCTAAAGTAAAGACATCTTTGTACCCATATTTCTTATAGAAATCAGGCGCCTGAAAACTGAAGGTATCTAAAAATACAAATTTACATCCTCGTTCTTTAGCTGTGCTTTCTGCCTGAGCTAAAAGCTTACTTCCTATGCACTTGCCTCTCATCAACTTATCAACCCATAGATATTTTACAGTTAGCCAATTACCATGTGTATGGCCAATTAGCCCAGCTACCTTTTGACCTGATTCATTTTCTAAAAAAATTCCTAGATCTCGGGGATTCTTATCTTCGATTCGAGCAAGATTATATTCAAGCAAGCCCTGAAAAATCTCTGTTTCATCCTGTTTTATAATCTTATCAGTAATTCTGAAATTCATAGTTGCCCTTTCTACTTGCTATTCTTCCACATGATAATCCATGATCTCCTTAGTATGTCAACAATATTTTATGTTATCAAAAATAGTATACCACAAGCCTTAGAATTGGCAAAAAACATGCTGCATGTGTTTTATACAAGCAAGTATTGAGTACAAAAAACCTCTATAGTTTAAGTCAGCTATAAAGGTTTTTCATATTCTAAATATTTTTTTACATCATACTATTTAATATTCTTTAAGCAGCGCACATTCAATTTCGCAACTCCTGTATATTATGGAGCATTTGCGATGAGCCTTTTTTGAAGTTCCGCTACATGATATATTGTGGATAAGTATGCAGCAAGTCATCATTATTCTGCTGTACGATATATTCCAGATGAACCTGTAGCAAGTCACAATATATTGTTTAGCTAAATTGTTTTAAGGTTACATCTCAATTGCCTTATATGTATATACATTACAATAAAGTCAGTGCGTCAAAATCACTCAACAGAATCCGGTTCTACCCCATTCATATATCTACACGCATCATGTAATATATTTGCATACTTACCGTGAATGGCAGATACATGGTGGATATATGGTCCATAGATCAATTTCTTTTCCCACTTAACCCAATTGTTTGTCTCTATCCACAAATAGTTGCCATTTGTACTAGGGCCTTCTACTCCTCTTGCTTGATCTGCAAAAAGCTTGTATTTGCCTCTGTCAGCATCAAACCTGGCTAATGTAACATCTCCGCCCTTCAGCTCCCACTGTCCTTGGCAGTCCACAAGAGCAGGATTACTTCCTTCCTTCGCCAAAGATTTAGGGAATGGCCCGCAATGCCACAAAAGTTCGGCATTATCATTGTAAGGATGTCTAATCGTTACATCTGCAAGAAAGTTAGGGGTCTCCCATCTGGCTGCAGCAGTCAGAAGCACAGATGTAATAGCTCCATGTACATCTGTTTCACAAGATATCGGTAATCCTCTATCAGTTGCATCACCAAATGCAAAGCATGTTTTGATTCCAAGTGTACTGGCAAATAGCGTCCAGCATTCGCTGGCTAATGCACTACAGCCATATTTTCTTGCTGCTTCCATAAATGCGAGCTCCAGTGCAGCTATTTTGTCCAGCTGCTCATCCTGCATGGCACTACAATTGACTTTACCTTTAATATCATCAACAATCTCTTTTACACTGTCTTTATCTTTCTCAAGTATATCTTTGACCAGAGATAGAATTTCTGTTCCTACTATCGGTACAACTTCAATACCGAACTTTTCGAGGAGCTCACTTTCATTTATTTTTACACTTAAGAACTGCTTTGGCCTGACACTTATTTGCCCAATCCGCATCTTTCTGAATGCTTTTGCCACTGAGGACACCCTGATAAAGTCCTCAAACTCCTTTTCAAGCACACTATCATTGAGCCAACAATTCTCTATGTATGTAAATGGAACACCATATCTGATTAAAGCCCTACTGCTGCCAAAAAGGCCACACTGTGTATCAGTCTGCCTCAGTGCAAATCCTTCGGGAGGTGTATCATCTCTTGGGCCCCAAAGAAGAAAAGGCTTGTTCATAGCTTTTCCCAGTTTTCCGACTACTTCCTCCTGGCCAAAATTACAATGAGGCATAAAAATGGCATCTACTCCAGCCTTCTTAAAATATGCTTCAACTTTTGCCACGTCTTCATTTTCAACGAGTAAGCCCTCTTCATTGAGCCAGTCAATATCCACCAGCTCAACATTTTTCAGCTTCCCGACTATTTCATTCATCCTGTTCCTGATACGATTTTTTACAATCAATGCGTCCTTGGGATCCGGGAAACTGTCTCTTCTTGTAGGCGCATATCCCAATGCAATTTTTCTATCACCAAACATATAAAAGAACCCCCTAAAATTCTATGACTGCCTTAACTATATCTCTCTTATTTTCAACCGAATATTTCATTGCATATGCAGTATCCTCGAACTTAAAGGTATCTGTTACCATATCGCCAACGGGTATTAGTCCTGAAGCTACTGCTTTTATGGCAGTAGGATAAAGATTCCTGTATCTGAAAACGGTATTAACACTTGCTTCCTTTTCCATCAATCCTCCAATATTAAATGGTAAAATTGATTCAGGAGCCATTCCCACAAGTGTGATTTTTCCGCCGCGTTTAACCAAGCTTACCGTCTGCAGCGTAGATGTTTTGTTTCCAGCTGTCTCAAAAACAAGGTCCACACCATTTCCATCTGTCACATCTTTGATAACCTTTTCCGGATCGACCTCATCAACCCTGTAAACCCCTGTAGCTCCCAATTTTTTCGCCATATCAAGGCGCTTCTGGATCATATCAAACATGTATACTTCTGTAACACCCATTGATTTCAGTGCGAGCATGGTGGAAATTCCTATACATCCGGCTCCAAGAATGGCAGCTGTTTGTCCGATATGGGCATCTGCCTGTTTTGCTGCATGAAACCCAACTGAAAGAGGTTCTACAAGAGCACCTTCAATTGTTGTCATTCCTGAAGGAAGCTTAAATGCCATATCTGATGGATATGAGACATATTCTGCGAAAGCTCCGTCAATTGGCGGCGTAGCCATAAATACTACATCAGGACAAAGGTTGTAGCGTCCTGTCTTGCAGAATTCACATTTCCCACAGGTATATCCCGGCTCTAGTGTTACAATATCTCCAACCTTAAGATTTGTAACATTTTTACCGATTTCAACAACTTCTCCTGCGCTTTCATGTCCCAGAATTATAGGCTTTTCAACAACAGCATTCCCTATTCTGCCATGTTCATAGTAATGCAGATCCGAGCCGCATATGCCAACATGTTTGATTTTAACTAACACTTCATTATCAAGCGGTTTTGGTATAGGTCTTTCTTCAATTTCAATTTTGCCAATCTCTGTCAATACTGCAGCTTTCATTTTTCCTTCCATATTTTGTACTCCTTTTCGTGTTGTTTGGGTTTAAAGCTTTATGAATAACATCTCTATTACATAACTGCAAGCAAGAGTTCATTAACTAAAATTATTTTCAAGAGTGTTGTATAATTAATAGTGTTGCATAAAGCCTGGGCTTTACCCTGAGATAAGTTAGAGATTTAATTATATCTCCTGATAAAGTATTATGTAAAAGTTCACCCATACTTATATGCAACACTATTGTAGTAATTAAACCAAATAAGTCTTAATTAGTTCCTTCAAATCAGTCCTTATTCCGCAGTTTTTGTACAGGAATGAGGAAGTTAAGTTCTTTAATTCTTCTCCGGAGAATTTGGAAAGATCTTTTGTGAATAAATCAGCTAATGCCTTAGAGAATATTAATGATAGCTGTTGACGTATCTCACAATCAACGTCTATATCGGAATTTCTAAAGTCAAAATAGTAGAAAGGCTTTAATACATTTCCTAACTCCCATTTATCTCCTGTCTCACCATCCATGTCACAGTTATACTTTTCTCTCAAAGGTCTATACTTTTCTACAAAATTCATCCATTTTGAATCGTCTGTAGGATGTACAAGACCGCCAAGAATTGATTTGTAGCTCCAATAACTCCATGAATGGCCTCTCTCATTAAATATCTTAAGCTGATCTTCTAATAGCCTCATCCCGTCTTCTTTAAATAATGGATTACCTTCAGATAAGCAAAACTCACCAACCCAGCATGGTACGTTATTTTTCACAGCAAATTCATCACGTGCGTCCATTTGCTGTTCAAGCATACTTCTGCTTGATACTAAGTTAAAGAAGCCTCTATTTTGTGGAGACACTTGATTTGTGAAGCTCTCTGTATTAGCTATGCCCTGGAAACGTGGATAGCTCACAGTACAACCCATAGGACCGGTATAGAAATGGCATGAATATACCAAATTATCGTCAAACGGTGCGTCAAAACCTTCAAATGATCTTCCCCACAAATTACCCTTCAAAAATATGATATGGTTCTTATCTATTTCTCTGATGCTTTTTGTTGTTTCTCTATAGACCTTATTTAGAATAGATACTTCATATTCTCCAATTGCTACCGGTTCATTAATTAAGTCGTAACCTGCCACTATGTCCTCATTTTTATAGTGATCAGCAATATGTTTCCATAATTCCTTCATTCTTTGCTGATAAATAGGTTCCTGATAAAACCTGGTGCTACCGGTAATATTATCTGAATGCCAGCTGTAATTCTGATACCCGGGTAAGCTATGCATATCTAGGATTACATAAACATTGTATTTTTTACAAAGCTCTACAATACGGTCCAGATGTTTGAAACCATCTTCATTATATACAAAAGGCTCATTATCTGATTCAAAATGACGGTAATTAAATGGAACTCTAATACCAGTGCAGCCCATTTCCTTTATAAACCTTATATCTTCTTCCTGCACAAATGCATCCAAAAGATTATCAAAAAACAGGTCAGCTTTTTCCTTACCAGCATGTTTCCTCATAAAGCCTCTAAATTGCTGTTCCCCACCAGGATAACCCAGCATCATATTTTCCATCATCATCCATGTTCCGAGGCATACCCCTCTCAATGGTGTAGGGTTTCCCTTTTCATCAATAATCTGAGTACCTTTTGTTCTTAACATACAATATCTCTCCTCTAAATTTATTTAACTTATAATTCAAATAAATATGGTCACATAACGGAATTGTGCAGATTTATGAATTTACTGTTTAAATAATCGCTTCAGTCTACATCAGCCTTTTACTGCTCCGGCAGTTAATCCGTTAACAATATATTTCTGCATGAAAATCAGGAAGAACAACGCAGGGATTACTGTTACTATAGAAGCCGCCATTAACGATCCCCAGTCTACTCTATATTGTTGTATAAAGCTTTGCAAAGCTACCGGTAATGTTCGAACAGATTCGTTACTCAAGAATATACTTGAAAGTAAATATTCATTCCAGCAATTCAAAAAGGCAAATATAGCAGCTGTGGCAATCCCAGGGCTGGAAAGTGGTAGAATAATCCTGAGCAATGTTCCCATTCTACTGCATCCGTCAATCATTCCTGCCTCTTCAAGCTCTATTGGTATACCGCTAAAAAATCCCCTTAACAACCATGTTGAAAATGCTAAATTAGTCGACGTATATGCAATAATCAAAGATAGGTAATTATTGATCAGCCCATATTTACCAAATATAATAAATAGCGGTATAAGCATCAATACCCATGGAAACATCTGGGAAACAATTAGAAAATACCCATAGGCCTTTAATAATTTCAGCTTTTTACCAAATCTTGCTATTGCATACCCTGCTAATGCAGCAACCGCTGTACTAATGAACGTAGCAGTTACTGATACAAGAAAGCTGTTTAAAATAAACCTGGTATATGGTGTATTCTTGAATACACTTTTATAGTAAAAGAATGATATTCTGCTGGGTAAAAATTTAGTGCTGGATAAAATCTCCCCTTGAGGTTTTAATGAAGTAAATAAGGCATTTAGTAAGGGTAAACTAACAATAAATGCTAATATCAGTAATAAAAAATACATAAGAAATTTTTTAATTATACTAGTTGTTTTACTCATCTAATATCAGAGCTCCTCTCCTTCAGAATTTGTAATTTTCGTATAAATCATGCTGAAAATTACCATGAAAGCCATCAAGCTGGTAGCAACTGCCGAAGCGAAGCCTAACTTATTAGTGTAGAAAGCTGTTCTATAAGTAAGTATTGAAATTGTATATGTCGCTCTTACCGGTCCTCCTTGTGTTACAAGGTAAATACTTTCAAAGCCATTAAATACCCAAATTGTCATTAATATTGTAGATAAAACAGTTACTTGCTTTATACCTGGAAAAGTTATATAAATAAAGCTTTTTATCTTGTTAGCGCCATCCATATATGCTGATTCATATAGCTCTTTAGGTATATTCTGTAATCCGGCTAAAATAACAAGCATCATAAATGGAAAGGATTTCCAACCATTTATTAAAATTACTGTTATTTTTGCCATTAATGAGCTGCCAAAAAAATTAATTGATGGCATCCCTAATAACGAAAGGAAATTATTAATAAAACCTGTTTGATAATCCAATATCCATAACCAAGAGTTTGCAGCCACTACCCAAGCAATGATCCAAGGAAGCAATAATACAGCCCTGAAAATATTTCTGCCTTTAAAGTCTCTATTCAAGATTAGTGCAATAATAAGCCCTATTATATACGATAGTATTACAGTACCAAATACATATATAAATGTAAACGCTATAACTTCCCAAAAATCTTTATCAAGTACTAATTTCTTATAATTTTCAAGGCCAATAAAATTTGCACTATCTAAATGCAAGATATTGTAATCCGTAAAGCTCATATATACCCCTCTCAGCAAAGGATATATTATAACTAGGCACATAAGCAACAAAGAAGGTGCAATCAATATATAAGGTAAGTAGGTATTATCAAACCTGCTTTTGCTTTCAATTTTTGGCACAATTTTACCTCCTCATTTTGGTCTTACTAAGTACTGATTCTTAGTTATCAAATAAGCAGTTAATGATGGGGTATATCTTAATACATATCAGATATTATTTGTAAATAAAGTAATAAGTCAATTATTTTCATTTTATAAAAGAGTGTTAGAACAAGAAAATTAGATTTTCTTGTTCCAACAATTCTTCAATATTATTTATCCATATCATCAACAAGTTCTTGAAGATTTTTCTGTAAATCTGATAAAATAGCCTTGTGATCCTTGTCTGTTGACAAAGCTTCTTGTAAGGCTTCACGCAAACAGCCACTGCTTTCTATTCCGTTCATAGATGGTTTTGCACTCGGGTATGGATATGTCTGTGTTACAGCATTACTGAGGAGTACATCCCTGAATTGCGTTTTAAACTCATCACCATTAAACACTTCAAATACAGATTTTCTAGCCGGCATTGCACCAACTTTTCCGTCTGTCCATAATGATTGATTGTTATTAGAGAACCATTTAATAAATGTCTTGCATTCTTCAGGATACTTGGTTTTGTTAAACACCATAATAGCATTTGGATTCATCGGAGAAAAACCACCGCCACTGTAACCTTTTACTGGAGGCAATAAGCCAATATTCTTAACAAAATCATCTCCCATTTCTGATCTTGCTATTTCAGGGAAGTCAGTTGCTCCAATTATTATTGCGACTTTTCCTGTAAAGAACATTTTTTCATACGCGGATTGTGTAGTAGACACAACGTCCTTTGGAATTACACCTTCGGTTACCATTTTTTCTATGAAATCAAGTACTTGAACATTCTTTTCATTATCAAATGCCAAATTACCACTCTCATCAAAATATCCGCTTCCATTGCTGGCCATAAATGTCTGCATCGGATGGTCAGAAGCATTATCCTGGAGTGCAAAGATCATACCGTAATGTTCATCATTTGATAACTTCTTTCCTGCTTCAAGTAACTCATCCCAGGTTGTTGGCAGTGTTGTAATACCAGCTTGTTCAAACATATCTTTACGATAATAAATTGCTCTGGAGTCAACATTCCATGGAATACCTATCTGCTCACCATTATATTTGAAGTTATCAATAAGGCCAGGGAAAAAGTCGTCAATTGATCCATCTTTTGTCCACTCATCAATTATTGAGTCCAAAGACATGATTTGACCCATTGCAGCAAACTGATGCTGTGAGAATCCTCCTCCGGTTGAAACATCAGGCGGAGTATTAGCAGCTATAGCAGCAACAAATTTTTCATAACCGTCAGACCATGATATTGACTGATAGGTTACTTCAATGTTGTCTGTATTTTCGCTATTGAACCTTTCAACTAGATCCTTAGCAGCACTAAGATATTCAGACGGTCCCCAAACATAATCCCAGAAAGTAATTTTCTTTACTTCACCACTAGCAGTGTTAGTAGTTGTATCTGTGGCACTTGTTACTTCTTTATTATTATTAGCAGTAGAGTTTTGCGCGTTTGTATTACCTGCGCCGCATCCAAATAAACTTAAGGCTAAAATGACAACTAATAAACAAATTCCTACTCTTCTTAGTTTTTTCATATTATTCCTCCTCATTATTTTAACTCAATTATCTAAAATTTATACAAAGTAAAATCTTGAATAAACTTATATTAAACCTCCTTTCCATTGGCACTTTAACTAACTTCAAGAAATGTCATTAATGGAAAACCATTGACTTTTACTTTGTTTTTATGCAAAACTTAGACAATGAGCAACATACAAAGTGAATCTATAATTATCACTTTGGAGTCTGATATTATTAAAGTGGATCATACTATTTTGCAAGTCTAAGAATTTCTACAATGTCTTTACGTGTAAGCTTAATAAAATTACCTACTGTATCATCATCATGGAAAACACGGCACTTGGATGAAATGGTCTCAAAGTCATCTTCTCCAACTCCTATTTCACTCAGCCTAACGGGTAATCCTATGCTTTTTAAGAAAGCTTCAAGTCTTGCTATCCCTTCCAATACAGTCCTGTCTTTGTTATCAAAATCCTGTTCTACATTCCATACGCGGACAGCAAACTTTACAAATAAATCAATGTCATGTTTATAAACATACTTCATCCAAGCCGGGAATACAATTGCCAGACCAGCACCATGTGCAACGTCGTTTAAAGCACTGATTTCATGTTCGATCATGTGGCAAGCCCAATCCCCTATCCTACCGGTATTCAGTAGATTATTATGAGCTATTGATCCAGTCCACATAATTTCACTGCGTGCATCATAGTCGCAGGGATTTGCAAGTACTAAGCTTGCATTATCAATTAAGTTTTTCATTGCTCCCTCAAGCAGCCTGTCAGTAATGCCCACACTCTTAACATTTGTGAAATAACGTTCCATTAGATGAGCCATAATATCAGAAATACCACAACTTGTTTGATATTCCGGCAGCGAGAATGTAAATTCAGGATTTAATACGGCAAACTCAGGATATAAAACATCATTATCCAATGGCCTCTTCAATTTATTTTCTTCATCAGTTACAACACTACTAAAGCTTGATTCGCTTCCTGATGCAGGTAAAGTCAGTACAACACCAACAGGCAGTTTGCTTTCCGGCAAAGCAGTTCCCATGTAAAAATCCCATACATCGCCATCATATGGTACGCCTACCGCAATACCTTTTGCAGAATCGATAACACTACCTCCGCCAACCGCAAGGATGAAATCAATATCATTTTTTCTGCATATATCAATTCCTTCCTTAATCAGTGATAACCTTGGGTTAGGGCGCACACCACCAAGCTCTATGTACTCTATTTTTTCATCATCAAGGATCTGTTTGACCTTATTATAAATTCCATTTTTCTTTATACTGGCGCTACCATAATGAAATAGAACCTTTTTTCCATATTGCTTAATTTTTTTACCTAAATTCTTTTCTGAATCCTTTCCAAAAATGATTTCTGTGGGGTTTCGAAAATTAAAGTTAACCATAATAATTATTGGGCCTCCTTGAAGATTATTTAAATATTAAAATTTAAAACATTCATAAGAGAAATATATTAATTCCTATTCATTTGTATCAAAAGAATATTTACATATTTCATGTATAG
This sequence comes from Bacillota bacterium, assembly GCA_023409735.1. GTDB lineage: Bacteria > Bacillota > Clostridia > Acetivibrionales > DTU013 > JAEYRB01. The sequence goes on along the minus strand of JAEYRB010000003.1, from coordinate 45,338 downwards.
AATGTCTTACATTTTTGACTTCTCTGTTTCGTATCACCCCCAACAAACACTAACTGAATAATACAAAACTCCCTTTGAACTCTTTTTTCTTAACACAAAACCAAAATCGCCTGTATTAATATGCACTCATTTACAAGCTAGTTTTAAGACTTCTCGTGCTTCTTCACGAGTCAATGGATGTAAATAACCAAGTTTTTCTCTATTATTAAAGACACATTTATCTATCAGTTCGGGAATATCTTCCTCTTTAGCGCCTAATTCTGCAAAAGTTGTTGGTAGGCCAATTTTTCTAAAAAAGCCTTCCAAAACATCAATCCCATCTAGCGCAGTTTGTTCAGGATTATCGTAATTCATTTTTACGCCAAATACATTAACAGCAAGTCGTGCAAAACGCATAACATTATGCTTGTATTGATATCGCATAAATGCAGGCAGTACCACTGCTAGTCCTGCTCCATGAGCAACATCATATTTACCGCTCAGCTCATGTTCAATTTGATGACTGCTCCAATCACCTTCACGGCCGATACCAACCGAGTCATTATGAGCTATCATACCTGCCCACATAATATTTGCACGCGCATTATAATCATATGGATCTGCCATAACAATTTTTCCATTTTGCATAACTGAAGATAATATCGCCTCGGAGAGATTATCAGTCAAATCAACATATTTTACATTAGTCATATAGCGTTCAAGAACATGTGCCATTATATCGGCAATGCCACAAGCGGTTTGAAACGGAGGCAAAGTAAATGTTAATTCAGGGTTCATAAATGCAAAGTCAGGCCTCAGCAAATCATTCACACAATCACGTTTAAGTTTACCTTCTTCTTTTGTAATAACTGAGCCAAATGAACCCTCACTGCCAGCCGCAGGTATAGTAAGAACAACGCCAAGCGGTAATCTCTTTTCAGGTGTTTTTCCAGAATAAAAGTCCCAAAAGTCACCATCATACAAAGCACCAATCGATATGGCTTTGGATGAATCAATAGCTGAACCGCCACCAACAGCAATAATCATATCAATTTTCTGATCTTTACATATTTCTATACCTTTATAGACCAGAGTATCCCTGGGGTTAGGCTGCACTCCTCCAAGCTCTACTACATCAATCCCGGCATCATTTAGGGATTTTGTAATACGATCGAGCAAGCCACTCTTTTTTGCTGATTTACCACCATAATGCAGTAATGCTTTTTTGCCATATTGTCTAGCTAATGAACCAATCTCTAATTCCGAATCTTTACCAAAAACAAATTTTGTAGGCGCGACAAAGCTAAAATCTAACATTTTATTAGCCCCTTCCCTATGAAAATTAGAATAGAAAAAATCGAATCATTTATTTCATTTCAGTAGGTAGATTACATAATCACTATATTTAATATACAGTAAAAATAGAGCACCGTCAATATAAAACACAAAGATTTTTTTAAATTTTCATTAAACTATACGTATTTAATTTTGTAATTGTATATATTTTTACATTTTTCATAATAAAGATGTTGTTCTTTTTAATTTATATAATATATCAGCCTTTTTGAAATAGATAGAATGTTTATTTTTGGGGGCGTTCACGTAATATAAGCCTATTTTAAGTTTGTTTATTAAGAAAGGGTAATTAATTTTTTCTGCATTATCTGTGTAAAATTTAAAAAATTTTACACAGATAGTTTTCAAAACATTATACATTTTTAATTAGATTAACAATTTAACTGTAATTAACGGTTAGCTTTGATGTAATGATAGAAATATAATGAGAACTAAATTTTTACTTTTAGAGTTGAAATGTAAACCTTGTATTTTTATTTTGCGTGCAGAAATTATAGAAAATAATATACATGTTCAGTATCATGTGGACGTATAGCTTCTGTGTCGGGCTATTCCGGAAATGTATTCTATTAATACTTACAGATAACTACCAGACTTCAAGATCCCATGCAGGTGATTTAATCTTAGAATCTGTAGATTGCCTAATTATTATATCGATTGGCAATTCTATTCCTTCCGCATCTTTTTCATAAACGTCAACGTCATTGTTCATATTTGCGTTTTCTTCACTTTCACTCATACGCTTATAAAGCAATGAGAAGGCTTCTTCTCCCATACGATATTTAGGTACATTAATTGTTGTCAACTGCGGACTAATAATGGATGACACAAAAGTATTATCAAAACCTACAACTTTTATATTTTCCGGAATGTTTAGTCCAAATTCTTTTATTGCATAAATCGCACCGATTGCCATTTGGTCATTACAAGAAAAAATAGCATCCGGCTTTATTCCATTTAATAATAAACGTCTTGTTAAGCGGTATCCACTTAATGGAGAATAATCACCTACATATACCATACTTTCTTTAATAGATGTACCATTCTCATTCATCATATCACAGTACGCACGATATCTGTCATTAGATACTTCTGAATTAACTGGACCACTAATACAAGCAATTTCCTTTGAACCTAAGTCAAGCAGATGTTGAATAGCCAATCTTCCGCCGGAATAATTATCTACATAAACCGAATCAATATTAGAAGAAAGAAGATTGCGTTCCATACTTACCACAGGAATCCTTTTGTTGTATCTTTTTAAGTTGGACAAATATGATAGATATTCTTGATCATTTTTATCAGATAAGGTATGAAGAATAATTCCATCAACCTTATTATTAGATAACATTTTGACGATCTGAGCTTCCCTCTCAAACTTGTCCTCTGACGTGTCAATAAGTATGTTATACCCATACTTTTCTGAATTTTTCTGAATTCCGTGCAGGACTTCGGGAAAGAATACGCGACGAAGTGAAGTCACTATGACACCTATTGTTTTAGTGGATTTTTGCTTAGGATTCACTGCAAGATTTGATTCGTAGCCTAGCTCACTTATAGCTTGCATAACTAGTCTGCGCAATTTCTCACTTACAGGCCTCGTACCATTAATTACATTCGAAACGGTTGCTACAGATACATTTGCATAATCTGCAACCTCTTTAATTCCAATATTCTTCATATTATTTTAACCCCATGTCGCACAGCAATTACTCATATGCTTTTCACCGTTGAGACTATTCCTACTATAATCAAAAATCTTTCCTTAATATCATCCTTTTGGATACATTACATTAAAATATTATTGTCACATTTATTTTTAACGCGTTTTTAATAATCATATTTTTAAATTATCGCGTTTTTTTAAATTGTCACGTTTTTTTACTACTTTTTATTAACATTTTAAATAATACATTAAAGAGCACCTATTTGTCAATGACTTACATCAATAAAATAGGTACTCAAAGCCTAAATTAATAAAGTGTTTTTTCTTTACCGATTAAACTGTTCCTTTGTTTCAACACTTTCCCCAGTAACGTCTATTTTTATCTTATGTCGCAAGAGAAATGACAGAATCAATTATTGCATTATCAACATTTACTTTCATTAATCTTATAACATAATTGCTTTTGTAAAAAAGCTTACAACCTGAGGATCAAATTGCATACCGGCGTTTTTCGTTAATTCTGCGATAGCTTCTTCCATGCCCATGCTCTTTCGATAAACTCGGTCACTGGTCATTGCATCATAGGCATCTGCGACGGAAAGGATACGACTGGGAAGCGGAATATTATCAGCCCTCAGCCCCGATGGATAACCTTTTCCATCCCAACGCTCATGATGAAACAGTATGTAATTCGCCACGGTAACAAGATCCGGAAATTCCTTGACGATTCGCCATCCTATCTCCGAGTGACGTTTCATTTCTGTCCAGTCTTTGCTTGTCAGTGTCGCCGGTTTTTTCAGTATAGCAGGATTGATTCCAATCTTACCAATATCATGAAGAACCGCCAATAATGAAAGCTCCTTCATTTCTTCATCTGTGAGCTCAAAATGAAGGCCTATGATATGGCAATACCCCTCCAATCTACCCGCGTGCTCTTTTGTCTCTGCACATTGCTCTCGCAGAGCCGCCAGCAGCATGTTAATGGTAGTGTTCTGGTATGTATTTATATTGAGGTCATCCACTGTGTCTTGTATAATAATAGCAAAGCACTCACCACCGGACGGAACAACAATGACATTGCAATCTCTGCCGAGCACTTCGACATATCTTGATATTTCATGTATTTTCTTTGAAATGAGAGCTCCTCTGAAATATTCATTCCAATCGAATTTACGCTTTTTGCCTAAAAAGACCTCGGAGGCCTTTTTCCCAAGGATGTTGTCCCGAGGCAAGCCTATCATTTTTTGAAAGCCCGCACTGACATCCAGAAATATATAGTCAGTTGCCTTTCCATAGTCGTTAACAATCAATTGTAAAAAACCAAAACCAAATGGGGGAAGACTCTCAATTCCTTTGTTAAGATAATCATTCATGCACAACTTCCTTTCTTCATCGTTTTCTCTTATCTCTGCTTAGGAGATTCTTAATAAATAAGCCCATGCTATGAATGAAATGCTCAGTATGAGTAATGTTGCTTTACTTCCTTAACATCTTAATCTACCTGGTACTGCTTATATAACACAATTGATAATCGGTTGACGGTGAACCAGCACCAATCCGGTTTTTACTTCCATGGATATACTTCTGCTATCATATCCCCGAAGGTCAGTCTTTTGGACTACTAATCCTAGTTCCGATAATGTTTTCTTTACGGTATCAATATTTTTCTTTCCTATGTTGTAAATATCCAAACTCAGCATCGACTCTGCTCCACCGTACATTTGAACCTGAAGTTCTTCCTTACTGCAGCCATACTGCCTGAATATATTATCAAAAAGCAAAGGAACCCCTGTTTCAGCAAAATAACCGGGGCGATTTTTACTGTCACTGTCATATAATGGGGCGGGGAGAACTACATGGATCATTCCGGCAACCTTTTTCAGTGAGCTATAAACGGTGACTGCAACACAGGAGGCCAGCGCAAACGTTCTAATGACCGCATCCTCGTTATCTGTTACGATGTATTCTCCCATTCCTACTATCAAATCCATCACAATCACCTACTTTAATAGCTGTGACAATGCTTGAGGTATATTCTCCAATGTTGTCTGCATTTCCACAGCTCCAATATCAAAAGCTACTTTCGGCATTCCGTACACAACGGACGAAGCTTTGTCTTGACCGATAGTCCTGCCGCCTTTGCGCCGTATGTTGAGAAGTCCTTTGGCCCCGTCATAACCCATACCTGTCAGAAGAATCCCAACCGCACTTCTGCCTGCTTCCTTAGCCACCGATTCAAATAAAACATCCACTGACGGGCAGTGCCCGTTTACCTTATCTCCATAAAAACATTCAACCTGATACCTTTTACCGATTTTCTTAATCCTCATATGCTGATCTCCCGGCGCAATTAAAACTCTACCCGTATCCACATAATCACCGTTTACCGCTTCCTTAACTTTAAGGGAGGTTTGGCTGTCCAGTCTTTGAGCAAACATCCTTGAAAAAACAGGAGGGATATGCTGTACAACTACAATGCCCGGGACAGTAGGAGGAAGGAGTCGAAGTATATTATAAATTGCTTCAGTTCCACCGGTAGAAGCTCCAATAGCGATAATTCCCTCCGAGTCCTGTAGCATATTGCCTGTAACACTCGGTGTAGATTTTTTACGTTCTAGCCATGCGGTTTTTGAGGCGGTGGAGGCTGCTATTATCCTTGTTATTAAATCTCTAATGAAAGCTTCTGAACCTTTAGGTGAGCTGATATCAGGCTTTGCAACAAAATCTACAACACCTGCCTCCATCGCTTCAAAAACCGCACTGCTAACCGCGCTTACCATGATAATGGGAATAAAACATTGAGGCAGCAACCAGCGTGCAAACTCTATACCGTTCATTTTAGGCATTTCCACATCACAGGTAATCACGTCAGGATGCACCTCGACTATTTTATCTCTTGCCTCATAAGGGTCGGCTGCAACGGCCGCCACCTCGATCTGCGAATTGGAAGATATGCCCCTCACGATCATTTCACGAGATAATATGCTATCGTCAACAACCAATACCCGAATTTTTTTACCTGTCTCCATATATCCTTACTCCTTCCTGTAAACTGCAGGCATTACATACCTGTAGCGAGTTTTTTCGCGGTTCAGTCCCTCCGAATGTCCTATGAACAGAAAACCTCCTGGTTCGGTAATATCATAAAAATGTTCAACGAGCCTGTCCTTGGTTTCATTGTCAAAATAAATCATGACATTCCTGCAAAAAATAATATGCATTTTCTTGCGAAAAGGGTATTTGGCATCCATCAGGTTGATATTGCTGAAAATAACTTCATTTCTGATCTTCTCAGACAGAATATACTGCCCGGAGTCATGTTCTTTGAAATATCTATTTTTCCAGTGTTCCGGCAGGTCTTTCATTTTCTCCCGGCTATAAATACCTCTCCGTGCGATAGCGAGCATACCCTCCGAGATATCCGTTGCCAGTATCTTTGTGTCCCATCCTGTTTTATTGAGACCGAAGAATTCATCAATAATCATTGCCAGCGTATAGGGTTCCTCTCCTGAGGAGCATGCCGCACTCCAAATACGCAGATCCCGACTCGGTACCGTCTTTACTAGATAAGACAGCACGGTATCCCTGAAATATTGAAAATGTGCTGGTTCTCTCATGAAAAAAGTATGGTTGGTCGTGATCCTGTCCAACATATCAGATGCGGCTTTACCGGTTTTATCCGCATTCACGTAGTTCATGTACTCAGTCAGACTGGAAAAATTCATTCTTGCCAGTACATGTCCGAGCCTTCCCTCGACCAGGGTCTTTTTTTCATCCTTGAAATAGATTCCATATTTGGTTTTTATATAATAAGCAAATTGCCTGAATTCCTGTTCACTTATAGTTTTCAAAAATTGCACCCCGCCTCATAAGGGAAAAGTGGGTTGTACGGCACTCCCTCAAACACTATCACTTTTAATTTAAAGTTTTCATATTATGTCACTGAGTTAAAAAACTCGACCTCATCGTCTGTCAGTATTTTCTGACAATCCAGAAGTAGCTTAACATTTCCATCAGACTTGCCAACACCCTTAATGTATTTGAGACCACCTTTATTGATATCCGGAGGAGATGCTATATCCTCATCAGCTATGGCGATTACCTCTGAAACGCTGTCAACAATCAGCCCGGTTGAAATATCATTCGTATCAAGGACGATAATACAGGTTCTGTCATTATATTCTCTGACTTCCTTTTTGAAACGCAGCCGTGCATCTATGACAGGAATAATTTTACCCCGGAGATTTGTGATTCCTTTTACATACTGCGGCATCTCAGGGACTACTGTAATGGGCTGAATACTAATAATTTCGGTAATATAACGAATCTCAATTCCATAAAGCTCGTTTCCAATGGAGAAGATAAGGTACTTACTCCTCATCGTATCTTCTTGTTCAGTAAAGTCCAGTAAGTCAGTCTGTGCCATTTTTCATAGCCTCCTTTAAGTTTTTATTTTATATAAAGCATTGTTTATGATTCCATGCTGATTAGTCCACCGATATTTAGAATCAAACTGATACTACCGTCCCCCAGAAGCGTACAGCCTGCCAACCCTTCCACTTTTCGTATGCTTTTCATGTAGGATGGAAGGGCCTTGACGACTACCTGTTGCTGGCCTAGAAGCTCATCAGCGAAAAGACAGACACTCTTGTCATCCTGTTCAATCATGAGTACAATTCCTTTGGTCAGGTCTGTGATTTTCGTATCAACTGTGAATATTTCATGGATACGGACTATAGGAAAACACTCTCCGCGAACCATAATCATCTCATTGCCATTAGGGTCCTTAATAACATCTTTTTTCTTAACTTGAAAGGTTTCCTTAATGGATGTTGTAGGGAGTGTATACCTGGAGCAGCCTACCCGGATATTCATTCCGTCTATGATTGCCAGTGTAAGAGGTATTTTCAGTGCTACTATCGTTCCGGAGCCTTCGTTACTGTCTATGGATACCGAACCGCCTACTGCTTCCAGGTTCTTTACCACTACGTCCATGCCAACACCCCGGCCGGAGAATTCCGTCACATTGTCGTTAGTAGTAAATCCTGGCATGAATACCAGGTTGTAGATTTCCTTTTCCGTCATCTCATTTTTTTGTTTGCTCAGTAAGCAATTATCCTGGGCTCTTTTCAAGATTTTTTCCTTGTTTAGGCCCTTACCGTCATCACGGACACATACAAGAACATCGCTTCCGACATTTTTTGCCTCCAGTATTATCTGTCCTGATTTTTGCTTGCCTGCAGTCGTTCTTTCGTCTGGATCTTCAATTCCATGGTCGACTGCATTGCGTACAAGATGCATCAACGGGTCGGAAATATGCTCAATGATATTCTTATCAACCTCAGTGTTTTCTCCGATTAATATCAACTCTACTTCTTTATTAAGTTTCCGGCTTATATCACGCACAATACGGTGCATTTTATGGAAGGTCGCCGCCAAGGGAACCATTCGTATGGACATAACCATGTCCTGCATTTCGCTTGTAATTTTATGAAGCTGACGAGCGGCTTTATGGAAACTATTCAGCTTAACCGCCTGAAGTTCAGGGTTTTGCGTGACCATTGCCTCAGCGATTACCATTTCTCCCATCAGATCCATCATCTTATCCAGCTTCATAACATCAACGCTGATAATACCCTGATGCGAACTTCTGTTTTCAACTCGCCCTAAATCCTCAGCCTGTAGCTTGGCTGTTTTTATAGGAGCTTCCCGAATGGAAGTTTCTTGATCTGCGCAATCCTGCTCGAACTTCCGGCTGTCCAGAAGCTCAGTGACTTCAAGATTTCGGATAAAGGCAATGCTCGTGAAAAAATCATATAATTCTTTCACGCTTTTATCACTTATAAGCGTTATCCTGAAGCCTTGCTCCCGTATAATCTGAACGCTTTCAGGATTTTCAATGATATCCTCCGGAAAGTAGCTGCAATTGGCCACAATATCTTTTAAATTATGGACAATTGTAAAAGCCCGGATATTCTCCATTTCGCAGCCATCTTCAAAATATATAACAGCTTCATAGCATTTTTGTTCTGTATTCTTTCCTTTTTGGGCAGGGGACAGGTAATATTGCTGATCGACTTCCTTTTGTGTTGTCTTAAGATTATCTGTGCTTTGCGTTTCTCCCTTAATGGAGGTCAAAAATTCCTTGATGTTTTTAATAAGGTCTGATGGATCTCCGTCAAGACTATCGGAGTTTTTTACCTTCTCCATCTCCAGCTTAATAAAATCGACGCACTCCAAAACCAAATCCGAAAGTAACGCACAATCCATGTTTTCAGGTTTTTCTTCTCGTATAAAGTAGAAGAGATCCTCAATGGCATGGGAAAGTGATGAAATATTGTTATACATCATCATTGCGGAAGAACCCTTGATCGTATGCATGACTCTGAATATTTCGTTAACTGCCTGTGGTGTAAAGCAGCCTGCCTTTTCACTGGTTAGTATCGCAGCTTCGAGTTGCTCTATATTTTGAGTGGTTTCATATATAAAAACATCCAGCATGGAATTACTTGATAAATTGTCCAATCCTCTACCTCCTTCAAACCCGTCAGGGTACTTTGCTTCTGCTACTAAGGAATATCTTTGATAACTATCAAAGCTTTCATGAAAAATCGGCTGCGCCCCCACAAGGATACATGCTCCAGCAGGAATGCAACCGATAGTCCCACTCCACCATTACCTCAAATCACCGCTGAGTTGGGTTTTCCAATAGAAGTCTAAAGTCACCCGGTGTATTCCTATTACCTGATATACATGGAATGTTATTATGGTTGTACAACCTTAATATTTCCCAAGATAGGTTGCGACCTCCAACAAAGCAGGATCCTCTTTCACAGGCTCTCTCAAGGGGGCAATAGATGCAAAGCTGTCCTTCTCATATCCATTTCTGAGCTTGAATTTGGCAACCTCATCATTCAGTGCGACAGCCTGTGCAGACATTTCTTCACTGGTCGCCGAGTTTTCCTCCGCAGTGGCTGCATTTGTCTGCACAACAGAGGATACCTGATTAAGCCCCTGCTTGATTTGTTCTATAACCGCTGCCTGTTCTGAAGATGCACCATCAATTTTTATGATACTTTCAATTACCAATTTGGTCTTTTCTCGAATATTCAACAGAATCTGTGCTGTCTGTGTCGTCATTTCTGTTCCCTTAGACACGGTAGCGACAGAGGCTTGAATTAAATCAGCCGTTTGCTTTGCGGCTTCTGCTGATTTAGCGGCGAGATTCCGCACTTCGTCAGCCACAACTGCAAAGCCTTTTCCGGCATTACCCGCACGGGCGGCTTCAATAGCAGCATTCAAAGCGAGTATATTGGTCTGGAATGCGATATCTTCAATAACCTTAGTAATATTGGCAATCTGACTTGCCGTGGAGTTAATCTCCATCATAGCCTCCGTAAGCTGCCCCATGTGTTCATTTCCGGATTCAACACCAATACCGGTCTGATTTACATACTGTGTCGCTATCTTAACATTTTCAGAGTTCGCCGCGGCCTGCTCAGCAATCTTGGTTACAGTAACGCTTAATTCTTCTACGGAAGAAGCCTGCTCTGTCGATCCTGATGCAAGGGCCTGGGCTCCGCTTGCCACTTGTGAAGCTCCTGTGCTGACCTGCTCTGCTGCTGTGTTGATTGTTTGCAGAGTATGGTTTAAAGAGGAAGTAGTATTTTCTATGGCTTTTTTAACTGACGCGAAGTCGCCTATATAATCCATTTCCATATCAAATCGCAAATCGCCCTGCGATATCAACTCTAGTTTTTTCGTGATATCCTTTATATATGAAGTATGGAGCGCATTTGTCTTTCGGATGCTTTGTGCCATTTTGCCAATCTCATCCTTGCTTTCATAGTTGATTTGTACCTGCATATTGCCCTTAGATAACTCTTCATAAACATCTACAATTTCTTTAACCGGAGTTAGAATAGATTTCCCAATAACGAATGTCAGGATGAGCGTCAATACTATCGATAAGGCTACCGATGCAATCAGTAATATCCATGAGGTTGTCATAAGACGAGTTACAGCTTCCTGTTGATTATCAGCCCGCTCTTCCGCCACATCCTCGAGTTCGGTTAAAATACTAGTAATTTGCTCTACGACAGGTTCATATTCTTTCAAATATGTATTAAGCGCCATGTCATCGTTCGTGTCGGTCTGCTTGGATAGCAAGTCGAAAATCTTGGCTCTAGCTGCCGCTGCATCTTTAAAGATTGTATTGATTTTCTCGAGATCAGAATCTAAACTATGATCTCTTTGATTTGCTAAAAATGCATCTTTGTATGTAACAAAATTCGAGCCCCATTTCTCGGCTTCATCCATTGCTTCACTTATAGATGCATGATCATCTGCAAGTATAGCATTTAATAACTGCTGACTTGCAGCACGCATAGCAATTTGCATCTTATACATATACTGTGAGTTGGGTACTGTATATTTCGCATATAGTTGTGTTTGCTCGCTTATTCCGCTGATACTGAATACAGACACTATCGCAGTTATAATCATAAGAACTAAAACGCTTCCGAAGCCTAAAACTAGTTTTCCGCTGATAGATAGGTTTTTCATAATGTTTCTTACCTCCTAAATTTGGGTACTTTTGATTTCTCTCCTATACACTTTTCATTGCATATTTTGTTACTAATACATTGGTTGCCCGGCAGCATAAATCATTCGGTAATCATATGTGTTAAGCTTGTCCGGTCAACAAGCACAAGATCCATGAACTCCTTTGCGGTAATTTTTACAGGCACCTTACCTTTCTTACTGAAAATCAGATGAAGCCCATCTGTGTGTGCATTTGTAAACATTTCCTCATCGCGGAGTTTTCCAAAGCGCACAGTGTTTAGACGGGAACAAAAATCAAACAGAATGTTCGATCCGGTTACCATTTCAACTTCCAGCTTGTATTCCGGCAGGACTTTTACGCTTTTAAAATAGCCTTCTCCTGATTGCGCTGCACCATCAGCAATTATAGAAGAGTGCTCGTTAGTTGTCATACGAACTTTTTTCGTATCTTTTATTTCCTTATCCGAACCATATTTCAAATAAATCACCTCCATTACAAAAGATCTAGCATAGAACTGAGCGTTTCTGCTTCATCGCCAAACAAGGTTTTCACAATCGAGCAGCAGTTTTACATCATCGGGCATCCATAACGGTAATAGACCTTCACAAGAGGTTAGTAATACTGTGAATATACTCCGACATTCCCGGAACCTTCTAAAACGGCTGGATTCTGATGACCTAAGTGATATACCATATGCACCATGGCGTAATTTTTCTTTATGTTTATTTAGGCAATCAGGCGCCTTTACAAAAGTCGTTTTCATACAAAAAAAGAATAATCTGCCGTTATTTAAGAATAAGACAGATTACTCTTTTTTTCATACGAGTTTTTTTCGTATATTTATATTTTTTCTTGTTAGAAATCTATACTATGAAGTTCAGCTTTTGAATGAATACCAAGCTTACTGTATGCATTATATAAGGTGGTTCTCACAGTTGCTTTAGATATGTACAATTTTTCAGCAATTTCCTGATGACTCAAGCGGGCCTTGGCAAGAATTGCGAGTTCTCTTTCTCTTGGGGTTAGAGGTGATTTTACCTGATTGAGGGCATTTAGAATTATATTTCGGCCTTTATGGTATCGGTTATAAAGTGCCATTATATTATTAATGTCCGCTTTCCATCCCGGAATTGTCTCTAGAACTTCTGAGGATGGAACATGACTATCTGCTTCATAAGATAAAGAGAAAATATCACAGTGAGCCGCGGGACAAATATGCGCTTTAGAAAGGATGTCACCCATATATGCAAATTGAGCAAAGGGTAAATAAATTTTGTCCGGCAAAGCAAGGCCGAAAGCTTCTTTCAGATTCTCCAGCGCTTCACGTTCACGGTCGCTTGTGTAACATACTCTTGCCTTGAATATGAAGCTATACACCTGTGGAAATATATAATTCATCTCTTTTGACATGCCAATAACATTATCAACCAGACCTAATAACTCGGCATGCCGTTTTTTTCTAACCAAGAGATGTGAATAAAGAATATTAACATATGGGACAGCCCGGGCATACACTTTTTTTCTTATACTCTGTATATCGCAAAACCATTTGGCAACCATATCCGTAGTATCCAGTGCGACACTTATAACCGATAAGCATATGTCAACCATCCGCAGCATGTAAAGGTTTGAGCTTTCTTTTGCATAGCTCTTAATATTCTCTAATGCGGTAAAAAAGCCGTCCACATCTCCACGTAGGATTGCTACCTGTGCAAGAACCTGTTCAACACACAGACAAATGCAAGTTTCTCGTTTGCTTCGGGCTTGGTACAATGCTTTATGACACAATATCTCTGCCTGTATATCATCACCTCTCATGAGCATCATCTCCGCATGTAATGCGCTGTCTGCTCCGACCCCCTGCCCGTTAGTCAGCTTAATATGATAAGGCAAATTTCTTTGCATATCTGCCAGCGTTTCATCCAACCTTCCAGTCTCACGCCAAAACATGCTTAAAACAGAGGTTCCACCCAGTGTAATTGGTATCTCGTTTAATTTGAACCTGCTGGCTCCGCCTAATAACTCATAGGCAGCCTTCTGCCCCTCATTTACCTTTTTAATATCATTATATGTAGTAAACGACGTAAGGAGCAAGAATTCACCCTTAAGCAGCCCAAGCTCATCTGTACTAAGCCCTGCCGGATTACTAATTAAAACTAAACCAATCAACCGGCATAATTTATGATAGGATTCATATTCTCCATCCATCCGTAACAAGTACGAAAACATGAGTAAGACAAAGGGGTATTTGCACATTGTCTCTTCCGGACATTCATTGATGACTTCTATAAGAAATTCAATTATATTACTTTCTCTTTTGTTCGCTAGATATATACCGGTAAATGGTGTGGACAGAATGGCATCAAAATCTCTGACTTCGAAAAAGAATCGAGCAGCAGTGTAAAATTCCGACTCGGCGATACAGCATTGTCCTGCAGTGCGCAAGACACGTTTTTGAAAAGCCTCCGGTTGATATTGATAAAATTGATTCCTTAAATAGTTCTGCAAAATACTGTGAATTACATAAATTTTTTCTTTTGGAAAGTATCTTATGAAGTCATTATATTTGAGCAAATCCTTGATATGGTCAGGAAGTATTTCTTCCCCTAGCATGATTGCGGCCTGACGGGCTGTGAAGCTGTCCATGACAGATAATGAAACCAGACAGTTCTTTTGTTCTGGTGTAAGTCTGTTCCAGATAGCGGTTTCTACTAAATGGTCAATGTCGGCTGTATAGTCAAAAGAGCCGGTCTGCCTGTAATTGGATATCTGTAGACGAAGAGCGGATATCCACCCCTCAGTAGTTGTGTAGACACTGTTGAGTTCATCTTCATTAAGGCGTATGCCTTCAATTCTGAATAAGCTGGCGGTGCTGTCCTTATCGAAAAAAAAAGCAGACGACTCGATAGTATGTATATCGTTATTATGAAATGTAATTTGTGCTTTCTTTCCAAGATGCTGGGTGATGAATATCATATGCAGGTGAGGGCTTCCGTGCATAGAAAATATACTCATCAACTCTTGCAGAATATCGCTTCTGAGAAGCTGAAAATTATCGACTACCAAATATGTCTCATTAATACATCTGAGATCCTTGAAGCACGCTGACATATACATTAGCGTATCAATTGTAGGAAACCCCAGCTTTTTTAGATTTTTGGACATATCATTATTGACATTGGAAAACAAGTCACATATACCTGCCCAAGCAACCGAAGGATTCTCACTCAGACAAGTATACCAGTATTGTCTGGCATCGTCAGAAAGAGCTTGTTTTAAATATTCCCTTACAGCTGTCGTTTTTCCAAAGCCCGATGGCGCCTCCACGACAGTCAAAGGGAAAAGTGATATTTGGGCAAGCTGATTTTTAAGTCTGTCCGATAAGTATATCTTTTGTTGGTAAGCTTTACTTTGCATATTTCCTCCAGTCTGAGAGTAAAACCATTTAGGTTTCCAACCCGATAATGTTTTATTAATTATTTTACGATTCCCTTATTCCGACACGCCAATGATTTTAGCAACTGTCCCAGTAATTCGACGATTATCGCCATAATATGATTGTTAAATTTCATTAAAACTAATTCTACATGAATTAATGTAGTTCTGCAAGGCCTATTTGGCTAAATAATTCGTCGATTTTACTAATAATTTGAATTTGGAGAAACTCAAAAAGGGCTGAAAGTTATCTCTCAGCCCTCCTTTTGACTAACTACATTTCGCTAATTTCTTGAATCATCATATCCAATACTCTCAGTATCTTCTTCTGATGAGCTTCAGGTAGTGCAGATAACTTATTGGACAAAAAAGATGCTACGATTTCATTCGATACCGACAGAACATCAGACAAGACAAAATTTGCATCGACTTTAAGTATATTCAAAATCTCAACAAAGGTTTCTAGCCTCGGTGTTTTAATTCCCCGCTCAATAACACTTATGTGTGACGCACTCAGAGCAACTTCTTCTGCTAATTGTTCCTGGGTTAAGCCTTTGGCTTCTCTTGCTTGTTTAATTCTTTGTCCTATGGCTTTCGTATCCATCAACATACCTCCTATCAGAACGATTCTCGTTCTTTTAGTATAAGTAAGCTGCAAAGTTACTTACAGAAGCTATTAGAACTACATTCGCCCTATTAGATTTAATTAAATTATTACTCATATTCTACCTTTATATACTCGTAAAGTGAGAGACTCATATTGACGTTTCACAATGTTATATATATCCATCCTACCAACAACTAAGCACACAGCTGTAAGAAAAGGTGGAACTGTATCTATGTTGGCGTTTATGGTGCAAGGTATAATATGTTCCCGTTGGGTGACTTCTTTGCAAGGAATGTTACTTTAAAATGGGACAGCGCCCTGCTCACACCTATGTTGGAAGAATTCTAAGCCTGATAAAGAGAGAAAATTTGACGCTACAGATATTATAACCCATAAGCTTTCACTTGATAAAGGTGAACATGCATCTCTCACCTTTTTACTTTTCCAGATCTTTTAATATATTTTGATAAAAGGTCAGGTATTGTTTCTATTTATTTATGATGAAATATTCTTGTATCGGAAATTAAGATCTAGCACTTTACCGAATACTTATACTTATATTGGAAAAGCTAATTCCAATATTAATATGGAGGTATAACATGAAAGCTATAGTGTATGAAGGTATAAAGGATGTAAAGGTGAAAAATGTCGGTGATCCACAAATAAAGAATGCAGATGACATTATAGTAAAAGTCACTTCCACAGCCATATGCGGCTCTGATCTTCATCTTATACATGGCATGATACCGAACATGCCCAAAGGCTTTATTCTAGGACATGAAACTATGGGTATTGTAGAGGAAGCCGGGAAAGATGTCTCCAGAGTTAAAAAGGGTGATAGAGTCATCATCCCCTTTCCTGTTTCCTGCGGACACTGCTGGTACTGTAAGCATGATCTTTGGAGCCAATGTGATAATTCAAATGCAAATGGTGAGGTCGGAGGAATTTTAGGCTACAGCAAAACTTATGGAGGATACGATGGCGGGCAGGCAGAATATCTCCGAGTTCCCTATGCCAATGTAGGGCCAACGGTTATCCCTGAAGAGCTGACTGATGAACAAGTACTTTTTCTGACAGATATACTTCCGACCTCATATTGGGGAGTGGAAAATGGCGGAGTAAAAAAGGATGATACGGTTGTCGTATTAGGCTGTGGGCCTGTCGGTCTTTTAGCTATGAAGTGGGCAGCCTTTCATGGAGCGAAACGTATTATTGCTGTTGATTATATAAATTACCGCCTGGAGCATGCAAAAAAGTACAATAATGTAGAAGTAATAAATTTCGAACAACATGAGAACACGGGAGAATATATAAAAGAAATAACCCACGGCGGAGCTGATGTTGTTATCGATTGTGTAGGAATGGACGGTAAAATGACAACCTTTGAAATGATTGAAACTGCTCTTAAGCTTCAGGGCGGTTCAAAATCGGCAATTGAAATAGCAACTCAAGCTGTAAGAAAAGGTGGAACTGTATCTATGGTTGGCGTTTATGGTGCAAGGTATAATATGTTCCCATTGGGTGACTTCTTTGCAAGGAACATTACTTTGAAGATGGGACAGTGCCCTGCGCACACCTATGTTGGAAGAATTCTAAGCCTGATAAAGGAAGGCAGATTTGACGCTACAGATATAATAACTCATAAGCTGTCACTTGATAAGGGAGAACATGCATACGCTATATTTGATGAAAAAAAGGACAATTGTATAAAGGTCATATTGAAGCCATAAAACTTTACAAACGGGATCCATGCTGCGAAAAGTATAAAATCGGATTGTTTAACTGGCAGAAACTCCTTCCTGAACAGTATACTTCTCTTGTGACAAGTATCGATTTTTTAGGACTTTTTAAATGTAACTCGTTTATAAGCATCATAAATGGCTATAAGAATGATGAATTGTACTATACAAGCATTATCATGTAATGCAATCGAAAACTTTCATGGCATATTGTCAACAATTACCTATGCTATAATGATGGAGTTGGGCTATAATTGTATTACACAAGCATTTTCGTTTAAACAGAACATCGACATCATTCTCGGGAGGTACTGGGCAGAGCTAAAGCCATGTCTATCAAGTTACTATGCGGAAAAAAAGCAATGCAATTTTCATCGTTATAATACTTATGACCGCCCTTTGTGCTTCACTGTATTATTTTAGGGACGTATCAGGAAATGAAACCATTCATGGGGACACATCGGTAGAATCGGCTAATGTTGCCACCCCGGATAAAACAGGCTTGAAAACTTCAGCTTCGGATGAAAGCGCTGCTAATGCTGTAAACAATACTGATACAAAGACTAACGCCTCAGGCGCAGAGATCACTCATACTGAACGCGATCTTATGTCTCCGGCATCAGAAATATCCGGCAGCACACCTGCTGTAGAGGAAGAAAGCCGTCACAGAAGCACACCTGCTGTAGAGGAAGAAAGCCGTCACAGAAGCGAATTTGAGGTGAATTCGTCATATTCTTCCCACTCAAATAGTCAATCAAATGAGGTATCAGTTGGAGACGGTACAGGTACAGGTATAGATAATGCTAACCTTCAGAATAATACTGGTAAAACTAATACAGCTTCCGCAGCTGAAAATAAACCTGAGCAGAATTCAATTCTGAGCGGCTTTGTAATTTGTATTGACCCAGGACACCAGCAAAAGGGGAATTATGAGAAGGAACCGATCGCTCCCGGCTCCGACGATATGAAAACAAAGTGCTCAAGCGGAACTCAGGGGGTTAAGACCAGGATACCGGAATATAAATTGAACCTGGCGGTTTCACTAAAGCTGCAAAAATATCTTGAAGAACTTGGCGCCGAGGTTGTCATGACCCGCACCGTCAATGAGGTAAATATAAGCAATGCCGAAAGGGCGCAAAAAGCCAATGATTCCAATGCAGATTTATATCTTCGCATACATGCCGACGGATCAACTAACAAGTCTGTACAAGGAGTATCTGTACTCATTCCGAGCAGTGGATCTATTACAGATAAAAGCATACTGGATAGAAGCAAGGCAGCCGGTGATTTGATCCTGCAGCATTTTGTAAAAGCAACGGAGGCTAAAAGCAGAGGCGTTATAAAAAGAAGTGATCTTTCAGGCTTTAACTGGTGCTCCAGGCCAATGGTTCTTGTAGAAATGGGATTCATGTCAAACCCGCAGGAAGACGAGCTATTAAGTTCCGAAGCATATCAGGAAAAGATGGTACGCGGAATCGCAAACGGTATCGTAGAGTACTGCAAATCACAGAGATAAATAGTGTACATATGATACGATCAACTTTTATTGTAAAAGGCAACTCTTGCTGTCCATCTGTCATCAAGAAAGCCCTTATACCTTCACATCTATATAAAAAGCTTCTAGTATATGAACAGGTTCTATTACAACATAGTTGCTTCTGTGAAAAAACACAAAGTCACGGGAGGATATTTTCATGTCAATAATAACGGGACATACATGCGACAGCACAAAAAAGCAAACTACGGAGCTACCGTTATATATGTGCCGATGAAATCGAGCTTGAATTTATAGGAAATTGCAAAAACAATAATTGCACATAATACTGTTAATATGATTCCTACAAGAATAGACTTCCTGTTTCTTTCACTCATCAGGCTTATCCTTAGCCCTGTGCCGCTTGAACAAAGCATGCCGCAATGAGGCCGAACAGAGTATTTCTTACTGTTCAATTCAGCAATGTGCAATATGGCACTGGCATAAGACTGGATATCCTGATCCTTTAAATTTCTTATGATATTGCTGTCGCGGAACGCTTCAATGTCCTGACGGAGGTATTTTAACGCAAGCCAAACAAAAGGATTAAACCAGTGTATTGCCTGTATCAATAGTAAAATATAGTTTTTAATGTTGTCATTATATTTGACGTGAATCAGCTCATGTGTAATAGCTGCACATCTTTCTGCTGGTGTCAATAGCTGCCACTGCTCCAGTGGAATAATAATGACTGGGTGTCTCACATCGACAACAGATGGACACCGTATTTCTTTTATTAAGTTTTGCGGTGCAATTATGATTGGGATATCCCTGTTGATTCCCCAAAATAATCGTTCACTTTCTATAAAGTTCACTATTGATTTGTCATCACAAAAACTAAATTTCCGGATTTTATTTTTTAACCTTGTTAATATGAATAGCTGCCAGATTATAAAAGTAATAGTGCAAATAATCCATATGGAAAAAATAACAAGTCCTATCACTTTGCCGTCCCCTAAAAATCTGTTCCATCCGTAACCGTTCCAAGCACTGAAAACTGCCTCAACATCCCCGGTAGGCCTGAAAAAGTCACCATCCAATTTTACTATTTGATTAAATCGGATATTAAATGGCGGGATAGGGTGATTATCTAGTACTAAACTGTATTTGTAATCAGAATATGCCGGTATTATCATAACAATGACCGCGAGCAGCCATAGTGTCATTCTTCCATCGATCCATAATTTTGCGCCAAATAGTTTTCTGATCAATAAAATGATTATAATGACCACAGTTGAATACAATGTTGTATAAAACAGGGCGCATAGGAACTTTACTATTTCCATTATCATTGTTTATTTCCCCTTTTTGCTTTCACCTAAGCCATCGATCATTCTTTTAAGTTTGAGTAATTCCTCTTCAGTAATACTTTCTGAAGACATGAGGGATGAAAACATTTTGCTGATTGAGCCGCTATATATACGGTTGATTAGTTTTGTTGCCTCTGCAACACCGCACTGCTGCTGATCAATAATTGATCTATATTTATGTGGCGACATGGACTTGTCAACAACTACTGCGTTTTTATTAATTAACCTTTTCAAAAGAGTATGTACAGTATTCATTGCCCATGGAATACTGTTATCATTTGCAATTCTAACAATATCAGATAAAGAACTATTTTCATTATGCCAAAGGATTTTCATAACTTCCCATTCAGCCTCTGTTAATTGAATCATAGAATACTCTCCTTGAAAAAATTCCTACACTTGTCGATTATTATAATCGACAAGTGTAGGAATGTCAAGATAATACTTTATCCCTATATTTTTCTATAAAAGACGATCAATTGGCACAGCAAGGGCAGCCATGGCGCTGGAAGATCCTCCTAAAAACTAAATCCTACCAAGTATCATGAGCATTAATCATTGATTGCTTCAATACCGAGCCGTTTAAGCTCTGCAAGGTGATCTCTCATGGTTTTGAGTGCCTCTGGAGAATGCCCCTCCCATTCAAGCACCTCGTCAACTACTCGCAGTGGATGTTGCGTCCGGTAGGATCTCGTTGGGTTTCCCGGAAATTTCTTGTCCGTCAGATTGGGATCATCCTCAATGGGACCTGTGGGCTCTACACGATAAATTCGGCCAGGTTCGTCTCCCAATGCCAGTTCGGCTCCCCACGTAGCCGCATCCAATGTAGCGGTCAGATAGACATAATTAGCCTTCTTTCCCTCACCATAATTAGAGCTATAGCCAGGTACCAGCAAGTCTCCCGGCTTCAGGACGGCTTTTGTACCGTGGTAAAAAGGCCCGGGGTCTAATGTTCCGGACTGTATCTGCTCGTTTTTTATATTCACTTCTTATCCCCTCCCTTCGTGATAAACAGCTGTTGCCATTACCTGTAAACGGTTTGTTCCGTGCATCTATACCCTTAACGAACCACGGAATCCCCTAGCTCCATAGTAAGAATCTGCACCGTTATGATACACAAAGACACGGTCATAGCGCCGGTCACAAAAAAGAGCTCCGCCGAGTTTTCTAATCTCAGGAGGTGTTTTTATCCAGCTTGATGTTTTAGTGTCAAACCTTCCAAGCTGCTGTAAACTCCGATATTCTTCTTCTGTTAAAAGTTCAATACCAATAGCAGCAGCTATATCAACTACATTGTTTTTAGGTCTATTCTCTTTCCTTGATTCAAGAGCTTCGTGGTCGTAGCAAAGGCTTCTGCGGCCTTTAGGACTTTCCGATGAGCAATCACAAAAAATGTATTCTTGTGTCAACTCATCATAACCAACAACATCCGGTTCGCCTCCGGTGATTTCCATTTCATTGAGTGACCGCAGTTTCTCTATATTAGTCTCCAGCTTCTCTTGTACTTTGGCCCATTCAAGATCTTTATGGCGGTCCATATTACTCTCAAAACGCACTTTCAATATATTGACCAGTTCTTCGTTTGACATGGCTGTTTCCTCCTTCTTCTTGTATTTTATCAAATTTTAACAGTAAAGAGATGATTTTTGTATTTTACTCTAACAAAAAAACCGACACAGGTATATGCCGTTTTTTTATATGACAGAAAATCACCTATACTTCAGCCCTATTATCTGAACTCATCCACTGCTCAAGCAATTTATCCAATTTCTTGTTAATTTCTTCTTTTTTGCGATATAGCTCGTATAGCTCATCATGGCTGACCCCGGGCGCATACATACATTTCTCAACATCTTTTACCTCAGCCTCGAGAAGCTTTATATCACTTTCCAGCCTGCACATGTCCATCTCACATTTTATTTTATCGCAAGCAGGGGCATCCCTTTTGATTGAAGGCTTTTTGATGGTCTGCGGTTGTTGAATTAGCAGGTCACGTTCAATTTTCTTATTC
Organism: Bacillota bacterium; assembly: GCA_023409735.1. Taxonomy (GTDB): domain Bacteria; phylum Bacillota; class Clostridia; order Acetivibrionales; family DTU013; genus JAEYRB01. The sequence goes on along the minus strand of JAEYRB010000003.1, from coordinate 23,135 downwards.
TTATAATCATCATAATTACCCTCATAATTAACCAGCTTATTATCTTCAATTGCAACTACGCGGCTGCACACCTTATTTATAAAGTATCTATCATGGGATACAAACAGCAAAGTGCCCTCAAACTCCTCCAAGGCCTCCTCCAGCACTTCGATCGAGTCAATATCAAGGTGGTTGGTAGGCTCATCCAATATCAATAAATTTATTTCCTCATACAGCAGCAAAGCCAGCTTAAGTCTTACCTTTTCTCCTCCTGACAAGTGCTTCACCTTTTTATATGGATCTCTACCGAAAAACATAAACCTTGAAAGGTATTCACGGGCTTTCCCCTCCAAAAGATATTTGTTTTCCCTGAGACATTCGATTACAGTATCCTCTTCATTGTTGAAGGATATATGCTGCGGTAAGTATGCCAGCTTCACATTTGCCCCAAGCTGCAGCTTGCCATTATCTGCTTCAATCTCTCCCAGAAGAACCTTTATAAATGTAGATTTGCCGCTGCCATTGGGGCCAATGAGAGCAACTCGTTCACCCAGTGTAATGTACAAGTCAGCATTTTCAAGGATAGTTATGCTTCCAAAGCTTTTCGTCAGGCCGCTTACCTTAACTGTTTCATAACCTGATCGTTCTGTGGATTTGAAATTGATACTAATATTCTTCCTTTCTAAGACCGGCCTGTCTATTCTCTCCATTTTTTCAAGCCTTCTCTGCATGCTTAATGCTCTTCTGAAAAACTTGTTATTGTCCGCTCTTTGGGCCCAATCTCTCAAATCCTTGATAGCGTTTTCCATGGAGGTGATTTTCTTCTTTTGATCCTTATAGTTCTCAAGTTGCAGCAGCATATTTCTTTCTTTCTGCGCTACATAATCAGAATAATTTCCATCATACGTTTCGCACCTTTTGTCTTCTACCTCCACAACTTTTGTAACTACCTTGTCCAGAAAATACCTATCATGAGATACAATAATCACAATCCCCCTGTAGCCCTTGAGATATTTTTCAAGCCACTCAACCGAGTCCATGTCCAAATGGTTTGTAGGCTCATCAAGAAGCAGTATATCAGAGCTTTCCAGCAAAATCTTTCCGAGGTTTACAGTTGTTCTTTCACCACCGCTTAGTATATCGTATTCCTTTTGCAAAAAAGCTTCATCGAACTTAAGACCGATACATACCTTACTAAATTTTTCATCTCTGTCATACCCGCCTTTAGCATCATAGCTATGCTGCAGCCGGCTATATTGTTTTAATACTGTTTCAAGGGGTTCACCCTGCAAATACTCCATCTCACCTTCCAGACTTCTCATCTGCTCTTCCAGGTCATAAAGCTCCCGGAACGCAAGATTGAGAATATCTTTTACCTTGAAACCCTCCGGATAGCTTGATATTTGCTCAAGATAGGCTATAGTTGTCCCTTTAGGATAGGAAATCCTACTCTTGCCCTCGCATATTTTTCTATAGTCTACATCCATTGGTTCAATGCCCGCCAACAGCTTCAAAATAGTGCTTTTCCCGCTCCCGTTTGCGCCCACAATACCGGCTTTTTCACCTTCATAAAGCGTAAAAGTGGCATTGTCAAGTACAAGGTTATCTCCATAATGCTTCAGTGCATTATACATTGTTAATTCAAGCATAAATTATCCTCTTTTCTTTTCACAATTCTTGCTTCTCTTTTCTTCCTCAAACACAAAATACCAATTAATTTCACTAAACATGACGCTTATTATCATTCACAGTACTTTTCAGGCTCACATTTCACACTGCAAAAGTCTCGGGGAATTGAGCACCTCTCGCCTTGTTGCTGTAGACCTCCGGTCAACGCCATAAAGAAAAGTCTCGGGGGCATCGAGCACCTCTCGCCTTTTTGCTGTAGACCTTCGGACAACGCCATAAATAAAAAATCACCATGTCATTGCCTTGAAAATTAAGACAATGAGCATGGTGAATGGTCGGTCTACTAAAATAATGATATTTATTGTACACTTTCTTAATCTAGGAAAATCCTCAGCCTGGTTCCATGGTGATTAGAAAGTATGTTGAGTGCAACAGCACAAATTACCTTTACAACATACCGGCAGACAACATCTGCGACCAGCCTAGCCGCTACTAACGACCAGCTAATGGAAATCCCACTTCAAGCAATAAACAGACATATTTCACTCAATATACAGCTCTCTCTTAATCTTCTTTTTCGCAACAAACTAAAGCCTTCAACAACAAGGCTTCAAGTGCATTTATTCGTTTCAGAAAAATTAAGTGTTAGCTGGCATGGGATTACCTCTCTTTATTTGAGAATATTTTACTATGGATATTTACTGTTGTAAAGCTATTACAGTAAATAATATGGTTTTCTTAGATAGAAAATTAAGTTCACTATTGCTATAGAAATAGTTTTTATACCTTGGCTAATCTGTTCTCCCTTTTCCCTTTACACATGATTTTTCTTTCCCAAGAATCCGCATAGATTCATTCAGGTGTACAAAATTATGCCGGGTGGCAGGCATTAGCAAAAGCCCTGAAATAGTCTTTTTGCCCCAGTAATCAGTAAGCCATCTGGCTTCTTCCACAACCGCTCCCTCATTAATTATTCTACCTAGTCTTTCAGCCTCAACTCTTTTTTTCAAATCTTCTGCTTTCAATGCTTTAATGATCTTTCTTGTCTTTCTGCCTACTGCTAAACGATAGTCTCTTAAGGCCTGTATATCAATTAAATTACTGACAGCCTCAATTTCTCTTTCATTCATTGCATTTCCGGTATCACGAACAGATATACCCATCTTTTCAAGCCAGTTGTCAGAGTATAATATTTGCGGTTCTCCCGCTATTAATATGTTCATTGTAATATCTTCTATCCGTGTGGAATGCCATAGCTTCCATGCAATTGACTGATTATCGTTATGTACCTTCCGAAATACAGGTTCAGACACTCTTTCCCACACCTGGTCCTCAAAGGACCATAAGCCGGTATTGGACATTTCTGCCGCATGTACCATTGCATGAACATCCATACAAATGTTAATGCAGGTTTCAAAATTATCAGGCTTTGGCCATGTATCCTGTAATACTTTGAATTGCTGGTTCCAGTATTGGCGGTTCGGATCTCTAAGTTCTGCCATCGATATCCCCCTTGTTGAGTTTTACTTCATTAGTTCCCTCTCATCCATATAGGGTCTGAATTTCCTTGAAATAAGGTTTTATGTTTATCCTTTTGGATGGAATTTCTATTAGATAGTATATCATTTAGTGGTAATTATTGCATTATGAAGTTGATTCTCTTCAACGACCCTCTGCAAACAAGCATCCATAAGGTAATCGAATAAAATCAGTGTATTTCCTGTCTGATTCCTGTCAAAAAAATATTACTATCATCGTCTATTTATGGATTATTATATCAAAGACAGTTTTGACAAAAATCAACATTTTACTTATAATTTATACAGGAGGTTGAATATTATGTCAATTAAAAGAATCGTTTGCTTTAATTTAATCCTTACATTAGTTTTTAGTTTGGCAGCTACAGCACTTGCGGCTGAACCAACCACAACGAAAGCTGTATCAACCACTCTTGACCGTGCAGATGCACTGAAAGACATGGGTCTTTTTATGGGTACCGGCAGCGGGTTTGACCTTGAAAGAGCTCCCACAAGGACAGAGGCTGTTGTTATGCTCCTCAGAATGCTTGGAGAAGAAAAAATGGCACAGAATAGTTCCTATACAAGCCCATTTACCGATGTTCCAGCTTGGGCAGCCAAAAATATCGCTTACGCTTATAATAAGGGATACACAAGTGGAACTTCAAAGACTACATTGGGAAGCAACGACCTCGTAACACCTGAACAGTTTTTTACATTTATGTTGAGAGCTCTTGGATATAGTGATAAGAACGGTGATTTTGTCTGGAGCGTCTCAATTCAGAAGGCGGAATCACTTGGCATTGTACCTGCAGGTAAGTATAAGACCGGGGCGAAATTTACCCGTGGTGATTGCGTTGATACCATCTACAGTGTTCTTAGTTCAAATAAAAAGGATGGTAAAGTCACTCTTGCAAAATCTTTGGTGGATAGCAAGGCTGTAGATTCTAATGTAGCTGAAAAATATGGATTGTATACTTCAGCACAAACACTGTCTCCTACAACACAAAAACTTTATGATCTGGGACTATTTAGTGAATCTGATTTTTTAGGAGTACCAATCTTCAGCCTTGACAGAGCACCAACAAAACTTGAAGCTACTGTTATGTACATAAAAATTCTTGGAAGGGAGCAAGCTGCTTTGGCAGTGGAGGACGCAAGAGGTGAGCATCCTTTTACTGACGTTCCTGCATGGGCTAAAAAATATGTAGCTTATGCATATTGGAATAATCTGCTGTCCGGCAATACCGATACAACGTTTGGTATTACAGATACAATAGCCATCGAGCAGTTCTTAACGTATGTCCTTAGGGCGCTTGAATATGACTCAACTGATTTTGACCAGGCTAAATCAATCATCAAAGCAGAAGAAATTGGGCTCATTCCTATTGGTAAATATTCAAGTAATTCTAAGTTCAAATGTTCAGATTGTGCTGATATCATTTTCAATGCACTAAAATTGAGCAAGAAGCTGGAAGGAATTACAATTGCTCAATCTCTTATCTATTACGGAGAAATAAGTGATATAACGGCCGCAAAATATTCATTAATTCCATCCGCATATGAAAGAATAAAGGTACCTATTAAATTAGAAGGTAAAGACAATATACTTTATAACAAGGATGTAATAAGTGCAATTCCGAATGCAAAGTTTATGAACTTTGGTGGTATCGGCTCAAATGCCAAGATGCCTTTCAGCTATTATAGGACATTTAGCATGAGAGATTATAACGATTTGTCTAAAACAGCAGCAGATGCAACTTTGTACGAATATTTTACAGAAAATTATAATAATCTTAATAATTACGCTGGAGGTAAACCAGGCTATGGCTTTACAATTGCTACTGTATACGATGCCACATACAATATTATTGCAGCAGCGATTTTCGATGCAAATTCAGCCATTGCAGCGGGCAATGTAGAATTTGTTTCAATTAACATTGATACTAAAAAACGCCTTGATTACCTTACAACCCTTTCAACCAGAATAGTCAGCACTGCAAAAGAACTGCCAAGCGATGCTTTTCATTTTGAACGATACAAAGAATTGATAACCTTTGTTGACAAGACAACTGGTAAGCAAAAGGGTGAAAGCATTTTGAACAATAATGGAAGTTATTACTATAAAATAATCATAAACAAAGAAAAATATCCCGAGCTAGCCTCAGCAATTACTGGGTTCAATGATGTTTTTATAAATGATCAGCCTATAACTGCTGAATCTTTAGTAAATGAAGTTACGATAGTTTTGTCAGACCCATTCAGCAACGGAAAGTATAATATGTCTAATTCTATTAGCAATTGTTTATCGAATTGGGCAGTCCGTGATTATGAGTGGAACAGAAAACGCGCCTTTATTTTTGGGGACGCAAATGGTTCGATAATTGGGTGGGTTAATTACCTTCCCTCACAGGTAAAAATTGTTGATATAGGTACAATTGAAACTACTATTTATAAATAAAATTCCTTATGATATATAAGAGAACAGTGGCCGCCCATCCGGGCGGCTCTTCTTTTTGCAGTTTTTTACTTACTTGCCCGTAAACGGGTCTATATACTTTCATGATGATATGCTCCGCCTGTTGATCTTCCTGTAATTGCTTTTGTATATACTTTGCTATCGCATTTTATCGTCCTACTGTATTTAAATAATATCCTCTGCACTAGAAATGCCTGTCCCCATATCTATATTTTAGATTTTCTAATCTGTCGAATACCATTAGGCTACTCTTGCCCTTCAGTATTCCCATAAGCTTTGATACACTCAACTTCGGCGGTATACTTACCAACATGTGTATGTTTATCGGGACTCTACCTGTAAAAGGGTTGTCAAAACATATTACATCTGTTCAAACATAGTTTGCGTATAACCTTTAATATCATTTGGGTTAATCATATTATACTTCTCTTTGACCGCACTAAAGTAATCTCCAATTTGTTTCTTCATAATGGTTCTGTCAGATGCTACTGACTCGGGCAGGTCTCCTCTGGTTGCTAGCCATGGCGCCTCTGAGTGAGTAAACTTTTCAAGCACCTTTCCACTATAACAACATACGTTCTTAATCACGCTATCCAAAATTGCTTTCTCGGCAGCGGTCATTGACTGCACTTCTCTTATAGACATCCGTCTTGCGGCCATTCGCGAGCCGGAATGTATTTAAGGAAAATAATGGATCCTACCGTAAGACCCATCCCGGTTAAATTCAGGCTTAACCAAAGCTATAATATCTAGCTTTACCAAATATCATTAATAATGCGATCCCATTTTTGAAAACGTATGGAATTCAACATCAAATCATCATATACTCTTTCATAATCTATTTCTCTTGTAACGTAGGTTTTTTCTACCTTATACAAATTATCAATTATCTTCTTATTAAGGAGTATGTTGATACATAAAATATCGTCATATAACTGATTATCATAGTCGCTTTCTTCGTTTTCTCCATAAACATAATCTAATGGGATCAGCTCACCAAGTCCGGTAATTTCCGATGACAATGAATTAATTAATTCAGCCTGCAGGGGGCTATATGGTCTATCATTTTCCCCAACCAACTTATTAATTTCTTCAAGACAATGGTCATGCTTTCTTTTGTATAAATGGTAATAGTAGCCTTCACAATTAATTCCGTTATCAAAATTCCATTCTTTTTCGACTTCAATATTTCTGTCAAATACATTATGCGTAAATTTACAGTTTGCATATAATAAATAACTCTTAAACAGTTCAAGCTGGTTCTCAAAAGTATTGTTGTTTTTAAATAATATCAGACTGGCTTCAAATGCAGTCAATAATTTAAGCAGCAATTCAATATTAAGGTCGTAATTGTTTTCCGGACTAATAAATTTAGCCAGCATCTGCGAGTGATTTTCCTGGATAGTAGATGCAATATATTGAACAGATACATTACAGCTATTCTTTTTCGGCTTAACCAAAACGATTGATTTTCTCCCTTTTATCTGAACGGCATCATTAGGAGCCAAATTTATAATAGCCGGTATGATTTTTCTGGTAAATTCGTTAACATCCTTGAAAACAGTAATAATGCAGTTGGCCTGATTTGCTCTAATGCCTGCAATTGAAACAACACCCCTGTTTTTGCCGCTATCTTCTCCCCAGAAGCAAAGCGATTGATCTTGCTTATAAACAAGATAATTTTCTTCTATGACTTTTTTCCCTATATTTTCATATTGGTTTGTAATAAAATCTTCGCTGCTGTAAAACAATTTCTCTAATGTGATACTATTATTAATATAATTCTTTGTTGTATCAGTAAATAAATTGTTCCATCTGCCAAATTCGTTTAATGGATGCTTGCAAAAATGGCAGGTCTTTGAAGATTTGCATGCTTTACCGTTGGGTGACTTTGGGCATTTCACCGGGCTTTTGCATCTTCTGTTTTCAACATTTTTAAAGTACGGTTCTTTGTTTATCCATTGTATTTTACTTGTATCAACATGAATACTACTTTTGTTTTCATCTTCTAGAAAAAAGCTCTTCATACTGTTCCTCCTGTTATTTAATAATCATACTCATATTCAAATAACATTTGCCCATCACAATGAAATAGTAAATTTACATCATAAATATAATCCAGAAATCTAGAATAGAAGTTGTTATTATCTTCTTTCCAACTGCTAAAATTTATTGACGGAATTGGCAATAATTTTTGATACCTGTATGGTTGGATAGCAGTAATTATTCTCAGCAGATATCGTTCGGAATCATTCATTAATATTGAACTAAACCAATTAGCTCGAGTCTCATTAAGAATTTCCTTATCAGTTGTTTCGTTTGATTTTCTAAAAACTAAATGCCCCAATTCATGCAAGAGCACCTTTTTCAATACAAATTGATTAAGCATTTTCTCATTGCTCTTATCAAAATATGTGTAATATTTACCTTTGTATTTAAAATTCAGATAGCTTAACATGTTATCCGAGAAGCTTCTGATGTTTTCCGGACAAATAAAAATCCAATTCCCTTTCGATAAGCTTTCACCCAATAGTATATTTTCATTTATATATTTTGCATTTTCTTTGTCTAGCTCTATGAACATACCCAAATTTTCAGATAGCTTTTCCCACTCATTATTTGTCAGGTGATCGTCCTTGTTTGATTCAACTTCTTCATTTTTTACTAGCCATTTTAAGTATTCCATCTTAATCGGATCAACAAGCAAAATGCCCTTAAGCTTCCATAAATTCCTGCAGATAATCGACGCGTTGTTAATGTGATTTTCCCTTGGGGAACCTATGACCGAGATAGTATCCGGACTAAATAGAAGGTCCAGGCAATACTTATATGTGCTATCAAGTAGGTCCTTGATTGCTTGTATATTGTCTTTTATCATCGAGTTGTGATTCCACACCTTCACAAAGGAAGGGCTCTTGCTTGTTATAGAAGGCTTCTTTTTTGTTGGCTGCAAAAGTATCTCATATTGAACTTTGTCGTCGTGACATATTTCAATTTCTTTTATAGAGAAATTACTTTCATTAAAATAATCTATGCTTCCTTCAATTACATTGAAATCAATTGCATCTACAGATTCCTTTGTTTTTAGCGAAACAGTATTATTCGTCTTTCTATGTAAAATTACAACATCATTCTCTCTTAGAATCGGCAAATTCAAAACAACTGATGTCTTATCTTCTGCTCCTTTTGTTTCGAGCTCTGTCAGATTGCTTAATTTGATAAGTTTGCTCATTTGTCTCCCCCTATTCTGCCAGTAATAGTAAGCATATTCAACAATGTTTGTATATCATTTAAAGAATGTCTGGGATTTGCATTCCTGTATAGAATTTCTACATGGCTTGTATTGTTAAAGGTTCCCGGCAGTCGCATAAATTGAGATTTTTTAATTGCTTTTAGGTCAGAGCCAATCATCTGGGCTATTACATTTGTAACCTTCATGATTGTGCTGATATCCTTTGTAGGTTGTAAAAGAATATAACTGTGAATATGATTTCCACTGGAAATAATGTAATTTGGCAACAACTCAACTTTTTTGAATTCATCAAATACATCATCGCAACTAAAATCAGGATACGAGCTTATGATGTTATCCATATCAAAAGCTAAGCATCGAAATGTATCATACTCAATCACATTTTCATTACTGATCGCTCGGGAGGAAACACCAAAATATATGTCATTTTCAGCATTTAGGATAATTTCTGATCTAGCTAAATCATTAACACTTTTAAAGAATGTCCAATCCTTGTACACCATTCTGCCATTATTATGAGGGCGTACTTCAATATATTGATTATTGTCCAGTTCAAATAAATCATGAAGAAAGATTTCTAAGTCGTTCATATAATCACCTATTATATAAAAAGAAAGTAAAATTCGTCAAAGCATTGATACAATTTTACTCTATTTTCTAGTTGACTACAAGAAAGACCTCTTGAACTTAAAGATGCATCTCTTCTAATAACATTAGTTCCTGTTACTATGATTGTAAGCTATGTACTTATTATTTATATCTTTTTTCCCTTTCTATTTTTCTTTACTAACGAGAATACAATGTATGCCAGAATACATACTCCAGAAATCCATAAGATCCAATTATCATAAAAACTACTTTTTATGGGGGTAGCAACCGATGTTTCTACATCCCCATCAGATTCGGGCATCGTGTTACTATCTGTTTCCTGGAGATTCCCATTACTTAAATTGCTATATGTAAGTTCGTTAAGGTCATTGCTTACTTGAGTCCCTGCCTGCATTGACTGAAATGTTTCTTCCATATCTATCTTACAAGCTTGATTCATTATACCCCTGTTGAACACATAGATTTCTTTGTGCGATAAATTATATATATTTGAATACAATGTTCCTCCTTCGCCCCAATTCTGCTTCGTGGAATTTAAAATAGCAGCACATGATTCTATTGATGGTGATTGATTTTGCAATAAATCTACAACAGTGTTATAACGATTGCAGGGATAACCACCCAGAGAAGGATTCGTAAGCCAATAATTTGTTATAACCTGATAGTTCTCGTCCTGACCTTTACGAATAATATGAAGTTCTCCTTCCACCCACTCAAATACTGCAGAAGCTCCTGTGCTATCGGTAAACATGAGATGATCGCAAAAACCGTTAGGGATATTATAATTCTCAAAAAACTTTTCTACTTCTTCCACAGATGTGCATTTTGCAAGAACAATATCTCCTAAATTATAGTCCAAATCCTCTTTATCACTATAATAGGGGACTTCAGAAGGCGGACAGGAAGCACCATCATAAAATAAGCCATGTTCATTCATGCCACCCTGAATATAAGACATATTATAGAAGCATATACGGCCATAGTCTCTTTCACCTGGTGCTGTAACTACCATAGAGTTACCGATTGAATATGAATAATCTTCGTTATTGCCAACTAATACAGTACCGTCTTCCATTTCAGTGGTAAATATTGTGCATGCCATTGCTGGAATTGATTGACAAACACTCAGTATTAAAGTAAGTAAAACCACTGCTAATCGTTTTGATTTCATGATTCTTCTCCAAAATATTATATTTTACTATGATTATAATTTTACATATATTGTAAGTCAAATAAGTTTAGACAAAATTATTCTAACTAAGGATGTAAATTAAAGTATTTTTTTGGAATACCATTGTATATTGTAACAAATTAGCAATAATAATCAATATAAAAATATATTTACTTGTAAAACATTGCAGATGTATTTATTTGCTTTTTAAACGGTTTTAAACGATACGATATATATTGACTAATGGGATTGTCATTTAAACCGTTTACGAGCAAACAAAAAAGCACCAGAAACTTGATTTCTCAATATTTCAATGCTTTCATTTTGGAGCCCTCAATCAGAGTCAACTATGACCTCATCCTTACCCATGAATGCTCTGAGAACCGCTAAGCTTCGCGCTGCTGTGTCAGCTATCGCATCTGCGGTGCTCACATATCATCATATGCTCCGCTCCTTGCTGCTCAGCTTCCTTGCATCACTTGCTTATCGGTTCTCAGCCCGTGTCCAGAGCGCATCCATGGGAGGGCAAGCTCTTCTGATGGACTTAGGTGAAGGTGAAGAGCACACAGAAAAAGAAACAGCATCATATTTGATGCTGTTTCTTTTTCTGTGGAGCCCTCAATCAGAGTCGAACTGATGACCTCATCCTTACCATGGATGCGCTCTGCCAACTGAGCTATGAGGGCGGGTAAAGTATTTTGTTTCATCTGCCTTGCATATCTACATATTACATTCAACGTAGACAGCTTAATTATAAACCAATTGGAGCGGGTGAAGGGAATCGAACCCTCACAATCAGCTTGGGAAGCTGATGTTCTACCACTGAACTACACCCGCAGGTTGTTTAGTTCAACAGGGTGGGGCTGGTCGATGACTTCGTCATCCGCTCGCCCTTGTATCCTAAGCGAATTGTATTATAGCATATACTACTGCCCATGTCTAGTATATTAGCCTTACATTTTTAGCATCAATTGACCCTTGTTAATTAAAAAGCAAAGTCTAGTTATCGACATGCAGCGATTTTTGCATTCCCATAGTTATTTCCGTGACATGTTCGAACACAGATGAGCTTATTGTCCGCATGATAGACTTTTTTATCTGTCATACGGACTTATCTTTGCCACAAGACCTGAACCCAATAATAAACTACTACATCTTACCATCGGCAATATACTTCTCCAGCTTCCGTTTCACGCGCTGCAGAGCATTATCTATGGATTTGATCTGCCTGTTTAGATCAACAGCTATTTCCTGATACGACCTTCCCTGCAAATATAGTGAAAGGACCTGCCACTCAAGGCTGCTGAGTATTTCACCCATTTTTACCTCGATGCCGGCAAACTCCTCTCTGTTTATTATCATTTCCTCAGGATCCACCATCTTTTCCTCGCTGATGACATCCATAAGCGTACGATCCGATTCTTCATCGAATATTGGCTTGTTTAGAGAAACGTAGGAATTGAGCGGTATATGCTTCTGCCTTGTAGCAGTCTTTATTGCCGTAATTATCTGCCTTGTAATGCATAACTCTGCAAAGGCCCTGAACGATGACAGCTTGTCCCCTCTGAAGTCTCTAATTGCCTTATAAAGGCCTATCATGCCCTCTTGAATGATATCCTCCCTGTCCGCGCCTATAAGAAAATATGTCCTCGCTTTTGCCCGAACAAAGCTCTTATACTTATTGATAAGAAATTCAAGGGCTTGATCATTGCCAGCTTTGGCTTCTTTTAAAATTTCCTCGTCAACAACTAAATTATTATCAAATCTTGCCTCAGCTTGAGCGTAACGCTTCAAAAAAATGCCCCCCCATATGCAGATAGATAAGGAAATAGAACAGATATGGCTTGATGTATCTTTCATTATACGTAACGCTAATTACCATGTCAAGCTAGTACTTCCTCTATGTGGTTCAGCAAGACCTTTTCAGGATTTCTATTGCTTCTGCCATAGTCTAATCCGTGCACTAATTTCCCAAAATAGTTATCGGCATCTTTATTATCTTAGGATAGATGATTTTTCCATAACAACAAAACCATACTATTTAACCTATTAGCTACGCACATACATCGGGGTATTCAATCAAGGCTGCTTTTTGCTCCTTTGCCTGAATATATCATAGGTAACAACTGCTCCGGCAACTGCTGCATTAAGTGAAGTGATCTGCCCTGACATAGGTATATTCACTACGAAGTCGCAGCTTTCACGTACCAGCTTGCTCATTCCTTCACCCTCGCTGCCTATAACCAGTGCAATTGGGCCTGTGAGATCTGCATCAAAATATGCCTTCTCACCTGAAGCATCAGTTCCTACAACCCAAATATTTTGTTTTTTCAAGCCTTCAATTGTCTGAGCAATATTTGTTACTCTGGCAACCGGAACATACTCAATCGCACCGGCAGATGCCTTTGATACTACTGAAGTGAGCCCAACTGCCCTACGCTTTGGTATAATAACTCCATGTACACCGGCAGTATTTGCAGTTCTCAATATAGAACCCAGGTTATGAGAATCGGTTATTTCATCCAATATAATAATAAATGGCGGTCTTCCGCTTTCCTCTGCAATTTTTAGAATATCCTCAACTTCAACATAATCCTTCGCTGCAGTCAGCGCTATTACCCCCTGATGAGCATGTGTCGAAGACATTGCATCCAGCTTAGTCCTGTCGATCTCCTGAATCAGTATGTGCTTCTGCCTTGCCATAGCAATTATCTGATTGACAGAGCCTTCTCTGTCACCTTTAGCTACAAATAGCCTATTTATGCTTCTACCTGATTTTAATGCCTCAAGTACAGAGTTTCTGCCCTCAAGCTTGTCAAGCTCATTTGTGAGATCATCCTTTTGTTCATTCGCTATCCGGCGTGCCTTAACGTCAGGTATATCTCGCCTTTCATCAGCACCTTTTCTGCCGGAAAAGCTTCTCTTATTGTCCTGTCCGCTCTCTCCCGTTTTATTCCTATTCATCTTATAAGGTGCTTCTGAGCTATCGGGAGTATTTATAGGTCTGCCGCTTCCCGGTCTGTACTTAGCCCTTTCATTTCCAGCGGCATATTTACTCTGCTCACTGTCTGGACTATTGCCTTGTCCGCTTGGCCTATAGCCCTGTCTGGTCCCATGACCTTTACCCGACCCAAAGCCTTTTCCGGCTCCCTGGCCATTATCTGTCCCATAGCCTTGTCCGCTTGGCTTATAGCCCTGTCTGGTCCCATGACCTTTATCCGCCCCAAAGCCTTTTCCGCCTCCCTGGCCATTTTCTGTCCTATAGCCTTGTCCGTTTCCCCAGCTATTTTCTGTTCTATAGCCCTTTCCACTTCCCTGGCCTTTTACGGGTTCATAGCTTCTTCCGCTTCCCTGGCCATTTTCCGACTTATAGCTTTGCCCGCTTTCATAGCTTTTCCCGGCTGTCTGACCCTTTCCATACCCTGCTCCGCGTCCAAACGATTTACTCTTTGCTCCACCGTTCCTGTTTCTGCCGCTTTCATTATTTTTGTGAAAGCCATTATAATCAGCCATAACTATACGCTCCTTCCATCTGCGCAACTAATGCATTCTAACTACCTTGCAGGCTCCATCTAAATTTCCGGCCACTTTAATCATGTGTGGTCGATAGCTTCAAAACCTCAATAAGCCGCGTATAGTCTCCTTTTATATAAAGATAGCCAAGAAGAGTCTCGAACCCGGTAGCATATTTATAATCGGTAACATCCGCATTTTTCGGTATTGTACCGGATTTGGCATTTCGTCCTCTTCTGACGATATCTCGTTCTTCTCCAGTTAATTGTTCCATAAGTCTGTGAATTGTATCAGACTGGGCTTTAGCCTTGACAAAGGCAATTGAGCTTTGGTGCAGCTTATGTACCGGAGCATTGCCCTTGCTTGTAATCAACGTTCGGATATAGAGCTCATAAACCACATCGCCCAAATATGCCAGTACCAATGGGGAGTAGTTACTAACATCCCCGGCCTTTACAGGGAACTGTTCCCCAATATTTTTAAAAAGCTCTTCATTCATACTTCTAAATCCTTTAACTCAGCCTATCTGCAGCAAATTGTGTTTAGCTCACTTACATCATACTTGTATTATAACGCATCTATAAGAAAGTTTACGTTTTTTTAAAATTCTTTGCGTTTCTTATTAATCGAATATAGCGGGACAATCATATATAGCTGTAAATCATCTTCCTGAGCCGTCAGCTTCACTTTTATTATAAAAATTCAACACGTTTCAATGCTTATTCCTAAAATTGCTTAGCTTCAAGCCATTTAGCGATATCACTTAGCATTGCTTTGGAACAAACTGCATTATTCCACATTTCCTGTGGTCCAATCCTCTCCGGGAATGGTACTTCTGCAATCATCAGCCTCTCTGCCAGTTTTCGCGAATTGAATTCGCATCCATTGAGTAATTGCGGAATCACAGCAATACAAGCCTCATCCATGGCATCAGAGTACACTGTTGTTTGGCTGACCAAGCCGTTTTCCAGCTTTAGTCCCAGCTCTAATTCTCCCCATGAAAACCTTGTTTCAAAATCAGCGTCAAATTGAGGTGCTTCGCCATATCTCCATTTCCATGATGAGTATTTGCAGTACAAGTTCTCTATTGTATCTCTATCAATATTGGGGCTTTTTTGTGCGTTCTCCACCGGTGCACTGCAGCCGTAATTTGATCTGAAGGCTTCTATTAGTGCCTGAGCCATATCCTCTGTTGTCAGGTCCGGTTTTAGTTCAGACAGGTTAATAACTCTCGAACTTATAGAAGCTATACCTTTTGTTTTAAGCTTTTCAGCCGATACCTGAAGATATCTTGACAGCTTGTCCAGATCAGAGGAAATGAGGAGTGTTCCATGATGGTAGGCTGTATTCGCTCTAAAGCAAAATGCATTGCCCGAAAACTTGCGTCCATCCGCAAGTAAATCATTTCTTCCGGTCATTTCGGCATCTATACCCAGACCTGAAACAGCGTCAAGAATTACCTTTAGCTGTTTATTAAGATCATATAACTGCCTGTCTGCAACGAATGTAAAATTCAAATTGCCTATATCATGAAATACTGTACCGCCTCCGGAAAGTCTCCTTGCAATTCGGCCGCCTTCCTTTTCAAAAACCTCTGTCCTGCATTCCTTCCATGGGTTTTGATTTCTGCCTATAACAATAGTATTCTCGTTCTGCCAAATATATAAAATACATTGTCCTGGTTCCACTGTGTCAAGCAGATACTCTTCGATGGACAAATTCCACCACGGGTCAAGTGTGTTGGTGCGTACTATCCGTGTATTACTTATCATTTAAGCCTCCCGAGTCATGCACTGATGAACTCCAGCTGATACTAGCCTGCAATATTCAAATTATAAACTTACGTGCGATTAATTATTATACTTAATTTAACCTAATATTTCAACAAAATTTACAAATCGTAGACATTTTAGTAAAACAAAAAATTTTTACTTGCAGTCACCATATGACGCAAACCCTGAATGCATCAAATAATATACAAATAAAAGCGAAACTTTCGAAGCTACTAGTAACAGTTGTAGCAAATAATAAATATTATGTAAATAGACCTAACATTTTTTAAGGAGTGAAGCTAATGAGATATCAGGATGCATTTCTTGGTTCAAGAACAGAATTCGGTGAATTCATACGGGCAGCCATTCCAGAACTGTTCGCCGGTAAGCTGAGAGTAGAAGGTAAAGTAGTTGAGCTTCCTGCAGATGCAGACCTTGACTACAAGGTAAAATACGATGACGATCTTGAAGGCGGTTCTGTAACCATTAAGGTGTCGTGGGATAAAGAGGTTGAATCAAGCGAAAATACTGACGACTGATCCATATAAGCAGCACAAATGAAGGGGGATATCCCCCAGCTACATATGTTATATGAAAGAAGGGACCGAATTGGCTGTTACAATAAATGAACCCCTAAACGACGTCCTTGGAAATTATCCTGTAAAGGTCATTAGTATAAGAAATGAGTCATATAAAGATAAAAAAGGTGTATGGTGGATAACAGCGCCGGATAGGCAGCTGATCCTTAAAAAAATATCAAACTCCGAGGAAACGTTGAAATTCATACTTCATGCGGTTCGTCATCTGCAAAGCAATGGTGTAAAGCTTCCTCAAGTAGTTAAAACTACCGGCGGCAATGATTATGTCAATATAAATAACACTTGTTATGTTTTGACTGAAGCGATAGATGGCAAAAACCCCTCATATTCCTCAGCTCGTGAGATGAACTCAATTGTGGGGGCGCTGGCCGGTTTCCACAAAGCGTCGGCAGGCTTCACTCCTCCACCCGACAGTAAGCCGAAATTTCATCTAGGCTTATGGGTAGAGGATTACACGGCACAACTTGAGGAAATAAATGACTTTTACCGAAAGAAGCAGTCTGATGTAGAAAGTGATGCCATAGGTAAAACTGTTATTAAGGAATTTCCGTATTTTTATGAAAGAGGCCAAAAAGCGATAGAAGGCCTGAAGGGCACTGATTATACAGGCTGGGTGAATCAGGCTATGAAGGCAGGAAGCCTTTGCCACCAGGACTTCGCAGCAGGCAATCTGATAATGACAAACAGCAGTACGATGTATGTTATCGATACCGATTCCATAACTATTGATATTCCGGCCAGAGATATCCGAAAGCTTTTGAACAAGGTTATGAAAAAGGCAGGCAAGTGGGACATTGAACTGACAAGAAAAATATTTGCAGCCTATCAGGCAGTAAATCCTCTTACCCCTTCTCAGTGGAATGTTGTCAAGCTCGACCTGCAGTTCCCTCATTTGTTCATCGGCTCGGTGAATAAGTATATTTATCAGCGTGATAAGGAATGGTCAAAAGAAAAATACCATCAAAGAATCATAGAAATGTCAGCCTTTGAGAAAACAGCTGATAATGTCCTTAAGAGCTTCGAATCCATTATACCTGGTGTATTGTAACACATCATTCTTGTATATTCATTCAAAGTGTTACAAAGACACCTCCTTGATGGTTGTGGTCTACATGCATAGGTTTAAGGTATTATAGACCACTTCATAAAAAGAAATTGAAAGGATTGATAGTATTGGCCAATATTGAAAATACAGCTGAGATGCCGCTAGATAAAATAGCTTACAGCGTTTTGAGCCACTATGGCATAGCACCTGAAAGTATCCGCATCATTCAAAGCGGCTCCATCAAAACCGTCTGGAAATTGAGCACCGGCGGAAGACAGCTCTGTCTAAAGAGACTTCGCCAGACAATAGACAAGGCACAGTTTTCAGTAAATGCTCAAATATACATCAAAAAATCTGGTGGTCTTGTACCAGGCATAGTTCTTGATAAAAGTAAGCAGCCGATCGTTCAATATAACGATCAGCTGTTCGTACTATATGAGTGGGTCGATGGCAGAGACCTGAATTTTGCAAATCCTGCTGATCTTAAACAGGCTATTCAAGGGCTTGCCCGCTTTCACATAGCATCAAAGGGCTTTGTGCCTGACGACGGAACAAGAGTTTCATCAAAGCTTGGCAGATGGCCCGAGCAATACGCCTCTATGAAAAACAGGCTGGCAGCATGGAAAGAAACAGCAGCAGTAAATATAGCAATGCCAAGCAATCAAGCATATGTGAAGAGCTGCTCATCTATGATCGATATAGCAAGCCAAGCTATTGAGAGGCTCTCACATTCTGAATATAACCACCTCACAGCAGCCGATTCTAAATCAATAGTGCTTTGTCACCAGGACTATGGCAAGGGGAATGCCCTAGCAGCAGGGAATAACATATATATTCTCGATCTTGATGGAGTGACCTTTGACCTCCCGGCAAGAGATCTTCGCAAAATTATTGGTAAGATAGCTGAAAACAAAGGACAATGGCAAGCTTCTAGCATAAGCGACATTATTAACTGGTACGCAGAGGTAAATCCCTTAAGTGACGCAGAAAAAAACACGTTATACATTGACCTGTTGTTCCCCCACTGGTTCCACGGACTTGTGAAAAACCAGTTCCAGGGAGGCAAGCTGCTTAAATCAGGCGAAATCGAAAGAGCAGCACGGCTTGAAGAATCCAAGGTTCCAATTATTGATACCATAATGAAGTAGGAGTGAGCAGATTGAGAATAGCATTAATTTGTACGGAGAAGCTGCCCGTTCCGCCTATTGCAGGCGGCGCTGTCCAACTATATATTGAAGGTATTGTGCCTTATTTATCCGGTACACATCAGATCACCATTTTCAGTATACAGTTTCCCGGCCTGCCTGAAAGGGAAACAAGAAATAATGTGAGATATATTAGGGTTCCTGGAGGCAGCAATAAAATCTATGTAAACAGTCTCCGTACAGCTCTGGATAGCTCCTATGATCTTATACATGTGCTTAACAGGCCACGCTATGTGCTCGAGTTGATGGATACATTCCCCGGAACTCGCTTTAGTCTAAGTCTGCATAATGAGATGTTCCACCCGGAAAAGCTTTCGGACGAAGAAGGTATAAAATGCATTAACAGAGTAGAGTTCATAAATACAGTCAGCAAATACATTGCAGACACTATAGCTAATAGATTCCCAATAGCAAGAAGCAAGCTTCATGTAGTATATTCAGGCGTTGACGCTAGTCTTTATACTCCAGTGTGGTCGAGCGATGGCCTTGCGCTAAAGAAAAAGCTTAAAGCAATTTATGGACTTCAGGACTATAAGGTCGTACTTTTTGTCGGCAGGCTCAGCAATAAAAAAGGAGTTGATATACTCCTTAAAGCAATGGATATGGTTATGCGTACAAATCCTAAAACAGCCCTTGTAGTCGTAGGCAGCAAGTGGTATGGCAAAAACGAAACCGACGATTATACCGCTTCACTACAGATTTTGTCAAAAAGCATAACCGGACGAATAATATTTACCGGCTTTGTACCTCCATCAGACATTCCAAGGTTATATAATATCGGTGATGTATTTGTATGTGCTTCTCAATGGAACGAGCCATTAGCAAGGGTCCACTATGAGGCAATGGCAGCAGGGCTGCCGATAATAACTACAAACAGGGGCGGAAATGCTGAGGTAATTCAAGGCTTTGGAAACGGTATTGTACTTGATGATTATTCAAATCCTGTAGCTATGGCACGTTACATTTCAGAGCTTCTGAAAAATGAGACTGCTTGTTTGAAGATGGGTAATATCGGAAGAAGACTTGCAGAAGAAAAGTATAGCTGGAAGAGAGTCGCAGATGAGGTCTTCGAAAGGCTGCTGCCCAAAGATGCAAAAGCAGGCACTTCAGTTCAGGTCATAGCATCTCCTGTTGAAGCAGCATTACAGAAGCCTGCATCAGTTGAATCTGACATTTTTGCCTATGGAAAAATTCAAGCAGTTTTACCGGGAAACACAACGCCTGTTACCGCAACAAAGCCTGTACCAATTGACTCACAGACTGCAAAATCAACAGCTGCACAAGCATTCAACCCGGCAGCTGTGTCAACAGTTATACAGAATCCATCAACAGCAGCAAAGCAATCAGCTATGCCATCAGTCGCGCATAAAACACCAACTGCTTCAACACCCGTAAAATCAGTTATGCCATCGGCTGCGCAAGGTGCCAAACAGTCAGACGTTATATCAGATAAAATACCCTCAGCAGCGGATGCACCTGCAGTAGATCAGTCCGCCATGCCGTCTTCAGCTTCATATAATTCAAAGCCTGTAATCAAGGAGGAAACACAACAGAAAAGCGTGTCTGCAAAGGCCCCATCTCTGGCTTCCTTTATGAAAAAGCCGGCAGAGTCTCATACTCCGGTACCGAGTAGTACAAATGTATCCTCTGTATCCCATCAATCAGACTTCTGGCTTTCCGGGACAGCAATATCGTCAGATCAACAGCAAATGGCCACAAAAAACAGCACTGCCTCCCAGCCGCAGTCTGAAGTAAATAAAAAGCCGCAGACATGCAGCCTTGCTGACTTCACCAGCGGAAGGCTATGGAATAAGCCGTTTAAATAAGCACCGCGTCAGTAAAGCAAGTATTGGGGGTAAATATATATGAATGTATCAGTAATAGGAACAGGTTATGTTGGATTAGTTACAGGCATCTGCCTTGCATCACTGGGTACAAACGTGCTTTGCTGCGATGCCGACGAGGGAAAGATCAGAATGCTACAAAATGGTATTCTCCCAATATACGAGCCTGAGCTTAATGGACTTCTTGAAAGAGTTTTAAAACATAAATCAAGGATATCCTTTACCACATTTATAGAAAAAGCTGTAGAGTATTCGGAGGTTTTATTCATAACCGTCAACACTCCCACCCTGGAGAATAACACCTGCGACCTGAGTAACGTACTCAGCGTTGCCGCAGAAATCGCCGCCCATATGAATTCTTACAGAGTAATAGTAAATAAAAGCACTGTTCTTCCGGGTACAGGCAGAAAGGTTAAGGAGAAAATAGACGAAGTTCTTAGGAGCTTGGGAAAACAGATAGATTTTGATGTTGTGTCAAATCCGGAATTTCTCAGAGAAGGCTCTGCTGTCTATGATTTTATCAACGCTGACAGAATAATACTGGGCAGTGACAGTGAACGTGCGATTGATATTATGAAGCAGGTATACAATGACCAGCTGCTTTGCAATGTTCCCATTATTGTCACAAATCTTGAGACGTCAGAAATGATCAAATACGCTTCAAACGCCTTCCTGGCGGGCAAGGTCAGTTTCATTAACGAAATAGCTTATATATGCGAGCTTTGCGGTGCAAATGCTGTTACAGTTGCCCGGGGTATGGGCCTTGACAGCAGGATAGGGCAACAGTTCCTGCAGCCTGGTCCAGGCTTTGGCGGAAGCTGTTTTCCAAAGGATGTTAAAGCTTTGATAGGCTTTGCTGAAGGTTTTGGGTATTCTCCCCCCATTTTAAAAAGCACAATAGATGTTAATAAAAAGCAGATAGTCAGAATGAGAGATAAAATATCAGCTGCCCTTGGCGGTCTTAAGAATCGCAGGATCACTGTACTGGGCGTCACCTTCAAACCGGGTACCGACGATATACGCGAATCATCAGCATTGTCCATTATACGTCTGCTATTGGAGGATAAGGCTTCTGTCAGAATATGTGATCCAAAGGGAATTGAAAACGTTAAGAAAGAGTATCCAAACCTTGGTGCAAAGTATTATAAGGATGTTTATAGTGCCTGTTCACAAACGGACTGTATAGTCCTTATTACAGATTGGGATGAATACAAGGGACTGGATCTCGAAAAGCTTGGACATATAGTACGGACTCCGGTATTCATTGACCTGAGAAATGTATATGCTCCTAATGTAGTAAGGAATGCCGGTTTCTATTATGAAGGAGTCGGAATAAAATGAATAATGTACTGGTGACAGGTGGAGCAGGCTTTATAGGCTCTCATCTATGTGAAAAGCTCCTAAAGGCGGGCTATACAGTAACCTGCCTTGACAATTTTAATAACTGCTATCTCCCCTCGATAAAGAGGGATAATCTTTTGAATTGCTGCAGACATTGCTGTTATAAGCTGGTAGAAGGGAATATACTCGACTGTACCCTGCTAAGCGATCTGTTCTCCAGCTGCAGCTTTGACGCTGTAATACACCTTGCGGCACTGGCAGGTGTGCGAAGCTCTATAGATAATGCCGCAGATTATGTGGATGTTGATGTTAAAGGAACTGTTAATCTGCTCGAGGAATGCCGAAAGCACAGCATCAAAAAATTTATTTTTGCATCCTCTTCCTCGGTATATGGCTCAGGGGCAGACATTTTCAAGGAGGACATGGCAGCAGACAGTCAGGTCTCTCCATATGCGGCAGCTAAACGATGTGGTGAACTATTTTGCAGAGCATATAACTCACTTTATGGAATACCCGTTGCCTGCCTTCGCTTTTTTACAGTGTACGGTCCAAGGCAGCGGCCTGATATGGCTATTCACATATTTACAAAAGCTATCTTTGAAGGAACCGAAATTAATGTATATGGTGACGGTACAAGCTGCAGAGATTACACATATATAGATGATATTACCGACGGCATACTAGCAGCAATGTGCTTGCCCTGCAGCTTTGAAATATTCAATCTTGGCAGTTCGGAGCCTGTTAACATCAAAGCCCTGATTAATGTGATCGAAAAAAAAGCCAGCAGATCAGCAAGGATAAACTATCTTCCAAAACAGCCGGGAGATGTCCCGCACACCTTAGCCGACATTTCAAAAGCTGAGGATATTCTTGATTATCATCCTCATACTAAGCTTGATGAAGGAATCGATCAGTTTATACAGTGGTATCGGCATAATAGTCCGGTAAAGTAACAAATACACCTGAAAGCAGTTGAACACCTATCGTTAATGAATTGTATATCCATGAACGTATAAAAAGAGAGGGTCGGTCTTGTTTACCCTCTCTTTTTAGAGCCTGTGAAGAAAAGTCTGTAAAATAAGCTTTCTATGATAAAATATAAAATCATAGGAGGCTTTTTTATGGCAAAAAGACGCGAAACAATGAGTGAAGGAAAAAAGAATATTATCACAGCGCTAC
>JAEYRB010000012.1 GCA_023409735.1 Bacillota bacterium | reverse complement strand
AGTTTCCCGGAAACCGCCTTTGACAGACTGGTACTGACTGTTGAAAGCATTTGGGATTCCGATAGAACGCCCGGCGTATACGAGATCCGCGTTTACTGATATCATCAGGAGGGTACGGCATCTAAATGATCCCCGAAACTTTTATACATAACAGATTTCGGTGGATGCCGGCTCTCCTCTTCTGCAGGCAGAAACGCTGCAAAAGGTTCTTGATCATCTCCGACAAATTCTATCTTGATTATTTGTTGTCTCCCAAATCAGATCAATTTTTATCTTTTGCTATCTTAACATGTTATCTTAACACTTGAACAACTTTTCATATATATTGACATATACTATTTTTGCAGATGCCCCTGTACTTGCAAGGGCTGATATAGGCATTGCAATGGGCGGGCTTGGTTCTGATGCTGCAATTGAAGCTGCTGATGTAGTTATTATGACTGATGAACACTCAAAAATTGCAGGTGCGATAAAGATAGCTAAAAGGATAAAAAGTATTATATGGCAAAACATAATATTTGCTTTAGCAGTTAAGGCTATTGTGCTGCTTCTTGGCGCAGGAGGTATTGCTACAATGTGGGAAGCAGTATTTGCAGATGTTGGAGTTTCAGTAATTGTGGTACTAAATGCCATGAGGGTAATGAAGGTCGATAACTTATAGGTCTAATGTAAGTCTTCTTTGCCTTACTATAAAAGAATCCTCCTGAATTAATATTTATCTTATCATTAATCCAAGAGGATTTTCCATCAGTTTACACGAAATATTTTACAGACTCGAATCATAATAAAGATAACCCATAACTCCAGATCAAAGGTGGAGTTGGAACATCATCAGATACAAGAACATAATTATCGTCCGGCAATCTCCGAGATGGAAGCCTCAATCAAATTCGGTTCTGTCAAATGGACAAAATGACTGCTGCTTTTTGACTCAATAAATTTTGAACTGTCAGTAAAAGACAAATAATTTTTAATTGTTTCTTCCCATAAGTTTTCTACCTTTGTGGCCTCGTCTTTGGTCAGTCCGCCATATTCTATAATTTCCTTTATCATTATATCGGGGGTATGATAAATAACATGGAGCGTAATATTCGGAAAGTTATCTCTTGTTTCCAAGTGCGAAATATATTGCTCCTGATGTGCTATATCGTATTCCTCTATAGCGGTTTTGTAGTGTTTCGCACTAGTTAGGCTACCTAATATATAGGCTAGTAATAGAAAGGTGGAGCTTTTAATAGAAGGGGTTTTAGTAGCGGAGCAATTTTAATTAAACTCAAATAATATCCCATCCTTAATCCGCTAACCTTATTTACTCCGCTGCCTCTATAAACTTTATCACTCAACTCTCTCTTAAACCTATTATCTTCAGCAGTCAAAGGATCGATAAGAACCATTCCTAAAATATTATCTTTAAAAATTCGAGCATATTGCTGTACATACAAGCCGCCTTGAGAATGACCTATAAATATTAAGTTATTTAGCAGTTTCAATTTATTTAGCAACTCATGAAGTTCCTTAGCAATGTTTTCAGGCGTCCTTGGCAATTTTGATACACTGCTCTTGCCATATCCCGGCCTATCATAAACCAACACTTTATATCTATCCGACAATTTTTCTGCAATGTGCCACCACTCGCAAGAGCAGGAACCTAATGCCGATTCAATTACAATCGTAAGCTGTCCATCTCCATATATTCTATAGGCAACATTGGAGGATGATATTTCACAAAAACTCATATTGCTTTTTTCTTCTACCTTCATACTTCTCCTCGCACTCGGCATTCCAGTGCTTTTATAACTTTCCATAATTTATAAACATTTTCTAATGATTGTAACTTAAAGTACCTTTTTTGTAAATCAAAAAATACTTATTCTGCTCTGTGCTTTCAAAGTATTGACTCACCATTCCTATTAGAACTCAGGTATTTATGATAATTACTATAAGCAATCCGCGGAGAGCTATTGGCATAACAATAAGGTCATACACTATGGAGATAATTGCACTTATATGTTGTTTGACGCTACAGCCTCATTTAGATACTAAGCTTGATGTAATTTCTCCACATCTTCTAGTTGTGGAGAAATTTATATTAGAATATAACTGCAAAAAACTCATTTAAAGTATAACTTTCTCAAATGTTTGCATTTTTTTCTCTTCAAGCCTTATTTCAAATTCTTTATTCAAAACAACAAATTGTTTGCCCAATTTATATAGTGGATTTACTAAAAATTCATTAAATTCAAATAATGAATATGGGTCTTTAATTTTATATATATTAATTTTTCCCTTTATAGTTTCAATATTAATTTTATCATCCAAGTCTTCCTTCCCAGAATAACATACCAAATAAATACAGTATTTATCTCTCAAATATTCTGCCGCATGTACCTGATTAATACTCATAAAAAACCTATTACTATTCGAAGTCTTAGCTTCTATATATTCAAATGCAACATTATTATCAAGTAATTCAATATCATATCCATCATAATCATTATTAATGTTTACTCTACGAACGTTACTTTCGCCATAATGTTTTTGTAATAATTGAAATAAAATTTCCTCACCAATTAGTCCATATTTTGTATTATCTTCTGCCTTTGATTTAGCTTTTGATGATTTTTTATTATACTTTGAAAAGTCAATATTTTGTCTCTTAAGCAGATTTACAACTCCAAACTGGACTATGCTTTCTTTATCGGCTTCAGAAATCTTATAATAATTTGTAAAACTTTTTAGGATTGTATTATATTTTAATATATATGCTTCACTATAATCGTCAAGCCTGTATCTTCTTATTAATTCAGCACCTATATCATGAGAATTTTTTTGTTTAAAATAGGTTATATAATTTAGTTGAGAGGATTCTATTAATTTATTGCTTGACAATTTATCCATCTTTAATGGTTTTTTAAATAATGCAATAATTCTCCTTATGGCATGCTCTGTTCTGTTTTTTTCCATCATGGTGAATTTTACCAAATATATGTTATCTGTATACTCGATAGTATCTGACTTTAAATTAGGACTAATTTCTCCATTTGACTTAGTATAATAAGATTCTGTAATAGAATTATTAATAATATTTACTAGGTTTTCATCAAGTTCTAAGCAATATTCATTATTAATATCTAGTATATTACCTTTAAAGTCAGTTTTCTTTAAATCTTTTATTTCTACTTGTTTGAGTCCTTCATATGATAATGCTAAAACTAGTTTATCTCTATAATTATATACTTTTGATAAAAGTTTATAAAATTCTTCTCTAGATTTAAAATATCCTTTTGCAACCTTCATATCTTTGGCAAAATCATATACTCCACTTTTTTTAAGAATATCCAAAACATCTCCAACAAATGATGTTTTATTTGTAAACCGTATATATTGTCTTAAAATTGATGAATAAGAGTTTAAATTATTAGGTGTAGTATCAATATTATAAAACATTTCTGAAATTTCTTCTTTGTCAAATTCAGACACATCTTTCTTATATACCTCTTCTTCATAGATTTTTAAGGAATGGAATTTTTGAATAATATCCTTAATATACCCATATTCATATTCATTCTTTTCTAGCATATTATTTATGAATTCAATTTTATTTTCTTGATTGTACATTGGATATTTATTTGTTAATTCTGTGATTTTATTATCAATCAAAGTATATCACCTTCCTTTTATGCAAATTATACCATAACAGCAAATAAAAACATTATTTTAAAACATGAATCATACTAATATTTGCCACTTTTATTACATCATGGTATAACAAGTATGCTAAAAATAGGTGAGGATAATAAACTGATGGCTGTTATAGATTTAGTGCCAAGTAAAGCTAACTTAAATATATTAGAGATATAGTTAAAATAGATACAAAAAATTCAATAAATAGCGATATTGTCTATCAATATCGAGTAGTAATAAAATTTGAAAAACCTTGAAGATAACAAATCTAGAATACATAGATATACTGATTTCTTGAATATCTGGAGGAATAGCGTTCTTTCCAAGTTCTATTATTATCTCGCAAAAAATATATGTTAAAAAAAATTGATAAAAGTAATTTTTCATTTTATGTTACAAAGAGAGACCAATTAAGAATGACATCCCCTTTTATCTCTATGTTCACTCTTCCCTCCCTTAGTTACAATGAATCAATATAGGGACTGTTCCCTTTTGACTCATTCTGCTCTGTGCTATCAAATTATGGATTCGCCATCCCTTCCTGAACTCAAATACTTGTGATAGTTGTCACTGGCAATCTGCGGAGAGCTGTTGGCATAACAATAAATACACTGGTGGCCACAGGTGTCATACTGTCCGATATCCTTGCTCACTATGCAGCCACAGTACTCCCGCTGACCTTTATCTTTTAACCTTTTCAATCTGTCGGAATTATTATTTGTACTCATTTTCAAAGCGGTTCTATCATTATTATCCACAAAATCAAATAATGACATTTCCTTATATTCCGATTTCTCCCCCTTATTCTCATAACCTAAAAAGTTCATTAACTCTTTATCCTGTGAAAACTCTTTAATCATTAAATCATCATCAATACATTTATTCTTTTTAATATTGTATCTATTTAAGTTAATTTCTTCCGAGCAGGTTGCGATATCCAAGCCCCAATTTCTATTAATCTCATACAATCCTTTTGCCACCGCTTCCATGGTTTCAGGAGTAAATTCTATATAATTAATACCTTGCTGTTTAAAATTATTTTGTACCTTTCGATAAGTAGAAATATCCGCAAAACTGATTACAAGCTTATTCGTATAATCTGCGATCTGATTTCCCACCCTTAGCACCTTATCCAGTAAGTCCTCAACACTAATTTTGTCGGTCAATACCAGTGGATCAAACCGCCAGATTACCTTGTCCCTGCCAATTTTGTCGGAAAGCGCCTTAAATGCTTCTATTCTTTTATCAAGACTTCTTAATTTGGGCTCAAAGCCCTCCTTTTCATAATCATTTAAGGTAAATAAAAAATAATAATTAATTCCTTTGCGATCAAGCTCTTTTAGATGTGGGATCATTGGCTGAGCATCTTTCGTCCAGAATACAATTACACGAGCCTTGTCAAAAGAGACATACTGAGGCTTTTTGTTGAAAGGATTAAACCACTTAACATACCCTTTCCGTAATCTGTTCATGAACCACTCAGAATATAATTCAGGTATATCAGTAGATCGGCTTGCAGAAATAATAACCGGCGCTACCCCTTTTACTCTGCCTTCATTTGTATCGATATCTATTGTATCCCACTTATTTGAAGCCATTTGAAAACACTCCTATTTTTTATTCCAGTCACACATAAGTGTTCTTACTTGCTTTCATTTATCCGACAATCTGGAACCTATCACTTTGAAGAACCCCAGCCAAACTTTGCAGTTATCACACCGATAATGCCAGTAATTATTGCAAAAATAATACAAACTCCATTTACGATATTGCTTAAATCCAAAAATCCACTACCTTTTCCACTTATGGCCACCAACATCGCAAGTACCATAAGTATAAACATAATGATGCTAACCACTCTAGGAACTACATTGTAAAATTTTGTTTGTTTCATCACACTTCATTCCGGTGTTATGTTTTTTACGAGGTAAGAACGAAAACATTGTAAACAGCAACAAATCGGTATAAGAAGACCACATCCAGATAGAATTTCGGAGTGTGGTCTTCTTCATATTATTGCTTCATGATCTAATATAACATGAAACTGTTGTACAATAAAAGAATAATGTATAAACAACTATTTCCATTTTCAATATTCAGATTGATATTTTTGCTCATCCGACATATAATATAATCAAGTAAGGAATGTAAGAATGAAGCGAAAAGTAAGAAGGGAATTTTAAATATGGAAGTCGCAAGAATTACAACAAAAGGTCAAATAACGATACCGATCGAAATTAGAAAAAAGCTTAATCTAAAAGAAGGCGATAAGATTATATTTTTGGAACAAGACGGTAGGATATATTTTGAAAACGCTGCGTTATTGGCGTTTAATAGGATACAGGATGCAATGGCAGGAGAGGCACAAAAAGCAGGTTATAATTCTCCGGAAGAAATGAATGAGCTTGTGAAGGAAATAAGAAAAGAAATGTGGGAAGAACGATATGCGAATAATGATTGATACCAATGTTCTGATTTCAATTATCTTCTTCCCATCAGTACAGATGAAATGTATATGATTATCCTATTCTTGCAACGGCAATATTGGAAGATGTTGACGTGCTTATAACGGGTGACAAGGATTTTGCTGTGGTTGATATTGACAATCCTGAAATATTAACGCCGACAGAATTTTTGTCAAAATATTAAGAATACCTTAAGGTCAAAGAAGCCACGAGGTACAAAATACTTCATGGCTTTTTTGATTATTCCCGCCGAAGGAAATCCTTGCTAATTGTTTAACTGTCGTACATCATAAATTCTCTTGCTATCCGGCAGGCTATATTTTCCCAAATCTTGGTATAGCTGCTGCTTAATGTGTATCAATTCACAAGTCCTTTAAGTTCCGTTTTCTCAACATATGTAACTTTTCAGGTGCTTCATACCCAATCTTGTAACAGGCCTCCAGTACATCTGGATATTGTCTCACCTTTCCTTTTTGATAAGTATTGGGAGCACAAACATCACCTAAATAATATCCCCTCAAAGTTTCAACTGTCAATTTTGTAGGCTCTGTAACCCAGGTTCCATGGATTTTTTCTGGACGACCATATGCACAAAGAATTATATATCCTTTACCATCAAACCTCTGTGCATATGGCGGTCTTCTCCAATAAGATGACATTCTATCTAAAAAACATTTTAATTGTGCAGATAAGCCCTGCCAATAGACTGGCGTTGAGAGAATTATTATATCGGAATCTAAAAAAACTTCAAGAAGTTTGGGGAAATCGTCATCTGATCGAATATCTTGACGCTCTGGGCTTCTATCACATACTTCAGCAATTGGTCTTATATTATAGTCGTCTAAGTATATTTTACAAACAGTAGAATTGGAATCTGATACTCCACGTAACACTTCATCTGTCATAATATCTGTATTCCCATGTTTTCTTGGCGAACCAATTAATGCAAGTGTTTTCAAATTATAGTCCTCCCTGTTTATACATAAAATCAAAATGGTGTGTCATAATTATATGGAGCCTTTAGCATTAAAATATTATAAAGGCAATAGGTGATTTTTTTATTCTTTCTTCCTTGCCACAACTGTATTTGACGCATGCAAATGTTTTGCAACACCCGGATGCTCATCCTCAAACACTATTGAAGTCGAACTGACAATTTGCCAATCCTGATACATCGACTCAAGTTCTCCTTCATCAGCCAAACCTTTGACAAATGGAGCAATATCTTCAGAAGCAGGAACCTTATTCGTGAAGATATGCATAATATTAAGACCGCCAACATTTGTATTATTCTTGGCATCAATAATAAATTTCTTCCACTTCTCTTTTCCAACAAAATGTAATGTCCCATGCGTCATTATTAAATCATAACTTTTATTAAAATTATACTCAGTCAAATCCTGAACCCATGCATTAACTCTCACCTTCTTCGTTGATGCTATCCTTAAAAGCTTTTCAATACCGGTCTGTGACAAGTCAAATGCGTCAATGCTCGTAAAACCATTTTCGGCTAAGAATATCGGGTTTTTCCCCTCTCCACATCCGACATCTAATATCGACCAATTCCTATCAAAGCTTTCCCACATAGCTTCTATTGTTCTATTCGGTCTGGTACCAAATGTAGTTACAGCATCGTCATTGAATGTTTTTTCCCAGAAAGGTTTATCCATTTTATCAGCCTCCTTTTATGACTTAATCATTTCTGCATATTTTAAAATGTTTTCCCCTAATACCCTTGCTTGCCTCAGCCTGTTTTCCTGTTTTAGTATATCACCAGGCTTGTCTGACCTGGCAGAAAGGCCATTGATTTCACAAGGGACACAGAGTGCTCCTGAAGACAGGAAGTAGTTGTGTATTATAGAAAGTACAAGGCTCTGTCCTCCTCCTTCTCCTCTTCCAACAGCAATAGCCCCTCCCAGTTTTCCTGCTAATAACTTCCTGTTCTTAAAGACAAAACTTCGGTCAAATAAAGCTTTGAGTTGTGCGGTTACATTCCTGTAATATGCCGGTGAACCAATAATCAAAGCATCACAATTTTCAAATTCATTCAGTAAAAAATCCATGTCATCGCTTTTAATAGCACATCTCCCGGTTACGCTGCAAATTTCACAGCCAATACATGGATTAATGGTTTTACTGCTTAGAAAGAACTCGGTTACTTCCCATCCTTTTTCATAAAAGGGCTTTAATGCATACCTTATTAAAATTTCTGTGTTGCCGTCCTTTCTCGGACTGCCTGATATTCCTATGACCTTCATATATCATTACCCCCTAAAAAATAACGAACCCCGCAGAAACGCTAAAAAAAGCGACTCTACGGGGTCTCATCCCCTGATTTTAATTGACTTTGCGGGAAGAACTTATTAAGCAAAGTCACTTTTTAATATATTTCCATAAATCACTACTTTTGTCAATAGCTTTTTTACAAGCTTTATCTAATTTGCAACATGCTCAATGTCCTATTTTAAGAATGTAACTAAACTTTACATATGTCTGCTTATCTGTGCAACAATTCAGGAGGCATCCTGACAGTAACCGGAATATTCAACTAAGATACGAAATAAAAACAATGTGTATATAGTCTACTCATTTTACAAGCAAAAATCAGCCCATATATTTAAGCCAATCGACCGCCTCTATTCCGTTCTGCCTGAATATACTGTCGCAATGTCCTACATGGTATTGAATATGACGTACTTGAGCTAATATAGCATCAAGATAAGTAAAGTCTCTATCTGATACTAGCCTCTCCGACAAAAAGTTATCGTCAATCCTTTCGAAAAAATTGCCAGTTTTTTCTTTTATCCTTGTCATGTATTCTTTTATTTTTTCTTTGCTTAAGCTTACTGGAGAATCCCTATCCAATTCTGGAGTAATATTACTATCAAATTTCATCGATTGTAAAAATCCGCTTTCATATTCATCTCTAAATCTGTAATCAATATAATATAGGGTATGGTATACCTGATGCCAGAAAGTATATCCTCCCAATCTTTCCAGCCATATTCCTTCAGGGCAATAATCAACCACTTTGACAAGCATTTCATAAGACGGATTAAAATGCCTTTCTAACATTTCTACTAATATCCTGCTCATACAATCAGCTCCTTTGAATAAAATTTATGTATACAAGTAGATAGCCAAATTTAAAATAGTTCCATTTCCAACATGTTCAGCCAGACCCAATTATAGGTATTACCACGAACCATCTTATATTCTCTACATTAACAAAAAAAACATTATCATTCAATCACTTTTGCACTGTAAGTATTGAGGTACATAACATAAATCTGCCAAATAATGGCGCAAATCTCAATCATCTAGCCACGCCCGAAATTCCTCCAGCGTTATGCCGCCTTTTAAACACAACTCCCGTTGCTCTCTTGCTTTTTCTGCCCATTCGTAAAAGGCTTCTTTCGTGATTTTTCCGTACTTAATCCATGCAAACCGTTTCTTGTAGGCTTTACTGTATGCTTTTAAAGCCGGTGTGTCAGCTTTCTTCTTCTCCCATAGGCGAAGTGCCCCCATTTCCTTACAGGTGCGTCCGGCGCTGTCAAAGGGCCTGTCGCAGTATTCCGTGTTGATGTGTCTGGTCAGGGCAAAGAACTGATTACAGTGCTTGCAGACACGGAATCGTACCTCCCGTTGTATACATTCGCGCACAAAAAAATCAATGATATCGTAAATGCTTTTAGGGTACAGGACTTCGGTAAAGGTCATTGAATCAATCGCTTCAAAGTTCATGCGTAGGGGTTGAAATTCAAATACTTCCGGGCCGCCCAGCCTTCTATCCCTTTTGGGGTTATAGTAATCTGCCATTTTCTTTTGTATGGGTTCATCGGGAGAGAGGATATCCAGCACATGGTTCCATAAAGCCATAAGCTGCCGTTGTGTGGTAGAAATGCTCATGGGAATATGGGTAAGCTTCTTGCGGGGAAGCAAATTCAGAATGTCATGAAAGTTTTGTTTTTCGGCCTGTTCCAGCTTGTCCAGCCATTCCAGGCGTAGGAATTCAAAATAGACATGTACTTTTGAAAGCGTGTTTAAATCATCCTTAATTTCCTCCACCAGTTTCGGGTCTTTCTCGGGATACAGGTTATAAAGGTTTTCCCCCATCCGATTAAATTTCTCACTATAAGGCCAGATGTCAAGGTATAGAATATCCATCAGGCTTTGCGAAAATGCGAAGCTCTTTTTGTTGTCTTCTGCCCGTCCCCATATCTGCAAATAAATGCATTTTATGAAGGAATGGCTGCAGGCTGTTTGTACTGTTGAAGCCCGAATACGGTATCAGGAACCATGCCCCAGGATGCATGGGCAAGCAGCAAGTATGTTGAGTGCAACAGCACGAATTACTTCAACAACATACAAGAAGCTACGCTTGCGACCAGCCTGCGGCACGATGCCACAGGCGCTGGAATCAGACAGCTATCATTTCATAATGCTGCCTGAAAATTCGTTAACTTCTCTAAAGTGTTGCTCATCTGTTGTAGTTAACAATAATGATGTCAAGATGTAAATAAGATTTGACTTTGGCTATCCCTAAATCTTTTAATACCGCAAAAGGATACAGTCTAGCAACATTCGACACACGTGATATTTCATTCATGTTTATTTAATATTATTAACCTGCTATAATAATTGGAGATTTCCAATTTATGCTTTATACTTTTGACTAGGTGGTGTTAATCATTCTTTTTAAATACAAAACCCTGCAGATCAGTCTTTTTATCCAATACTCTGTCTTTTTCTTGATAGTGATGCTCACAATGGCAATCCTTCTGTATGCTTACTTTACGAAAGATATCTACCAAAAAGCTTCCGACCAGCAGATTCAGTTCTGCACCGCACTATCAAACTCTCTCGATAGCGAGGCAACACAGATGGATACAATTTCTATGAATATTTCGTACTCCAATCTTATAAAATATCATTTTCAAAAGTATCTTGCTTTATCTTCCGATAATACTGACGGCGACCTTGCAATTAGCAGTGAAAGATATGCCAATATCAATACATTGATGGATGTGATTATGGCGATCATGGGACCGAAGATGCCGGTCAGCCAAGCCAATGTTTATGATATGAATGGAAAGATGGTTGGTGCCGGAATGTTTAGCGGCGAGACGGCAGTGGATCTGAAACAAATGCCCTGGTACGAAAAGACTATGGAGCTCGACGGCAGCCGTTACCTCGGAGTGCCTATGGCTCAAAAACGGCTGAATGATTTAAATATATCCTATAAGGATAACCTATATATTTCACTTACGCGGGTTTACAAAAACTACAACTATGAAAATCAAGGCATTATTGAAGTGCTGCAGAATTGCGATACAATGTTCCGATACGCAAACGATATCCGGTCAAAAGACAGCAGTATCGGAATCTATGTTATAGATCCCGACGGACACAGTGTTTACCCTTACCGCGGCGCACCCGGCCCGGATGGAAAATATTATTATCATCTTATTATAGAAGACGGCTTAAGCATGCTTGAAACGCACAGCATTACAAATTCCGAAAGTGTTGTAAAACAAGCCATGACCTATACCGTATCCAAACTAACTGGATGGATGATTATCGTAGTCCAGTCGCAAAGCGTCATTTTAAAGTCTGCAAATCGATTTGCAAAGTTATTTGCCCTGCTTTGTTTATTAGTTATAGTGATAACCCTTGCGGTTTCCTATCTGGTCTCAAAAAATGTTACCACCCCTCTGAAAAAGCTCCGAAACAATATCAAAAGCATGGAACTCACCGATTTGTCCACGAATTCTCAGGTTTTTCAATTAAATGACAGACAATATGTGGATGAAATAGAAAAACTTAATTACGCATTTATGGAAATGAATCGGAAGCTTGGCATTTCGCTTAACGAAATACTTATAAGCAAAAATGAAGAACTGAATGCAAAAATGCTTGCCCTGCAATCCCAGATGAACCCCCATTTCCTATATAACAACCTTGCTACAATCAGCGTGATGGCAGAGGAAGAGATGAACAAACAGATTGTTTCTCTATGCAGCGACATTTCATTCATGCTCCGATATATCTCAACCGAAGACAGAAACGGTGTGAAACTTCTCACGGAAATCGAATACACACAGAAGTATTTGAATTCTATGAAAATTCGCTATGAAAGCGATCTGAATTATGAGTTTGAAATCGAAGAAAGTATGCCTGATTTGATCGTTCCAAAACTAATTGTGCAGCCACTTGTGGAAAACTCCATAAAATTCAGTTTGGAAAATCATCCGCCGTGGTGTATTTTTATAATTGGAAAAATAACTGAGGGAAAGTGGATGATTACTGTCTCTGATAAAGGCACCGGATTTGACCAAGCAGAACTCCTAAAAATTAAACAATTCAAGGAGGAATACAAACAGTTTATCACCATGCCAGATTTGAAGATTGGAGGGATGGGGCTTCTAAATGTTTACCTGCGTCTCCGCCTTCTTTACAGAGACAGCACAATCTTTGAGGTCGGGAATCTTCCTGAGGGCGGTGCAAGTGTGACGATCGGCGGAGACATAAATTTACCCAGCAAGGAGGAAAAGCATGATGTCTGATTTAAAGTACAAGTGTATCGTAGTTGAAGATGAAGCGTTAATCCGAAGAAATCTAGTGAAAAAAATTAGTCAACTGAATGCAGGTTTCTCTGTCATCGGAGAGGTAATGGATGGGGAGAGTGCCATTAAGCTTATAAATGAGGAAATTCCTCATCTGGTCATTACCGATATACAAATGCCTATTAAAAACGGTATCGAATTGATCAAATATCTTTATTTCACGTATCCTGCCATAAAGGTCATAATCATAAGCGGTTTCGATGAATTTGAATATGCGCGCCAGGCAATCAAATATGAGGTCAAGGAGTATTTGATTAAACCCGTATCGACCAAAGACCTGCTGTCATCCATGATAAAAATAAAAATGCAGCTTGACTCGGAATTATCTGCCCTGGAAGGTTTCGCAGAACAAAATATTTCTTCCGAGGAGCTGGTTGGGCTCATTGAGCTATATATCAAGAACAATTACCATAAAGATCTTTCGATTGCAGATATCGCCGAACACATCCATTTTTCAACTGACTATTTAGGCAGGGTTTATAAAAAAGTCAGGGGGCAATCGCCGCTGAAATACCTGATCAATCTTCGCATCAACAAGGCAAAGCAATATCTCCTTACCCGCCCAGATTTAAGTGTGAAGACGGTCGGGGAAATTGTCGGTTACAATGACCAGTATTATTTCAGCAGGCTTTTTAAAAACTGTACAGGATATTACCCAACTGATTACAGGGCAATGAAGATAAAAAACTAATCAATTTCAATTTTAAGACAGACGGGGTATTTTGTATAAATATCGTCCTCAACCTTTATATTTAGGGAATTCCTGTCTCTGGTAAATGTAACAGTTGCATCGAATCCAAGAACCTTAATATTTGTAATACTACCATTAAATGCTTTATACCCAAGGGACCGAATAGTAACCTCTCCATTCTTCGGCCAGCTTAATACATTGGCATACAAGTAAGGTGCCTTATAAGTAAATCGGATATCCTTACTGGTGAATTGCACTCTATTCACATCAGTAAACGAGCCTTCTTTAACTTCTGTCGGGCCTTCACCAAAAGTCTTCCAGAAGGTCGTACCATAAATGGACTCACCGTTCACATTGAGCCATTTGCCTATGGAAATCAAAATTTCATTTTCTTTAGTAGCGATTGTTCCATCTGATTTGGGCCCGATATTCAAAAGCATGCAGCCGTTTTTGCTGACAATGTCCACGATATCACATACAATATCGACTGGATTCTTATAGTCATTGTTTTCGGTATACCCCCATGAATTTTTCGCTACTGCCGTATCGGTCTGCCAAAGTCTGGGGCAGATATCTTTCAGTTGGCCTCTCTCAACGTCAAAAACAGCCGTTGAACAGGGATAGGCATCGAATTTGCTGTTGATCGCCACCTCTTCGCCCCATTCAAGAGCCCGGTTATAATAATATGCGGCGAATTTCTTCAAATATGGTTTAAATGAAATATTTTGAATCCACCAATCAAAATAAACGATTTTAGGCCTGTATCGGTCTACCAGATCGCAGGTTCTGGCAAGCCAATCCTCCAAATGCTCCTTCGACGCCGGAGTGGAATAAATATCGTTAGATAAGGTGCTCATAGCCTCATCGTCTGAATAATCCGGATGTGCGTACCCATATGGTTCACAAAATCCGATATCCTGCAATCCCGAATTGAAATGACGGCTTCCCCCAAAATACCAATAATTCTCGGCACGGTGGCTGGAAGCGCAAAAGACAATGCCTTTCTTTTCTGCAGCAGCCTTCAGTTCTCCAAGGATGTCCTTATGGGGACCCATTTTCACTGTATTCCAATCAGACAGATCACTATCATACATTTGAAAACCGTCATGATGCTCCGCGACGGGCATTACATATTTTGCGCCCGATGCTTTGATCAGTTTCATCCATTCATCCGCATCAAAATGTTCCACTTTGAACATCGGAATGAAGTCAGCATATCCGAAATCCTTGTGTGCCCCGTAGGTCTCCAAATGGTGCTCATACTCCTCTGTACCCTGGACATACATATTCCTTGGATACCATTCATTCTTGAAGGCCGGAACACTATATACGCCATAATGTATGAATATACCAAACTTCGCATTCTGATACCAATTCGGCACAGGATGCCCCTGAAGCGACTCCCAATTATCCTTGTAATGCCCTTTTTCGATCACTTCATCAATCCTTTTCAAATATTCCGAAACATATTCTTCTTTCCTTTTTTTCATACATGCGTCCTCCTTATCGAATCGATTATATAAAAGTGTTACATAAAAGACGCTATAATTCTATTATGGTATTGCATCAACCTTTGACCGCACCGGAGGTCATACCGCTGATAATGTATTTCTGCCCCAGCACATATACTAAAAGGACCGGGATGGTTGTCAGAACGATGTCTGCACAGACAAGGTTCCATGAACGACTGAACTGTCCGAAGAAGTTGTAAACTGCCAGTGTCATAGGCATTTTTGAACTATTGTTAAGAAAATATACAGCCAGTGTAAAATCATTCCACGTCCCTAGAAAATTCAACACAAATAACGTAGCAACGACGGGTTTGAGCAACGGGAAAATGACTCTTGTAAAAAGGGAAAATGACTTGCATCCATCTATTATAGCGGCTTCGTCGAGTTCCTTCGGCACTGTATTGATGAAGCCTCCGGCAATAAACAGACTGAACGGCACTCCGATCGCCGCATAAAGAAGAATGATCCCTATTCGCGTATTGTTAAGATGAAGCCAGATCATCACCCTCATCAGTGATATATAGTTGATAGGCAGTGAGATACCAAGAATTATGAAATAATAAATAAACCTGTTCAAGCGATTTCGGTTCCTCATTAATCCAAAGGCAGCAAGCGTCGATATGAATACAAGCAAAATTGTACTGAGCGATGCATAAGTGAAGCTGTTAAAAAATGCAACAACAAGATGGCCTCTTTGTATAACTGTCAAGTAATTTTCAAAAATCAACTTCTTTGGCAGCGAAAAATCAAGGCTATACGATTCTGCCTGCGTTTTAAAGGAGTTCAATAGGATTACTGCAAGGGGGGTCAGAATTATTAGAGATACTAACCATGCAGTCATATTCTTAACAAATTTCAAGAAGGTCCATTTTGTTTTCATTAGTATTCCACCTTTCTGTCCAAACCTTTTATGATGAAATAAGAAATCAGGACGGTAAACAATGCGAGAATCGATGATAATGCGGTTCCCATCGCATAATTACCTGTTCCAAACTGCCTTAAAACCGCAGTGTTGATAGTATCCGTAGCATAGCCGGGTCCGCCGTTTGTCAAAACATATATGATATCAAAAACTCTCAAACCATATATGAGATGAAAAATGATATTCATAACGATAGTAGGTACCAGGAATGGGATCGTGATTCTGAAGGTCTTTTGAATATAACTAGCTCCATCAATATCCGCAGACTCATAATAAGTGTATGGGATTGTCTGAATTCCTGCAATGAATATTACCATACCAAAACCGACACCTTTCCAGGCATCTACTCCAATAATGGAGGCAAGCGCCGTTCTGGCATTTCCCAGCCAGTCCGTTGCGATCGCTCCTAGTCCAACACTGCGTAACGTGATATTCAATAATCCTGTTGTAGGATGTAAAATGCCCTTGAATATTAGACCTATTATCATGAAGGACAGTACTTGTGGTGAAAACGCAATCATCCTGTGGAGATTGGTCATCCGTACACCTGTAGTTAAGAGCAACGCCAGTGCAAAAGAGAGGAACGTCTTGATAATAATACTGAAGAAGGTGAATTTAAGGGTGTTCGTAATAAATGCCAGATACATACTATTGTTGCTGAAGAATATATCGTGAAAATTCTTCAAGCCAACGAATTTTACTATGTCACTATAGCCATTCCAGTCGGTGAAGGAATAGAACAAGCCTATGACTGATGGTACAAAAAAAAGTATGACATATAGGAACAGAGCGCTTATATTGAAATACCACGGATATATCTTGTTTGCATTCATGTAGATTTGTCCTTTCGAAAAAACGCATGTGGCGATTTATAGTTGAATATACCAAGGACGGTTCTCCCCGTTAACAATCGGAGACAGCAAGCCTATCTCCGATTGTTATCCAATAATATATAGCTGCTATAGAAGAATAAAATTCCTATTTTTAATCCCAGTTTGGATCTTTCATGAGTTTTGCCTGATTGTCCAAACGCTGCTGCATATTCTCGATCAGCATATCCGGTGTCATTGCTCCGGAATACATAGCGGCAACATCCTTTCCTACGTCCATCCATTCAGTTCCGGTGTAGGGGACAGCAACCTGCATGACGATTTCCTTATTTAGAGTATCCATATAATCGGAATAAGACTTGGGATATTTCGCCGGTATTTCGGGCCAGCAGAGCGCAAGCGCGCTGGGATCCCCGTCAAGTCTCTTCTTCAGAACTTCCGGCTGGGCAAGATAGTTGAAGAAATCCTTTGCTTCCGTGATATATTCGCTATTTGCAGTTATTAAATAACCGTTGCTCGGGGGACTGATCCCAAGAACCTGACTATCAGCCCAGGGCATTACAAAAAAGCCAATATTTCCAGTTGTATCAGGAAAATCACTGTTTGTCTGCTGCTCCCAGCCGAAGCCATCAAGCACCATTGCCACTTTGCCGTCGGCAAAGGCCTTCGAGCCGTTAGCCGTACTGTTGGACATATAGTCGGAGCCGAAATAGCCGAGTGTAGCAAATTCCTGCATTTGAGTCACAACAGTTTTAAGTTCGGGGATATCGTTGAGTGTCTTTTTGTGTGTATTCAAATCATCGTAGAGATTCGGATACTTACTGGCATAGAAACCACCTGTTTCATATAACGGAAGCTGCTGATGCCATCCGTCCTGTACAGCCTCATAAATCGGAGTGACTCCTGTAGCTTTGATTTTTGCACAGACATCCTTGAAATCCTGATAATTGGTGGGAGCCTTCAGCCCAAGATCGTTGAACATCTTTTTATTGTAGTAGTACCACCAAATTTTGTAGCCCTGGAATGAAATTGCGTAAGCTTTGTCATTTACCGTGACCATAGGTAATGCAGTTGGATCCATACGGGAGACCCAGCTCTCATTTGTGAGATCCACACAGTTTTTTGAAACATGATATTCCTGTTCAAGCGTGCCGGTATCAACGCAGAACATATCCGGTGCCTCGCCGGTAGCAAGCTTTGTCTTTATAACGTCCTTCCATTGTGCGTCAGGAGTAATTTGAAAATCAATTTTTACTCCAGTTTTTTGTTCATATTCCTGTGCAATTTCCTGCACAATACCACTTGAGGGTAAGCCTGATTGATGGGAACCAAATGTAAGCGTGACGTTTTTCTTCGGGGTTTCACTCGATGCGGGAGTACTTGCTGCAGCAACGCTGTCTGTTGAGGCGGGATTGTTTGATGACTGATTGGTACTGCAACCGGCAAAAACCCCACAGATCATTAATGCAGCGAGAGTAAAAGCAATGATTTTTTTCATACATTTTCCTCCAATAATTGTTTGAAGTAGGGTAATGAGAGAAATATACATACATCAACTGCCCTGAAAGATTCGGCGCCAGGAATCGTTTCTCAGCATCTAAATTATATTTTACTAACTTTCTATAGTAAATGGAGGTTTCCGATTTATGCTTTGTACTTTTTCTACCAGCTCGTAAAAAAACGTTTACAGCTTCAGTAAGGCTTTGGTGTAGTCTGTCATAACACGCATCAAGTTCCCATAGCTGTAACTAGAATTATAAGGTTCGAGCTCGCCTGCCCGTTGAAGGAACTTTTTTATTGAAGAACTCTTTTTTATTAGAAGATGTTAGTCACAGCTAAAGAAATTCAACTCGCAATATGGGTGGGTTTGGCTGCAAATGATTGCATTTTATGAAGGAACGGCTGCAGGCTGTTTGTACTGTTGAAGCCCGAATGCGGTATCAGGAACCACAACTTGTGGCACGATGCCGCAGGCGCTGGACGATAGCCATGGATGGCGGTTGTCCTGCGCCCGCATTGGAGTGAGACGGTGCATTACAGCCTGCCCATGACGAAATCCAATGCAAATTTGCAGTCATCCCACCCATTATTTCCCGTTCATACTCTCCTTTTCTCAATAAAAAAGGGACAGAAGGAACTTGGCTGATTTCTGCCAAGTTCTTCTGTCCCATCCATCCCCTACTCCACTGTTACGCTCTTTGCCAAATTCCTCGGCTTATCCACGTCGCAGCCCTTCAGCACTGCCATATAGTAAGCGAACAGCTGCATTGTCGTTACCGCCTCTATTGGAGCTAGAACAGGCTCTGTATCAGGTATCGAAATGACAATATCAGCTACCTTTTCTACCTCTGACCTGTGCTTCTCCATTGAAATTGCCATAACAACAGCACCTCTTGCTTTTACCTCCCTTATATTGCTTACCATTTTCTCAAAAAGGAAATCCTGCGTCATGGAGCATACCACCAATGTACCCTCTTCTATCAGGGCTATTGTGCCATGCTTCAGCTCGCCGCCTGCATAAGCTTCGGAGTGTATATAGGATATTTCCTTTAGCTTCAGCGAGCCCTCCATTGAAAGCGCATAATCAAGCCCTCTTCCGATGAAGAAAATGCTCCTGGCGTTATAGTGCTTCGCAGCAAACTTCTGTATATCCTCCCTGCGGTACAGAATACCTTCAATATTCTCCGGTATACCCGTAAGGCCGGATAAAATAGTTTCTTCCTGTTCTGCACTTATTGTTCCCTTTTTAATTGCAAAATCAAGAGCGATCATGTACAAAGCCGCAAGCTGTGTGCTGTAGGCCTTTGTTGACGCAACCGCAATTTCCGGGCCTGCCCAGGTATAGAGCACATCGTCCGACTCCCTTGCTATAGAGCTGCCGATCACATTTACAATTGACAGTGTCCTGGCGCCCTTCTTCTTTGCCTCTCTCATTGCAAATAAGGTGTCTATTGTTTCTCCCGACTGGCTAATTATTATAACCAGCATTTTGTTGTTTATAATAGGATCCCTGTATCTGAATTCTGATGCCAGATCAGTTTCCACCGGTATCCTTGCAAATTTCTCTATCAGGTACTTTCCGACCATTCCCGCATGATAAGCGGTACCGCAGGCTACGATAAATATTTTCTCTATACCCTGTAGCTCCTCCAGTGTAATGCTTATATCATCAAGCTGTATCCTGCCGTCCTTAATTCTTGGGTTAATAGTGCTTCTTATAGCCTTTGGCTCTTCAAACATCTCCTTCATCATGAAATGCTCGTAGCCTGATTTTTCAGCAGCGTCAACATCCCAGCTCACATGGAATACTTCCTTGTTTGACACAGCTCCATAGTTGTCGTACACAACAACGTCGTCCTTTGTCAGCACTGCTACATCCTTGTCCTCGAGTA
The DNA here is from genome assembly GCA_023409735.1 of Bacillota bacterium. GTDB lineage: Bacteria > Bacillota > Clostridia > Acetivibrionales > DTU013 > JAEYRB01. The sequence goes on along the minus strand of JAEYRB010000012.1, from coordinate 36,209 downwards.
TATAAATGTCTCTTGTGTGTTCAAGGATGGCCGGTATATCTGAGGCAATATAATTTTCGCCCTTACCTAGTCCAACAATAAGCGGACTGTCCTTCCTGACCGCAACAAACTTATCACAGCAATCACTGCATATTACGCCCAGCGAATAAGCCCCTTCAAGCTGGTCAACAGCTTCCATTACAGCCTTTACGATTTCATGCTCCCTGAAATAGTAGTATTCCACAAGGTGAGCGATAACCTCGGTGTCCGTGTCCGAAAGAAATTCATAGCCCTGCTTCATGAGAAATTTCTTAAGCTTCATGTAGTTTTCTATTATTCCGTTGTGTACAACAGCAATTTTCCCTGATTTACTCAGATGAGGATGAGCGTTGACATCGTTGGGCTCACCATGTGTTGCCCAGCGTGTATGCCCTATTCCTATATTCCCCGGCACCGGAGTGCTTCCTATTTTCTCCTCCAGAGCCGAAAGACGCCCTTTGCATTTTATTACCGACAGTGTTCCGCTATTATTAAGCGCAATTCCTGCAGAATCGTAACCCCTGTATTCAAGCTTAGTAAGTCCGTCGATCAAAAACGGAGCTGCCTGTTTATTACCTATATATCCAACTATCCCACACATAATAATTCTCCTCTACAAAATAAATTTTTACGCTTATATGCGTATACTTAATCATGCGGCGATTTTTATATGCTTTATAACTCTTTGGAACCCGCTACTTAAGCCTTTTGCAAAGCAAAGGAGCTAGGAAATAGAGAATATCCTTCACGTTATAGATCTGTTTATGCACACGTAAAAAAGCACAGACCTACTGCATATAAAATGAAGCCGTATATCTACCATACCTGCATACCTCGGGCAAGCAGGTGCCAAGGCTACAACAGCATAGCCATATGACATAAGACATATTAGCCTGACATAATTTTTGAATTAATGGAATACATGCAATTGTAATCAGCTTATTAGTTACAGCAATAAATCAATCGTACTTAGTCTATTAGTTAACAGGTGCAAAACAATCGTACTCATTCTATTAACAAAATTAATAGAACAAGCATAATTATTCTATATTGGCTGTAATAAATAGAATAACCGCAATAATAAATATGCTGTAATTAATACAAAAAATTACTAGATGGGACTGCCACTTAAGCCATTTTTGTTTTGCAGTTGCCTGCAGTTTCTGTTTGGCTCTACGATCGTGACCAATCGGGAGGTTTCCGCCGAATCTTTCGATAACTCACGACATTACTTTGTCGTGACCTCCTCCCCCTCGTCAACAGACCGACATGTTTGCCATAAAAGCTCAGTTCTGTCATCGGTTCTGTCCTGGCGCTATATTTGCTATCCTGTAAGTACACCTCTCTTTCCGGATAATAATCCCAACACACTTCTATTATTCTTCTTTTCCATTCAGGCTATATTTTAATAGTCATACCACATTATATTCAAGGTTTTGACGTAATGTCAATACAGTTTTACCTCAAATTAGTAACATTTTAAGTGTTTTTGTTACTGCTCAGACACCCTCTTTGATGGAGCTATTGTGCAATGTAAGAACACCAATAAGCGTAATGCTGCTTAGAGATATCTTGTCAGAGCGAAGATCAGCAAGTCGACTGTTTGAGGAAAAATGCTTCATCTTATTTTATTCCGAAGCATTTTTACGAGTTTCGACTTGCTAGTGCTTTTACTTTGTAAAAGCATTACATTAATGTAGCCTCTTTTTAGCGCTTGCGCTAAAAAATGCTTGCTGAACTAGATAGCTCTTACAAATGGAGCTTCGGTTTCGTCATTGTGCAATAGCTCCATAGATTTCATATCTGAACGGTAACGTATTTTTAATGTCCATATATATGTGCTATGCTATGCCCTCACGGGACATATCCATATTATCAACGACAAGCTTCCAAAGGAAAATAAGATAATGTAATAAGAAGCACAGATTTACTCATTAATAAAATAATAATATAATAGTGTAGTATTATATTCACATTGATAATTTTATGAGAAAGGATAGAACATATATGAATATAAAAATTGAGGATCTGTTTGACCTTAACGAGTGCTTCGAAAGAGCAATTTTCGATGGAGTTCAGTATCCATGGGAGGTATTCGCAAAGATCAAAACCTTCCTGCCCGAGTTTGCAAAAACTCTTCCCGCTGATTTTGAACAGATCGCTGAAAATGTATGGGTTGGTAAAGGTACCACCATTGAAAGGACTGTAACTATAAAGGGACCTGCTATTATTGGTTATAACTGTGAAATAAGACAGTGTGCTTTTATACGCGAGAATGTTATTATAGGGAACGAGGTAGTGGTCGGCAACTCAACTGAGCTCAAGAATTCGCTTCTGTTTAACAGAGTTCAGGTGCCTCACTATAATTATGTAGGCGACTCTATACTGGGCTGCAAAGCACATCTTGGCGCAGGCGTAATATGCTCCAACCTCAAATCAAATGGTCAGTCCGTAAGAGTAAGAAACGGTGCTGAGTGCATAGAAACAGGCTTAAGGAAATTCGGAGCAATTGTAGGTGATTACTCAGAGGTGGGCTGCAACTCAGTTCTGCACCCCGGCACAGTTATCGGAAAGAACAGCATCGTATATCCTCTTACCCCCGTTAGAGGCTATATTCCCGAAAAGCATATACTTAAAAACAACGGAGCATGCGTTCCGAGAGTATGATTTTACATAATTATGAGCATAAGCCGCTGCCCTAAGAGGACAGCGGCTTATTTCAAAAAATCGCAGAACCAATTAAGGAAAATTACCCTAAGCGCTGCTCAATAATTTCTGCAAGCTCTGCTGCTCTCTTGGTAATGTACTCCACATCCTTACCTTCGATCATTACACGTACCAGAGGTTCTGTCCCTGAAGGCCTGATCAGCACTCTGCCTTCGCCATGGAACTCTGCCTCAAGTTCATTGCAAAGCCTTGCTACAAGCTCATCCTCGAGATAACTATACTTTTTCTCATTCTTCACCTTAGCATTCTTGAGCACCTGAGGCAGCACATGCATGATATCAGCCAGCTCAGAAAGCTTCCTGCCTGATGACTTGAGTACACAAAGAAGCTGTACAGCTGTAAGCTGTCCATCACCTGTTGTATTGTGTTCAAGGAATATTATATGGCCTGATTGTTCACCACCCAGGATGTAACCCTTATCGAGCATTTCTTCAAGAACGTATCTGTCCCCTACATTAGTTTTAACCAGGTTTAGGCCATTGTTTTTTGCCATAATATCAAAGCCCAGATTGCTCATTACAGTAGCAACTATTGTATCCTTTGCCAGAAGTCCCTGTTTCTTTAATGCAAGACCGATTATTGACATTATCTGATCTCCATCAACCAATGCACCGGTCTCATCAACAGCAAGCATCCTGTCTGCATCGCCGTCAAAGGCAAAGCCGACATCAGCGCCGCATTCTACAACAAATTTTTTCAATGCACCAATGTGCGTTGATCCACAGTCAAGGTTTATATTTACTCCATCAGGCGTATTATTTATAGTATGTACCTCAGCTCCAAGCTCTGAAAATAATACCGGAGCAATATTGCTTGACGCGCCATTCGCGCAGTCTAAGGCAATTTTAACACCCTTCAGGTCGCAGCTTGAGGTGCTCTTTAAAAAGTCCACATAATCTCTGAATGCACCCGGAGCCTCTCTCCGTCTGCCAATCCCCTCACCGGTAGGCAGGTTTACAGTATCAAGACCAGTATTTATCAACTCTTCTATTTTGTCCTCTGTACTGTCGGGCAGCTTGTAGCCCTTTGAATTAAAGAACTTAATACCATTAAATTCGAATGGATTATGTGAAGCAGATATTACTACTCCCGCATCAGCTTTGTAATGTCTTGTCAAATATGCTATTGCCGGAGTCGGCATAACGCCCAGGCATACCGCTTCTGCACCAACAGAGCAAATACCGGCTACAAGTGCCGCCTCCAGGAGGTGTCCTGATATCCTTGTATCCATACCAACCAATATTTTAGCCGTGTGCTTTGTCTCCGCAGTAAGTACATAGGCTCCTGCTTGCCCAAGCTTGTATGCAAGCTCTGCTGTCAATTCAGAATTAGCAACTCCTCTGACCCCATCTGTTCCAAAAAGTCTAGCCATTTATTAACCCCCTGATTTCTAAATTTGTATCCTCATATATACTGTAAATATTTTATATAATCGTCTATTCCATATTTAGAATAATTATAACTATTTGTTCGTAATATAACAATATTTTTTCTAATTACATGTTTTGACATCATATGTTTATTTTTTACATTTAATAAACACTATGAAAGCATATTAATTTCTATGCTCCAATGTTATTCTTTTAGAGCTATGATGGGACAATCATAAGCTGAAGTTACATAGGTATTCATTAAGCTGATATAAATTCACGTAAGTATGTACGCAGGACTTACCTTTCCAGCGGCGAGTATGTTAATATAATCTGTTCTGCTATACGGATCCCGTCCACAGCTGCGCTGACTATTCCACCTGCATATCCCGCGCCCTCCCCCGTCGGATAGAGGCCGCTTATTCCTTCAGCTTCAAAAGCCGCGCCTCTTGTCATTCTTACAGGTGATGATGTTCTGGTTTCCACTCCGGTCAGAACTGCATCCTTCAAGCCAAAGCCTTTAAGCTTGTTATCGAAGAACGGTACTGCTGTTTTCATGGCTGATGTAACATAATCCGGCAAACAACCATTAAGATCGGCAAATGATGTATTTCCGGTATAGCTGGGCTTAACCCTGCCAAAAGCTGTCGTCATCCTGCCACTGATAAAATCTTCCAAACGCTGTACCGGGGCTGCACCGCCTCCTCCACCAAGGATATAGGCTTTTTTCTCCCACTCTCTTTGAAACTCAACTCCTGCAAGCGCATTATTGCTTCCATAATCACCGGGTCCCACAGAAACGACAAATGCACTGTTAGCGTTCTCCCTATCCCTGGCATAATAGCTCATACCATTCGTTACAATGGTATCCTTCTCAGAAGCAGCGGCAACGACCACTCCGCCCGGACACATACAAAAGGTATATGCCGTTCTGTCTCCGGTCTTACAAAACAGCTGATAATCTGCTGCTCCAAGTTCTGCGGCAATGCCTTCGCTTCCGTATTGTATCGAGTTGATCATTTCTTGCGGATGCTCTATCCTTACACCTATTGAAAAAGGCTTTTGTTCCATATATATACCGTTTTTAAGCAAGCTTGAGAAGGTATCCCTGGCACTGTGGCCTATTGCAAGCACAACTACACCTGCTTCGATCTCTGTGCCGCCGTCTACGACAACACCTACAGCCCGGCCATTTCTTATTATAAGTGAGGTTACTTTGGCACCAAATCTGATCTCACCGCCCATTTCAATCAGGCGAGCTCGCATATTCGCTACCACTTTCCGCAGCACATCCGAACCTATATGGGGTTTTGCCTTGTACAAAATGTCTTCCGACGCCCCGGCTTCATAAAACTGCTGCAGCACTTTTTCACAGCGCCTGTCATTTATCCTAGTTGTCAGCTTACCGTCAGAAAACGTTCCTGCACCGCCCTCGCCAAACTGGACATTACATTCTGTATCAAGCATGCCGGTTTTCCAATATGTCTCAATAGCTGCGTTCCTTTTTTCAACACACTGGCCACGTTCAAGCACAAGTGGCCTATACCCTTGGGCGGCAAGCGTCAAGGCGGCAAATAATCCCGCGGGGCCGCTGCCAACGATAACCGGACGTGCACTCATAATTTTGTGTCCGGGCTCAATTGGCTGGTTCTTCTCCTCGGCAAACTCTCTGACCTGCCTGCACTTTCTATACCTGCTTGTTTTCGGGAGCTCCAGTAAAACTGAATAAACCCGGCTTATGTCGGGTTTTTTTCTTGCATCTATGGCTTCCTTTACAATTTTAAATTTATGAAAGTCAGAATCCTTTATCCCAAGCAGCTTTGATACTTTCTCCTTAAGCTCATCAACGCCATCCTTTGCTGAAATTCTGATATCTGTTACCATAAGCTTCATATATTTTCTGCCTGCTTTTCTTATCTTCTTCTTACTATGTCTTTATCTCTGACTTTTCCTTAATTATTTTCAATACTGCAAATACTATTCAGTAGCCGGCGTATCTCCAACCTCTGTATTATTATCGACTTTAGTTATTAATACATCAACATATGCCTGCTGCATAAGCTTTACTTTAGCCGGCAGCGTAATATTCAACGGAAGGTTGTACTGACCCTCAGTAAGTCCTGAAACATCAACAGCTGGTCTAAGGCTGCCTGACCTGACCGCATTAATATCTGCCTGCATACCCTTTAACTGAATTGTCAGCTTATCTGTCTTTATCTCATAATTGAGAGTACCATTATTATTGGCATTCAATATGGACATGTCTCCCTTACTAAACTCTATGTCCTTGGTTATAAGCTTTTCAACGCTGATGGCCACATTTATGGTTCCGTCTGTATTAGCTAACTTTACACCATCAGGTACAATAAGATGGATCTGTGTATTATAATTACTGTCTACACCACTTATATCTACCTGCTCAGTCTTTAGCTCATTTATCTTCGAAATAGTCTCTACAGGGCCTGTAATTAATACACTGTCCGGATTAATTATTCTTCGGGTCTCAACTGCATCTGCGGCAAGATTTCCCCTCGTTACCAGGGATACAGCTACCTGCTTTGCTACCTCCAGCTTAACAGTAACAAAAAGATTATTACCAAGGCTGCTTATTTCATTGCCTGCTTTATCGTATACCTTGCATTTCACCTGCTGAGTCACATCTCTGTCCAGATCCTTTAATTCCAGCTCCGCTTTAATCGTATCAACACTGTCAATAAGCGTTTCTTCGCCATTAATTGTAACATTATCCGATAACATGGATGCTTTCAGAAGAACATAACCCGCCTTCATTGTAATATTGTCATTAAGCTCCACTTTAAAAACAGCGCTCTTATTTCTGGCAAGCTTGAGATCAATTGCCGATGGGCTGTAAGAAACTATGGTAATATCTCTATAGCTGCATTCAGGGGGCGTAAGATAAAGCTTCTTATCATTAACGGATTTTACCTGCGAAAAGTCAAGCGTTGTCTCAAAATCGGTTGCCTTAACCTTAGATATAGCTTCTTTACGTCCTCTGATCGTAACGTTTATTGTTGAACTGTAGGAATTTTTCAGTGTGTACCCGTTATCCTGCAGATAATCCTCATTTTCTATCGTTACCGGCACGTTATAAATAGTTACGGATTGAAATGGGTTGGCAGTATTTGACACATAAATCCAAAGAAGTATCGCGATTGCGATTGAAACTATCTTTATTTTTAAGTCCTTCTTAAACCAATTGCTCACTTGGCCTTAACCCTCCATAGTCCGATTTTTTTACTTTTTGCATCATTATTGAGCAAATTCTTATTAAGAGCCTTTCTCAGTGTATCTGAGGTAAGATTTCTGGTAAGTCCGCCATTTAGTGCAAACGAAATTTTCCCTGACTCTTCCGATACTACAACGGCAATGCAGTCCGACACCTCTGTTATTCCAAGAGCTGCTCTATGTCTTGTTCCCAATTCCTTACTAAGGTTCGGGTTGTCCGTCAAAGGAAGGAAGCATGCTGCTGCTTTTATTTTGTTATCTCTGATTATGACTGCACCGTCATGAAGCGGTGTATCAGGTACAAAAATATTTACTAATAATTCTGTTGATACACTAGAGTCAAGCTGTGTACCTGTATTTATTATATCACCGATCTTTGTGTCTCTTTCTATAACAATAAGTGCCCCTGTATACTTTGCAGAAAGATCAATACATGCCTTAACTATTTCCTCGATCACCGCAGTTGTTTGTATACGCATGTTTTCCTCATCAAAGGTAAAAATGTCCTTAAATCTGCTTCTGCCTATCTTCTCCAATGCTCTGCGAAGCTCCGGCTGGAAAAGTATTATAGCGCCCAGTGCCAAAACTGACAGCAGTTTTTCAAGGATGAAATTGATGGTTGTCAATTGAAGAATCTTGCTTAGCTCTGTTGCAACAAGAATAAGGAAAAGTCCTTTAATAAGCTGCCAGGCACGCGTTTCCTTAACCAGCATAATGATCTTATATACGGCAAATGAAACTATACTTATATCTATCAATGTCTTAATAATATAAAGCGGATTAGTAAAGCCCATATATCCGGCAAAATTATCAAATAAATCGCGCAGGTTAATACTGTTGAAGAAATCCAAAAATTTTCACACCCTTACTTCATCGGTACACTTTGAATTTTACAGTTAAATTAAATAAAATAAAATACATTCTTATATATTTTATCGTCAAATCGCACTACTATGCTTAATAAGATTATACCTTCTTTTTAGGGTTTTGTAAGCAATTTTTTCACCTTTATTTTAAAATAATTAATTGAAGTTTTGTGCAATATAACAAACAGTTGGATGGAATATTTTCCATAATTTAGGAATATGATTATTCTTTACCTGATGACAGATTTATATGTCTTAAAAATGACAGTAAACCAAGTATCACTTTTATTATCTAACTTGATTATTTATACCTTTTAGTTGCGAACCTTTCCATAGTATACGATTCATTACTGCTTATGCCGGCTTTAAGCAGTGCTATCGACAGTTGCTTTTCCGTCGTATCTATTCCCTGAAGGTCCGGCAGCAGCAGACCTGTGCGTCTTCCTGACCGCACTATTATCCCATATTTTTTAACATCTAGTTCACGAATTGTCTCAATTTTTTCGGGTTTGTCAACCACATCTACAGAATATATAAGATTATCCAATTCCAAAAGCTCTACAGGATTATACTTTGGATCTTCTGTTCCTGAACTAATAGAATTATGGATTATTTCCTCCGCTAGATTACTCTTGGTAGGTGTAATTGTTCCTATACAGCCTCTAAGCCGTCCAGATTTTTTAATTGAAACAAAAACACCGGCTCTCCTCTTACTCATATCCCAGGGAAGCAATTCAGGTATATCAATAACAGTACCGGAAGAAACGAACATTTCCAGTGCCGTCTTTGCCAATGCCACAAATGGCCCCTCAGCATTTCTTATGATGTCTTTCTCATCCATAGCAGGATATTAACCCTTCATGAGATTGCTCCAATGCCTTTGCCTCATAGAAGCCAAACAAATAAAGCCCGGTGAATGGGAGTCCGGCTATTAATAATATAAGCATAAAATATACACCCATTGCCTACAACCTTTCTGCAGCTTAAGCTGCATCAGCCCCCAAGCTCACCTCAATATGATCATCCTGCTAATTCAAAAACAGTGAGTAGCCAAGCATGGAAAATATTGAAACTAATAATACCACTACGGTAACTATAGCTACTATCTTTATAAATTTATTGTTCATATAACCTCACAGTAATTATTATAATAAATTAATTACTTATTATTTATCTCATAAATAACAATTTGACTTCAATCTATTTAATCCGGATATGAGAATTTCTGCTGACATTGGAGCTTCCTTCTTCTCGTAGGACGCCCTTGCAATCTCTTCGATTCTGTCTATTACATCTGCTATTGCATCACTTTCATTATCCATACAGCAAAAATCTGCAATTCTCTTCAGCGGTTCCTTTGCATTCCCCATTGCTATGCCTACATCTGCTTCTTGTATCAATTCGATATCATTCATATTATCGCCTATAGCAACAATACAACGAATTTCTTCGTCCAGCAGCTGTTTTAGTCTCCTTAGCCCGCTGCCCTTTGATATGCCTTTATTTAAAATTTCAAGAAACTGCAGTTCCGAATAAACCTGCTCAAATGGCTCATTAAAGCCTTTAAGAAAGCTCTCCACCCCAGGAAGCTTCTTCGGCTCCCATGCAAAAAGTACCTTTGTCCATGGTTGAGGTATTTCATCAAGCGAATCAACATAAACAGGTGTAAACCTTTCCCTTATCATGTGATCTATGGTGTGCTCATTTTCATTTATAATATAAATGATTCCGCCGCTGTAGACCTCCAGACCAATTCCTGCAAACCTTTCCACAACCCGAGCAATAACGTATTTTATACATTCCTGAAGGTTATCGCTCCATAGCGTTTCATCTTTTTTAAAGTCATATATAGCAGCACCATTGTATATAATCGCCGGGACACTAATGGGCAATTTGTACAGTTCAACAGATGCCTTCATTCTGCCTGTGGCTAATGTAAAAAGACCACCACTCTCAACAAATCTCTCAATGGCAGCTTTGTTTTTTTCTCCCAATCTTCTTTTATTGTCAAGGAGCGTGCCATCCATATCGCATAATAGTAAAACGCCCCTGAAGATATCACTACTCACAATTCACGACCTTCCCAAAAATAAAATATTGTCTTTATTCAGAACAATATACCACAAAAGGCATCCTGCCGCAACCGGACGCCTTGTTATAATCAATCAATGTTCATTGACGAATCAGGTAATTCTTCAGTCTCTTCTTTACATACGCCATGCTGTTAAAATAATCTTCATCTGACTTAAGATGTTCAATAATCATCGGCATGTTTGGATTAACCTCCAATGCAAGCTGTGCATATCTTTCAAGGCAAAATGTTCCCGCTCCGCATGCACATTCCTGCAGTTGAAAGGTAAACTCTTGCTTAAGAAAAACATCTTTGAGATGGCAGCTTTTTATTTTGTCTCCCAGAAGCTTAAAACAATGCTCAACAAATTTCTCAGGGAAGAAGTAGCGCTCCGGGCTATTAATCATATTAATAACATCCATATGCACCGCAAACCGTTCTCTGTTAACGTCCTCCATAAGTTGCAGATATTCTTCCGGACCGCTCGGATACATCCAAGGCATTGGCTCAATTGTAAAGTATGTATTCTTGGGTTTCGCCTCATCAATCACATCCTGTATCATTTTAACTGCTCGTCTCCAAGTCTCTTTTGAGAAATTTTCGGCATAGCCTCCATCCCAGCGCTCACCTATAGACCCGATTATATTAACACAGCATCCTGCCCCGATTTTATCTGCCAGCTTCAATTGACCGATACTATATTCCATAGCCCTTGTACGCTCCTGCTCAGAAAGAGAAATTGCATTTTCCCAGACTCCCACCTCGGCTATGTGTAAATCATTCTCTTTAGCTGCCGCTGCATATGCGCTGATCATTTCTTCTGAGCTGTTGCAGTTTACCGGAAAAACTACGCTTCTACATTCCATCTGTACCATCTTTTTTGCCCATTCTTTTGGAGTATCATGTTTCAACGAAGAAGAGATTCCAAGCCTCATTTGTTAATTCCTCCTAACATTTAATCTGTCTCAGCAACTCAAAGATTATCTCATCTAAGCCATAGGTGGGTGCAGCTTCTATTGTTCTTTTTGCTTTATCATATTGGTAGAAATAATGTTTTCCTAACTCAGATTGCATTAGTGCTTCAATGCAATCGTCCAAGTATTTATAATTTCCCTGCCTAATATCAATACGCATAAGAATTTCTCCCTAAAATAACGATCTACATCAAGTTCCGGATTTATATAGCAATCGGATTCAAAGTTTCCTGTTGCTCTGATAAATAATACCATAAATTGTGTCCTTTATGATGCATTAAATTTCGTAAAAGGGTCACCATCGGGCCATTGCCACTCTTCACTCAGTCAAACTTATCATTATCAGATCTATATAATCTTGAACCATGCTATACCAATTTCATATTCTTAACCATCTTGCAGATTTATTGTTTCTTTGAGTTATGTATGTGTTTATTTATAGACAAAGGGGTGTGCAAAAATGCACACCCCTTTAAATGCCTCTTATCAGGCTACTTAAGTCATATTAATTCCGACTCTATTAATTACTGTACTTCATTTTATGAAGACAACTGTGACTTAACAAGTTCTAGAATGAATTTGCTGCTTTCCTCATTCAAATCGTGAAAGAATGCGGTACTTCTACATTTTTTATACTCGATACCATCCATCACAAATGAATACCCCGCAGGGCATGTAGGAGAACATGTTCCCCCAATTAATTTCTTACAATCTCCAGCCTTTAATATTTCCTTTTTCATCTTGTCAGGAAACTTACTTAAGATGGAATCATATCTTGTAATGCCTGCTGCATACACACGCATTTTCACTCCTGTTTTTCTGAATACATAATTCAAAAGAGTCTTCCCTGTTGGCGAAAATATATAAGATGCTACAAATCCACTTTTTGCTGACTTTATATCCCTTTTACATCCCTTTTTTATAAGAAACTCATCTAACTCAATTACGAAACCTTGTAGTGAAACCGGTATATCATTAAGAAATATCATAAACTTATCATCCATGCTATTTCTCTCCTTTGCGTACTATCGGTACCCACACTTCATATTTTGCATTCATTGGATCAGAATTTAAGTACAACTCCACATCCGGAGCATTTGCATATTCATATCCACTTGTAGGAAGCCATTCTGCTATGATACGGCTTTCCAGTTCTTGAATCCTCGATATTGGACCTTCTTCATAAAATACTGCCCATGTACATTTCGGTATAACTAATTCCTCAAACTCTTCCTTCTCAAGAGTGGATGAAACTGCTATATAATACTGCCATTCATCTGTGTTATTGCATGTGCTTATTCCAAGTAAGCCTTGAATTGGCGTATCCATCATCTGTGCTAATCTTGCAACTGTGCCATTACCTATAGCCTCTGCCCAAAAAGCAGGTCCTATTGTAAAGTTTTCTTCCACGCTCTGCTTTAGTCCTGTAGAAACTCCAACCACTCGAAATGCATCTTTCTTTTCAATTCTATAATTCATAGCCTCCGCACCTTTCACTATCATCCGGAATCTGATTGGGGGGAAAGATTTTACAATGCTTCCTTCTGCACGTGCATCAGAGGGCGATATGCCGTGAACGCTCTGAAAAGCCCTATTAAAAGCTGTTGGAGAATCATAACCATATTTCAATGAAATGTCGATTACCTTTCTACTCACATCCTTTAAATCAACAGCTGCTAATGACATTCTTCTCCTTCTGATATACTCAGAAAGTGTTACACCACCCAAATAAGTAAATATTCTCTGAAAGTGATGTGGTGAGCATCCTGCCAACTGTCCCATCCTGTCATAATCAAGTTCTTCACAAAGATGCTCTTCAATATAATTCACCGCAGAATTCATGCCTTCAATCCATTCCATATATTCTTCTACCTCTCATGATTATCGATCGACATTATGATGGTACACAATAATTGTATATTTTTCCTCTCTTTTTTTGTTCAAAAACAGAGTGTTTGTTTCTTATATACTATATAAGCTTTGCAACGAGAGCCTTGCAGCCTTTTTCTATGTCATGCCATGCCGTATCAAAATCGTCTGTGTACCATGGGTCAGCAACATCAGCCGGATGGTCTGTAAAATCCAGCAGAAGGGATAGCTTTCCATGCGGGTCCCCGCCGAATATCCGCTTCATGTTTCTTAGATTCACCTGCTCCATTGCAATGATCATGTCGTAATAATCGTAGTCAGATTTATTTATCTGACGTGCTGTCTTACCGGAGCAGCTTATACCATGCTCTGCAAGCTTACGCCTCGCCGGTGGATAAACAGGATTGCCCAATTCTTCACTGCTCGTACCAGCTGATGCGATCTCAAACAGTTCCTCCATATGTGCTTTCTTCACCATGTCCTTCATAATAAACTCTGCCATCGGACTTCTGCATATATTGCCGTGGCAGACGAAAAGAATCTTAATCATTGTATCATCCTTCCTCAAATTTTAAATGAAATGCTGCATTTGAAACACATGAATACGAGAATCATTCTACGATGTACTTTCCGACTATACGAAGAGTCGCCCGCCCGCCAAACAGAATATATTCTTCCTGTTTCATTAATTTAATAGTATTATATAAGATATTGTCTCCTCCCTGTTCCACACCGATAGGACTACCATCCCACATTTTATTTTTAATAAGGTAATTGGCAAAGGCGCTATTTCCGGAACCTGTTGCGGGATCCTCCAGATAGCCGAATTTAGGCGCGAACACCCTGGTATGTGCGAAACATTCTTTGGCTGCTGTGTCCATACAGAATATCAATATAATATCGATACCATTATTAAGGCAGAACTCCTTCAAACAAGGCTCATTGGGATAAACAGATATCTCCTTCTCTAATTTTAAAATTGGCACAATGAGAGTGCGTAAACCTGCATCAATAAAATCAACAGGAGAAGCATTTTGCATATCTGCAATTTGTATTCCCAGTGCCTTTGCAATCTGTTCATGATTTACAGGCACCTGTAGCTGCTGTGCCTTTGGTGCTGTAATATAAATTGCGTCTTCCTCCTGAAGGCGATTATACACGCTAAGTATTCCCTTTTTATTTGTGTCAAACAATATCTCAGCCTTATGAAGCAGTTTTTTATCATTTCTGATCACCTCATACATAGCTGCTACTGTTCCATGACCACAAAAATCTACCTCACACTGTGAGGAGTAGTATGTCAGCTTGTAGTCAGCCCTATCAGAATCTGTACAAAACACGACCTCTGATACAAAGCCTGCATGTTCCCTTCCAATTGCCAAGAACTGCTCATCCGACATTTTTGCATCGTGGAGCATTAAAAATGCTGCCGGATTCCCCATAGAGCCTTTACTTGTGAAGGCATCAACCTTTTTGTAATCATATTCTTTCATTAATTTTCTCCTTATTGGCCTTTGATAAATAATACCATAAATTGTATGTGTTGTGGATACTAAATAAAAACCTCGGTTATCGAACACCTCTAGCCTTTTCGCTGTAGCCCTTTAGGCAACGCCATTAATTACAAAACGCTCCCCCGAAGAAGAGCGTTTTGTAATAACTATATTCAAATTATTTTAAATATCATCCGAATGAACCTAAGGCATCTTATGATTGCCCTATTCCCAGCCTTTGCAGACATCAACCCATGCTGTATAATCAGAGTGCTTTTCAAGCTCATTTATTGTTAACTCAATAGCACTGTTACTGCTTCCACATGCTGGGAAAACAGTTTCAAAGCGCTTAAGCGATTCGTCAAGGTATACAGGCACGTTGCTATTGATGGCAAACGGACATACTCCGCCCACAGCGTGACCGACTAATTCGACAGCCTCTTCAGGTGAGAGCATCTTTGCCTTTGTGCAAAACTGAGCCTTATACTTAGGATTATCTATTTTTGCGTCTCCCGCTGTAACTATTAATATAGCTTTGTCATTTACCATAAAAGAAAGGGTTTTTGCAATTCTTCTAGGATCACACTTCAAAGCTGCTGCTGCAAGCTCAACCGTTGCACTTGATACATCAAATTCCTGTATTCGCTCTGCAATACCGTACTTTTCAAAATAAGCCTTTACCTTATCAATTGCCATAGCTGCCCCCAAAATAAAAACGTATAGTAACTGCTCTAAAATAACAATCACTATTTTATTCTAGTGTCAGCATGTTTTCAATGTTTACAAGCAAATTCATTTCTTAATAAATGATCAGTCACTCACTTCATCCAGCTTTGGTGGAAATAACGGCAGCGGATATCTGGAGATTGCTACTGCCGAACATTTTGAAGCAAATCTAACTATTTCTTTATCGCTCATTCCATTTAGTAAGCCGTAAACACATCCAGCCTTAAAGGTATCTCCGGCACCTAATGTACTTTTTACCTCAACCTTATATGTAGCCATACGTTTTATAGATTCACCGCGCCTGCCATAGAGCATATCCTTTTCGCCACCGGTAATAATGACCAAACCCTCTGCTGTACCGGCTAGAAGTTCAAATACCTCTTCCCTGCTTTTTCCTGCATAGTGCGCATCAAGACATTCCTTAGAGACGACATTAATAGCTGCATGCCGATGCAAATATTCTGTGTGGGGACAATCGATTGTCACATAAGGCTTATCATACTTCACACAAAGCTTAGCTGCCAGCTCAGTTTCTTCCTGGAAAAACGGATCAATAGCTGCTACGCTGCATTCACTTATATCTTCTTCCTTTGGAGCGTTCCATCTCTTAATTCCATTGTTATATAAAGCCTGAAATACTCCCATCGGTGACCGTACCAGATCTGCCACCACAACATAATCTATCAGCCCCGGGTAATCAGGATCAAATGTTAGTGATGAAAGATCCACAGACTTATCGCTATAAAATTCCTTTAGCATAGGCGCAACTTCTGTGCCGATATGGGTCCCGTCCATCTTTACACTGACTCCCAATGAAGCAAGCACTGTTGCTGCGCTTCCCGTTTCCCCTCCGGGAAGAAAAAACTTTGCAGCAAGCTCAGAATACTCATCCGGCTGTAAAAAACCACCTTTAAGATAGAATGAGTGTGTTCCTAAAATCTGTCCAAATAGATATACATGCATGCTTTCTATTTCACTCCTCAAAGTTTTATCTCAATACACTCATTTAGAATTTAGTGTATCAACCAATTCTTAACTAGGTCACTTAACATCGTGCTTATCTGCATCTCAACTAAAATCTGAGCTGCATCATTATTCATTAAATCCTCATCATAAGAGACCCGCTTATTCCTATATCATATAAATTAGGATATTTACCTTGAAAAGATTACAAATTTTTTATATTCTTCCGGGCGCATTTTTTGTTTAAGGACAGGCAATGCGTCGTAATAATCATTGTTAATCCCCTGATATGTATCTGTCTTCATTGGTATAAAACCCAATTTCATATATATGCCAATTGCCTTATAGCTCCATGTCTGAGTATCCAACCAAATATCCCTGTTCGGTTCCAGTCTGTAAAATGATTCTAGCATTTTGGCAGCGACCGCCATTCCAAGACCTTTTCCTTGATATTCAGGTCTACAGCCAAGTGCATGAACAACTGGAATTCTGATGCCATCCTGAATGATATACCAAGCAGTAGCTGTTGCCACTGCTATTCCATCAGACCCGATAACAAACCACTGTCTTAATGGCAATTCGTCTGAACGAGAATCATAACCCTTGTGACATTCAAGAGCTTGCTCGACGTTTTCAAACTCTAAAACTGATGCTTCTATTTCCGCCCACGCAATTTCATCTCCCTTTTTATAGCCTCTTATTGAATATCCCTCCGGAAGGCTGGGTATTATATCAGGTCCACCATATTTGCGCCGCATAATAATTTGGAAAAAAGGAATTGATTTATCTAACAATCTGTTCACCCCCAATGAATGAATTTAAAATCTGCTGCAGCCTAAATATCCTAAATTTTAAAATAGCCAATAAACATGCTCATCAGAAATATTCAGTCCCAACTTTCTTTGCAGCTTCAAAGAATTCTTGTTGTTTATTTCAATCTGACAAAATGGGGTGTAGCCCTGTTCAAGAGTTCTGATAATCATCATCTTTTCCAATTCGCTACCATATCCATTCTCTCTGAATTCAGGATAAACATAGAGAATCCCCATACTCCCCTCCAGGTGCTCTCCTACGAACCCAACCGGTTTATTATCAACTAAGCCCAGGAAAAGATTCTGACGGTTAATTATTTCTTTCATCTCGTCCTTGCTGATCCACTCATAATTTTGCATGATCATTGACAAGTCTTCAAAGGTCGCCGCTTTCATCTTCATATCTATTCTTCTTGTTGGTAACTCCTTCTTTTGATAAGCAGCCTGGAAGCAGTCGAGCTTGATCTCCAGCCCATATCTTTGCATTACATAACATGCTAAACTCTTATCAAACAATGTTACCAGAGAATATCCATTTTGCTCATGTTTGTATAGCCATTCCTTGCCCAGTTCAACGTCACCAGCTGCTATCATAAATGCATCACTGATTCTATCCCTGACAAATATGGAGTCCTCTGTCTCCTCTAAAACTATTGCGGTACCCCTATCTATAACTTTTTTTATTCCTAGATTAATGATTTTATCTAAATTCAACATCTCAACCTCTTATATTATTCTGTACAATCAATCAACCAATATTGATATTTATACCACACATTAATTAAGTTGTTAATAAAAATTTCAATTTTTTAGCAGTTTTTGTTGGATTTAAAGTGTTGTTTTGTGTCACACATTGGCTAATGTCAATAGAGCAAACAATGTAAAGAAGATAAGCTCTGCCGCTATTCCTATTGTATTTATAACGCTAACATAATTCTTTTTACAGAGCTTCTTAATTAAGCAACAAAGCCCAACTCCAATAATTCCTCCCAAAGTGTTTCCAATTAAATCAGTAACATCACTTGCTCCAATCGAGAATATAAACTGAATTGTCTCATAAGTTAAACTTAAAACGAAGCCCGGCAGGAACTTTTTTATAATTGACCAATCGGGTTTAAACATCTGAATATAAACACCTAGCGGAACGAATGCCAGAATGTTATAAATAATCTCACTTAACTCGAGCTTTCCATTAACTATAACAGATTCACTGAACGGCACCAGATTAATACTTCGATAGTTAATCTTGCATATCTCTTCAAAATCCACACTGAGTTTGAATAAAATCAACCAGGTTAATAAGACCAAATAAATGCCAGCGACTACACCGGATATAATTTTCTGTTTTTTACTCATTTTATTACCTCACAAATTGGCCTCGAAAAAAAACAAATTCAGTCTCGAGTTCATAACTTCAAAATTGATTGCAGTTTAAAGTTTCATGCTGCTTACAGAAGGAAATCCAAACGCAGCTTCACAATTATTTACTGCACGAAGAATGGCTTCACTTGTTACCTGCGCTGCAAGAGTACCAACAACATCTATATCTGCAGGTACGGACCCCACAGATACCGCATAAATACTATCTCCATCAGTAGAGGTATGAACAGGTCTTATAGAGCGTGCATATCCATCTTGAGCCATACCAGCAATTTTACACAATTGCGATTTATTAAAATAAGCATTTGTAATAACCACTCCGATTGTGGTATTTCCCGTAAACTTATTTTCAACACTTTCTATGTTCTTTAACATTAGTTCTTCTGTCGAAGCAAATGACTTTTTATCTGCGGATAGTACGCCAGCTATCCTCTTTCCTGTTTTCCAATCATATATATCCCCCAGGGCATTTACAGCAATGACAGCTCCTATTTTCAAATCGCCTATTTGTACTGCATAACTGCCTATTCCAGACTTCATGCAAGTATCCATGCCATTCCATTTGCCAACCGTTGCGCCACAACCCGCGCCGTAGTTACCATCCTGATAATTTCCTCCGGCTATAGCAATCTGAGCGGCATCATATCCCATTTTCTTGTCTGGTCGAATCCTCGAATCTCCAACCGCTAGATCAAATAAATCTGCTTGACACACAAGTGGAACCTTAGTAACACCCACATCAAAACCTATATTATTCTCTTCCAGTAAATGCATTACGCCGCCAGAAGCATCCAGTCCAAAAGCACTTCCTCCGGCAAGCATGATAGCGTGGATCTTATTGGCTGCAGCAAGTGGCTTAAGCAGCTCTGATTCACGTGACGCCGGCCCGCCTCCGCGCACATCCAGTCCGGCAGCCATTCCTTCATTACATATAAATACGGTACATCCTGTTCCCGCTTTCGCATCTTCCACCTGACCTATTGTTATATTATCAATGTCTGATATTCTTATTTCTTTCATAACGAAACCCTCCATAAATTCAAATTATTCTCTATATCGCAATGAACGATCAGACTGATATCTGTTGCTCTATTATTCTTTTTCAATTTGCTTTTTTAGTATAATTCTTTTGTTCTATTTTTCGAATATCATACGCTTTTCATTGATTTTTGTCCATTCGCGATTTTCACACCAGTACACAGTATTTTCATCCACATCGAATACCATTGAAACCACTGTTGGGCAAACAGTTTGTGAGACCTCTTTTAGCACTTCGAATAAGTCCATTACGCCAAAATCATCGTCCGCTTTTTCCAGCATACTTACGGCTTTTCTGTATCGGTCGATTCCCATCCATGGATGCAATTCGCTTTCTCCTTTGAATGGGGAGAAGTTTGTCAGCACAGAGAAGGCCGGCCTCTCCATGTACTGACAGCCCTGGCCGGGGATAATCTGCAACACATTTCCGTTTTTATCAGAAAGCTGGGCCTGGAAAGTTACACCCGGGACACTGCAAATGCTCTCATTATCAGCAATCCTCTTTATTTCTTCCATTGTCTTTTTACCAAGGAGCAGATCAATATCAAGCATAATGATATTATTACAGCTCGGGTTGCTCGGATCGCTTCTGGCATCAAAAGGCCAACAGGTGGGCATGGCAACAAAGTTTCCTCTTGAATTTGCACCGAAAAGCGGCATCCAGCCTTCGGTCTTGTCATTGATTGCTATATAAACCTTATCATCTTCCGCTACGACTTTGTATTCCATATCCAGAATGTCAAGATTCCAGCCAATAATGGTTTTCTTTCTATTTAATACAATACTTGTGCACACAACTATCTTCCTTCCCTTCTGCTTATTTGTTTCAATTGATAAGCGCCAACCTCCTCATTTGGATTACCCATTCCCCTTACCGCAATATAATTTGCCTTAGGAACCATCACAATCTCAGGCGTGCCCTTTGGCATATAAAATTCTTTATAATCCTTCTTAAAATCAAATGTCATCTCTACTTCTCCTCATAAAACTTTCCCTTGTAGAAATTCTCATTGCCTGTCTTGGTTGCCGTCATCCGGAAACAAACACATCCATCTGGGCAGACAAAATCCTTCACATACTTTTCAGTGCCACCGACATTCGTAAGATCACCACCACTACGAACAGCCTCCATAGCAGGGAACAAAAGCATCATCAGCTTGGAGCATATCCCCTGACCCTGCTCATTTACAGGACACCCATATGTGCAGAAGTACTTATCCCCGATTTCTTCACCGTTTCTGCAGTAATGCTCTGTATGGTCGCTGCGTAATAAGCCGGTCACTTCAATCTCAAAATCATATTCTTCATCATACCATTTTTTCATTTTGTTATTTTCCCTTCCTAAATTTATTTACAGTTTTTATTATGTGCCTTGATTTTTTTATTGCCTAATCATAATGAGTATCGGCTTCTTGCCAAATGGTGAATCACAAGCAGTAATTCGCTAACACAATTTATTTCTTATTGCACTTAGCTCAGGTTCGGTTACTCCGATTGCTTCAAAATATCCTTTGACATCTCCGTACTCTTCCATAAGTAACCGCAGGAAGGTAATTATATAATTTTCATTTGGTATCACTATATTCATATCAACATCAGGAAAATTCTTATGAATGAGTTCAAAACGCTCTTGACTACATTCTTTGGTTGTTATATAGTCCATAACAATATCATCCTTACTTACCCCACACAAAGAGAGAATGAGCGCACTTACTACTCCTGTCCGATCCTTACCGGCCGTACAGTTGAACATTATACCATTTGATGCGTAAGCAATTGTTCTAAATACAGAAGGCATACTCTTGGCCCTGGCAATATCCAAGTAACTATATGGAACCGCCTCAACACTTTCCGGGACTCCACTTCCTTCGTCAATTGGGATATTATAATATTCAAACCCTTCCAGTGTGGCAAAACCACTTGGTTTTCGTTCTACATCTTTTATCCCGCGCATATCAATAATTGTAGTAATATTGTTTTTCTTCAAAAACGCTATATCTTGTTCGGATGGAGAATTTTGAACATCACTTCTTAAGATTCTATTATACAATGTAATTTTTCCATCACATGTTTTATATCCACCAAGATCCCGAGTATTAAGGGTTGTCTTTAAAAGCACCCTGGTTTTTGTATGCCATCCGTATTCATAAGCACTAATACCCTTTTCGAAATGTTCAAGCTTTTCTATCTCCTTTAAAGAAAAAACAACTGCTTTCTCGATAAATTCGTCGGCCATTTTTGTTGTAAAAAAGAAGGTATCATCAAAATCCACCGGTTTAAAATATGCAGCTACATTCTCAACAAAACTATCAACATCGTCTATACCCAACTTGCAAATAGGCTCCTCATTGAATTTATCAGGAACTGAAAGATTACTATCTAATTTATATTTCGTAACGACATAGTAATTACTTATCTGATAGTCTCTATGCAGTCTATCAATGTTTCCTGCAATGAGTGGATTCCAATTGTATTCATCATAAACAAAGTGTCTGAACAAAATGTCCTGAACAAGGTGCAAATAGTAGCCTAAATACAAATCATCCTTCAACAATAGATTCCCAAACATGCTTCTAAATTTATCAAAGTCATAGGTTTTCTTATTATACCCGCATGTTGAAATCTTCAAATGTGTATTATTACTATTATCTGATGCATCCGGAAGGACCGAACCTAATTTAAGCCGATCTACATTCTTGAACTCGTATTGTTTTGTAAGTTCATTTGTTATTGCTAAATGGATTATACTCGATGCCATTTCTTTACTCCAAAATTAAATTTGTGTATCTCATTGCTTTTTATGATACTATATATTACAGCTATTATAAAGGTAAAATCTATTTCAGGTACTCAAACAACATATAATAACAATAATAAAGAGAAGCCAGGTTTTATGTTCCAGGCGCCCCGTAGGCTAAACCTATTGAGCACCAAAGCTGGAATAGCACATACTTGTTAAATACACAGCTAAATGCATATAGACAATCTTCTTTATATTTGCTCAAAGTTTAGCATTGAATTTTATACTTTTTGTGTTATAATTCCTATGTAGCGTTTGTAAAAAATTCATCACAACTATACAAAAGGCATGCGGATATGGCGGAATTGGCAGACGCGCTGGATTTAGGTTCCAGTGGGCGACCGTGCAGGTTCAAATCCTGTTATCCGCACCAAAAATAGAATTTTGAGTTCATCTCGAAATTCTATTTTTATATACAGGATTTGGACCTGAGAAGGCACGAGCCGTTAATAAAATGTGCTAAATGCACATTTTTAGGCGAGTGTGCCGAGACTTAAGTCGAGGCGGTAGTATGCGAGCTTCTTCAGGAGCGTATAAGCGAAGCAGACGGTCAAATCCTGTTATCCGCACCAAAAATAGAATTTTGAGTTCATCTCGAAATTCTTTTTTTATTGGGTTAAAATAAAGGAATAAAGCATTAACTGTTGCTTTTATTCAAAATCTAGTATATAAATAAAACAATGCTTTATGTCTATTTTTCAGTGAACAGGGAGCATTTGACGGACTTTCAGCGCAAAAGATACGGCATTAAAATGGGGCATTTCTGAGCACCAGATTGTGAAAATCAATTGCAGCGCACCTCAAATGTTACACTGTTAGAACAGATTAATTCCGGGAAAGGATTTTGTATGGATAAAGACGTTGACTTCAATAGCGGTAAAGCATTTATAGCGCCAATCAAATGGTGTCGATATATTGTAAATACAGGCTACATAATTGTTGCCCTTATTATCATGGCGCATGTAATTTGGTATTTTGCGGCTAGAAGTATTCTTGCCTGGCCACCGGAAATCTATTTACGGTATTATATTATACTGCCGGGCATAGGTCTATTTGCTCTGGCTATTTCTATAGACCTACTCGTTCGTTTTTCCCGTTTTTCCCTTCTTGTGAAGGAAAGTGTTTCTCTTTCACTGATTATCGTCATTTCCTTCTACCTCTGCTTAACCCATAACATTGCGGAGGTTTTGCTGGGTTCTTTCATTTTACCGATTTTTGTATCAACTATTTTCTCTAATGTAAAATTAACCCGTTGGATATTTTGGGCAAGCAGCCTTGCGGTGCTTTTACTTGGTGCTGTCAGGTATTTCACCGGGAAATTAGACAGCGATATGGTTATGCAGATATTTGTTGTTTGTTTTATGTTCCTCTGCTCATATTTGCTGGCAAAGATTTTGATCCGATACGGCCACGACAATCAGGCGGTACTGACGAATTTCGATAACAAACAGCAATATATGAGTGAACAACTAAAGCTAGACCCATTCACAGGATTATATAACAGAAAAACCTTTGACGACTATCTTCCCAAATTGATTAAAGAATGCAGAAAAACAAATAAAAATCTTTCGCTGGCAATGTTTGATGTAGACCATTTTAAATGTGTAAATGATCTCTGCGGCCATGTAGCAGGAGATCGCGCGTTGCTTTATTTGTCACAAATTCTAAAGGCAATTGAGGCAGAAAACATCCGCGCTTTCCGGATGGGCGGAGATGAGTTTTCTGTAGTATTCGGGGATTGTGACGGAGAGGAAACCTATCGCATCTGCGAGGATATTCGCACTCAAATTGAGTCCTGTCCCATACAGGCCACCGATGGAAAACATATCACTTTAAGCTGTGGGCTGGTCCGCATGAATTCAAAGGACGTTGATCTAGAAATGCTTATAAAAGCTGCCGATTCCGCATTGTATGCAGCTAAGAATAATGGCCGCAATCAGGTTGCGATTTATAATGATACCATAACTGCATAAGCAGTTATAAATATGTACATGTTGGTACTTTGCACTGATGCTTTCTTGTAATTAAAGCATACTCACCGCATGATTTAATTGCATCAATCAAACCTCAAAGTATACTTGTCTACTGGCATAAAAGAACATTTCACTTTTCCGGATGCTTAACGGCATCAGTATGTGAGCTTCTTCAGGAATATAAAAGCGAAGCATATTTGGCAGACAGCCTCTCAAGCAATTGTAAGTCTGTATCTCGTTGGGCTCTTTCATTGTCCTCAAATAACTGAACTTCCCTGTCTATCTTGTCCTGTGTCTCCTGCGACAGACTTCTCTTAGCGAAGGAAAAAACCACCGCATTTTCCTTATCTATATGCCGCTGCAGCAGGCTGGCATAGCCGGATGCGGATGCAATGATATTGAGTTTTTCCATTGTGCTTGGTTCACTACTGTAACGCTCCAGCGCTGCTTCCAGCTGACCGATATGTAGTCGACCAAGGTCATGTTCCACCAGCATCCCATGCTGAATGAGGTTGACAGCTACACGTCCCAAGCTGTTCGTCATCTCGCGAAATAGAATTTGCTCTTCCTTTCCATGGTGATGCTTATCCGCATATGAGCGTGCAAGATGAATCATGTCAAGAAAATCTGATTGTTCTACAGGCTTTCCCTCCAAAAGTCCACAACAGGCATTTCGCATACATTTAATAAGTACCATTATGTTATCATGTTCCTGTTCCATCAAGTCAATACTATACACAACGATTACCTCCTATCCTTTCCGTCCTGTGGTTATTGTTCTCTTTCAGGCTTCCTGAATACAGTATAATATAGTTTTAACAACAAGTAAGTTTTTATAACAAGGGAGGTTGAAACGATTTTGAGATTTATTGTAGTATATCTTTATGTGCAATGATAAAATAATCAAAAAGGAGGAGTCATAATGAATTTTCAAAATAAGATTGTTGTTGTGACCGGTGGCGCTCATGGAATTGGTAAAACGATTGCAGAAGAATTTCAAAAAAACGGCGCAATAGTCTGTGTGATTGATAAACGCGATGGCGTATATTTTACAGGAGATTTGGCTCAGGAGGAAACATTGAGCCGCTTTGCTCAAAAAGTCATTTCTGATTACGGCCATGTAGACTATCTTATAAATAATGCCTTGCCGTTGATGAAAGGTATTAATGAATGTTCATATGATGATTTTAACAACGCTCTAAAGGTCGGTGTCACAGCACCGTTTTATTTGACAAAATTGTTTCTACCATATTTTTTGCCGAATGCCTCTATTATTAACATTTCTTCAACCCGGGATCGTATGAGTCAGCCGCAAACCGAAAGCTATACCGCTGCCAAGGGCGCGATTGCAGCTCTGACCCACGCGCTTGCAGTTAGCCTTGCCGGACGGGTTCGGGTTAACTCAATTTCTCCCGGCTGGATCGACACAGCTTTTACAGAATATACCGGACAGGATGCTGTACAGCAGCCTGTACATCGTGTTGGAAATCCATCTGATATTGCTAATATGGTGTTGTTTCTTTGTTCTGAAAAAGCGGGGTTTATCACTGGTGAGAATATCTGTATAGACGGAGGCATGACAAGGCAAATGATTTATCATGGCGATTATGGCTGGACACTACAAGATAATTCGGATGACCGATGTGGAAAATGAATTGCCTTGCAGAGTTCACCCAAGCTTTCCTAAATTACAGTATCATCCCTGAGTACCTCGTTCAAATTGCAATTTAGAATTCGCTTCCCACCAATATAATATGCTAAAGCCACAAAGCCGAAAATAACCATGGCAAATAGTATTATTGGAATAATCGGCGCTTCTTCTAAAAAAACCATTGGTGCTAAGTGACTTGACTTAATCATAAATGCAACAGCTGCTGCGGTAAGAGGTAGTGTGATCAATACAGGACGGCCTGCAATGACAAATGCTTCAATACAGAACATTTTACTCATTTCTCCCGGAGTTAACCCAATGGACAGATATCGGGCAAATTCACGCCTTCTTTGACGAAGGAAGCCCAATGTGTTAGAAAAAACATTAGCAATCCCAATGACAGCAAGCAAGCCGCAAAAACAACCTAAAAGCAATCTCGAACCTCTTTTAACATCATCATTAGAGGTCTTTTCCAAAATTCTATTTTCGCTTTCTATAGTATAGCTCTGTCCCAGAAGCTTAACAACCGCATCCTCAAGCGTATTTAATTCGTCAAGCTCTGTTCCTTTAATTGATAAAATCCGAATATAAGTTGTTACCTTTGTCTTATTAATTTCATTTGATATATTATTCCAAACTGACAATGGTAAAAAGTGAACAAGTGAATAATCGTTGTATTCTTCGCGCAGAACAGGAGCTTTCTGAGTATAAGATACTATGGGAATTTCTATAGGAGTTCCGCTGGTACCACATAGTGCTGTTGTTTCCCGATTTTCCTTCACATATGGAACATACTTTTTTTCACGGAAATTGCTGTTTATACTATCCCATAGTCTATTTAAAACAATTGCTCCATCAAGGCTTTGCGCAATTCCAAGCTGTGAGCAGTAATTCAAATAGCTCTCATCATCCATAATGACAATAGTTGACGGCACCTTAAAGCAATCGCCCTCCCTCTTAACTTTGCCCCCGGTAACCGCTCCAATGCCACCAAGTCCTGACAATTCTTCGCTCTGCCAATCATCCGAGATAAGGCTGGTCATTTCTTCTTTTTCATACGCAACGCAATCCCGCACACCCGAAACATCCCTCATCTGTTCTACTGAGTTTAGACTCCTCAATTGAGTATTTTTAACTGTTACCATAACATCCCATACATTCTGATAACGTTCAAAATAGGTATATCTGGTGCTGATTTCGGAAAGAGTGAAGAAGCAAAGCATAACTGTAAAGCAAAGACATGAAAGCAGCAATGATACCGCGGCAACTCGCAGTGACTTCTTCTGTGCCTTTAGTGCATTTCCTGCCAACTCCCCTGCTATTGCGAACATGCATGACAGAATACGTGAATGCCTTCTCTTTCTCAAATGCAGGTCATTGGAATTACGAATTGCTTCAAGTGGTGTTATTTTACTTAGCTTTCTCGCAGGTATCCATGCTGATACAATTACAGTAAGTGCAGCCAATAAAATTGAAACTGCAAAAATCAGCGGATTATACTGAAATGTAGCCTGATGCCGCCCGGATAGATCTGCCGCAAATATATTAACTGATTTGATCACAAGATAGCTGATTCCAGCTCCCAGCAAATTTCCAGCAAAAATCGGTATGGCGCAAAGAGCTGCCGCTTCCTGAAGCAGACAGGTCCTGATCTGTTTTGGTGCAGCACCAATACTGGACAAGATTCCAAACTGATGAATCCTCGCATTCATTGATATTTCAAATGGGTTATGTATTACCAAAACTAATGAAGCTGAAACAACAATCAATATTACCACGTAAAAGCCAAGAAGTAATGGTGGCTCTTTATCCTGTGGATCATGTATGAAATATCTGGACAGGAGCAGGGAATGATACTGTACAGCATCCTCCTGAAGTCCTAATTTCTTTACGATCAGGGGCATATCCTGATAAATAGTCCGAGCATTAATAAAGTATATATCAACAATAGTCTTTTCGTCGGATAAGGCTTCGTTGATAACAGCCTTTTCAACATTGGCAAAATTTTGTATCATTGCTAAGTCTTCTTCATCTATATTACCTGTAATTCTTCCTTGCCAATCTCCCTCTTCAAGCCGTATCCTTTCGATCTCATAGGTCCAGGCATTAAAAAATGAAGTGCAGAGCAATGACAGGAACAAAGTTGCAATAAACGCTGCTGCCATAATAGAAATACTGGCAGTACGATTATTTTTTATATAGCTCTTAGAATAATCCTTCCACATGCTGCAACCTCCTCTTCTGATCGCTTATAACCATACCATCCTCTATTGTCACTATGCGATCCGCCTCCAATGCTACCTTCTCATCATGCGTAACAACCAGTATGGTCTGCTTCATATTGCGATTGAAGAGCTTTAGCAGGTCGATAATTTCCTTGGAGTTTTTCCGGTCAAGGTTTCCGGTTGGCTCATCAGCGAGTAAAATAGCAGGGCGATAAATCAGTGCCCGTGCAATTGCTACTCTTTGCTGCTGTCCGCCGGAAAGCTGGTTTGGCAGCGCATTTAGTTTATCCTCTATGCCTAAAGTACGAATAATATTCTCATAGTTCTGCTTATCCGGCTTTCTCTTATCTAAAAGCATTGGCATTAAGATATTTTTTTCAACTGTCAGTGTTGGTATGAGATTATAAAATTGATAGATCAGACCCACCTTTCTCCTTCTAAAAATTGCTGCATTTGTGGCATTCAGCGACCCAATATCAACACCATCAACAATTACCGAGCCCTTTGTGGACTTGTCTACACTGCCTAATATGTGCAGGAGCGTAGATTTGCCGGAACCTGATGCACCAACAATTGCTACAAATTCCCCCATCTCAATGGATAGGCTAATACCTTTTAGTACATTCACTTGATTCTCGTCTCTACCGTATACTTTTTCTACCCCATTACATTTTAGTATTTCCATATCAACCTCCTACGATTTTTTTATCATCATAGCAATGTAAAGTGACATCTTAGTGACTGTAAAAACGTATTTCAAAACAAGCTCCGTTTCAAACAGAGAGCTCCTGCATATGTGGTACAGTAGGATTGAAATTTTCTACCGCTTTGTCTAATTATACCATAAAACATATGTGTTTGTTTGAGCATGTGCCACATATGTCTTAATACGCCTTTATCTATGTGCGCAAAATCTACAAATAAACAAATAAGATAAACGCCTTTTTGCTGTAGACCTTCGGTCAACGCAATAAACAAAATAACGCCCTTCCGAAACAGAACGTTATGCCATAATTATAATCAATATGTACAGAATAAAAGTCTCGTGGGCATCGTAGACCCTATGGCTTTGCGTCCTTGCCTTTCGGCAAGTTTGCCATTGACATAAGGTTGTATCTATACTTTATTCGCTCAAAATCCGCTCAAGATCTTGTCTGCTTCCTGCTGCGTCATTTTTCTGGCCTTAACTTGCTCGTCGCAAAATGCTTTTACCACCGCAAAGGCCTCCTCTTTTGTGTCAAATGAACCGAAATCCCTTGTATCCCCGTTTTCAAGATGGACTACTGCAGTATATCTGCCCACTGGAAGGCCCTTAAAAGCGCTCATTTAGTTACCTACCAATACTCTTTTGGTGTTGGCAGTTCTTTGATTTGTTTATCGGCCGATAAGTAATCCTTTTTATTATTCTGATTCCCTCAGACGCTCAACAATAGTTGATTTATGAATAGCGCGATACGCATTTTCCGGCGTAATAATACAGATTGCCAGAATTGCCAAACTTGCTATCAAAACAGGGATGACAGGATAGGTGAATATTGCATAGGCCACAAGCTGCTGAAACAACTTAAATATCCCAAAGGTGATGGCGCTTCCTGCCGTAAAGACGAAAAATAAGGTTATCACAGCGTACACAAGCCCTTCAAACACCAACATTCTCCTGACTTGCTTTCGGCTCATGCCAATAGATTCAAGCGTCGCCAGTTCGCGCTTACGAACCATAACACTAACCGACATTACATTTACAAAATTGAGAATACCAATCAAAGCGATAACAAGCGCAACGCCGCCGCCGAGAACAAACAATACCGTTTTTGCGCTATTCAGTTCTTCCATTGATTCCATCTTTGATGTTAGAGATATTTCAAAATCGCTCCCAATGATTTGCTTTAGCGCAATCAGGGCGTTTTGCTCATAGCCGCTTGAGACATCAAGGTTGATTTGCGCTACAATCGGTTCATTAAACCATTCTCGCATGAAAGCGTTTGATATAATCACAGTAGGCGCTAGACTGGAGCCAACGCTTCTATAATCATAGGGAACGAACCCCCCAAGCGGTATAATAATTTTTTGGCTGTTGGGATTATCGTTTTTGTTTTGATAAGACGGTGAAATCGTCAACTCATGGACATTTGAAAACATGCCGGGAATATCGGTTGCGATTAACGCAATCTCGCCGCGTTCAAAAGCGCCAACATCAATAGGCTTATCAAGCGTGCTGCTCAATTTTGTTAGCATTTCACCGTCAACGCCGAGGACGAACCCGCGAAAGTTTTCAGAAATGTCTTTCTCCGTTAAATTGGCTATCTGTTCTTGCTTAGGGTAATTGGCAATGTATTCACCAAAAGCGTCAGGCGAGTAATCAAGGCTCATTTTCCCCCATGTCGTTACGTGTAGAGTTTCAAATCCGGGAATAGATTCCAGTTTTTCTATAAACGCTTTATCAAATTTTTGCGTTGTCCATGCTCTGTTTTCCAGCACAAAATCACTTTCAAATGTGGAATCAATGTATTTGGCTATGTTCACGCTAAAAACCAATGTAGTAACCGTTAAAAATGTCGTTATACCTAAAGATAGGCTGAGCAATACCACGCCCGCACGTTTTTTATCCCGAAAAATATTACGAAAAGCCATTTTATACGGTTTGCCGTGTGCGGACGAACGGGTATCCTTCGTTTTTACTTCCACGCCAGTATATTTCTGCGCTTCTATGGGAGAGATACCTGCCGCTTTTTTAGCTGGCTTCCACGCGCCCAATAACGCCGTGAGTAAAGGAAAGACAACCGCGCCTAAATAGATGAACGGGGAGAAAGACACAACCGCTTCTGTGGAAACAGCCCCAAGCTCTGAAATAAAGAACGGAACAAACTTGAGCGAAAGCAATAACGCAAGTATGATGCCAATCGGTATTCCAATCACGCAGAGCCTTAAAATCTGTTCGGTAACGATTCGCTTAATCTGTTTCGGCGTTGTTCCAAGCGTTTTAAGAAGCCCGTAAAACCGCACATCGCGGGAAACGGAAATATATAGGACGTTGTAGATCAGCAGATACCCTGTAAAAATCAAGAATACCGCGATCGTGCATAAGGCAATCAAAGTAGTTGCTGCCTGTCCCGCATTCGTATCATAATTTTCAACCGTTACTACCGGCTGATTTTCGGATAAACCCAAATCGGACACTAATGCGCCGCAATATTCCGAAGCACGCGATTCATTATCGAACATCAGCGTTGCCGAACCATCTTTTTCAACGGTTTTCCCGCATTTTTGCGATAGCTCCCGCGAAACGAGTATCACGTCCGCAGTATTCATTGACTGAACAAAGCCGTAGCTTTTAAACCACCCCGACAAGCGGAAGTTTTCGCTAATCAGCGCGTCCTTGTTTTCGCTGTCCGTGTAGTAAGTAAGGGGGATTTCCATGCCAATGTAAGGGGTATCAATACCCAACCGTTTCAGTACCGCACGCGAAACCATGATTTCATTTTCTTTTTCGGGATAGTTCCCCTCTATATCCACATAGGCGGGGGAGCGTAGTTCTTCCCATTCGGTTTTATCGAAATAGTGTAAGGTCAGGCTGATTTTTCCCATTTCCGGCGTATTCTTTACAAAACCGACGTTATTACCCGTACCAACTACTTTAACGTAATCCAAAGCATGAAGCTGCTCTATTTGCGAAGCGGTAGGGTGTCCGACTGCGGCGTGTGCCACAGTACCCGCAAAGCGTATTTGATTCATCTTCACAGATTCTAAAAGGCTCATGCCTATGCTGAAAACAGAAGCAATAAGTAGTGTCGTAAGCGCAATGGCTGTGATTATAAAAAAATTTCTCTTTTTATTGGATTTAAGGCTTCGGCCTGTGAGCCGCCTTATAACAGCGCCGTTGTTATTCTTCATTTTCAGCCACGTCCTTCCCGGACGATTTTGCCGTCCTCTATATGGATAACGCGGTCGGCAAGCTGGGCTATTTGCTCGTTATGAGTAATCATCATCATGGTTTGATGAAATCTTGTAGAAGTCATTTTTAGAACGCCTAAAACATCCTGACTGGTTTTCGTGTCTAAATTGCCGGTAGGCTCGTCCGCAAGTAAAACAGATGGCTTTGTAGCAAGCGCGCGGGCAATCGCTACGCGTTGCTGCTGACCGCCGGAAAGCATGTTGGGCAGATTATCGCGTTTTTCTCCAAGCCCCAACGTGTCAATGATTTCGTTTATAAACGTTTTGTCTACCGTGTTGCCGTCCAGTTCAATCGGCAGTACAATATTTTCATATACACTTAAAATCGGGACGAGATTATAGTTCTGGAACACAAAACCAACATTGCGCCTCCGGAAAATTGTAAGCTGCTCGTCCGACATTTTAGCAAGCTCATGTCCGTCTACAATGACTTTTCCGTCTGTCGGTTTGTCAAGCCCACCCAGCATATGCAAAAGTGTACTTTTCCCGGAGCCGGACATTCCGACAACTGCCACAAATTCTCCCGCTTCCACAGCTATATCAACGCCATCAAGGGCGCGTACAATATTCGGTTCCTTTCCATAGTGTTTTTTTAGTCCCTGTGTTAATAAAATCGGCATTTCTTCACGCTCCTTTCGCTTATGCTTTTATCATAGATTGCAATTCTTACAGTCTCCTAACAGAATCAGATTTATTTCTTACAGTTTTGTAAGAACATTGAGAATGTCGTATGTTTCCCCGGCTTGGAATCCACAAGGATATAGCCGCCCTGTTTATGAAATATCAGTGAAGCTAAATAAAGTCCTAATCCGGCCCCGTCAACACCTTTTGCGTTTCGTCCCCGATAGAATCGCTTAAAGATGGGATTCCATTCATCGGGGGCAATGCCGATACCATAATCGGTTATGCTTATTTTTGTGTAGATGGGCAGAGCTTCCACGGATATATTGATTTCGTTGTCCGGTGAGGAATATTTGATCGCGTTTTCCAGAATATTTGTGATTGCCTCGCTTGTCCATCTGCGGTCATGCAGTAACGAAACATCCTCAAAGTACGCTGTTTGTATGGAAATGCTTTTCTTGGTCGCCGCCCCATATACGGTACTGATGCTGTCGGAAATGGTTTGTTTGATACCTACGGGAACAGGAGATAATTCAATAGCTCCTATCTCTAGCCTTGACATTTTTACAAGGCTGTCCATCATCCATTGCAGCTTTTCCGTTCCCGTTTTAATGCGTGATAAAAATTCCTGCCGCTCGGCCTCGGTGATCCTTCCCTCAAGCAGCAGGTCGGTATACATGGCGACACCTGATAAGGGCGTTTTCATCTGATGAGACATATCCGATATGAAGCTTTGTATGATTTCTTTCTCCTGCTTGGTCTGAGAAATATCCATTGCATTCATCTGAATGATTTTAACAGCTTTATATGTCAGCTTGGAAAGTCTGTTGTCTGCCGCTGCTTCCAATGAAAGCTCTGCATTTTTAGCTAATACACTGTCTAAAACCCGATCAATAGAATCGAAAGTTCGTTTTACATAGCGATAGCTGAAAAGGATGGTCAAGCTGCACACAATGACAGCAATAACAATAGTAACTGTAAGCGCCATCCTTACACCCCTCCGTTCCAAATGTAGCCGATGCCGTGGAGAGTCTTAATGATATGAGGATTTTTGGGATCGTCCTCCAGCTTTGCACGTAGGCGGCTGATATTAACGGGCAAGGTGTTTTCATCCACGAAATTTCCGGTATTGTCCCATAGCGCGGAGAGAATTTGTTCTTTTGAAAGCACTTGTCCGGCATTCGTCATAAGAAAAACAAGCAGCTTGAATTCCGTAACGCTGATAGAGATTTCTTCTTCACCGAAATAAAATTGGCATGTGTCCGTATCTAGTCTGTATTGGCCGGAGCTAATGATATGTCGGCTTTCCGTTTCCATGCGGCGCAGCAGGGCTTCCACTCTTGCCCGGAGGATGGAGAGTGAAAACGGCTTGGTAATATAATCGTCTGCACCTGCCAGTAAGCCCGATACCTCGTCTGTTTCCAAATCACAAGCCGTCAGCATAATAATCGGGATGTTTGAATGTGTCCTGATTTCTTTGCACAAGTCCATCCCGTTGCCGTCCGGAAGCCCCAAATCCAGTATGATAAGGTCGGCTTTGTGCTGCTCCATGAGCCGTTTTCCTTCTTTGATAGAGTTTGCCGAAACAGCCCGATAACCGTCTTTCTCAAAAGTAAATGCAATGCCACGGTTCAAGTTTTCATCATCTTCCAATATCAAAATCGTTTTTTTCATTGTGTACCTCCGTTGTTTTCTTTACTTTGCTTCAAGCGTGGATCTTGAGGTTTTGGAGCCTCATTTGGAATTGCCCAAACTCGGCTGAATCGAATCGCACCTGTAATGCGCCCCTGTTCACATAGTTGCTGAACTCGCCTGTTTGAAATGCCCCATTTCTCAGCCGCCTGCTGTGTTGATATATAGTCCATATCTATCGTTTCCTTTCCATTCGCGTATGGGAGAATGCATACAATAAGCCAACTATAATTATATGCGTTTAAACGAATAGATACAAGTGGGAGTATAAGATCGGTTCACAAATTCGGAATCCACTAAAAAGCAAAACGGCTGATCGAAGGACGGCCAGCCGTTTGCATACATAAGGTTATGTCTTGCAGACAGCCTCTGTTTTCAGAGTTTTCTGCCTTCATCGGTCATCCCTCCTTTCTCGGTTATACTCTGGACTCCTATTGATTCGGTCCTTCACCTCTCGGCTACTATAACCTCTGCTGACTTCTGTATGTTCAGCACTGCCTCGTTTCCTTGTACAGTGGTTACTCCTTTCGGAGCATTTCATACAGACCTCCCCGAGTACTCACACGTTTCTTCTCTCCATCTATCTGTTGCAGTTACTATACAAGATTCCGTACAGTTATTGGGCTTTGACTTGTTATGTAGCCTTACCCTCATGCGTAGCCTGATGAAATTTCTGTTCGTCAGATCAGAGATTTGCCTCCACCTTCCTTCAGATTCCTCGTCACCGAGGACACCCTTGGTCTTGGTTATATCCTTCCCACTGTCGGGCGGATTCGGGACTTTCACCCGTTGGAACGTGCGCCCGTCGGGCGCACATAAATAAGACCTGCGAACCACACAAAGTAATCCGCAGGTCTTTATTATATTATTTTTACTATAGCCGACCTTCTATATCTAATCATCAATATCCAAGGCCTTAACTGATCATCAATGTCCAAAGCTCTCTATCTTCCAACCCGTCTGAGGAGATTCATAAACCATTTTACAGCCCCATGACTGTTCACCACTGCTGATAGAAGCAATTTCTCTATATTGCAGGTCTACTTTTACATTGAAGTATTTTGCATTCTTATCAGTCTCATCAATAAATGGTTCATCAACGATCGGCTCAACCTTTATCAGTTTAGCAGACTTCAGATTGTCATTTTCACCACGCACGGGCGAATCAGTTAATGGTAGGCTAATTCCCTCGTTGAATAATTCATTATTTGGCATATTTGCAGTTAAATAGCCCAGTAATGTTTTTCTCGCTATACAGGCCTGTGCTGCATGATAGTCTTTTTTGCCAAGCGCTGTGAAATATTCCTCAATAACCTGTGCTGCCTCCAGCTTCGAAAGTCTATTATCGGCGTCATCTGCTCTGAGCATATCCGGGAGCCACTCATCAATGGTTTTTCCCGTCACCTTTTCAAAACTGTTGCCCTTCAGGCTGCAGGCATTAAACGTCCTGTGCCTCCCTGCGCTGATAAATGCGCCAATAATATTACCATTATGTTTTACAACAATGCCTCTGCAATTCTGTATTGGATAAAATTCCTCCGGCATACTCTCATGAACTCTGTAAATGTCAATGTCAATACCAGAGCTATTTGAGTACTTGCTCATATCAAGGCCTATGTCTTTTGAAAGCTCATTGTTATAAGCAAAATAATATGCGTTTGGATTAAAACCTGATAAGGAATCAATACTGTTGAGCTTGTTTTGTCCTGAACTTATCTTATAATCAAGAGTCCATCCATATTT
>JAEYRB010000018.1 GCA_023409735.1 Bacillota bacterium | reverse complement strand
GCTTCCATTATCAGGATATCCTCCGGCTGATCCCCTGATGTATCTGACTGTTGCAACAGCAGTAAGCGCGCTTACAGCTGTTGCACATATAAGAGAAGTAATTACAATTTTTGCACTCGATCCCAATCTTGATTTTTCATTATACATTATCTCATCCCCATGCTTATAATCATTTATTTTATTATTACAATAACAAGCACAAAGAATACATGCATATTTAAATGGCTTACCGCTAAATCTGTTTTCAGTTAAAAATACAAAAACGAACTTACTGTCCCGCTTGTGTAAGAACAAATTACAAATGCTGACAGTAAGCCCGCTGTAGATTAGTGCCGATCCCGCCTATTACTTATCGGTCTCAGCCTCTGTGACTTGAATATTTGATTTAATAATTTTTTTAACACTTTTTTCGAACTTAGGCCTTGGAAGCATGACCTGATGGGAGCAACCCAAGCATTTTACCCTGAAGTCCGCTCCTTTCCTCATTACTTCCCACTGCTTGCACCCGCAAGGATGAAGCTTTCTAAATTCAACAATATCTCCAACACAATATTTATCGGCCATAGCATTACCCCATTTCATATACCGCAGCACTTAATTGTAATAACACTTTGGTTTGAAGAAAGTTTCTTTTTTAAAATTTTTCAAACCTAAATACCGTGGCAATCAGATGTCAAAATCACTGACCAGCCTCAGCAGAGTATCACCAAGGTTGGGGGCGTCTTACCGCCTCGCTATAATTTTAGCACATTACGCACCACTTTGAAAACATGGTGCGGAGGATAAATAACTACGTACTAATATTTCATTAGATAAGAGTCAATCTCCCATTTGCTGACTCTAGTCTTGTAGTCATTACATTCCGCTTTTTTGGCTTCGATATATTTATTAAAAATATGCTCGCCAAGTACATCCTTCATAAAGCTGCTTTTGCTCATTGTCTCAATAGCATCGTCAAGACTGCCGGGAAGCGCACAAATTCCGTCAGCGCATCTTTCCTCATCCGACATCTCAAATATGTTCTTGTTGCATGGAGCAGCAGGCTCAATTTTATTTTCTATGCCATCAAGACCGGCCGCAAGAATGGCTGCCAACACAAGATACGGATTACAGCTTGGATCAGGGCATCTCAACTCGAGCCTGGTTGCCGAACCGCGTGCGGCAGGAACTCTTATCAGAGGGCTTCTGTTTCTTGCAGACCATGCTATGTATACCGGAGCCTCATATCCCGGTACAAGTCTTTTGTATGAATTGACAAGCGGGTTCGTCAAAGCCGTCATGGAAGGCATATTCTTCATAAGTCCGCCTATAAACCAGTAGGCTTCCTTGCTTAGCTGCAGAGAGTCCTTTTCATCAAAGAATATGTTCTCCCCATTTTTAAATAGTGAGGTATTTACATGCATGCCTGAACCGGCTATTCCATAAACAGGCTTAGGCATAAATGTTGCATGAAGACCATGCCTCTGAGCTATTGTCTTTACCACCAGCTTAAAGGTAAGTATCGCGTCTGCTGCGGTAAGTGCGTCATTGTATTTAAAGTCTATCTCATGCTGTCCCGGTGCTACCTCATGGTGGGATGCCTCCACCTCGAAGCCCATCTCCTCTAAGGCCAGGCACATATCTCTTCTGGCGTTTTCACCCAGATCCACAGGCCCCAGATCGAAATATCCCGCCTTGTCATGTGTAATAGTTGTAGGATTTCCTTCATTATCTGTCAGGAAAAGAAAGAACTCACATTCAGGTCCCGCATTGAATGTGTCAAAACCCATTTTTGCAGCCCGTTCCAGTGTTTTTCTTAAGATGTACCTGGGATCTCCAGCAAAAGGAGTGCCATCGCAATTATATACATCGCATATCATTCTTGCAACCTTTCCATTCTGGGGTCTCCATGGGAATATGACAAACGTATCAGTATCCGGTCTGAGATACATATCAGACTCCTCAATTCTTACAAAGCCTTCTATTGACGAGCCATCAAACATACATTTGTTATCAAGCGCCTTTTCCAGCTGCCCCGCTGTGATCGCTACATTCTTCAGCATGCCGAAGATATCGGTAAACTGTAGCCTGATGAACTCAACCTCATTTTCTTTAACTAATCTTATTACATCTTCCTTGGTGTACTTTGGCATATGCTATCTCCTCCACATTCTTACTTCAAGGCAACAAAAAAGCGCCTCAAATCGGGCATAACTATCCCGTTTGAGAACGCCGTTGTTCCTTACCAATCAAATAAAATATCCATTTATTTGATTATTATAGCATAATACCGTAACTATGCAACCATAATTTTATTCCTTCTCAAACATATCCTTGCCAACTCCGCAGATCGGGCATACCCAATCCTCAGGAATATCTTCAAACGCAGTACCGGGTTCTATTCCACTATCAGGATCTCCAATCTCAGGATCATAAACATATCCGCACGCTGTGCATACATATTTCTCCATAATTTCATCTCCATTTCAAGTATTTATTTGTAAGTATATTACCACTATGGAGCATCTATTAACCAAAAAATTAAAATTTTTCTTTTGATCCGCCGTTCTTTCCGTTAAAGAATACCAGCAATCCTATTCCGATAAGTATCACCGGCAGTACAAACGGTTTTGTGTTAAAGCTTAGAAGCCTGTTAAGCGAAAACGATAAGAAAAATATAACCGAAAGTCCGCCCAAAATTCCTATTGGTATGAGCAGTCCTTTATCCCTGTTGCCAAAGGCATACAATTCAAAAAGTCCGAATGCTACAGCGAATATATAAATTGGCCATGTAATATCCCATCCACCGAAAAGCATATTGATCTGAAAAGCAGCGCCAAGTACAAGCAATATTCCGCCCGGCACAAGAATACCTGCATCCCTTTCCTTTCCTGAAAAGAAGCTTACATGGAATATAAAGCCCGGCAGCATCAGGAATATCGCAGGCCAGAAATGTCCAAGTATATAACCTATATTAATATATTCCCATATATTAAAAATATTAAAATTTTGAAGCAAAAATAGTACACCAACAATCACCAGAATACTTCCGAGCCATTTAGCATTTTTATTCACATTAATATCCTCCCAACTTATTAGCAAATCACGTTTGACATCTACATTATATTATAAGAATTTATGGTCAAAATGTCTGAACAAATTGAGAGAATGAATAATCATAATATCAGACAGACTTTTCGGGGATGATATCCTCATCAAAATCTTCTGTATATCTACTGCTCTCAGACTCCAGTTTCCAAAGGACATATCGTATTCCGGCTGCAATAAGGTCAGCTATTTTCATAACTATATTAAGTCTTGTGTTTTGAAGTACAAGAAAATCCATAAAGCCTCCAAAATTAACTATACCGGTAACAAACATATCACCTACCGGAGTCAATTCCTTATTTACTCCTGATCCGGGTTTTATCGGGCCCTCTCCTATTGTGATATAACCTACATGCTCCAGCTTTCCAAGGCATGCATCTATTGCAATTACAAACGGCTGTACGCAATCTGATGCCAGCTTATTCATAGCCTCATCAAGATTCTTTGCATGCACAGGATTTTCAAGGTTTCCATATACATAAACCTTTTTATGCTTAAGGTTAGATATTTTATAGCCTATCAGCGGTCCCAAGCTGTCTCCTGTTGATCTGTCAGTACCTATACAAACAAATGCTATAGATCTGCAGCCACTTTTCTGCGCCCTGCTTATATGTCTGTATAACTCATCAGTAAAGCATTTGAAGGCTGTTGCGCTACATACGTCTATATACTTTTGGCCTTCTGTCGTTTTTGAAAACATAAAAACCTTCCTGAACATTTTTATAACGTATCAGTTTTTAGAAAATTTTTCGAATTCAGAAAAATTTCCCACGTCCCGTTATTATATTATTTACAGATCACAGGTTTTTATTACTATACTCATTATTCCCCGTTCAATTTAATGTATAAAATAGCCAATAACTCATCTGATTTACTTGAGCAGTCATTTCTGATATCATACAAATAAACAGAATTTTTGATGTATTATGCTGTAAGCATTGTAAAAAAATAATTCAGGTCTATTTGGAAAATAGTCTTTTGCGAAATTTGGGGTAAAGAATTAGAAAATACATTGGATTAAGGGGCAACACATGGATTTGATTACTAAAAATAACCCTTTCATAGAAAATATACTGGACGGCATGTTTGATTGGGTAAGAGTCCTTGATCTAGATGATAATGTTATCTACATGAATAAAGCAATGTCAGACGCTTTAGGTACATCAGCCACCGGCATTAAGTGCTATAAGCTGCTGGGGCGCTGTGCTCCATGCAGTAACTGTACCTCAAGAAAATCAATCATTGACGGCAGCTCACATGAAAAAGAGGAGTACATAGGCGAAAGAGTGTTTTCTGTAATGTCTTCACCAATTAAAAATGAATCGGGTGAAATAGTCGCCATTGTTGAAGTGCTCCGCGAAACAACTCAGTTAAAGCGCTTATACAACAATGTACAGGAACAGAATATTAAATTAAGAAGTGAGCTGGAGATAGCAAAAAGGCTGCAGTCAAGTATGCTGCCCGAGGCTATAAATGACAACAGACTTTGTTTTTCATGCCGATATATGCCTTGTGAATCCCTAGGTGGTGATTTTGTGGATGCATTTAAAATAGACAGCTCCCACGTTGGTATTTATATTGCAGATGTTTCAGGCCATGGCGTACCTGCCTCGCTGCTTACGATCTTCCTCAGTTCATCGCTTAATAAAAAGCTTCTGTCGCCGGCCAATGCACTGGAGGAGTTATTTCTAAGCTTTAACCAGAGCGGGCTTAATGATGAGCTTTACATAACATTATTTTATGTGATCATTGACCTTGAGAATAAAAGCTTACTCTATTCTAACGCAGGCCTTAACACCTTTCCAATATTATTTGGCGCCACCGGATTTGAACTTATTAAGCAACCGGGAATACCAATAAGCAGCTGGATCGACAAGCCCACCTATAAAGACAGCTGCGTTCCTTTTCATACCGGCAGCAGACTGTTTCTTTACACTGACGGCCTTACTGAAATGCGTAATTCCAATGGCAGCTTTTTCAGTGAAGACAGGCTTCTTAGCATATTGAATGAAAATAGATCAACACCGGAAAAGCTTCTTGCTGATATTGAAGCATCGGTGAAAAACTTTGCCGGAAGCAATGATAAAAATATTCTTCAGGATGATATTACTATGGCACTTGTGGAAATGAAATAAAGGTCTCTATTCATAAAAAGACTTAATAGTTATCTTCAGCCACTGAGCAGATCATATAAAAAACCATATTTTCAGGATTTCCTTAATA